>CAZQHZ010000008.1:16850-58741 GCA_964593285.1 uncultured Methanosarcinales archaeon | reverse complement strand
TTTAGAAATTAATTTTTATTATAATATTAAATAAAAAAGCCTCCGACGGGAATTGAACCCGTGACCTCGGCCTTACCAAGGCCGCGCTATACCTCTAAGCCACGGAGGCAAAAACTATTTTTTAATACTTAAGATTTATAAATAATTTATAAATATTTCTAATTATTTTAAAATTAAAATATTTTTGTTAATAAATTTTCAATACAAGCCAATAAAAAAAGAAAATAAAAGAAATATTTTTATATGATTTATATTTTTGTATTAAAAGGTGGGATAAATTGAGTTTAGATGAGAAAAATTTTTTTAATCAAATGCTTACAAAATATAATGCAAGTGATGAATTTAAAAATTCGATAAAATTATCGATACAAAAAATATTTTTATTAGATGTTAGTAATGCAACAAAATTATTTTTATTACGAGATGTTGAAGAAACTTTTAAACGACATTCTCTAAATTATGATAATTTAATTAATTCTAATTTAGCTAATAATTTTAATCAAAATAATAATTTAGCATTAGAAATAGAAAATGATACTAGCATTGTCTCTTTTATGAATGATAATTGTTTGAAAAAGAATTTTAATGAAAATTTAACTAACAATTTAAATTCTAAAGAAAAAACAAATAATTTATCAATGAACCAAAATAATTTTAAAAACCAACTAGAAAATGTTGAAAATAAATTATTTAATAATTTTAATCAAAATTTTAATAGTGAAATTAATGATTTAAATTTAAAAAATAATGAAAATCAAGATGATTGTTTTAATGAAGAAAAATCAATAAAGCATAATGAAAAAGTTCAAAAAACAAATCATTTTAATATTGATCTTGATTATTAAAATAAATTGTATTGATTATTAAAAAATATCAATAAATTTTTAAATAAAATTATTTATCTTATATAAAAATGGCAAGAAATAATAAAATCTCAATGCCCAATAGTGGGGCAGGACTTACTAGATATTTTGATGAATATAAATCTAATATACAATTAAAGCCAATGCATGTTATAATTTTAATAATATTGGTTATTTTTGTTGTTAGTTTTTTAAATATTTATGGTAATGTTTGGTTTGGTGGTTAAAAATGATTCCAGGAATGAATCCAAGAATGATGAAGCAAGCGATGAAGCGTATGAATATGTCTCAGGAAGATATAGATGCAATAGAAGTAATAATAAAGTGTCATGATAAAGAAATAATTGTATCTCCTGCACAAGTTGCAAAAGTTAATATGATGGGTCAGGAAGTTTTTCAAGTTAGTGGTGATTTTGTTGAACGAGAGATAGATATGGCACCAGAAATTAATGAAGAAGATATACAAACAATAATTGATCAAACTAATGTTTCTCGTGAAATTGCTCTTGAAGCACTTGAAGCTAATAATCATGATATTGCGGCAACAATAATTTATTTAAATGAAAATAAAGAACAAAGATAATAATTTTATTTTTTAAAAAGAGGTGTTTTGTTAATGAAAAAAAAGGTAAAAAAAAGCAGTACTAAAAATTCTATTAAAAGTACAAAAAAAAGAGAAAGACATAATACTCATAATCAAGTTAGTGATACTAAAAATATCCATTCTAAATGTTCTAATAAGCCATTATTACTAATAGGCTTATTAATAGGTTTTTTGGTTTTTATTTCATTTTTAGGAATTGTTTTTATTTATGGATATTTAAATATTAATGATGAAGTGGTTGTTGAAAAAATTGATGATTCAAATGAAGATACTTTATTTTTCTTAAAATCTAAAATGTGTACTGTAAATTGTGATGAAATGCTTCCAATCGCAAAAGATTTTGCAAATAAATCTGGTTTATCATTTAGAATTATAAATTATCCAATTGATGAGATAGATATTCCAGGATACTTTGTTTTACTTGATGATAAAATGAGTGTTTTAAGCGGGATTCAAGAAGAATTTCTTTTTGCATCTGAATTATGTAAATTTACAAATTCAGAAGAAATTTGTAGTGAAGCTGAAAAATTAAAATCAGAAGGATCTTTTGAAAGTCAAGAGCAAGATGTTATTAGTGATGAATCTGCTTCTGAAGTAAATTTAGAAGGATTATATGAGTTTAATCAATGTCTAGCTGAAAATGGAATTGTAATTTATGGTTCAAGTACATGTCCATATTGTAGTCAATTAGTTGAACTTTTAGGTGGCACTGATGCAGTAAAACCAGTTTATGTTGAATGTACACAAAATCAACAAAAGTGTATGGATGAAATGCTTGGACGAGGCGTTCCTGAAATTCAATTAGATGGTGAACTTTATGAAGGACAAAGAACAATTGATGATTTAGCTAAAGCTACAAATTGTCAAATTCCAGTTTAATTTTTTTATTTTTAATTTTATTATATGATTTAAATGATTAAAAAATTAAAAAATTTAATAGATTTTTTTCTTTTAAAAAGTTTTAAAATTACATGGGTTCATAAAAAACAAACATATTTTTTTTTCATTTTATTAATAGTAATGATTATTTTAAGAATTTTTTATAGTGATTATTTAATTTATCCTTTTTTATTTTCATTTTTAGATTTATTATTAATTTTTTTTTCTTTGAATATTTTTTTTAATATAGTAAAAATAATATTAATTTCTAGTTATAGAAAAAGAAATAATTTACCTGTAGATCACTACGATAATTTAACTATTGGACTTTCAAGTATTATCAATATTATATTAATTATTTCATTATTTACTGCAATTTTATTTTATTTTCGTGTTGAAATTAAGTCTTTTTTAACAATCATTGGTATTTTTTCTGCAGGGTTTGCTTGGGTTTTTAAAGAACATATTATAAATGTTGTAAATGGTTTAATTATTATGTTTTCTAAAAATTTAACTATTGGAGATTATATTTTAATAAATAATTACAAAGGAATAATTATTGATATAACTTTTTTGTATACAGAAATTAAAACAGACCAAGGTAATTTAACGTATATTCCAAATAATTTAATTTTAGCAAATGAAGTTGTTAATTATAGTAAAATTAATTTGAAGCGAATAATATTTAATTTTGATTTATCTTCTTCAAATTTTAATAAAATTGAAAAAATTGAAAAAAAGCTTATACATGATGTTGAAATTGAATTTCCAAATTTAGTTAAAGAAATAAATATAACAATTGGAAAATTAAAATCAAAAAGTGCAAATTTGATAGTTGAAATAAATGCAAGTAAATATAATTTTTCAATTGAAAAACAGCTAAAAGATTTTGTTAAAAGAAAAATTATAAATTATGTTTCTAAATAAATAAATAAATAAATAAATAAATAAATAAATAAATAAATAAATAAATAAATAGTTTTTCAAATAATTTAAAAATACTCTTTTGTTTTTAGTTTTTTATGGAAAATTTTGGATTAATTTTTGAGAAAAAAAAACCAAATTCAAAAAAAGATTTATTAAATATATTAAATCCAATTGTTAAAAAATGGTTTTTTAGTAAATTTAGTGAATTTTCATTACCTCAATTATTTTCGGTTTTAGAAATACATTCAAGAAAAAATATTTTAATTAGTGCACCAACTGGTGCAACAAAAACTTTAACTGCATTTTTAGCAATAATAAATGAGTTAGTTGATTCTTCAATTAAAGGAATTTTAGAAAATAAAGTTTATTGTGTTTATGTATCACCATTAAAAGCTTTAAATAATGATATTCAAAAAAATTTAGTTGAACCATTAGATGAAATTGAAAAAGTTTATGGTAAAAAATTAAATATAAGAGTTGGTGTTAGAACAGGAGATACTAGTGTTAAAGAAAAAGCAGATATGTTAAAAAATCCACCTCATATTTTAATTACAACGCCTGAAAGTTTAGGTATAATTTTATCGTCTATTAAATTTCGTGAACATTTAATTGGTGTTGATTGGTTTATTGCTGATGAAATACATGCACTTGCTGATAATAAACGTGGAGTTCATTTAAGTTTGAGTATGGAAAGATTAGCTTATTTGAGTAGTCATATAACTAGAATTGGTCTTTCTGCAACAATTGCTCCAATACATGAAATTGCAAATTTTTTGGTTGGTGTTAATAATTCTTGTATTATGGTAAATGTAGATTTTATTAAAAAAATGGATTTAAAAGTAATATCACCAATGCCTGATTTAATAAATGTTTCAAGTGAAGAAATACATGAAAAATTATATTCAAAATTACATAAATTGATACAAAAACATAAAACTACTTTAATTTTTACAAATACTAGATCTGGAACTGAAAGAGTTGTTGACTTTTTAAAAGAAAAATTTCCTAAATTTTATCAGGAAAACATTGGTGCACATCATGGTAGTTTATCAAAAGAACATAGAACACTTCTTGAAAATAATTTAAAGCTTGGTAAAATGAAAGTTGTTGTTTGTTCAACAAGTCTTGAGCTTGGGATAGATATTGGATTTATTGATTTAGTAATTTCGATTGGTTCGCCAAAATCTGTTGCACGAGCACTTCAAAGAATTGGCAGAAGTGGACACAAATTAGATAGTATCACAAAGGGTAGAATAATTGTTTTTGATAGAGATGATTTAATTGAGTGTGCAATTTTATTAAAATCGGCAATAGAGAGAAAAATTGATAAAATACAAATTCCAAAAAATGCACTTGATGTTTTAGCTCAACAAATTTTTGGAATGGCTATTGATCAAGTTTGGAATGAGCGAGAATTATTTAATTTAATTAAAAAAAGTTATTGTTATAAAGATTTACTTTTAAGTGATTTTAATGATTTATTAGATTATTTATCTGGTGAATATGTATCATTGGAAGATAGATATGTTTATGCAAAAATCTGGAGAAAGGATGGATTTATCGGAAAACGTGGAAAGATGGCAAGAGTCATTTATATGACTAATATAGGTACAATTCCTGATCAAAGCGGTGTTAGTGTTAAATTAGGTAGCCAGATTGTTGGTATTATAGATGAAGCTTTTCTTGAAAGATTAAGACCTGGTGATGTTTTTATCTTAGGTGGAAATAGATATTTATTTAAATATTCAAGGGGTATGAGTGCTTTTGTTTCAACAACAGTTGACAGACCACCAACAGTTCCTTCATGGATTTCAGAAATGCTTCCATTGAGTTTTGATTTAGCAATTGAAATTGGAAAATTTAGAAGAAATATTGAAGAAAAATTTATTTTGAATAAATCAAAAAATGAAATTTTAGATTTTATTAAAAAGTATTTGTATTTAGATAATAATTCAGCAAATGCAATTTATTTATATTTTTATGAGCAATTTAATTATGTAAATCATATTCCAAATGATAAAAAGATTTTAATTGAAAATTATATGGATTTTAATCAAAATAGGAAAATTATTTTTCATTGTCTTTTTGGACGAAGGGTTAATGATGTTTTATCAAGAGTTATTGCTTATAGTATAACTAAGTTAGAAAAAAGAGATTTAGAAATCGCAATTAATGATAATGGATTTTATATTGGTATAAACAAATCAATTAATATAAATAAAGTACTATCGATAATAAATCCTGATAATTTAAGAAAAATTATGGACAATGCAATTGATAACTCAGAAATATTAAAAAGAAGGTTTAGACATTGTGCATCTCGTTCTTTGATGATTTTAAAAAATTATAAGGGTAATAAAAAAACAGTTGGCAAGCAACAAATTAATTCATCTATATTAATTAATTCAGTTAAAAGAATTTCAAATGATTTTTCTATTTTAAAAGAGGCTAGAAGAGAGGTTTTAGAAGATCAAATGGATATTAAGAATGCTTATTTTATATTAAAATCTATTTTTGAAAATAAAATTACAATTAAGGAAATTGAAACCAAAATTCCAAGTCCATTTTCATTTAATATAGTTCTTTTAGGCATTATGGAAATTGTTAAAATTGAAGATAAAATGGATTTTTTAAAAAAAATGCATAATTTAGTTATAGCAAAAATTTCTTTAGATAAAAATAAATCAACAGATGATAAAAAGGAATTTATTTCTACTATGGATGATTTTGATTATTATAAAAATTGGCGAGATGAAGAATTAAAAGAAATTGATGATAAATTATTAATTATTGAAAATTTTAAAATTGAAATCTCAAAATTAGATTTTATTCCTTTATATGTAAAAGATGAATTAATTAATTTTATAGATGGTAAAAAAAATTTGAGAACTGATGTTTTAAAGTTATTTTTTTTAAAAGAAAAAGAATTTGAAAAACAAATGAGTAAAGAATTATTTTCATATTTATTGAATAAAATGGAAAAATTATAATTATATTATTATCACCATTATTATTATTATTATTATTATTATTTAAATTTTGCATTTACATTTACAAACTCTATCATTAAAATCTGTTCCATTATATACTAAATTGTAACTTAGACATCCTTTTGTTTTACAAACATGTTGGCATCCTGCAAAAGTTAAACATTCAAGTTTTACTTCATTTAAAACTTCATCAAAACACATAGGATCTTCACTTAAATCTATTGTTTTAGTGTTTGTTGTTGTATTATTTGAATTGTTTTTTGTTATATGTGCTGTAATTTTTGAGTCAGAAATATTTTCTTTTGTATTTTTAAGCATTGGCAAACCTAATGTAAAAAAGAGTCCAAAAAAAAATACAAGAAAGATAATTAAATTAATTTTTTGATTCATATTTTTAAAATAATTTAACTTATATATATTTTTTTTTATTTGGATTAATAAATTTTTAATTTTTTTTAATTAAAATTATATCTTTATTTAATTCATAGAATTTGGTGTAAATTTCATTTTTAACTTCATAAATTTTTTCAAAAGAAGTATAATAATTTAAAATTAAATTAATATTATTTACATTAATACTATCTCCCCTGATTTCTATTGCTATAGAAATATTTTCGCTATTATTTAATATTTTTTTGATTTCATTTGTTAATGTTTCTTTTCGTTTTTTAAAGTCTTTTGGTATTTTCGATAGTGTTATTTTGATACTATCTGGAGTTTTATTTTTATTAAACTTATTAAAATTTTTGTCAAGTATTGTTTTATTTGGTATTTTTATTACATTATCTGTATAATTTGTTTTTAATGTGATAAAAAAAGTTCCAATTCTATCAACAATTCCATAATCATCACCAATTTTAATATAATCATTTATTCTGAATGGTTTTTTTGATAGAATAATTAACCATGCAAAAAAAGATAAAATAATGTCTCGTATAGCAAATGCGATACCAATTCCAATAAAACTAAAAAACATAGTAATATCTGTTAGAGTAAAACCAATTTGAGAAATTATAAATGTTATTGCAATTGTGTATAAAGTGAAGCTATATAATTTTGTTAAAAATAATCTTTGTTCTATTTCAAGTTCTTTTTCAAATAAAAAAAATACTCTTTTAACAGTAAATTTTAAAATAATATTTACTATTAATATACTAATTAAACTAAAAAAAATAATTTGTATAATATTTAGTGCATTATCTTCTATAGTTATATGATTTTGATTATCTAAGTAAAATAAAGTTTGAAAAATTATAAATAAAAATATTAAAAAAATTAAAAATTTGTTGTTTATTTTTATTTTATTTTTTATTAATTCCATATTTTTATTCATTTTTAAAAATCTTCTCTTTTATATCCAAGGGTTGGATGAAATGGTTTTGCGAGAAAATCTGTTGTTTGTTTATCTAATAGTTGTGCTGCATAGTTTCTTATTTTATTTAAATCATTTACAACATCTTGTCTGTAATCTAATAATTCTTTTCTCCAATATTTGTTAATAAATGAATCCATGAATGATCCGATAAATGATTTTTTTAATTTATCATTTGGGTCTATTTCAAATCTACCTCTAATGACAATTTCAATTTTTCCTTTATTTACGCCAATTTTTTTATCATTATACATAATTTCTAAATCACGAATTCCAATACCATGAAAATCTATATCTATTAAAACATTAACAAAACTGCTACCACCAGTTCCAGAATATGGTTTTTTAAATCTCCACCATACCCATATTTCTTTTCCTTTTGTTTGGGTTCTAGATTCACTATAAAATTTTTCAGGAAAGCCTGCATCAGCATCATTACAAAAACCATTTTCATACATAAAATCATGTAATGCAGTATAAACGTCTGGAAAGCTAAATGTAGTAGTTGATTTAACTTCAAGTCTTGCAATTTCCATTATTGCCATTTTTATATATTTAATTCTTTTACATTTAAATATCTTTCCCTTATTTTTATTTTATTACTATTAAAAATTTTAATTAAAATTATTTAGTTTTTTATTTTATAAAGCGTATAGCATTTTTAAAATTTTATATGCTTATAAGTAATCGCAATATTTTTGTTAGAATTATTGGTTCTAATACTTATGATAATAATAAAAATAATATATAACTAAATTATGACTAAAGAATACTAAGTCATAAAAAAACATAATATTTAAATATATCAATAAATAATTGACCTTTCTGACTTAAATGGAAAATCATAAAAAAATTAACACAAATAATATTAATAATAAAATAGAATTTAAAAATTTTTTATTTGTAACTTTTGATTCATTAATTACAGATATTGCATGGATTATTTCTAAAGAAGGACATAATGTTAAATTATATACCAAAAATTTAAAAGATAAAGATGTTGGTGATGGATTTATTCAAAAAACTGATAATTGGGAAAATGAAATAGATTGGGCAGATGTTATAATTTTTGATGATGTTTTAGGTATGGGAAAAATTGCAAAAGAACTGCGGGATAAAGGAAAAGCTGTAATTGGTGGAACTCCTTATACTGATAAACTTGAAGATGATAGAGCATTTGGGCAAGAAGAATTAAAAAAGCATGGAATTTCAATTATTCCTTATAGTGAATTTGATTCTTTTGATGAAGCGATTAATTATGTAAAAAATAATCCAACAAAATATGTTATAAAACCAAGTGGCGAAGCTCAAAATATTAAGGGTCTTTTATTTGTTGGTGAAGAAGATGATGGAAGAGACGTAATACAAGTTTTAAATGATTATAAATCTGCATGGCCTAAAAAAATTGTTGATATTCAACTCCAAAAAAGAATAACTGGTGTTGAGATTGCGGTTGGTGCTTTTTTTAATGGTAATGAATTTATTTATCCAATTAATATAAATTTTGAACATAAAAAATTGTTTCCAGGAAACCTTGGACCGTCAACAGGGGAGATGGGAACTAGTATGTTTTGGTCTAATCCAAATAAAATATTTAATTTAACATTAAAAAAATTAGAAAAAAAACTTGCAGAAGAAGAATATGTTGGTTATATTGATGTTAATTGTATTGTTAATGCTAATGGGATTTATCCATTAGAATTTACTGCAAGATTTGGATATCCAACAATTAGTATTCAGCAAGAAGGAATAATAAACCCTATAGGGGAATTTTTTTATGAACTTGCAAATAAAAAAAAAATTAAATTAAAAACAAGATCTGGATTTCAAATTGGTGTTAGAGTAGTAGTTCCACCATTTCCATTTAATGACCCGGAAACTTTTAAAGTTAAATCAAAAGATTCAATTATTTATTTTAAAACAAGAAAAATACCACATGGAATACATATTGAAGATGTAAAACTTGTAAATGGGGAATGGGTTGTAACTGGGGAATCTGGTGTTGTTTTAATTATTTGTGGCATAGGTAGTACTATGAAACAAGCAAAACAACAAGCATATTCTAGAATTAAACAGATAAATATACCACACATGTATTATAGATATGATATTGGAGATAGATGGGTTGAAGATTCAGATAAATTACATAACTGGGGATATTTAAGAGAATTATAAATTAATATGTTAAATTTAATTTTAAAAAAAAAAGAGAATAATGCTTTAAAATTGATACAAATTAATATGTTAAATTTTAATGAATATAAAGATTTAATAAAAAATTCAGAAAAAATATATTCTAAAAAATTAAGAACTTCAATTACGGATTATAAAAAAATAATATTTGAAAAAAATTCAATTACATTTATTTTATTTTATCATGAAAATTATGTTGGAAATATTATTGGATGTAGCCCAATTAATGATATCAAAATAAATAATTATGGTGTAATTAAAAAAGAAAAAATAATTTATATTTATAATATTTTAGTATTACCATATTTTCAAGGCCTTGGATATGGAAATAAATTGTTCGAAAAATTTGTTAATAAAGCTATAGAACAAAAATATGAATATGTAAGTGGAAATTTTAGATTAAATGCATCATATAAAATTATTAAAAAATACAATATTATTTATGAAAAAAAAATTAAAAATTGGGAAAATTCAAATGAAGATTTTATGTATTGTATTATAAAAATTTAATATTTAAAAAATTTTTTATAAAATTGGTATGATGAATATAAATCTGCTTTTGAAATTACTTCACATGGCGAGTGTGTACCTAAAACACAAAGCCCTGCATCAATACAATCCATACCATATCTTGACATAAACATGGCAATAGTTCCACCACCACCAACATCTATTTTTCCAAGTTCACCAGTTTGCCATTGTATATTATTTTTATCTAAAATTTCTCTAATTTCTTGCATATATTCAGCATGTGCATCATTTGTATGATATTTTCCACCAGCACCACCATATTTTTCAATTGAAATTCCTCTTCCAACATAAGATGAATTTTTTGGGTCATTAACTGATGAGAAATTTGGATCTAGTGCAACTGTAACATCTGCTGAAATAGATTTAGTTTGTTTTAAAATAGTAATTGGTTTAATATCTAAATTTGCTTTTTTTACATATTCATCAGCAAAATTTAATAAAATAAAACTAGATGCACCTGTATCTCCAATTGAACCTATTTCTTCTTTATCAACAAATAGAGAAATTGCAGTATTTTTTAGATCTTCATTAATATCACATATTGCTTTTAGAGATGAAAATACACAGCTTCTATCATCATGACCATATCCTCCAATTAAACCTCTATCTAAACCAACATCAAAAGATTTTTGAGCTGGAACAAATTCTAATTCTGCAAAGACAAAATCTTCTTCAGTTAAATTATATTCTTCATTTAATTTTTTTAAAATGTTTAATTTTATTTTTTCTTTTATTTCATCATCTTTAATTGGGATATGACCAAAAATAATATTTAATTCTTCACCTTCAATAACTTTTGATGCTTCTTTTTTCAATTGTTCTTTTGCTAAGTGTGGCAGTAAATCTGGAATTATAAATTTTGGATCATTTTCATTTTCGCCTATATTTAATGTAATTTTTTGACCATTTTTTGTAAAAATCACTCCATTTAATGATAATGGAACATTAACCCAATGATATTTTTTTATACCACCATAATAATGGCTTTGAAGTAATCCTAATTCTGAATCTTCATATAATGGCATTGGCTTTAAATCAAGTCTTGGTGAATCAACATGGCTTCCAATTAATCTAAAATTATTTAAATTTTCACCACAAATGCCACAAATTACACATTTATCTTTAATAATTTTATAGAATTTATCACCTTTTTTTATTAAGTTATAAGAATTTAAATCTTTGAAATTATTTTTTTTTAAATAATCAACAACATGTAAAATACAAGTTCTTTCAGTTTTTGATTTATCTAAAAATAATTTATATTCTGTTGCTAATTCAAAAATTTCTTTTAATTCATTTTCACTAAAATTTAGCCAAGAACTTTCTTTTTTGTAAAATAAATTTTTTTCTAGATTTTTATTTTTAGATTCTTCTTTTTCTTGCATTTTAAATACCTCTATTAGTTTTAAATAATTAAAAAATAAATAAAAAAATTATTGATTTGAAACAACTTTAAATGAGCCGAATTTACCTGTTGATAGTTGTAATTGATCTTGCCATTCATTAACATAAGCATTTTCAAATAAAACTTTATCTCCTTCTTTGATTTGATCTATTTGGTCATTCCATAAACTTATTTTGATTTGAGCATCATTAGCATCTTTTCCAATAGCATTACAAACCCTTCCAGCTCTTCCAAATTTTTCAAATTCTCGTGGTTCTTCTTTATTTACAATCTCAAGCTCGATTGTTACATTTCCTGTTTTTGGTTTTAAGTCTTTTATTTCCATAAAATGTTTGAAAATTAAATATTTTATAAAGTTTGTTGTGTTAAAGTATTATGGTTTTTAAACACTGTATAGTAGTAAATAAACGAAAAGTTTAAATATATCTTATTAAAATAAGAAAAATATATATAGTTTTTAGTTTTAAAATATTAAAATATAAGAATTTGAGGTGTAAAAAAAATGTGTACTTTAGTATTAGAGGAATACCCTGAATTAAAACAAAAAATTGATCAAAAAATAGAAAAAGATGTTTTAAAAAATAATCAAAATTATTCTAAAGCAACAAATAATTCAATTGAACAGTGCATTAGTGAAGCAGAAAGATTTTTTAATGATAAACATTATGATGGTGCATTAAAAATAGTTGAAGATACATTATTTGAGTACTCAAATTATTTACATAAAAATTCTAATAAAGATGATGTTAAATTAAACCATAATCATTTAAAATTAATTTATGGAGAATCACAAATTTGTTCAATTTTTGATGAATATCAATTTAATTTAAATTTTCCAAAAGAAAACAAGGAAAAAATAGTTGACACTTATAAGATTGCAGATAAATGTATAGATGATTTAAAATCTTATACTGCAAAAAAGTATGATGATAAATTTAAAGTAGTTAATTTATTAAAACGAGCAAGGCAATTAAAGGATAATTCAGAAAGAAATATAAAAATAGTTGATTATTTGATTAATTATGTTAATTCAACTAAAATTCACTAATTAGATTTCATCAAATTTTTTTTCTTTTTTTAATAATTTTATTAAATTTTCTTTTAAATCTTTAATTTTTATCCTTTTTTGTTCTCCAGTATCTCTATATCGAATAGTAACAGAATTGTCATTAATACTATCAAAATCATATGTGATACAATATAAAATTCCTATTTCATCAGCTCTTGCATAACGCCTTCCAATACTTCCACTTTTATCATATATACAATTTTCAATTGTTTTTAATTCTTTATATAATTTATTTGCATTTTCATTTAATTTATTTACTAAAGGATATACTGCAAATTTAATTGGTGCAATTAATGGATCTAATTTTAAAACAATATTATCTCTATCTTTATCATAATTATATGCTTCAAGTAATAAAACAGTCATACATCTTCCAACACCAAAACTTGGTTCTGCAACAACGTATGGAATTATTTTTTTTTTCGTATTTTCATCAAATAAACTTAAATCTTTTTTTGAATGTTTTATATGTTGTTTTAAATCAAAATCTGTACGATTTGCAGCACCAGTTAATTCTTTCCAGCCAAATGGGAATTTATATTCAACATCCCATGTATCAAGAGCATAATGGCTTTTTTCTTTATCAACATGTTGCCTAAGTCTAAAATTGTCTGGATTACATCCAAGATTTGTGTAAAAAGAAAGTGCTAGATGAAGCCAATAAATATGCCAAGGTGTTATTAATTTTTTTGAAAATGCATCTTTTGCAGAAATTTTAACCGCATTATGTTCATCATTAGATTGCATTTTTGCTGTTAACACATTAAATGTTGTGTTAAAAGATTCTTCAATAAAAGGGCAATTATCTAAGTCATTTGGATGAATAAAATATTCTATTTCCATTTGTTCAAACTCTCTTGCTCTAAATAAAAAATCTCTTGGTGAAATTTCGTTTCTAAATGCTTTTCCGATTTGAGCGATTCCAAATGGAAGTTTTGCTCTATTATTATCTGCAATTAATTTAAAATTTGTGAAAATTAGTTGTGCAGTTTCAGGCCGTAGGTATGAAATATTATCATTGTTGTTTTTTGGGCCAATTGTTGTTTTAAACATTAAATTAAAATCATTTACTTGTTTAAATTTACCACCACATTTAAAACATTTTAAATTATTTTTTAGAATTAGTTCATTAATTTTTTCTGCACTAAACCCATCTGTTGGAATTTTTAGTGTATCTTCAATAAAATGATCTGCCCTAATTTTTTCATTGCATTTAGAGCACGTAATTATTAGATCCATAAAATTATCTACATGGCCTGATGCTTCCCATACTTTTCTATTTGTTATAATTGAGCCATCCATTCCAAAAATGTCATCTCTATTTTTAACAAAGGTTTTCCACCAATATGATTTAATATTATTATTTAATTCAACGCCCAAATTTCCAAAATCAAAAAAACCAGAAATTCCACCATAAATTTCTGAACTTTGATATACAAAACCTTTTTTTTTACAAAAAGTTGATAGTTCTTCAATCGATATCATTTTAAAGATTTAAAAAGAATACTTTGTTTATAAAATTTACTGATAATTATTTATTAAAAAACAATAGAAAATAAAAAAATTTTTAAAATAAACTAAAATATATATTTTATAAAATAATTTTTTTGGGGGTTTTTGTGAAAATGAAAAAAAATAATTTTTTAAAATTAGTGTTACTTTTAAGCTTTGTTTTGTTTTTAATTCCATTTTGCTTTGCAAACGATTTAAAAATTTTGATTAATGAACAAGAAATACCAAATCAGATAGAATTGGTTCCAGAAACAAATTTAAACATTAAATTTATTATTCCAAAGAACACATCTATTGAAAAAATAGATCTTAAAAGTAGTGTTAAATCATATAATGCTGTGATTGAAAAATTCTTAGAAGATGATTTGAAATTTGATGAAAAAAATACAGAAATTGTTGAACAAATATCTATTCCAATTGAAGGTTGGATACCAAATGGTAAACCAATTTTAAATATTAAAATAGATTATACAAAAAATGGTATAAGTAAAACATATGAAAAAGAAATTGAAGTGATAATTAATGATGGATCAAAAATTTTAGGTGCTGTAGCAAAAATTTTACCAAAAAGTGCTGTTTCATTAATTTTAAAGTTTTTTTAAAATATTTTTATTTTTTTAATTTTTTTTTAATTTATTTGTTATTTTTTCTAAAATTTATGAAAAATTTTCAATAATTTTTAAAATAAATTTATAAAGCAGATTTACTTAATTTATTCTATGAAATATGATAAATTAAAATATGCTGGCGTTAGTGGATTATTATCATTAACTTTTTTATTTGGTTTTTATTCTGGTAAAAAATATCAAGCAAAGTATGTTAATGAAAATTTTATTGAAGAAAAAGTTTATTTAAATGATGAAAATTTAATTGAAAATCCAAATAAATATAAAAATGAAATTTCTGATTTATGTATAATTGGATTAAAAGAATTTCCAGAGGAGATATATTCTAAATTAGTAAAAACAGGAAGGCAAACATTGTATGATTATTATCTTGATTTTAAAAATAATAGAAAATAGTGGGTGAAAAAAATGGGTAAGTTCATATTAGGTTTTATTTTAGGAATTAGTACCGGATTTTATTTTGGCTATGAAAAATCTAAGGATTATTGTATTAACAACTCTAATGCAATTAATTCAAATTTTGTTTATAAGGCTGATAATAAACTAAAAAAAGATTTTAAAATTAATGATTTTTATGAAAATAATGTATTATGTTTAGATAAGTTTATTGATGATTTTAAAAGAGAAAAAATAAGTTATAAAAAAAATAATATTACTTACTTTAAAAATTATAAAATATAATCACATTATAAAATAGTAATTTTATTAGATATAATTTTCATATAAAATTTGTTTTTAGTATATTATATTATATTATATTATATTATATTATAGATTTTTAATTTAGATTTAAAGATTTAATTTTGAATAGCAAAAAGTATTTAAAGAAAAATTATTTTTTACATTTTATGAAATTAATAATTATTGGACCGCAGGGAAGTGGCAAGGGAACACAAGCAAAATTGCTTTCTGAAAAATTAAATGTTTTACATATATCTACTGGAGATATTTTTAGAGATAATATCAAAAAAGAAACAGAACTTGGGAAAAAAGCACAAGAATATATTAATTTTGGAAAACTTGTTCCTGATGAATTAACTGTAAAATTAGTTGAATCAAAAATTAAAGAAGATATTTGTAAAAATGGTTTTATTTTAGATGGTTTTCCACGAAATTTAATTCAAGCAAAATCACTTGATGCTTTTACTGATATTGATTGTGTGATTGTAATTGATATTTCTGATAAAGAAGCAATTAAAAGAATTTCTGGAAGACGAACATGTGAAGAGTGTGGTAAGATATTTAATGTAAATACTGATAATATTAATAATAAATGTAAGTTTTGCGATGGAAATTTAATTCAAAGGGATGATGATGTTGAAGAAACTGTTAAAGAAAGACTTAAAACATATCATGAAATAACAAAACCTGTTATAAATTATTATAAAGAACAAAATAAAACAATAGTTGTTGATGGTGAAAGGGCAATAGAAATTATTTTTGATGAAATTATTAAAAAAATAAAAAAATAAAAAAAATAAATCATAAATTTTATTCTTCAACATCTTCAAAAGATGTATCGTACATAAAATTATCTACTTCTTTATCTTCTTCTTCACAACAGAAATATTGTTCTTCAAATTCTTCTTCAAACAAATTTATCTACCCCTCTCATTTTGAGAATTCATTTAAAATTCTTAGATGTAAGTTATATATAAAGATTTGTATTCTCAATTAATGAAATGCTTGAAAAATAGAGTAATTTTTGTGTTTTTTTAAAAAATAGCGACGAGAAAAATATAAATATAAAATTAATAACTCATAAGTAAAAAAAATAGAAATTTAAGCAAAAAATTATTTTAAACATGATTTAATTGTTTTTGTAATTTTTTTATCATTTAATTTGTTATTTATTTCGATTTTATTTATATAATCTAAAAAAATATCTCCAATTTCATATGTAAAATCATGAAATTTTAATTTCCTAAAGTTTTTTAAAAATGGATTGTAAATTTCTTTTTCAAAAAAATTGTATTTATTGTTATATTTATTTTTATTAGTGGTATTTGTGTTATTTGAAAATGAGTTAATTATTTTATATAATTCATTATATTTATCCTCATTTGAAAACCAAATGGTACTAATTCCTGTTTTATTTTCAAATTCTAAAAATTTGTTGTATTCTAAAATTTTACAATCATTTGATTTTTTTGGAATAATTCTTATGATATAAGCATCAATTGCAGCAAGGTTTTTGAATTTTGCAACACTTGTACGTTTATTTCCTTCTTTTACATAAAATTTATGCAAAAATTCATAAACTAAAATTTTATTTCCAGATTCAATCCATTTTGGGATGTTATTATAAACATGTAACCATTTACAACCAAAATCACCATGATTAAATGGTTTTATTGGATAAAAATTTTTTGAGAAATCATAACTTCTATTTGAGCAAACAGTACCATATAAAATTTTTGGGTCGATAAAACCTTGAAATGAATATTTTTTTTCAAAATCGTTATTATAATTATTTAAAGTTTTTTCAAGAGATGGAAGAATATAATTTTGTCTAAATAATTTTTTTAAAAATACTTCTTGTTTTCCAAATGCTTTTGCCTTTTCATATGGCTCTTTTGGATCTTTTATTAAAATTTGCTCATACATTTTTTTTTTGGGAATAAATTTATTTTAAAAATATTTGTTTTTTTTTGGAAATATTTTTATTTTATTTAATTTAAAATCATAATCAATTATTTTATATGGAACAGTATTTAAAATATAGGTATTTTTATTATTTGTATTAATTTTAAAATCAAGTTTTTGTTTAGTGTAACGTGGATGAATATGACCATAAAACCATAAATTTGGGGGAAAGTTATTATAAATTTCACCTAGTGCATTTGATGGTTTATGGAAAGAATCTATATTTTTAAATAAATTATTAACATTTGGTGCACAATGAGATAAAATAATTTTGGGTAAATTATAATTTAAAAAAAAATCTTTAAATTTCATTTTTTTAGCAAAGAAATTTAATTTTTTTTCATCTAAGAAAAAAGGTTCACTTCCGTGTGCATTTGCACCATAAAAACCTGCAATTACCAAATTTTCATCTAGATTATATTCTTTTTTATCAATTTTATAAAAATCATTATTTAAAACATGCATTCCCTTAAAAATATCTGAATATCCTTTTGATTTATGTTCATAATTGTGAGGAAAATAAATATTATCATGATTACCATGAATCATTATTCTATGGGTTGGCATGGTTTTGTGTACAATATATTCAAGATAACTTGGAGATAAATCGCCACAACTAACTAAAATATCTATATTTTTGAATTTTTTGTTAGTGAAAGATTTTTTATATAATGTTTCTTCATCAGAAACTGCTAAGATTCTTACCATTAGTAAGTAAGAAAAAGAGAAGTATTTATAAAATTTTAGAAAGTTTTTAAGTTATTATAAGTTATATTATGTCAGAGTTATAAAAATTCTTAATAGCTATATATTGAGGAATTAATATGAAATACATCTTAAAAATAATATGTGTATAAAACAAATCCAAAATAAAATCACAATCAATAAAATTGCTTGTTGTTAAGTTAGTTTATAGCTAAAAGCGAAGTAAAGTTCTGAAAATTTGCATCCATAAAATAAATTTACGAAAAACGGTCTTTATTTAAATTTTGATAAAATATAAATTGAAAATATTAATTCAAATAATGAAGATATTATTCCAATAGCAATCATTCCAGGAGGTATTAATTGTTCATTAATTGAATTCCCCTGCACGGCAGATAAAATGCCCCAAGCAAACCCGTAAATGAATAATAACACTGTTGCTACAAGATGATAAATAGGAATCACTAAAGTAATTTTTGAAAACTTTTTTTTAATAAAAATTATTAATGCAATTATACTTAAAATAAATTTGATAAGTCCAAATAATGATCCAATAATCATCCAAATGGTAGAAATTTGTCCAAATGTTTCTTTCATTCCGGAGAATACAAAAGAATCTAACAATCCGATAATTGCATAAACTAGTACTAATATAAAATAAATCTTAAAAAATTTATTATTCTTTTCCATTTATATAAACAATTTGGTAATATATATTTAAATTTTTTGGTACTTTTTCTTTTTGTTTTCAAATCAAAAAATTGATATAACATCGCTCGCTGTTATACGCGTCTGCTAAGACCGAGCCATAGTCTGCAAGACGGTTTTTTGCGAAGCAAAAAAATGGCGAAGAGTTAAATTTTCACGTTAATAAATTTCTCCGTAGGAGACTATATGTCCGTTGGACTGAGGGGGAATCCAGATTTTTTGTTTCTTTTTTCTAAAAAAAGAAAATAGAGGGGGCTTTTACTTTTGGTTCTTTTTCTAAAAGAACATTTAGGGTGAGAAAACCTAATCCTTTCTAAAAATTAAACAATAATGGTGGTGATAATTAGGTATAAATACAGATGGATAACCCCAAATACCTAATTGTTTTTTATCTTGACACCAAATCTTTTCACCTTTAAATGTGAATTTCTTGGATATTCTTTTTTGAACATCCCATGCAAGAGGTTTTACCTCACCATTTATCCTTAGATTTTGGATTATAACAACAAGATATTTCCCTTTCTTCAGTATCTTATATATCTTATCAAATATTCTTCCTAACTTTTCAATGAAATCTTCATAAGAATCAATATTACCTAAATCATCAGGATTATCAGAATAATGGGTATCTAAACCATTTTCTGCTCTAATCTTTTGGGTAGTCTTAACATTACCCCTACTTTTTTTAAGCATATTCCAATAAGGTGGAGATGTAATAATAAAATCTACTTCAGAAAGTTTTTTTTCTTTCCAAATTGATTCTGTATTCATTGAATTGCCTTCGATTACTATATGTTTTTGATCAATTAAAGATTTTTGTTTTAATCTATCTTTTGCTATTTTAGCATATTTTTCCATTATTTCGATTCCTATTCCATTTCTACCAGTCATATTACATGCTACCAATGTTGAACCAGTTCCAAGAAAGGGATCAAAAACTACTTCAGATTTTTTTGTAAAAAATTTTATGAAATCTACTATCATTGTTTCAGGATATTTGGCAGGATGTAACATCTCATCTTTCTTTCTTGAAGGAGGATCATGAACAAACCACGTTTTAGTAAATTTAATCCACTCTTTTCCAGTCATATCGTTTAATTTGTTGTTTACCATTTTAAATAAATAATTGTGATTTTATTTCATTTGCATCATTTATTACTTTTATATATCTATAATCATCAAAAAATAAATTTCCTCTCATAAAGAACTGTTCCACGTGTTCATGGATTGTAGTATCAGAAGAACTATACAAATTAGAATAAAGATATTTGTAATATTCAATAAAAGAATAAACATCAAAACCAGTAACTAATACGGGTTTACCAAATGAGGTTAAAATATTATGATGTATTCTTAATAACTTATCTCTAAAAGATAATTGATATTTTCCTGCTCCCCTATATCCTCCATGTTTATTAATTGAGGGCATTTGATCGCTATCAACTATAAGAATCCAAACGCCATAAAGATCTGTAAAATGTTCTTTAAATTCTAATATTGTATTTTTTATATCTTCTATCTCCTTTGTCTCTTTGAATGATTTAATTGCTTTACCTGCTTTTGCTTCAATTATTGTAAGTACTTTCTTAAATTTCCCATCTATTGGAACATCCACAAGCCAAACCACATCACTTAAACGAGTAAAACTAGATGATTGCCCAAATCTCTTTATTAATCCAGGTAATTTTTTCAATGCTGTTTCTAAAATTTCTTCGTATTTTGATCCATCATCAGATAGTGCTCTTGATTCAATCTCTTTTAATAATTCGCTATCTGGTAACTCTATTTTCTTTAATTTTGTTGCCTTAAAGGGAATTCCCCCCTTAATAACATATTCTGCTTCTTTTAATGAGGCAAAATCTACAAATGGAGTTACTGAATATTGATAAGACAAGTCATTAAGGTAAACAATCCCTTTCTTTATTTCTATAATCGGACATGGTTTTAAAGATAGTAAATCAGATAACACTTGATCAAAAATTTCAGTTTGACTTATTTTAAGTTTCTCTTTAAGAATCTTAATCTCTATTTTAGATTCCTCATTTTTTACGCAATCAGCAAATATATTAAGCAATCTTGCCAATAAAGGAGAATAGAATATACCTTTAACATATTGACCAAAAAATAAACTATTGGAAGGATAGGATGATAATAACTTTTTTCCTTCGTCTGTAATTTTGAAAAAACTAATACCTCTATCTTTAATGCATTCAATTAGATTGAGACCTTCTAAAAAAGGAAGCATTCCTGTTGCTACTCTGCTTGCTTCCTTAGAAATTTGAGAAGAGAAATTTTTCTCAGAAAGAAGATTATCATTTTTATCAATAAAGTTACTAATAAATTTTATTGCATCTTCGATTTCATCTTCAGATTTAAAGCAACTGATAGCTCCAAATAAAAGTCTTCTTTCTACTTTAGCAACTCCCTTTTTTTCTAATCCATCTAATAATCTTAATACTAAATAAAATGGTCTTACCCGTATGTTAAATTGTGTATATCTCCTTGTATTAATAGAAGAGTTTGAATACTTGAAATGAAAAATAATGTCTTTTAAATCAAAATTCCCTCTTTTATATTCCTTCAATTTTTCTGATACAACATAACCATCTTCTTCACTACTCCTTTCTCCAGGTAATTTGTAATAGCAAGGGATCAAACCACAATATGCGGCAAAATCAACATAATCCCTAACAAATTCAACCCAATTTTGTTTCCATGTTTTTGTTGGTTTATACTGACAATTCAAAAAATCATCAATTCTGTTTTCAGGATCTTGAACAAACTTATTATACGATTCTTTTCTTTTTTCAATTAATTTCTTAGTTGCTTCTTCAACACTTTTTTTAGTAATTAGGTTAAATAACCAATCTGGCATTCCGTTGGGTTTTGTTCGATTAGAACGAATTTTCTTAAATTTCTTGATTAAGTCATCTTTATCAGGAGGAATTTCTTGAGTAAAAATTCTATAAGGCATATTCCCATGAAATTCCTTAAATCTATCTTGTTTAATTTGCTCTAAAAGTAGGAGTTTTACAAGTTCTTTGAAAGTATATTGTGATTTTTCCTCGTCTATAACTTCTAATAAAAATTTAAACTCGTTTAATAAAGCTGTATTATGGGGCATATGATACATTCTTTGTTTATTAATCTGAAATACCATTTTTATTTCTCCATATAAATTACACTTTCCCTTAATTTAATTTTATGTCTTGATGCTTTTCTTTCCCTCAGAACATCACATTTAGAAAATTTAAAGCCCACTAGTTCTGAAACATTTCCTATCCAAACATCAGTTTTAATATGTTCATCATATAATCCTGAATCTCCAACAACCCAAATGTTTTTGCTTCCATAATTCATTTTCTTATAAATCTCTCTCAAAATTAAAAACATGTCATTAAAATATTCAATTAGCATAATATCATATTTTTTTCCATTCTTCTTCATTAATCTTTTTTTCTTTAATTTCTTAACAACTGAAAGAATTTCTTTTTTTATTTTAGATTCAGGTAACAATAATTCTGGTTCTGAATTATTTAAAAGGTATGTTGAACTTTTAATTAAATTTTTTCTAAAACCATTATTTAAATCTTCATTAGTTTGAGCATAATCAAGAAAAAATAATTCAATTTTTGTAATCCAACTATAATCCCAATTATTCAAATATGGTGGAGAAGTAATTACTACATCAAAAATCTGATTTAAAAAGTCTAAGGATTTTGCACTAGTATTGTATATTTCAGGATTTATTTTATTGTCTTTAACCTTATATAAATCAACCATCATTTTTTTTAATTTATTTTGGTATATCTCAATCACTGGTGCGTTTTTTAGCATGGTTTCTCTTCTTTTCAAATAAGGACTAAAACTTTCGTAATTGCTAACTTCTCTTAATATAGAAATAAGACATAGCAAATATAAATTTCTTAATTTTTTTTTTTTACCAACTAATTTAAAATTATTAATGGTCTCTTTTATTTTTAATAATTCATTTAAAATTTTTGGACTAAATGCTCTATTAAGTAAATCATTATTCGATTTAAATTTTTTAGTTTTCTTTATTTTATTAATTTGTTTAAAAAAATTAGAATAATTACTACTTAATTCTTTTTCTGTGAAATCCCAAAATAATTTTGTTTTTGCTACGAATGAAGTAAAAGGATTTATTTCAATACCTACACTTTGAATATTGGCTTTTTTGCAAACGATATTTGTAGTAGCAACCCCACAAAAAGGATCTAGAACAATATTGTCAGGAGTAATATTTTCTTCCTCTAAGATTTTTTTAACAAATTCTGCGGAGTATCCAGCAAGATAATTATACCAAGAATGAATATCTAGAGAACCATTTAATTGAAATGTGCCTAATAACTGCGTTTGTAAAATTTGTTTCATTTATTTCCCTCTTTTTTCATAGTATTCTATTAGGTAATTTAAGATCTCATCATAAGTTTATTTTTTCACAAAATCTAATTTCTCTAGCTTAGATTTTGTTTTATTGTGAATTCTAATAGTTGTACTATCCTTTGTTACAGGCATATATACAAAGTAGACTAATCCCTATTTAAAGTTTTGCTTTTACTTTTTGGAAAAATACCCTATTTAAATAATCTGTGTTGATAAATGTCTAGTGAAAATAAATTTCTTTTTCTTAGAAAAAGACTATCTGTCCGAAGGACTAAAAGCCCCCTCTTAATAAATTTCTTTTACGAAGTAAAAGGCAATATGTGCGTAGCACCTGGACTCCCCCTCTTTTGCTTCTTTTTCTAAAAGAAGAATGAGATTTAGACTAGTGAAAATTTAATTGCGTATAACAAAAATTAATTGAAATCGTAAAATACTACAAAAACTTTTATAGATATAGTAAAAAGTGTGATATTAATATGGTTTAGAATAAAATTTTTAAGTTATTATAAACAGGGTTTAATATCTTATGGCTTTAAAGTTATAATAATTATAGTTTGAAGTAAGGCCACAGTATTTTTTGAAAGTGGTATAATATCTAAGATTTCTGCTAGGATTTTAATACATTTTTTTGATTGTAAATGAACTAAGATGTTTTGTTTTGAATTATTGCAACTTTTAAATTTAATAATTTATTTTTGGAAAATATATATCAAAAGAAGTTCCTTTATTAATTTCTGACTTAACATCGATAATTGCATTATGTGATTTTACAATACCATAAACAACACTAAGACCAAGACCTGTTCCTTTTTTTTCATAATTTTGTTTTGTTGTAAAGAAAGGATTGAAAATTTTTTTTTGTAAATCTTTTGAAATGCCAATTCCTGTATCTTCAACGTTTAATAAAACATAATCTCCAGTTTTACCAAAAGGTAATTTTAATAAATCATATTCATTTAGTGAAACATTATCAGTTTTTAAACTTAAAATGCCTTCATTTTTAATCGCTTCATTTGCATTAACACATAAATTTAAAACTAACTGTGTTAATTTTGAATAATCACCATTGATATTATAAATATTTTCAGATAAATCTTTTTTTAAAATTATATTTTCTTTAATTGAAGGTTTTATGATAGTATAAACATCTTCAACAATTTCATTTAAATTTAATTCTTCAAATTTTAAATTATTGCCTTTACCAAAGGTTAATAGTTTTTTTGTTAAACTAGAACCTTTATCACAAATTTTAGAAATTTTTTTATGATAATTTATTTTTTTTTCATCTTTTTCTTTAGATAATAATAATTCATTATAACCACTAATTCCAGTTAAAATATTATTAAAATCATGTGCAATTCCAGAAGCTAAATGTCCAATTGAATCTAATTTATCAATTTCAGAAATTTTTTCATACAAAAAATTTTTTTCAGTAATATCTATGCCTAGCCCTAAAAAAAAATCTAAATTATTTTTTGAATTAAAAACAGGTTTTGCATACCAATCTACAAAAATTTTATCTTTATTTTTTGTTAAAATATAGTTTTGATTATTTGTTGCTTTTTTGTTTATTATTATTTCATTAAACATATTATCTACTATTTTTTTATCTGATTCTAATATAAAATTTTCAATATAATCTTTACCAATAACTTCATCTAGTGAAAAACCAAGTTTATCTAATAAAATATCATTCATTGTTATTACATTTTTATTTGAATCAATAGTAACCATATATATTGGAATTGTATTGATAATGGCATTTTTGTAATTAAATTCATTTATTAATTCGTCTTTTAAATTATTTATATTACTAATATCAATAATTAAACCCATTAAACCTTTTGGTTTTTCATTTTCTTTAATTAAAATTGAATGAATTAGTGCAGGAAAAACATTTTTATCCTTTTTAATTAATTGATATTCGTTTAGTGAAGTAGTATGCTTAAAGATAATTTTAGAAATATTTTGTTTAACCTTTTCTTTATCTTCATCTAAAACCATATCTAAAATATTTAAATTATTTATTGTGTCTTTTTTAGAATAACCAAACATAGAATAAGCTTTGTCGTTAACAAAAGTTAAATTTCCTTTTAAATCAGATTCATATATTGTTTCTGGAATTAAATTAATTAAATTTTCATATTTATTTTTTAAATTAATTAAATCGTTTATTTCTTTTTTATCTTTTTTAGAAATATTTTTTCTTTTTAATAAATCTTCTAATGACATTTAAAAAATTAAAAAAATGAAGAACATATAAATTTTTCTAATTATAGCTTAAAAAAAATTTAATTTTTATTTATTTCTTTTTTAATAAATTGTTTTTTTATATGTAGTTCTTTTAATTGTGCTTCACTAACACTACCAGGGGAGTTATCCATTGGACATTGTGCATTTTTATTTTTTGGAAATGCTATTACTTCTCTAATATCATTAGTTTTTAGCATTAATGCAATTAATCTATCAAAACCAATACCCATGCCACCATGAACAGGTGCACCATATTTATATGCCTCTAATAAAAATCCAAATTTATCTCGTGCTTCATTTTCATTTATTCCAATAATATTCATAATTTTTTTTTGAATTTTTGGGTCATGAACACGAATTGCACCCGATGCTATTTCAATACCATTTAGTGCAATATCAAATAGATCTCCTTTAACTAATTTTGGATTTGTGTCAAGATATTTTAAATGCTCTTTTTTTGGCATTGAAAACATATTGTGTTCTGGCTCCCATTTTTCATCATCATTATTCCATGTAAATAATGGGAAATCTGTAATAAAGCAAAACTCAAATTTATTATCATCAATTAAATTCATTCTTTTTGCTAATTCACATCTTAAATCACTAATAATTTTATTTGCTTTATTTTTTTCATCAGCAATAAACATTAATATTGAATTTGGTTTTGGATTTATTTTTTTTAGTAATTCTTGTTTAATTTCATTACTAAAAAATTTTTCAATATTTGATTCTAAGCCTTTATCAGTAAAGCGCATCCACGCCATACCTTTTGAACCATTTTTTATACAAAAATCAATTAATGAATCAATTTCTTTTCTTTTAAATTCATATTCTGGATTTATACATTTAATTATACCATTATTTTTTATAACATTATTAAAAACTTGAAAAGTAGAATTTTTTACAATTTCTGTAACATCAAACATTTCTAAGCCATATCTTAAATCTGGCTTATCTGTTCCATATTTATCCATTGATTCTTCATATGTTAATTTTTTAAAAGGTCTTTTTAATTCAATATTTTTTAATTTTTTAAATAAATGGCATAAATATTCTTCAACATAATTCATAATATCTTGGCTATCAACAAAACTCATTTCAAAGTCAACTTGTGAATGCTCTGGCTGTCTATCTGCTCTTAAATCTTCATCTCGAAGACATTTTGCAATTTGGTAATATTTATCAACACCAGAAATCATTAAAATTTGTTTATATAATTGAGGAGATTGTGGGAGTGCATAAAATTTACCTGCATTAACTCTACTTGGAACAATATAATCACGTGCACCTTCAGGTGTTGATTTAATTAAAAGAGGTGTATCAATTTCTAAAAAATTATTATTATTAAAAAAATCCCTTGTAATCTTTAATGCATTATGTCTAAATAATAAATTATTTTGCATAACTGGTCTTCGTAAATCCAAGTATCTATATTTTAATCTTAATTCATCTCCTGCAATAATTCTATCATCTATTTCAATTGGTGGTGTTTGTGCTTTGCTTACAATTTCTAAAGAATTAATATAAACTTCAATTTTACCAGTATCTAATTTTTCATTTTCCATGCCTTTTGTTCTATTAAAAACTTTGCCTTTAACTGCAATAACATCTTCTCTTCGTAAATTTTCAGCTTCAATATGACTTTTTTCATCAAATTTTGGATCAAATACTATTTGAGTTAAACCAAATCTATCTCGTAAATCAATAAATATTATTCCACCATGATCTCTTCTAGAATGAACCCATCCATTTAAAATAACTTCATTATCAATATCTTTTTGCCTTAATTCATTGCAATTTTTTGTTCTTTTTAATGTAAATACCATTTTTTAATCTGTAAAAATATTTTGTTTATAAAGATTATGTTTAATTAAACAATTTTTTTGTTTTATAAAGATATTTTGTAAAATTTTATTTTATGTAGAATAAAGAAAAGATAAAATAATTATAAATCTTTTGCCATTATTGTTTTTCTTCCATTAGATTCTGCTCGAGTTATTGCTTTTTTTACTAATTTTAAAACTTCGTTATCTAAAGCATCTGCAAAATCAGATGAAACATTAAAATTTCCAACAATTTCTTTTATTTTAGATTTTACTATCAACATTATTATCACCTTTTATTTTTACTAAAAAAAATTAGATAAAATAGAAATAAAAAAATTAAACAGTTACTGTTTCTATTTCTTTTATTTGTTCTTTTAAATGATCTATTGTTCGTGTATTGTCTTGTTGAATCATCAATGCACCACATTCAGGACATTTGTATTCTACGTTTGTTGCTTGTTCAAAATCAAGTCTAACGCAAGTATTTCGACATATAAAAAAACAATTTTTATTAGATTCTTCTTTAATTAATCTTTCTTTTAATCTTTCTAATTTTTGTAATCTAATTTCTTCAATTACGTCTTTAACTCGCTTTGGAAAAAAAGTCCAATAACTAATATAATATCCTTTTTTTGAATCTTTTTTTCTTCTATATGTTGCAAGATTAAATCTTTGTAATTTATACAATATGTTTCTTACACCATGTACTTCAATACCTGTTTTTTCTGCAATTATAAATTCAGATATGTTTGTTTTATTTTTTAAAAATTCAACAATAGGTAAAGCTTCTTCGCCAACCGCTTCAATAATTGTTTCATTAATAATTTTATTTGTTAATCTCATTTTAAAATACCCCCAACTATTTTCTATTAATTTGAGAAGGTTCTTTTTGCATAAATTAATCTATTTGTTTATTATGCCATTAGACCCATCCCCCAACAGACCTAGTATATTTTTTGTTTCTACCCTTTTTAAATATTTATATTATATAAAATATAAAAAATAAATAAACAATCAATTTAAAACTATTACAATGTAAAATAAGGGCAAATTAACTTTTTTAATTAAAAAAAAGCTTAAATACTTCTCTTTATGGAAAAAAAAGTCAAAATAAGATTTTTTGTGTTTTTTATAAAAAAATTAATCAACATAAGTTTCATTATCTATTTGTATATTTTTTTCTTCTGTTTCAAGAGGCTTGTTACATTTTATGCAAATATGCCCATTAATTTTATCATCCCATCTAGTTGTAACACCATAATCAATTTTAAAACCACAATTTTTGCATTTTGGTTCTAAAAAATCAACTGAATTAAAAAAATTTATTGCCATTTTTATTTTTTAATATTTTTTTAATAATGTAAGTATTCAATTTATATAGATAGATAAAATTATTTAATATTTTTTATAAAATATATTAATTGATGTAATTTTTACTCAAATAAGGTATATATAGTTAATTATATATTTAAATCTTTTGAAAAATTGTAAGTATAAAGTCTATATTTGAAAAAAGGCAATATCATAAGGTCAAAACTTTGTTATAACAAAAAATATAGTTCGCTTGCGAGGGGTTGGTTTATAATCTCGTAAGATTATAAACTTTTGAACGCTAGTGATAGAACTCCATACGGGAACGCAGAACCTTTAATAAAATCATAAAAAGTTTTGAAGATATTGCCTTTTTTTATACCTGACTTTATACTTACGAAAAATTAACTATTATAAAATTAAAAAATCTTAATTTTTTAAAATTTTTAATAATTTTAAATTTAATTTTAAGAAATTAAATTACAATAATCAACAATTTTGTCAACACATTCATTAATATTTAAAGACGAACTATCGATAATTAAGTCATAATTTGTTAAATCTAAAAAATCAAAATCATAAAATTTAATAAATCTTTCTTGGTTTATTTTTTCTCTTAATGCCATATTTTCAATGGTTTTATCTAAATCATCAAAATTTTCACCATCACGCTTTTCATTAAATCGCCTTTGTGCTCTAATAATTGGGTCTGCATCAACAAATATTTTAATTGAGTTATTGATAAATTTTGCTGATAATCTTGAATCTAAAACAAAATTGTCTTCATTTAATCCAAGATTTTTTTGTTTTTCATCAATCATTAAATCAATAGATTTATCTTTTGATTGTAAAATTCCAAGTTCAGTGATAGTAATGCCTTTTTGTTTTGCAATATCTCTTTGCAAATCACCCATAGAATAATGCTTATAGCTTAGTTTTTTTGCCAATAATTTTGCAATACTGCTTTTTCCAGAGGCTGGTGTTCCTGATAGAGTTATAATCATTTTTTTATTCTAAAAATTTAATCATTTATTAAATTTTTTATTTTATTACAAGCTGTTTTCAATGGCAATAATCTTTGTTATAATTTGGATACATTTTTTTAATTAGAAATGAATAAAGATTTTTTCGCTTTGATTGTTAAGATTTTCTGGCTTAACTATTTATTTATTTATTTATTTATAATATTTTAGTAATTTTGAAATTCCTTCTATATGGCTAATTTTAGTATTTTTTTTAAGCCAAATTCTGTATTTTTTATCAATTTTAACACCAAGATTTTGTAAATTAACATTTAATTTTTTATATAATTCAATTCCTTTTTTATCAAAATCTGTTAATATAATTACATCTTTTGTAGTATTTGAAATTTCTTCACAAATTAAATATAATGGTTTTTTACTAAGCATAATAATGTTATTTTTAATATCTAATTTTTTTAATGAGATTAAATCCTTTTTGCCTTCAACTATAATTAATTTATTTGAAGAATTTATTTCATCTATCCATTCAATAAAATTTTCCATTTTTTATAAAATTACTAATTATCTTTGTATGAATTATTAATTATATCTATTATTTGTTTTGCTTTTTTATTTCCTATTTTTTCAACATTTTTTAATTTATCAATATCAGAATTAACAAAATTTTTTATCGTATTAAATTCTTTTAAAATTGATTTTGATAGTAATCCTCCAATACCTGGAAATGAAGAAATAATGTATTCTTGTGTAGCTTTATTTGAAGTAATGTTTTTTTCAAAATGTGGCATAAATTCTTTATCATTATTGGTTTGTTCTTTTTTTGCAATAAACATTAACATTAGCGATGTATCAATATTATTTTTTGTGTAAATTATAGGCACATTAAAAGAGACTGTAATTGTTGCAATCATTCCTCTTATTGCATTTGGATGTATATTTCTTAGAGAATATAAATCTTCTTCACCTTGAAGAATAATTATTGGTTTATTATATCTAAATTTTAAATTTTTAACTTGTTCAAGTAATCTACCATCAAGTATTGAGTCAACAAAATCTATTTTTGTTTTAAATTCTATGCAACAATCATCACTTAATAAATAATCTCCATATTCTAATTTTTCAAGTTTGATTTGTATTTTATTATTTATCAATTCTTTTATAATTTTATTTCCTTTTTCTCGATAATCTGCATATATTAAAATTCTTGTTTCTTTTATTTCATCTTCATTTTCAGTTAAATGTTGATTATCAGTTAAATAATTTGTAAGTTTATTATTTACATTGTTGTAATTAAATTTACTATTAAATCCATTATCTATTAATTTAAATTGTATTTTTTTTTTAACTTTTTCAATTAAAGAAAACATTTTTTTTTCTTTTCTTGGAGCTGCCCATCTATAAATTTCATCTCTTGTTTTTTTTGTAAATAAGATAATAACTTCACCAGATTCTTGTCTTCCTGTTCTTCCTCTTCGTTGAATATGTCTAATAGCAGATGGGATTGGTTCATAAAAAACAACTAAATCAACTTGAGGAACATCTAAACCTTCTTCACCAACAGAACTTGAAATTAAAACATTAAATTTATTTTCTTTAAAATCATTAATTAATTCTATTTGTTTTTTTTGTGTTAAACCAGTATTATTATTTTTTTTTGCTTGTCCAACAAATAATTCAGCTTTTATGTTTTTATTTTTATTTAGAATTTCAACTAAATTTTTTCCAGTATCTCTAAATTGAGTAAAAATTATTGCTTTTTTATTTTTGTTGGTAATTTTATTTTTTAAAATTTCAATTAATTTGCTAATTTTTGGATGTAAAAATCCATCTGCATTAATTTTTTGTGATAAAATTAAAGCTGATTTAAAATTGATATCGTTAACTAAATTTAATATAGCTTTTGTTTTAGTTTTATAAGATTGCTCAATTATGCTTTCAAGATATAATTTTAATGAATAGAGTCCTTGTGTTTCAATTAATTCTATTGCATGTTGAATTTTCATCGCTTCAGCAGCATAAGATAAACTTTTTAATACGCTAAAATCTTTATTTCCTCTAGCTAATTCTCCTTGTAATGTTGCTTGAATTAATAACATTTCTCTTCTTGAAACATTATTTATGTTAATTACATCTAAAAAACCTTGTTCTTTTATAAGCAAAAGTTTTGATTTTAAGCATTCTTTTAAATATGTGTAAATTCTATTTAATTTATTAGGAAAATCTACACCAATCCATGTAGTTGAAACTTTTTTAATATATTCTTTAACATCTAAATCATCATCACTTTTAGCTTCAATATTTTCAATATATAAATTTTTAATAACTTCTTCAATTTTTTCAATATCGCTACCAGGTGATGCAGTTAATGCAATTATTAATTCATACATTGATTTTTCATGGTAATTTTTTGCAATATATACATATGAATAATCACCAACAGCACGGTGAGCTTCATCAATTCCAAGTAATGAAACATTATCTAATTTTATTTTTTCACTTATTATATCATTTTCTAAACCTTGTGGTGTTGAAAAAATAATCGTTGAATTATTCCATAATTCAATTCTTTTTTGTGGTTTAACCATTCCTGTTAAAATACACATTTTTTCTTTTTCAATCTCAAAGTATTTACTAAAAACTTCAAAATATTGATTTATTAAAGGTCTTGTTGGACCAAGAAATAAAATTTTTGACTTTGGATATAATTTTAATCTATGTGCTGCAATCATTAAAAAAATATTTGTTTTTCCAAGTCCAGTTGGTAGTACAATTAGAGTATTTTGACTAATAGAATTTGCAAAAATTGTTTCTTGATATAATCTTGGAGAAAAATCTTTAATCATTTACTTTAGATTTATTAGAATATATAAAAATGTTATCTAACAATGTCCAGTGAAAAATATAAAAAAATAAAAATTATTTTTTTAAAGTTTGCTCATAAATTTTTATTAAAACTACAGTTTGAGCTAATATTGCTATTACTACTATAAGCAATATTAAAATCATTGCAACATCTTGTGCTAGTACACCAATATTTATTGACATTATAAAAATAAATATTGCTGCAAGACCAAATAGACCCATTAGACCAAAAATAACTTTTTCTAATATATGGGATTGTACTCTTTTTTTTGTAATAACTATTTTAATCGCCTCCTTTATTTTATTAAAAACAATATTTAAGGGTATAGATAAACTCTTTGTGTTGAAATAACAGTAGGAGTTATAAATTCCCTTGGAATTGATGAACCTGTTTTTGGAATAAAATTAATTCTAATTAATTCATCAGGTCCAACACTTGTAGCTACACCATAACAAATTCTAATTCCATCTCCTCGCTGTAAATTACCCGGAACATAATTACTTCCTTCTTGTTCATAAATTACTGTAAAAACACCTTCATTAGTTGTTTCATTTACACTATATCCATGTGTTTTATTTCTTTGACATAATGTATTGTTTGAATATTTTAAAATTAGTGAAGAATTATGTGTAGTTAAAGTTATAATTACTTCAGCAAGTTTTATTGGATCTGATCCAGAAGATAATTTCATTCTTTGTTCAAATTCTGTTAATTTAGAATTTCTACCATCTGTTGCAGAAACTTCAATTGTATCAACATTAGTTGAAATCTGTGTTTTTGCTTGCTGTCCTGTTGCAAGAGATTTTTCTTGCAAGGATCCTACTGTTTGTATTAATACACCTGCAGCAATTGCAGCAACTAAGAGCATTGCAATAAATACAATTAATGTTCCAACACCCATTTCAGCTTTTTTATACATATGAAATCCCACCAAATTTCAATAATAAAATAATTATTTCTATTTTATTTTAAAAATTAAATTAATTAATATTAACCCCATTATTTATTTTGTTATAAATAATATATAAATGTTGTGTTTTTATCGAATAATTATTTATTTTTTGTACTTATTTAATGATAATAAATTAAATAAAATGTAATAAAATAAATAAATGATAATAGATAAAGAAAATAATATTAAAATAGTTCTAAAGATAATAGCTATAATTGAATTTAAAAAAAATGAATTAGAGTATAATAATGTAATTTTATCATTTATATCCATAATCCATAAATCATTAAAAAAAAATATTTTGTGAAATAGTATAAAAAAGAAATTAAACATGTTTTTTAATAAATAACATATTAATCCAAAAATTAGTGAAATAAAAAATGAAATTAAAAAAATGTTTGATAATTTTTTAATGAACTTTTTAAAATTTATTTCTTTTTGATAAATTTTATTTATTTTATTATTATTGGTTTTGATTTTCTTATATAATTTAAAAAATGAATAAATTATACTGATTAGCAAAATAATGGATAAAATCATCCCTAGTAAAAATAATATTTTTACATCATATAAATGTTTTTTTTCTTTTTCATTTAAAAAATTAGTTGTTAAATTGTTTTTTTTAAATGTTAAATATTCACGTATTTCTTTGTCTATTAGTGAAACATTTTCTATTGTATAATATGCATTATTTAGTTTAAATTGATTAGTTGTAAATTTATTATCATAAAAAATTAAAAGTGTGTTAGTTAAAAGAATTAAAATAAAAATTAAAAATGAAATAATAAATAGATATATATTTTTTTTAATAAATTTAAAATAAATACTTTTTTTCTTTTTTTTATGAGTAATAGTATTTACCACTTTTTTTTTGTTCTTTATCTTTTGTTGAATCGTATTTATTAATTCTTGGTCTACCACTATGCATTTCTCTACGTAGGGTTATTTGTACTTTTTCTAAAAGCATATTCATGCCTTCTTCTAAATTAATCGGTTCATTTGCAATTCCATTTACTGCAGGTGTGCCATCAAAAAATATAATACGATTTGCTAAACTATCTATGAAAACTAAATCGTGATCAACAACAACAATTGAAATATTTTTTACAGATAATATATTTAAAATTATTTTAGATAAAACAAGACGTTGTTCTATATCTAAGTATGCTGAAGGTTCATCTAATAAAACCACATCACAATCTTCTGATAGGGCTTTTGCAATAGCAACTCTTTGTAATTGTCCACCAGAAATTTCATTTAATTTTCTTGTTAATAAACCTTGTAGATTTAGTGGTTTAATTAATTCAGTTTCGTTTTTTTTAATTGCATTATGTAAAATATTTGCGATTAATTCATCAGAATTGTTATCAATGTATTGTGGTTTATAACTTATTTTAATTTTTTTATCGATTTTTCCACTATCGGTTTTTTCAATACCTGATAAAATTTTCATAAAAGTTGTTTTTCCAATTCCATTTTCACCAACAACACCTAAAATTTCTTGAGAAAAAATTTCTCCTTTTTTTAGCTCCAATGAAAAATCAAAGAATTTTTTTTTAATATTGTCCCAATTTGTTAATATATTTTCTTTTTTTTTAATTATTGGTGCTTTTATTTCAAATTTGATTTTATAATCTCTAAATCTTATATTTTCTTCTTTTAAGTTTCCTTCTAAAAATACATTTATTCCTTCTTTTGCAGTTCTTGGATGACTAACAACTCCATATGCATCTTCTTTTCCATACATGATATTAATAATATCTGCCATATAATCTAATGCAACAATATCGTGTTCAATTACAAGTACACTTGTATTTTCATTAGCTAAATTTTTTATAAATTTAGAAATTAGTAGTCTTTGTTTTATATCTAAGTATGAAGTTGGTTCATCGAAAATATATAAATTTGCTTTTTTTAATACAGTTGCAGCTATTGCAACCCTTTGTAATTCTCCTCCAGAAATAGTATCTATATTTTTATCTAAAATTTTATTTAAATCTAATTGATTTATGATTTTGTCAAAAGAATTAATTTCATCAACTTTTAATAATAAATCTTTAACTTTTCCTTTAACTGTTTTTGGAATTAAATCAACGGATTGTGGTTTGTAACTAGTAATAATTTTTCCTTTTTTTAAATTTTCAAAAAAATTTTGTTTTTCAGTTCCTCGAAAAAATGAAATTAGATCGTCAATATTACTGGTTTTATCTTCTCTGCCAAAATTTGGTTTTATTATATCTGCAAAAATTTTAATTGCAGTTGATTTACCAATACCATTTTTACCTAAAATTCCAGTAACTTTTCCAAATACAGGTGATGGCAAGGAATATAAAGCAAAACCATTTTTTCCGTATCTGTGTATTGGTGTTGTGTTTAATTCTTGTGGTAGATTAATTATGGAAATTGCATCGAATGGACATCTATTTTGACATATACCACAGCCCGTACAAATATTTTCATCAATTATTGGTTTATTATCGTCACCTTTAATTATGCATTCATGCCCTGTTCTATTTACTGGACATAATTTTATACATAAATAATTACCACATCCATCATAATTACATTTATTTTTATGCATTACTGCAATTCTTGCCATATATTTTTTGAAAAAACAAATCATTAAAAATATTTTGGTTAGAGTTTCTTTTTATATTCATAAAAAAGAAAGTAAAAAAAAGAAAGTAAAAAAAGAAAGATTAATTTAGAATAGATTTTATTTAAGTTTTTATTTTAAAATTATTTATTTTTATTTAAAATTTTTTTAATAAATAAATATATCATGGAAAAATATCCTAAAAAATAAAAAATAATAGATAAAGTAAAAAATAATAGCATAATTAAAAAAAGAAATAATTTACTTAAATTAAATATAGTAAAAAGTTGTAAATAGTTTAATTTTAAGAAATTGGTGTAGTAGATAAATAAATCTAAAAAAAATAAAACCATATACCATGAAAAAAATATTAATGCTATAAAATAAATTAAATAAATTGATTTTTTTAGTAAATTTTCTGAAAAAATAACATAAAAAAATAAAAATCCAATTGAAATTGAAATTAAAAAAATACTCATCAAGTTAAATATAGCTCCATGAGTTAAAGGTTGTGTTTGTATACTAACACCTATTAATCCTTCTTTAGATATTCTAGTTATAAAAAATATTGGTGCTAAAATAAAACTTGCAAAAGATGCAAAAAAAATAGCAGGAAAAAAACAATTAATTTTAATTTCTTTATCTTTAAATAAATTATACCATATCAATGCAGGAATAATTAGTATTGATAATATAAAAATTACGTTAGTTAAATATATGTAAGATATTAGTAATTTATCAATTAATGTATTTACTGTTAAAAAATCTATAATGAATAAACTTTCTTTTGAACTATTAAATAAATCAAAAAAACTAAAAATAGGTGTATGACTTCCTTGTAATTGATTAAAATATAATGGGTTAATTAATCCTGTTAAATATGGTATTATAAAAATTCCAATTTCAGTTAATAGATGTAATACAAGCATTCCAGAGATTGCAATAATAATACCTTTTTTTGTTTTAAATAAATTTATAAATCTATTATAAAATGAATTTCCAAAATTACCAACCCTAAAAATAAAACTTTCTGTATTAAATTTATTGTGATGTTTTATCCAAAACAATAGATAAAAAAATAAAACAATTACTAATAATGGTGCATCAATTGCAATTGCTAGCCATTCCATAACTAAATTAAATACTATAATGAAAAACATATTTAAACATAAATAAATGATAATAAATCGCGTGAATATAATTTTAAAATTATTTTTTGGTTTTTTTGAAATATTAAAAATATTAAGAAAACTTGGTGATTTAATATTAAATTTTAAAGCACAATAAAAAGAAATAAAACATAATAATAAGCTACCAAAAATCAAGCTAAAATCTGCGAAAAATTCAATGTTTTCTAAAATAAAATTAAACCATCTATGTACTAGAAATTTTGGTTCAATGTACATATAAGTATTGCTTATATTATTGCTAACATTTAAAATTAAATTATTTGGGCTTAAAAATTCAGTAAATGTTAATTTATCAGCTAAATGTGATATCGAAGTATTTAGATCAAGTGTATTAACTCCTGTTAAATCAACATTATTTAGATTAGATTTTACATTAATAATTTCAGAGTTTTTAGGAATAGTATTTGTATGATAAATATTTGCCCAATATTCAATTGATTTGGTTTTAAAAAAATTAATTGTACTAATAGCATGGCCAATAATATTTTTGAAACTTAATATAAAGAAAGATAAAATAATTAAAAGGTCAATTTTTTTATTTTTAAAACCAAAAAATAATTTTGTTAAATTTGCTTTATAGAAAAGATATCCAAGTGCAGTCCATGATAAAATTTTTTTACCATAATCAAAATCTGGATTTAATAATCCTGCAAAATCTAAAATATTTAAAATAATAATTATAATTAAAATAATTTCTTCTTCAATTTTTTTTATTTTTTTTAAAAATTCTTTACTATATTTTAACATTGTTGGTAAATAGATTTTTGCATTTAAATAATTTGTTAAAAATTTTATATTACTATTAGTTTTTTAAAATTAATTTTAGTTAAAAATAAATTAATTATTTTTTCTAATTTTATTAAATAACTCAATTAAAGTAGATGCAGACCATGCTTGCATTAAACTCGCTTTTGCTTCTTGTTTTGATGCACTGCTAAGTTCTGATGAATTTCCAATAAATCCTTTATATAAAATATCATTAACAGATGCATTTAATATTTTTTCAATTTCTTCTTTAAATAAATTTTTATCAATTTTATATAATGAAATTGCTGTAATATTATTTATAAAATACCAACTATCTCCTCGATGGTAACTAAAATTGTTTTCACCAGTATGCTCTTTAAAAAATAAATTATGGTTTTTATCAATTGTTGCAATTCCACCAAAATCAAGCCATAATTTTTTTAATGCATTTTTAAAAATAATTTTCCATTCATTTTTTTTAAATAATTTAGGATATATGTAGTGTGTTAAAAAAACATTTGGTCTTTGTGTTGGATCATTTAATTCATCATATAAAATAGAATCTTTAAAAAATAATTTTTTTATTTTTTCTTTAGTAATTAATTCATTTTTTGCATATAACTCATATTTTTTGGTATTTTTTGTGATTAAACATAGTAATCTCATTAATTTGTACATTGAAAGCATTAATGCTTGAATTTCTATTCTAAAACCACTTCGATAATCTAAATTATAAGCAGTATCCATCCAGGTTTCAAGCTTATGATTATAAATTAGGCCATCTTTTGAATAATTATTTAAAATTGAAACTATACTTTTTCTTAGGCACTTTTTTATTTTATTAAATTCATTATTATCAATGTATTTATGTAATAATTTTTCACAATTTAATTTGTAAATTAAATCATGAATTCTTTTAAAAGTCCAGCCAACACCGTCTGCACTTCCAAGCATTGATTTTGGCCATCTATTACTTATTCTTCCATCCTCTAAAATATAATCGAGGTGGCGGAGAAGTATTTTTTTTGCTAATGTGTATTCTTTGTTTATAATTAGTGCTTTAGTTGATATTGCTTCATCTCTTGTCCAAAATTGATGAAACCAACCAAGTCCTGCAAAAATTCCTTTTTTTTCATCAATTGTAGTAATTAATGAACTAAGAGAATTTTGTGCACATATGTATGCCATTAGTTCTTCATTATCTTTAAAATTTAAGTTGTTTTTTATATTTTTATTTTCTAAATTATTTAATTTATTTTCTAAAAATTTTTTTTTTTTTTGTTCAATTTTAGAAATATATGTATTAAAATTTTCATAATATAATTTTGCTTTTAATATAGCTTCATTTTTATTTTTAGAAGAGCAAAATATTAATTTTAAATTATTATCCACTTTTAATTTTAATGCATTGTAAATGTACATTGGTTTAAAATTAATTTCTCTAGATTTATCATATTCATAAATTTTTTCAATCCATTGATTGTTTATTGAATATTCATTAAAACCTAAAATAACAGTAAATATTTTATAACATTCATTTGTTAATGAATTATTATCATACTTTGTATATTCTACAATTAATGCATTTTTTTCTTTATAAATTTTATATATTCTACCCTCATCATGAAAATCATAAATTTTTCTTTTATCAAAGAAAATATCTATAAATCCATTATAATTATTTACTTCATAAAATAAAATATTTTCTTTAAAATTATATGATTCTGTAATGTCTTGTGTTTTTTTTGTATAATTGCCGTAATTATTTATTAATGAAATTTTATTATTATCTATATTTTCTAAATTGATATTTGATAATTTTATTGATTCAATTGTTTTAATTAAATCAAAACCATCATTGTTTTCAAATGAAATAAAACATCCATTGTATTTTGTGAAATTTTCAATCAATCCTAAAGAAAAAAATCCACCTATTTTGTTTGTAATTATAAATCCAATATTTTCTTCATTTGTTATTTTTTCAATTTTTATATGATTAAATGAATGTATAATTTTCATATCAATTATGAAAACTATTAAATTATTAAAATATTTGTTTTTTGTCACAACATGATAAATATTTTGTAGTAAATTTATTAATTATTTGTATTTTTTTATTTGTATTGTATTAAAAAAAAATTTATTATTATATTTTTGTTTAAATTTATATTATAATTTTTTAAAAGTTATTTTGTTTTGAGAATAATATTTACAAATTTTGTTCCTTAAAAGTAAAAAAAAACAAAAGATTTATAAAGGAGTATAAATTTTAATATATAAAATGAAAAGAAGCAAAACAGATACAAGACTTTTTTCAGATATAATAATACCTGAAATAGCAAAAAAGGATAATTCAAAAAAGTGGAAAAAAACCGATAAATGGCGGGATCCATGGTTTGCTGGTTAAATTTTATTCATTTTAACAATTTTGGGGGTGTTTGCAATGAATGAAGAGTTAGTAGTTATTGAAACATTAGATAATAAAAATAAAGATAAAGATGATTTAAAATCTATGTTGAATAGAAAAAGTTATTCAAGTTTTGAATTAGATGAATTTATGATGGAAGAATAATTGTATTTATTTTTAAAATAAAATTATTATATTTATATTAGTTCTATTTCAAATAAAATATAGATTAAATTATTTTTAAATAATTAAATATTTAGTATTTTACATTATTTTTTCTTAAAAGATACAAATTAATTTATTTTTTCGAAAGTTTTAAATAAACTATTTTAAATAAATAAAAAAATGGTCATACATATTAGACATAAAGGTGTATTTGATCAAAAAAAATTGGTTCAAGCTGTTTTAGATTGGTTTAGTGCAGGTGACTATGAACATTATTTTTATTTAACTAAATCAAAAAGTACAGATTTTGGAGCTGAAGAAGAATATGGTATTCGTGGATGGTATAATGAAACTGAATATCATCGAGTAAATGTTGATGTATATTTACATATTTATGATGCTAATGTTGTTGAAGTTGAAGAAAATAGTGAAAAAAAACAGATGATTAAAGGAGCAATTCATATTACAGTGGATGGTAAGATAGAAAAAGATTTTGCGGGTCAATTTAATCAATCAACATTTACAAAAAAATTACAAGAGTTTATGGAAAGTAAAGTAATAAAACAGCGATATGATGTAATATGGGAAGATGATATGCATTATCGATTGCAAGGGCTTGCAAATTATCTTAAAGATTTTTTAAATTTTAATACTGTTGGAAAATATTTTTAAATAAAAAAATAATATTGTAAAAAAAATGCCAGAAAGAAGAACTATAGCAACTTTGAAAATAAAGTATGAAGGTTTGTTTAGATTGAATGACTTATATGATGTTATTGAACATTGGACTAAAGAGAGAGGTTATGATAAACAAGAAAAAATTAATCATGAACAAATTTTAAAAACGGGGAGAGAAATTTTTGTTGAAACACAGCCAACAAAAGCATTTACAGATTATGATAGAGTAAATATAAAAATTAATATTATTGTAAAAAATATGAAAGATGTGATGATTAAGCAAGATAATTTAGATGTTTTAATGAATCAAGGAAAAGTAGTTGTTAGTTTAACTGGTTATTATATTACTGATTATGCTGGACGATGGGAAGGTAAACCTTGGTTTTTTTTCTTAAGAGCTGTTTTTGATAAATGGATTTATCCTATTAATACATCAAAGCATGAAAGTGCTGCAAATGAAGAAGTAAATCATTTATATCAATT
>CAZQHZ010000008.1:14686-16750 GCA_964593285.1 uncultured Methanosarcinales archaeon | reverse complement strand
GTTGTTGATGAAATTTTTTTAATATGTTTTTTTGTTAATTTATATTTTTTATATATAATAATATTATTAATATTATTTTTATGAAGTAATATAGATAATTAAATTATTTATTTAATATTTTAATATAATAAATTTTTATATGAAAATTTATTTTAATTATTAATTAAAATTTCGTCCATAATTGATGGTGAAATTGAGAAAATTCCTAAAAAAAAGTCTTTTTTTTGAATTATAACCGAAAGATTTATATAGTTATTTGTGAAGATTATTTATTAATATGTCACTAAGTAAACGAAAGAAGGCTATTATGGGAATAGGGACATTAATAATTTTTATTGCTACTATTCTTGTCGCAGCGGTTGCTGCAGGAGTTTTGATTTCAACTTCAGGAGTTCTACAACAAAGAGCTTTAATTACAGGTCAAGAAGCAAGACAAAAAATTACTAATGCTGTTGAAGTTGTATCGGTTGTTGCTTATGGTGATAAAGTTGAAGAATCATTAAATAACATAGAAATAATGATTAGATTAGATGCAGGATCTGATCCAATACAGATGAAGGGTTTAGATTTATCGTTTATTGGTCCAGAGCAACATGCAGGTGCAAAATTAACACATCCTACATTGAATTATGAATTATATGATGAATATTCTTTTAGTAGTGATACCTTTTATGATAATGTTTCATCTGTTGTTATAACTAATACAAGTGCAATAGATTTATGGGATTTAAATGAAGATAATAAAGTTGAAACATTAAGTTTTAAAACAATTGATGATTTAACATATCTTATTGTAAATTTTACAGACAATGATGTTGATCATGCAAAAATAAATTTAGGTTATAATTTAGAAGATTTGTCACAATCAAGAATTATTGAATTGTATGATGAACCAATAATTGGACAAGATGGATTTTATTATGGTTATTTTCATGGATATTTGAATATAACAGAAAATAGTACAATTGATTTAACTAAATCTGAAAATTATTTAGAATTATCAAAACACCACATGGGTAAATGTAATTTTGATACATTGCCAACTGAAGAATTTTTTTGCTTTGAAGTATTACATGGAAATAATGATGTGGTTTTAGGTAGTGGAGAAGTATTATTATTGAAATTTAAATTAAAAGATGATAATAAATTATTCATTGGCCAAGATTTTAGTTTTATAATAACTTCTGAACATGGAAGAATGTCTAGAATTCAAGCTAAAACACCAAATACTATCCAAACTCGAAGAATTACTTTGTGGCCTGTTGGTTAATAAAACAGTTTATTTCTTTATTTTTTATTTGATAATAGTGAATAAATTATTTAAAGCTATAAATGATTGTAAAAATAAAAGATAAAACATTTAGATAGATATGGTTTAAAAATGGGTTTTTTTGATAAAAAAAAAGAAATTGATGATGAAGAGTTAAAAAAATTACGAAATAAATTTAAAGAAATTGCTTCAGAAAATCATTCTACAAACACACAAAATAAAGATGATTCTATGCAAAAAAACAATTCAAAACAAGATTCTCAAAATGAAGTATATGTTGATCCTGAAAGAGTTGAAGAAAATGAAAGAATAACTAATTTGATAATGCAGCAAATTAAGGAACTAATTGAAATTGATAATAATCTTAATGTAAAAATCAAACAAATTGAGACAAAATTAAAAACAAATATTTCTTCAATTTCAGATATTAAAAATGTTGTAGATAAGTTTAATTCTAGACTTGAATTTATTGAAAAAAATATGGAGAAATTTATGGGTTTGTATGAAGTTGTGACAAATAGATTTAATCCATTTATTGAAAATGATGAACAATCAGCTTTAGATCAAAATCAAAAAAATGATGGTAACGTGAATATTCCAGATTTATCATCAATTGAAAGCGATGAAAAAGAAGAAGAAAAACAAAAAGAGTTAGAAAAACAAAAAGAAGAAGAAAAACAAAAAGAGTTAGAAAAGCAAAAAGAAGAAGAAAAACAAAAAGAAGAAGAACAGCAAAAAGAATTAGAAAAACAAAAAGAAGCAGAGAAGCAAAAAGAATTAGAAAAACAAAAAGA
>CAZQHZ010000008.1:461-14586 GCA_964593285.1 uncultured Methanosarcinales archaeon | reverse complement strand
AATTAGAAAAACAAAAAGAAGCAGAGAAGCAAAAAGAATTAGAAAAACAAAAAGAGTTAGAAAAACAAAAAGAAGAACACCAAAAAGAAGAACAGCAAAAAGAAGCAGAATCTAAAAATGAAGAAAATAAGGAAAAAGACAATTTTTCAGAAATAATAAATAAATCTGGAATTCGTGGAAAAATTAGTGATGATCAAATTCAAATTGTATTAGATGAATTAAAAAAAATACCTTCGTTAGTTGAAGAAAAAATAGATGAAAAATTTCAAAAATCAATTACTGAAAATTTAACAAAATTAGTAAATAAATTGGTAGTTGAATCTATTAAAAAACATACAAAAATAACTGACGATCAAATAAATTCAACTATGAAAGATTTATCAGAAAAAATTGGTAATACAAGTGATACTTCACAAGAAGTAAAAAAAGATGCAAAAGAAGAAGCAAAAGAAGATGTAGATAATGAAAGCTCAATTGATGAGGAAGTAAATCCTGATTATCATTTTTCTTTGCATGATGGGACTGTTATTAAAAGCATTAGAAATTTAATAGATGCATTAAAAGAAATGAATGAAGACACATTTTCAGAGTATGTTAATGAAAATCAAAATGATTTTGCACAATGGCTTCATTTTGTTAAAGGAAAAGATGTTTCAGAAAGATTCGAAAAAATTAATGATTTAAATGAATTTATTGAAAATTTGAAAAAACTTTGATAATTTTTTCTAAACTAATTTAAATAATTAGTTATTTTATATTTAACATGGTTAATTCTGATGTAAATAAAGATTTGTTAAAAATTGATATTGATGATATTCATAAAGATCAATCTATAAATATTGGAATTGATACAATTAATTTAAATAAACAAGCAATAATTTTTGTAAATACTAAAAATTCTGCAGAAAAAACAGCTGAAGAAATTTCTAAAAAAAATATAAAATTAATTAATAAAGATAATTTAATGGTTTTATCAAATGATATTTTAGATAGTATTTCAAAACCAACAAAACAATGTAAACGACTTTCTTTATGTGTAAAAAAAGGTATTGCTTTTCATCATTCTGGTTTAACTCAAAAACAAAAAGATTTAATTCAAGATAATTTTTTAAAAGGAACAATAAAAATAATTTGTGCAACACCAACACTTGCAGCAGGTGTTGATTTACCTGCATTTAGATCAATTATTAAAGATACTAAAAGATATACTAAAAATGGGATGGATTATATACCTGTTTTAGAATTTATGCAGATGTCTGGTAGAGCTGGTAGGCCTAATTTTGATAAAATAGGACAAGCGATAATTATATGTAAAAATGAAAATGAAAAAGAATTTTTAATTGATAATTATATTAATGGAAAACCTGAAAAAATTTATTCAAAAATTGCAGTTGAACCTGCACTTAGATTTTATCTTTTATCTTTAATTTCAAATAATTTTGTTAAAAATAAAAAACAAATTATTAATTTTTTTTCAAAAACATTTTGGGCATACCAATATGAAGACATGAATGAACTTGAGAAAATAATTAATAAAATGCTAAAATTATTAAAAGATTATAATTTTATAAATTCATCAAGTGATGGGGATTTTGATAATGATTTTGTAGATGCAAATGAAATTGAAGATGAAAATTTTTATTCAACAAAGATTGGAAAAAGAATTTCACAATTATACATTGATCCATTAACTGCAAATAATTTTATTTTAGCTATGAAAAATCAAAAAAATAAAACTATTAATGATTTCTCTTTTATCCAAATGATTTGTAATTCTAATGAAATAAGACCATTACTTAGAGTAAAAAATAAAGAATATGATTTTTATAATAATTTTCTTATGAAAAATGAAAACTCTATTATAACTAAAATTTCTGATAGTTATAGTTATGATTTTGATATTTTTTTAGATACAGTTAAAACTAGTTGTTTTTTTTTAGATTGGGTTGATGAGATGAATGAAGATGAAATACTTGAAAAATATAATATTAGACCAGGAGAAATTAATTATAAAATTAATATTTGTGATTGGCTTTTATATTCATGTATTGAAATTGCAAAATTACTTAATATAACTGAATTATTAAATAAATTAAATAAATTAAGAATTAGAATAAAATATGGAGTAAAAGAAGAATTACTATTATTACTTAGATTTAAAAATATTGGTAGAAATAGAGCTAGAAAATTATTTAATAATCGTATTAAAGATATTAAAGACATAAAAACTATTGATTATTCTTCTTTATCATCATTAATTGGTCCAAGAATTGCAAAAGATTTAAAAGAACAAGTTGGAGAGAAAATTAATGTTGTTTTAAAAAATAAACGAAAGGGTCAATTATCTATAAACAATTTTTAATTATAAAGATTTATGTCTTTTTCCATACATTGAGCGTCTTAAACTTAATTTGTAAAGTCTACTGATGCTTCCATTTACATGGGTTTCAAATATGGCATCTGCAAACATGTGCAGTGCATCTTTTACAACAAGCCAATCTTTATTTCTTTCAAGAAAATCTTGCGGTTGAATTAATGTGTCCGTCATTACTAAACTCTCTATTATATTATTTTTTTTAGCTTCTTTAAATTTGTATTCACCATCTTCTAAAAGCATTCCATGAGTTACACCACAATAAATTTTATTTGCACCAAAATTTTTTGCAGTTTTAGCCATTTCTAACATTGTTGAACTACCTGCAGTTTGATCATCAATTATTGCAACATTTTTCCCTTTAATTTTTCCAAGTAATTTTTGTTCTTCTATTTCATGCATTTTTTCAGGATCTCGATATTTATATCCAAGAGCCATTGGGTAGCCTGTAACTTTTGAATAATGCTTTACTTTTTTTCCAGCACCAGGGTCTGGTGCAATCCAGATACAATCTAAATTTAAATCATCTATAAAATAATTTAAAAGAATGCTTGATGCATATAAATTTTGGATTCTACAGTTTTTTGAACTAGTAAATCCTTCAATTGCATCAGCATGTAAGTCCATTGTAGTAATTCTTTCAGCTCCACAATCAACAATTTTGTCTATTAATCTTTTTGCAGATATAGGTTCACGTCCTTGTCTTCTCTCTTGTTTAGAATAACTCATGTATGGTAAAATTAAGTTGACATGTGCAGATTCTGATCTTAAAAGTGCATCAACCATCAATTCTAATTCTAAAATATTATGACTTGTGTATTGTGGCATTCGTGGATTTAGTGTATTTTGTATTACATATACATCTTTTCCAGTAATTGAATCATCAATTTTTAATTTGATTTCACCATCTTTAAAATCTCTTATTTCTGAATCAATAATTTTAACACCGTTTCTGTCAATATAGTTAATTAATTGTAATTGTCTATATTCATAATCAGAAATTTTTTTAGTTTCATCATATTTTTTGATAATATTTTCTTTTCTATCGGTGCAAATATCTTCTAGATGTTTTTTAATTTTTGATTCAGTAATTCTTCCATTTCTACAAGAAACTAATGCAAATTCTCCTCTATTTATTCCATAATAACCAGAATGTTCTTTTAAAATTTCTTTGATATAATTTTCATTTGTTTTAGTCATATTTAATCATTTTTTAATAATTTAATTTTTTTTCAATATCTTTTTGTATAATTTTTCTATTTATAATTTTTACTATTTATAAATAATTAATTTTTTCAATTATATTTTTAAATTAATCTAAATTTTATAAAAAAAATGAAAGAAATTATTACAGATGATGGATCAATTACTTTTTTTAATGATGAATTTAAAGATATTTATCATTCAAAAACAGGAGCAATTGAAGAATCAATGAAAAAATATGCAATTCCTTCAGTTGAGTACTTATTAGAAAAAAATAATATAAAAGAAATTGAAGAAATAAAAATATTAGATATTTGTTTTGGTTTGGGTTATAATTCATGTGCTATTATTGATTTAATTAAAGAAAAATTTAATAATGTAAAAATTAAAATAATAGCTTTAGAAATTGATAATTTAATAATTGATAAAATAAATAAATTAAATCCAGATTTTAAAAATTATGAGATTATTAAAAAATTAGCAATTGATAAAGAATATGATGATGGAAAAATTTTTATAAAATTATTAATTGGAGATGCATTTAAAACAATTGATTTAGTTGATTTTAAAGTGGATTTAGTATTTCACGATCCATTCTCGCCATCAAAACAATTTTTATTATGGAATGAAGATTTTTTTTTAAAAGTTTTGGAAAAAATGGTTAATAGTGGAAGATTATTTACATATAGTTGTTCTAGAAAAGTTAGAAATAATTTAATTAATGTCGGATTTAATGTAATTGATGGGCCAATTGTTAAACGAAAATCTCCATCAACAATTGCAATTAAGGGTTAGTTGTTATTTTTAAATAGAAAGTATAAAGTTAGACATAAAAAAGTAATATCTTTGAAACTTTCTATGATTGTTTTAAAGGTTCTTGCGCTTTCGCATGGACTAGCTCCTCGCAAAGAATCATGTTTTTACTTTAATAAAGTTTTGAATTATGATATTATCTTCCTTTAGTAGATTTAAAATAAATATAAAATTCTCTTATCTTTTTTATTTTATTATTATTAATACTATTACTTTAATTTTTTCTTCTTTTTTTTCTTTGGTAAAAAGTTTTCTTTAGAAATAGTTGATTTGCCTAAACGTTTTTCTACATCTTGTCTTGCATTGCCTGCAACTTCCCCACCTTCTTTAGCAGAATTTTTACATTCTTCAAATCCTTGAGAATTTCTCTCTTTTGTAATCTCTGTGGTAGTCTTTTCTCCAAGCATATTAAATATTAATTCTAAATCAGTCATATGATCTCTCAAGTTTTGTTTTTTATTTTTGAGTTGTTTAAATTTTTTGTATTCCACTATAGTTTTTCCAAATGTTGCTTTACTAATTTCATTTGTTAATATTGCAAATTCTTTTTCTGATTTTATATCTCTGTTTTTCCATTGTTCAGTTAATTCTTGTCTTATAGCAATACCTCTTAGTCTTTTGTCAATCCAGTTTTTAGGATAACCTTTCATTTCATAATATTCTTTTATTCTATCTTGTCCTATTTCTGGATTTTCTATTTCTTCAATTCTTTCATATCCAACTTGTGCAAGCCATTGTTTGAATGGTTCTGCTTTTGGCGAAGGAATGGACTGAATTAATCTAAATATTTCTTTAGTGGTCCCTACATCTGTAAGCCTCATTTTCCCATCTGGTGCAGACATTTTCAAAGCGTTACATTTTGTAACGGTTTCATTTCCTTCGTCTTTTAATCTTTTTTTAAGAACTCTCCAATATATTTGAGGATTATCGCTTTCAGTTAAAACTGCAATTATATCAACTATAGAAAAATACCATTCATCATCATGCCAAATTCGTCTGATTTTTTTGTCTTCAAAAACAACTAATTTATTTTTTTTATCCATTATTTTTTAGATAAACCTTTTTCATTTAAATATTCTATGTGTAAATGTCTAGTGAAGCAATGAGAATTGTTATATAAAATAAGATGGTATAATACAATTAGAATAAATGAATTAATAATGAAATATATTTTTTAATTAAGTTAAAACTTTCTATTATTTCTATAAATTAGAACTATTTCCAAACAGGTATTATCTTTATTTTTTTATTATTAATAGTAAAATATTGCTCATTATTAAAAGTTAATACACCTCTTTTTAGATTAAATTTATCTAATCCCTAAAACCATTTATTTCTTTTTTTTGAATCATATATCTTTTTTGTTACAAAATCAAATTCATTTTTTTCTTTTTTCCTTCTTTTTAATTTAATAAATACTAAATTTTAAAGCAATCTTTTATAATCTTTTTTAATATTATACAATTATGTTTTTTATTTTTTAATAAGAATAAGTTACATTTCGTTTTTTATTTTCTATGATTTTCACAATATTTAAAAATTAAAGAATTAATTTATTTTAAAAAATGAAATTTAAATTAACATCAAAAGCATTTAAAGATATTAGAAATTTTATTATTCTGCTTGTGGTTATTGGTATTATTTCTTTATTTTTTCTTTTGTTTCCAATTTCTTTTAATGATATAAATCAAACTGAAAATTTTGTTAGTGATTTTGGTATATATGGTCCTATTATTGTTATTTTAATTATTATTTTAGAAGTTGTAATTGCACCAATTCCTGGATTTATTATAATTATTGCATCTGGTTATTTATTTGGTCCCGTTTTTGGTACACTTTATGCATATATTGGAAATATCTTTGGAACTTTAATTGCATTTTTATTAGCTAGACGATTTGGAAGACCATTTGTTAAAAGAATAATTAATGAAAAAAAATTAAAATTATATGATTGTTTTTTTAAAGAAAAAGGAAAAACATTTCTTTGGATTTCATTTATCTTTCCAGTATTTCCAACAGATATTATAAGTTTTATTGCAGGATTTAGTAATATAAAGCTTAAAAATTTTATGTTTATTGTAATGATTGCATATGTTCCAAATTTATTAATTCTTAGTTATTTTGGTTCAGCTATTGCTTTACATACAGTTGGTTTTGAATTAATTGTTGCAATCTCGTTTGTTTTATTTATTGTGGTGTTTGGCGTATTATTATTTCATCATTTAAAAAAAAATTCAAAAATCAAATGTAATTTAAATACTAAATAGTTTTTATATTAAAAAAATGGTAAATGTAATTATAGATTGTTATACTGATGAGCCATCTGGCCTTGGGGTACCACCTTATATTGGAACATATCCTAGGTATATTTTTGGTAAATTAAAATTTGAAGAAAAAAAAGATCCATATTATTTAACTATCGATGATTTAAGATATGTATTTAAATACAATTCTAAATTAAAAGATAGAAAAAAAACACAAAAAACAAATATTTCAATTTATAATTTAACAATTAATTCAGATAATGTATTAAAAATTTTATCTAAAGCAACAAAAATTATCGTAATTTTAGGAATGCATGTTCCTGGAAAATATTTAAGTGCAGTACCTGGAACTATTAATGAAGTTAGCAGTTATATTAAAAATTTTAATGCGCAAAAAATTTTGACAGGTCCTGCTGCAACAGAGTATGGTTCTGGTGAAATTAATTCTAAAAAAAAAGAAAAAGAAAGTTTATTAGTTTTTGATGAAATTGTTTCAAATTATGTTTTAGATTATTCAAAAATAAATAAATTTGCTTTATTTTCTGCTGATTTATTAAAACAAATTCCTAGCCAAAGAATTGTTGAAATTGAAACTGGTAGAGGATGCAATCGAGGAAAAGAGGGATGTAGTTTTTGTAGTGAGCCATTAAAGCATGATGTTGAATATAGGAATCAAAAAGATATTTACAATGAAATTAAATTATTAACTAATTATACAAAATATTTTAGACTTGGAAAACAGAGTTGTTTTTATTCTTATAAAGATGGAAAAGCTAGTGAAATTTTAAAATTATTAAAGCCAATTTCAAAATTAAATCCAAAAGTTTTACATATTGATAATGCAAATCCTAAAATGGTTGATGAAATTAAAACAAAATTAATTGTTAAATATACAACTCCAGGAAATGTTTGCGCATTTGGAGCTGAAAGTTTTGATAAGTTAGTTCAAAAAAAAAATAATTTAAATTCAGATAATGAAACAACATATAATGCAATTAAAATAATAAATAAAATTGGTGGCAAAAGAAGTTATAATGGAATGCATCATTTACTTCCAGGAATTAATTTGCTTTTTGGCCTATCTGGCGAGACTAAAAATACATTTAATGAAAATTATAATTTTTTAAAAAAAATTCTTGATGAAAAATTATTAATTAGAAGGATTAATATTAGAAAAGTTACAATTTTACCAAATACTAAAATGCATACAGAAGATAGAGGTAAAACTTTAAAAAAAAATTGGAAATATTACTGGAAATGGCGAGATAAAATACGAAAAGAAATAGACCATGAATTTTTAAAATTACTAGTTCCAAAAAATCAAATAATAAGAGATGTTTATGCAGAAATTTATGATGGTAATAATACATTTTGTAGGCAAATTGCTACATATCCATTAATTATTGGGGTTAAAAAAAGGTTAGAATTAAATAAGTTTTATAATATAAAAATTACATCACATATGCTAAGAAGTATAACTGGTGAAGTTGTTGATTGATTGTTATTAAATTTAATTAAAATTGATATTATGAAAAAATGTTTAATTAAATAAAATTTTTATAAAAATAATTTACAATGTTATATTATTTAAAAATTAAAATCCAATTTTTTTAAGTGTTTTTTTAAGTAAAGAATTTTCTTCTTCTTTTTTTAAATTTTCAACATATTTTTCTCCTATTAATTCACATGCAAGTTTTTTAAAGCCAATTGATGCCTCTGTTTCTGGGTGCATTTTTACAAGTGGCTTTTTATTATAATGAGCATTATTAATGTTTTCATCATTTGGGATAATTCCAATAATTTTCTTACCAATTAAAGATTCAATGTTATCTAATGCAAGTTCATAGTAATCTCCTTTAACTTTATTTACTAAAATACCTAATATTTTTTTGTTATATTCTTTTGCAAGTTGTACAATTTTTAATGAGTTACTAACAGAGTATAAATCAGGAGTAGTTACAATAATTAAATAATCAACAGCTTTTATAATAGTTCTTGCATTTTCACCAATACCTGGTGCGCAATCAATAATTACTGCTTCAGATTTATTAGTTAATCCATATATAGTATCAACAAAATTTCTTTTTTGTACTTTCATTGCATCGTTATATGAAATACTGCCAGGTATTATTTTAAGACCACTAGCATGGCGATAGATTCCTTCATTTATATGGTGATTTCCTTTTAATGCACCATGAAGTGTTTTTTCTTTAAAATTTATTCCAAGATATAATGCAACGTCAGGATTATTAAAATTTGCATCTAATATAATTATATCACGTCTATACCAATCTAGGGCAGAAGCTAGATTGATTGTAGATGTAGTTTTACCAACACCTCCTTTTGCAGAAACAATTGCAATAAATTTAGTCATTTTTTAATTATTATTATTATTTAATATGTTTAATTCTATATGGGATATTAATTCTTTAACTTTTTTATAATATGCAGTTACACTATCAATATTTATTTTAATTTCTTTTCCATCTATATTAAAAATCATTCCAACATGGCGCCTGTATTCGTTTTCTTTTTCATAATCCAATTTATTTAATTTTTTTAGTAATATAAAAAAATCGATTAATTCTTTAATTTTTTCATCATTTGGGTATTTTTCAATAATTAAATCACATTTTAAAACAAATGCAGTTGGAATTTCTTCAATTTTTTCATTTTCATGTAAATTTTCTAAAATTGCATTTAGCACAAAATCTAATGAAGAAATAAGTCTTTCTACAACATTTTTTAAAACATCTACTGTTCTTGTATATTTTAAACTAACAAATATTAAGTGATCTACTCTTTTTAGTTCTTGTTTTGCATCAAATATTGATTCATCCATTAATTTTCACCATCCGTTCAGCTTCATTATGAAATAATTTTATTTTATTTATATACTTTTTGATATTTTCAATTGAAATTTTTTTTAATCTATAATCATCTGAGCAAATTATTAATTTATTTTCTTTTGAAAATACAATCGGACTTTTTTTATGTTCATTTATAATGTTTTTAATTTCTTGAATTATTTGTAAATATTCTTTGTCTATATTGTATCTTCGTTCACATCTTGCTTTGAAAAGATTAAAAATCGAATCAAAAGTTTCATTGAATTTTGGTATCTTTTTGTAGTGTCTTTCATATAAAAGTATTGAAGTCATTATGTTAGTTAATGTATTTAGTAATCTATGTGTTATTGACAATAACATTTTTGGATCGTTTACTAGTTTATAAGTAATATTAATCATATGATCGGCTATTTTTAAATCTTTTTTTGCATCTTCTAATAATTTTTCATATCTGTACATATTTTTATGATAGGTTAAATATCTATATAAATATTTTTAATATTTAAAACAATTTTAGAAAAAAGATATAAAAAATAAAAAAAGTGAGGTTATTTATAATTTATGGATATAAATAAACTCTTTGTGTTGTAATTACATCTGGAGTTGCAAATTGTGTTAGTGTTGGAGTTCCAATTCTTGGAATAAAGTTTAATCTAACCATTTCATCTTCTCCAATATTTCCAACACCTGCATAACATAATCTTATAATGTCTCCTCTTTGTAAATTACCAGGAACATGATTACTTCCTTCTTGTTCATAAATTACTGTGAAAAAACCTTCGCCAGTTGTTTGATCTGTATAATAACCTGTTAGATTATTAGCTTCATCTGTTTCGTTATTTCTTGAACAATTTGCACCTTCTCTATATTTTAGTGTAGATGAAGTATTTTGAGTATTAAATGTGAAAATTACTTGATCTAATTTAATTGGATCAGATCCTGGTGATAATTTCATTAACTGCTCAAAATCACTTAAATTGCCTGCTCTTCCATCTGTTGCAGAAACTTCAATTACTCTAGCATTTGTTGAAATTTGTGTTCTTGCTTGCTGTCCTGTTGCAAGAGATTTTTCCTGCAAGGATCCTACTGTTTGTATTAATACACCTGCAGCAACTGCTGCAACTAAAAGCATAGCGATAAATACAATTAATGTACCAACGCCCATTTCAGCTTTTTTTTGTTTTAAAACCATTTTTTATCAACCTCACTTTTTTTATATTTTAATAGCCATAAACAACTAAAAATATACTTATTACTATACTAAGAATAAACTTATATTTAAATGTTTCGTAATTTATTTTTAAATAAACTATTTTTTATTAAAAATTTTTAAATTATTTTAAAAGTAAATAAAAATAAAATATAAATATTTATAAATAAATATTATTTTAATATATTAAAAATGATTCAAAAAATTAAAGGAACTACAGATTTTTATCCAGAAGATCAATTTATTTGTGATTATATTTATTATAATTTAAAATCTGTTGCAGAAAAATTTTGTTTTCAGCGGGTTGAACCACCAATGATTGAATCTATTGAATTATTAACTGCAAAATCTGGAGATGAAATAAAAAATCAAATATTTACTATTGAAAAAAAAGGTAAGGAAGCTTTGGGCCTTAGATTTGAATTTACTGCATCAGTTGCACGAATGTTTGCAGAAAAACAAAAAGCACTAATAAAACCAGTTAAATGGTATTCTTTTAATCGTTTATGGCGCTATGAAAGACCTCAAGCTGGAAGAGAAAGAGAATTTTTTCAATTTAATTGTGAAATTTATGGATCAAGCAGTTCTAAATCAGATTCTGAGTTAATTATTTTAGCAGTTGAATGCTTAAAATCATTGAAATTAAGAGAAAATGATTTTGTTGTTAGGATTAATAATAGAAAATTATTAATGGGTTTATTGACAGATATTATTGATGAAGATTGTATTGATAAGGTACTTAGGGTTATTGATAAAAAGGAAAAAATATCAAAAGAAGATTTTTATAATGAATTAAATTTTTTAGATATAAAACAAATAGAAAAAATAGAAAATTTATTTGAGTTAAAATTAGAAAATTTTAAAAATTATAATTTAAATTCAGTTGCAAAAGAAGGATTTAATTCTTTAATAAAAATATTTGAAAATATTAGAAAAGTTGGATATAGTAATGTTATGTTTGACATGAGTATTGTTAGGGGATTAGATTATTATACAGGGACTGTTTTTGAAATATTTGATATTAAAAAAAAATTTAGGGCAATTTGTGGTGGTGGTAGGTATGATAATGTTATTGGGGAATTTGGTGGCACTGATACTTGTGCTACAGGGTTTGCAATTGGTTATTCTACCTTAAATTTACTTTTAGAATCAAAAAAATTAATTCCAAAATATGAACAAAATATTGATTATTTTATTGTGCTAATCAATGAAGATTTTGTAAGTGATGTTTTTTTGATTGCAAATAAATTGAGAAAAAAGTATGATGTTTTATTTGATTTAACTAATAAGACAATTCAAAAACAACTAAAATTTGCATCAAAAGTGAATGCAAAAAAAATAATTTTTGTTGGTGAGGATGAAATAAAAACTAAAAAATATAAAATTTTAGATTTAAATACTAAAAAAACAGAATTTAAAAAATTAGATGAAATTTAATTTTTGTTTTCAGTTAAATTAATTACTTTATCATCAATTAAAAATGAATTTTCCGCTTGTGTTACAATGCCTCTTTTTTCTTCAACAAGTGGTGGATATTCTTTAATATTATTTGCCATTTTAAGCATTTTTAAAGCAAATTTTAATCTTGGAACACTATATTTATCTTTAAAATATCTAAAAGCAAAAGGTAAATTTTTAAATTCATTAATTTCTTTTAATACTTTTCTTGCAGCAATATCTCTTACTGGATTTTTTCCAATTTGAGAAAAAATAACTGCTTCACCAGATTCTTTTATTAAACCAGCACCATCTGTTGCAAATGGTTCTATTGCTATTTTCATACCTTTTTTTAATTCTGTAGAATCATTTGTATTATAATTTGGAATTTGAGGAGATGTATGAACTTTATAATAATCTAATCCATGCCCTGATAAATTTTTTATTGGCACATAACCATAGCTATTTATTGTTTCTTGAATTGTTTTACCAATTTCTCCTAAAGTTGTACCAATAGCTAATATTTTAGATGCATTTTTTAATGCTTCATTTGATGCTTCAACTAATTTTGAATATTTTCCTGTAAAATCAAGAGTAAATGCCGTATCACCAATTGCTCCATTATAACATACACCTATGTCAATTTTTACAACATTATTTTCAAAAAATAAATTATCATTTTTTATTGGTGTATAATGTGCTGCTGTTGAATTTAGTGATAAATTCACTGGAAATGCAGGCACTGCATTAAATTCACGTATTTTAGCTTCAATACGCTCTGAAACATCATATAAACTCATATCTGGTTTTATTATGTGTCTTGCATAATCTTTAACATTTTTTGCAATTATTCCAGCTTTTATCCATTCATTTGTTGAATTATCCATTTTTAATAATTATATTTGTAAATTAGTTTATGAAATAAATTGTTGTGTAAATTAAAATAATAAAATATTTTAATATTTAAAAATCATTTGGTATATTTTTTGTTCTAATTTTACTAATTTTATCTTTTTCTTGATCTTTAGAAGGAGGGTTTGGTATTGGGTTTTTTTTTGGTAAATTTATTTCATATTCTTCTTCATTTCCATAATATGGTGGCAAATTTGGTTTTTGAATAAAATGACCTCTTTTACTATCTGTATCTTTTTTTAAGTCAATTTTTTTATAATCTACTTTTCCAAATCTTGAAAATTCTCTTATATCTCCTTTTTTAACTTCAGATAATCTATTAATTTCATCTTCCTTTTTTTTATTTTCAAAAATTAATTTTTTATTATTTTCAATTACTTCTTGTAATTTATTATGAATTGATTCTATCATATCTAATTTATTTAATATTTGTGAATTTTGACCTTGAACATCTTTCCATAAGTTATTTTCAAGATCTTTAAATACTACATGGTCTTCATCCATTGGTTTATTTTGAATGGCATTGTGGATTGATTCAATACTATCAAGTTTATTAAAAATTTTTTTGTTTTGACTTTCGATATCTTTCCATAAATTTTCTTTTTCTTTGTTATTTTGGATATGTTCATTTAAATTTTTATTATTATCTTGTACTTTTAAATTATTTTCAAATTTAGTAACAAATTGATTAAACATATTAACTAATTTAAAAACAGTATTTTGAAGAGAACTTATATCATTTTTAATTTTTGACAATTCTAAATTTTTTTGTGTTTTTTTCTTTTTAGTAGTATTTTTTTTGGTAGTTGTCTTTTTTTTAGTTTTTTTACTGGTATTTTTTGGTTTGAGTGTAGTTTTTTTATTATTTGTTACTTTCTTTTTGTTTTCTTTGTTAGTATTTTTTGGTATGGCTTTAGTTTTTTTTTTAGTTGTTACTTTTTTTTTTTTTTTTTTGTTAGTATTTTTTGGTATGGCTTTAGTTTTTTTTTTTTTTTTTTATTTTTTTTTATTTTTTTTTTTTTTTTTTTTTTTTTTTTTTTTTTTTTTTTTTTTTTTTTTTTTT
>CAZQHZ010000008.1:0-451 GCA_964593285.1 uncultured Methanosarcinales archaeon | reverse complement strand
CTTCAATACAATCTTCAAGTTCTTTTATTACCTGTTTTTTATAAAAAATGTTTTTAGGTCGTTTAATTTTTTTTATCTTTGTTACCATTTTCATCTATACCGTCTAAAATATTTCCTAACTCTTGATTAATACTCATTAACTCTTGCGTTGCTAGATATAAGTCATCTCGTAATAACTCTATATGAGTTGTTTTATCACTTTTTTTTACTGGGTTATCGTTATTTCTTTCTTCAACGCCTAACATTCTTTTTACTACTTCAAGATAATATTTATTTTCTTGATATTCAAGTTCTTTCTCTGGACTCAATATTATTTCCATAGAATTTTTATAAAGAATAATGTTTATAAAATTATTGTTATGTGAAAGGAAAGATTAAAAAACCTTTCCAAAATCTTTCTTACATTTTACTTATATTAAAAATGAAAACCATATATAAAGCTAAATAACTT
>CAZQHZ010000007.1:38878-59018 GCA_964593285.1 uncultured Methanosarcinales archaeon | reverse complement strand
AATTAATCTATATCAATAATAACAGTTTTATCTTTAAAATTAATATCTTTAATAAATTTAATATCTTTTATAATTTCTCTTACTTCTTTTTGTGATTTATTTTTTAATAATTCATTTAGTTTTTCAATGAAGGGTTCTATTTTAGAATAATTATTATACAAGATATTTCCTTTATTTGTATTTTCTTTTATCTCATTTTCTAATAATTCAATATGATTTTCTTGTTGTTTTATTTGAAGTAATAATTTGTTTTTTTCTTTATCAAAAGGTTTTTTTGATTCTTCTTTTGCATTTAAAATTTTATTATCTGAAAAAACAAAATCTAATGCCTCATTAAATGAATCAAAATGTTTTTGTTCATAATTTAAATTTTTATCAATTGAATTTAAATTAAATGGAAGAATAAATTTTTTATCATCTTTAGTGCTAGATAAAACATTAGCATTAATTTTTGAATTTATTAAATTAATCATTGAATTATACAATTCTTTTTTTTCATTATCATCTAAAAAATATTTATTTTTATCAATTTTTGCATTAAAACAAATCTCTTCAGAATATAATCCACCAAAACCTAAATCTATAGCCAGGGTTTTAACTATTGATTCTTTATTAGAATTATCAATTAAATTTGAAAAATCTTCATAATTTATCAAAAAAGGATTATAATCTTTTTTTGGAAATTCATATAAAACATTTCCCCGTAAAGTTCGTGTTTTCCATTTTTGTGGATCAAGAAGTATTTTAATAATATAATTTGAATCTGTTAAAAATAAATTTCCTTTAGAAAAAAATTCAATAATTAAATGCATCTCTTCATTTTTTGTATCAAAAGTAAAATCAATAATTCTTTCAAAATTTAATTGTTTAATATTTATTAAATATGCATTTTGTAAATATTTTCGTAAAGCTAAGCAAAATTGAAAAGGATTTAATGGTGCTTCTTCTTTTAATTGTGTTAAATGGACAAAACTTGGAATTGAGATTCTCAAGAATTTTTTCCCTAAATTTGGGATATGAAATAAAATAGAAAATTCTTTTTTTTTAAACTGATAAATTTTTTCAATTTTTGCCCTATTTAAAATAGTATTTAACTCTTTAACTAAAAAATTTATATCTAATGCAGAAAATTGATAATCCATAAATTTGGTAAAATAAACCAACATATATAAAATTTATTAAATATTTTTAAATGAAACAAGATTTAGTATCACTATTAAAAGATAACTTTAAATATTAATAGATACAATAATATATTAAAATGAATAATTTAGAATTAAAAATAAAAGATCAAATAATAAATTATGTTAACAAAGAAGAGAATTTAGGAATAGAAATTTATAAAGCAATTAAAAAAAAAGATTCATTTATTGCAAATTTTATAGTTGAATCTGCAAAATATAATTCTGGAAGATATTTAAGTAATTTTTTAAATGACGATTATGATTTATTAAAATCTGAAAAATCAGATAAAATTTTTTATAAAGAAATTTTTAATAGTATGAATATTTTTTACTATTTGCTACAAAATGATTTAAAAAATGATTTTCAAATAAATAATAAAGATGATGAAAAAACCAGTGATAAATTTGAAGAATTTTCCATTAATAATGATGATATTTCATTAAAAGAATTCTTAGAAGTTAGAAAAGTTGCATTTGATGATTATTGTAATAAACTTAGTTATATAAAATTAAAAGATAAAAAAAATTCTGATTTAATATTTAAATTAAGTGAAAATGCAACAAATAACTATATTAAAAAAAATTATAACCAATACCACCATAAAAATGAAGAATTCAATAGATTAGAAAAATTAAAAGAAGATATGTTATATGAAGATGTATTTTTTTCTTTAATTAACATGTATTCACTTTTAAAAGATATTGATAATGATATTGAAAAAATAAAAAAAGAGACACATTAAGCTATTTATTAATAAATTTGATAAAAATTCATAGTGCCTAACTAACAAATTATAATTTTCTATCAATTATGTCTTCTTTTACTACTTCAGATGGAAATGTAAAAGTATTTGGCCACATTTTCCTTGCAGGATAAAATGAAGTATTAATTCCAGTGTCTGTATTATCTCCAAAAATTACACCTAACTTACGTCTTTTTGTATCAATTAATTGATTTTTTATCAAAGATTTATGACTTTTTCCATCATGTCTTAAATTTGCAACAACAGTATGTGCACCAATATGAACTTTTTCACCTAAAATTGAATCACCAATACAGGATACATGATCGCACCTTGAATTACCATAAAAAATATTGCTTTAATAAACTAACTACAACTTAAAGTATATGTATTACATGCTCTTTGAAATCCACCATAAGGGTAATCTGGAGCTGTACAAACTACATAATCAGAAGAAAAAACTAATTCTGCACTACTACCGTCTGCACTAGTATAACAATATCTACCCCATTGTGTACACTTATTAGAACAACTACAAGGACTGTCCCAGCTTTCACATTTTCTTCCATAACCACCGGCAGTATATGGGGAAGTACAAACAATATATGATGATTTATAAACATAATCTGCTTTTGATTCATCACCATAAGGGTAATTAAATGGATCTGTATAACACCACCTCCCCCATGTATTACATGTATATGTACAAGTTTTACAAATACCACTTTCACAATAATAACCTGAATTACAACCTCCACAATTGAGTGTACCACCACAACCATCTGGATGACTACCACAACTATAACCTAAAGACGAACAAGTTTGAGGAGTACAACTAACAGAACAAGTTTCCCATTCTTGAGTCCATGAACCATCATTACATCTATATCTGGCAGAACCTGTATAACCTGAAACAGTATTAGAAATTGTTCTTGTATTACCATGATTTGTTGCTGAAATTGAAGCACTACAACCACTTCCCCAAGAAAACGTTTGACTTGAACAAGAAGCACATGCTTGAACAGAACAACTTTGATAATCATAAGATCCACTTAAAGTACCATCATTACAAGTTCTAGTTTGTGAAGTACAACTAGAACCACATGGAACTGAAGATGAGTGATATGCTGTTGTACTTTGTCCATGAGAGATTGTTCCACCCCATGGTAAAGTACATGAATTACAATTTTGATTTTCTTCTGAATATGTATAACCTGAACTAAAAGAACTATTCCATGAACCATCATCACAAGTTCTTGTTTCACTAGAAGTACTACATCTCTCATAACAAGTATCAGTTTCCCCATGAATTACAGTATTTCCGCAAGGACTAGTACAACTTTCACAAATTACAACACTGCAACTTTGATTAGTAAAGCTTCCATTTAAAACACCATCATCACATGTTCTTGTTTCATTTATACATAAAGAACCACAAGGTACAGATGAATTATTAAATGCAGTTACATTTTCACTATGATTAATTATTTCTCCCCACGGAAGATTACATGAAAAACCAGTTCTAACATTCCAAGTAGTACTATAATTTCCTAAAGTTAATATAGAACTATAAGTGGTATTTTCTTCTGTTGGCGAAGTTAATCTTAATTGTAATGTATCTCCAAGATACATAAAACCTTCAGTAATCCAATCACCACTATTTATTTTTAATTTAGGATTTCCATCACCTGTTATATTAACTTCTAATGGACCATCATAATTTGATGGAGTTATAATTTCTGAATATACAAAATCATCTAATAATGAAGAATCTATATTTTCAAAATTAAAAAAATCTGGAGTAATATCTTGTGGTGTAATCTCACAAGTTAATTTAGTATATGAACCACTTAAAGAACCATTATAACAATTTCTTGTTTCATTTTGACATGTTTCACCAAAAGGTACAATTTCTGATTCATAATATAATTTACTGCTACCATGATTAATTAAATCATCATTAGGACCAATACAATCTAAAGGTTCTAAAACAACACAACTTGAAAATTTATAACTTTCATTACCCCCTAAAACACCATCATTGCAACTTCGTAACCCTAAACTATCACAATTCCCACCATAAGAAACCTCATTAAATTCAAAAAAAGAATCATTTAATCCATGACCAATAATTTTACCATCTAAAATACAGTCTTTAAAAAAAGAACAACTACATTTTTCACCAGTATTAACGCTTGTACAAAAACTAACATGATTATTGTTAAAACCTTTTTCAATTATAATTCTTCCAGAACTAATTCCTTCACTAAAATTTGCACAAACAACTGTATTTAAAGCATATGTAAAATTTTGATTTTTTGTTTCAAAAACAATAAAAGATGAAGTATTTTCAGTATTTCTATATGTATATATATTATTAACTTCTTTTGGTATTTGGTATGACAATTCTTTTTTATAAATTCCAGTACTATAAAATGCTTCTGTAGAATGTTTATTTATTAATTCAGAAACTTCATTTATTTTTTCACTAGAAACTTCTTTTTCTGTAAAATTTAAATATCCAAGTAAAAAAGATACAGCACCAATAACACCAAAAAACATAATACCAATAACTAACATATATTCAAAAGATGCTTGAGATTTAGTATTTTTCATTGTTAAACAAATTTTTTTTTATATTTAAATACTTTTGTATGATTTTATAATAGTAAGTATAAAAATTCATAGTGCCTAACTAACAAATTATAATTTTCTATCAATTATGTCTTCTTTTACTACTTCAGATGGAAATGTAAAAGTATTTGGCCACATTTTCCTTGCAGGATAAAATGAAGTATTAATTCCAGTGTCTGTATTATCTCCAAAAATTACACCTAACTTACGTCTTTTTGTATCAATTAATTGATTTTTTATCAAAGATTTATGACTTTTTCCATCATGTCTTAAATTTGCAACAACAGTATGTGCACCAATATGAACTTTTTCACCTAAAATTGAATCACCAATACAGGATACATGATCACATCTACAATTATCAAAAAAAATACTTGCTTTAATTTCACTTGGACCAATTCTACAATTATTACCTATAGTTGTTGGACCTCTAATATAAGTATTAGGACCAATTTTACAATTTTTTCCAATAATTACATTTCCCTCAATAAAAACTCCTGGTAATATTACACTTTCTTTTCCTAAAATTAAATTTCCATCAACTTTTACACTTTTATCAACAATACCTTTGATATTTGATTTAATATCTTTTAAAAAGTGAGAGTTAGCATTCAATAAATCCCATGAATATGAAATTGGAATCCAATAATCTTTAACTTTTACAATTTTAAATTCATTTTGATAAATTAATTCTAAAACAGCATCAGTTAACTCATATTCACCACGAGGACTTTTTTTTAATTTTTTTAGCAAATCAAATACTTTTGATGTTAAAATATAACAAGAAGTATTACACAAACCTATTTCAAAATCTTGTGGCTTTTCAATAAAATTAATTATTTTATTATTTTCAACAATAAACACACCAAATTCTTTTGGATTTTCTTTTTCAAAAACTAATGTAGCATTATTATATTTTGTTAGCTTTATAATATCTTTTTTAGAATAAAAATCATCACCACACATCACCAAAAATTTATCTTTTAAAAAAGGCTCTGCTAATAATAATGCATGTCCTGTTCCTAGCTGCTCTTTTTGAATAATATATTTTATTTTTATCTTTTTAAATTGATTTTTAAAATAATTAATAATCATCTCATTTTTATAACCAACAATTATTAAAACTTCATCAACAATCCCATTTAATTGTTCAAGATTATGCTCCATAATTGTTTTATTTGCAACCTTTAACAAAGGTTTTGGCCTTGTTAAGGTTAATGGATATGTTCTAGTAGATTTTCCACCAGCTAAAATTACTGCTTTCATTTTTTTACACCAATTTCTTCTTTGATTAAATTTGATATTTTATTTGTAACTTTTTCAACATTTTTTTTTTCTTTTCCTTCAACCATAACTCTACATTTATTTTCAGTCCCAGAATATCTAATTAAAACTCGACCATTTTTTATTTCTTTTTCGAATTTTAATATTTCATTATATGAATTTAATTTTTTTATAGGTGTTTTTTTTACAACATTAAAACTTGATAAAATTTGAGGATATTTTTCAATTTTTTTTCTAAGTTTTGAAAACTTTTTGTTAGAATTTATTAAAATTGATAAAATTTTTAATGTTGCAATTGTACCATCACCAGTAGTATTATAATTTTTAAAAATAATATGGCCAGATTGTTCTCCACCTAAAACAATATTAGAATTTTTCATTTCTTCAATAACATATCTATCACCAACTTTTGTTCGTAATACTTCAATATTATTATTTTTTAAAAATTCTTCAAAACCTAAATTACTCATAACTGTTGCAACAACTTTATTATTTACTAACTCGTTTTTCTCTTTTAAATCTACTGCACATAATGCTAAAATATCATCACCATCAACAATTTCTCCTTTATCGTCAACTAAAATAACTCTATCAGCATCGCCATCTAAACAAACACCAATATCTGCTTTTTCTGCTAAAACAGAAGCTATAACATTTTTTGGATTTAATGAACCACATTCTTCATTTATATTAAAACCATCAGGTTTGTTTGCAAAAACAATAACTTCTGCTCTTAGTTCTCTAAAAATCAAAGGAGCAACTTTATATGCTGCACCATTTGCACAATCAAGAACAATTTTTAAACCCTTTAATGATTGATTATTTATTGAATTTTTTGCAAATTCTATATACCTACCTGCTGCATCATCTATTCTAAAAGCTTTTCCAACTTTATTAATACTTATATTAGAAGTATCAAAATTATTACTAAAAACCATTGATTCAATTTTTTCTTCAATTTCATCAGATAATTTATAGCCCAAATTATCAAAAAATTTTATGCCATTATCTTTTGCAGGATTGTGGGATGCTGAAATTACTATCCCAAAATCAGCATTAAATGATCTAACTAAATGAGCAATTGCAGGAGTTGGCATTGGACCAACTAAATAAACATCTACGCCCATAGAACATAGTCCTGAAGTTAAAGCATACTCAAAAATATACCCAGAAACCCTTGTATCTTTTCCAATTATAACTTTTATTTTTTTATTTCCATTATAATTATTATTTGAGAAATATTTACCACATGCTTGCCCTAATTTTAATGCAATGTCTGCAGTCATTGGAAATATATTAGAAGTTCCCCGTATTCCATCTGTGCCAAATAATTTGTTACTTTTAATAAAAATCACCCAATACTATATAATTTATAAATTATATTTAAAATAAAGTAATTTAATATTATTTAAAAAATTAACCAAAAGTTAATCAAAAATTAACCATCTATGATAAAAAAATAAAGACACAATCAACACAATCACTTTACAAATTTTATTTTTAAATATTAAAAAAATTATTTCTTCAATAAATGATTTATAAATTAAAATTTTTTTGAAAAACACAACGGTTTTCAAAGCTAAAGAAGAATAAAACATTCTTGCTAGCAAGTTATTCTATTATTAAAATCACTAATTAAGAAATAGTAAAATAATAAATAAATTAAATTAGAATTAAATTAAAATATAAAATAAATAAACCCACTGAGAAAACATTATAATGCCATTTGACGGCTTTTAAATAAAAAATAACTAAAAAATAATTTGATTTTTGTTTTTAACTATGTAATTTTTACTATTTATTTATAAATAAGTAATTAAAAAGCTAAAATATTTATAAAAACATTTGTTAAAACAAAGAAATGCATTACAATGCATTATATAATGCATTGCAATGGCCATTATAATGCATTATAATGTGTTGCAATGCATTATAACAAGTATAATGCCAGATTTTTAACAAATAATTTCTTTTTTTTAATAAAATCAAGTAAATAATTAGATAAAATATTAAAAATGATAAAAAAATCAATGAATTTTTAATAAAAAATACAAAAAAGTGAGTACATTATTAAAAAAATAAAGAAAAATGCCTAAAAAACATAAAAAATGCATTATAATGCATTGCATTTATAACATTGCAAACATTGCAAACATTATAACAAAATTAAATAAAAATGCAAAATAAATATCTAGAAGGGCTGAAAAGGCATTATAATGCCATTAAGAGAATATCCCGACAATTTACACGCATTCAATATTATAAATTTTCTTTATTTTTTCTTTATTTTTTGCATTAAATAATTTTTCTCCAGAAGGAAGTAAATTTTCTTCAATTACATCTTTTTTTTTAAGTGAATTCATAATAACACGCACAGTATTTACACTATTACCTGTCATTTGAGCTAATTTTGAATAAGAAATTGGGTCTGGTAAATCAAGTAATATGTTTAATAATTTTCTTTCTGGATTTGTAAACATAGTATCTTTAAAATTATTTGTAAATTTATTATCATCAATAACTTCACTTTTAGTTGATTTATTTATATTTTCTTCAAATAGATTTAATTTCTTTTCAGTTTCATTAAATTTTTCATTAATAATTTCAAGTAAATGAGATTTAATATTTTCATTTGATTTACCTAAATTTTGTTCAATTAAAGATAATTTATTTTGTAAATTAGCACTAATTTCTTTATATTGATTAACCATGCTTAAAAGATCATTTTCTAACTTTTTTATATCATTTTCCTGTTTTTTTTGATTAGAAAATATATGATTAATCCATGATTTAACATTATTCATGTCATTTTTTGTAAGTTCTTTATGATTTGAATGCATATCATGTATTTTATTTGAAATTGAATGCAAATAATCAACCCATTTTTTTTGTAAATTTATATCATGTTTTAAAATATTTAAATGACCTGCAACAGAATTTGCAAAAGAATCAAGCTTTTCATCAATAACATGACTATTATCTAAAGTAATATTTTTCCGTTTTTTAAATATTGACAAAAACCCCATTTTTAAAAAATAATAATTTTTTGTATATATGTATATATTTAAATAAAATATGTATTGTTATATTTAAAATTTTTTATTAATTTCCTTTATTTTTTTATTGATTCATATTTTATTATTTAATTTATCTATTTTATTAATAATTTGATTATAATCAATTGTTTTATCAGTAAATACTTCAATTATGTTATGATTATTCTCTATTGCTTCAATTTTGCATACTTCAAAGATTTCACAATCCAAATTATCTCTCACTTTTTGTTTATTATATTTTCTTTTTTTTAATCTTTTTTCTAATTCTTTTAATTCACATTTTGTAATAATGCATAAGCCTACTACATCTTTTGGTAAATAATGAGATAAATGTGAATCTATAACTAATGAATTTTTTGAATTTTTAATCATTTTCTTTAATTTTTCAACTAATTTTTTTTCATCAATAATATAACATTTTTTTTCATCATCATATTCATTATTTAATTTATTATTTTTTATAATTGTGTTTACATCAACATATTTTGCATTAATTTTTTTTGCAAGAATTTCTGATAATGTAGTTTTACCAGTCCCTGGAGTTCCAGAAACGATAATTACTTTCTTATCTAATAATTTAGTATTTTTATCATTTTTTTCTATTTTATTAGAAGATAATTTTTTTTTATTCTTTTTAATAATTTTTTTTTTTTCAATAAATGTTTGGCCGTTTCTGTAAATTAAATTAAATAATTGAATAAATAAATCTTGTCTAACTGCAATTCCTGCTTGAATAAAAGATTTTGCTAAATCTAGTGCTACATTATTTTTATCTTTTGTTGAATTAAAAAAAATTAATTTTTTTAATGTAAAAGTAGATAAAAAATCATTATTTAACATTAATACAATATTTTTTTTGTTTTTTTTAATTGTTCCATTAATTAAATTAATAACAATATCATCATAATAATACTTAAATTCATTCTTTTTTTTAAAACCATAATTAGTTAATTCTTTTATAATAATGTATCTTACTAAATAATAAGGATCATTTTTATTTATTTTATAATTAAATATTTCTTCAAAATCTAAATTATTTTCTTGTTTTAAAACAATAACCTTACCTAAATATTTACTATAACACTGTCTTGGACCTAATTTAGTCCATTTATTTTTTATAGCATATGCATAAAGGTTATTTTTTATTTTTTTTGATCTAATAAACATAAAATAAGGTTAGGCACTATGTATTTATATGTTTTTTTATTTGAAATTTTAAATAATATGTATATTTTTTTAGAAAACTATGAAATTTTAACTTGATTATATAAAAATTTGACATCATCTTTAAATCTATTTAAACGAGTACTATTAATACCATATAATAAAACTTCATTACGTTTATTTAAAGAAGTGTCTTTAAAATTTTGATGTAAATTATCATTTTTAAAATTAATTCTAGTTAAAGGTGAATTTTCAGTTTTGTATGTATTTATATAATTTGGTTTTTTTAAATTTAATTGTGAAATTATTTTTAAAAAACGTGTATTGTTTTTTTCAACTATTTCAAAAAAACCATTAGTAGTTGTTGTTGTCCCTAAATTATCAAGATTTTTTATTTCTAATAAATTTATGTTTGAAAAATTATTTGATAATAACATATTAATTTTATTATTTAAATCACGACTATTTATAATATCTGTATAGATTGGTAAAGCCAAATCAGATGTTTCAAGTTCAATTTTTGAATTTAAATTTTTTATTTGATCTAAAAAATTAATCTCACCACAATAAAAACATTCATTAAAATTTAAATTGAATATATCTTCAGATTTTTTTTTAAAACAAATTTCAAATTCATGATTGCCATAAGGTACAAAAAAAGCAAAATTATTTTCACCAGATACAAATTCGTATCTTGAACCATCTTCTAAAATCATACAAATACTTCCAAGGTCATCAATAATTATTGCACCATCATTAGCTAATAATATATTTTCTGAAATATTAAAATTTGCTTGTGGTAAATATTGATCAAACATATGAATTGATGTATTTTCACCTTTTATAAACCATTTATTATCAAGATAAAATATTTCTGCATGACTATTTTTTGAAATATTAAGCATTTTATCATCAAAATTAATTAATGATTCATTATAATCTAATGAATAAATATCTATTCTTACAATTGAATTATCTTCAATTGACCTATAAATTAAAATTTCTGATGAATTTGAAATTTCAAAATTTATTTCATCAATAACTAAATCATCATTAGTAATTGTTTCTGACAAACTATATTCTGGAATTGACATATTAAATTGCTCAAATAAATTTTCTATATTATCTAATTCACAATCAGGATCTTCTAAACCATCATCACCACAACACCTACTAATACTCACTTTCCAGCCACTATTTTCTGGTAATTCACAATCAGAATATGTTGAACAATATGAAATAAATTCATTACATGCCTCTTCATTACCATCACCACCAATCCAAACTCCTTCTTTACAATACATATTTTCTTCATAAAATAGATGATTGTTTGGATAACATTGACCATTAAATACACAAGAATTCCAAGAATCACAACATGCTATATCACTATCATCAGTATCACAACTAGTGTCACTTCCACAAAACCTAGCTTTAATTTCTTCATTTTCTAAAATCCCACAGCATTTACCATTAATCCAAATATTGTCTTCTGAACAATTTTCACAATAATCTTTACCTACAGTTGGTTCTACTACAACCCATTTATAATCATCTAAAGAACAATTTAAATAACCATATGTAGAACTACATTTATTTTCACCAATATAACATTCAGGTTCTTTTGTATTAAATGCAACACAATAATAGTTTTTATTAAATTCTAGATTAATTTTTTCTATATTATCAAATAATTCAATATCTTCATGGCAATAAAATTCTGCACTTATATAATCTTCATCATTTGGTCCTGAAAAATTGATATAGTCTTCATTTTCAATTGTTCTAAAATATAATTCTCCTAAATTGATACCATATTCGTCTATTTTTGATTCATTTAAAGTTAAAATTAATCCGCCTTCGGCATTAGATTCACCAATATTATGCCAATTTTCATTATCTTTACTAAATTGAAATTCTAAATTATCAAAAGAACAAAAATCTCCTTTTAATTCAATAAAATCAATTGCAGTTGTAGAATTTATTTTATTTGGTTTTTTTGGATTATGGTAATTAACATCATGATGTGCCCATTTTGGAAGTAAATTTTCATAATCACAAACTATTGCATGAAAAAATATATTAATTTCATCTTCTTCAATAATACATTGATTTTCTTGATTACAAATTTCATTATTTTCTTCATCACAATGACTATTATCTAAACATTCTACACATTGACCATCTTCATTACAAAATTCATTATCATCACAAATACCACATACACCATCACAACCATCATCACCACATTCTTTATCCTCACAATTTGAAGTACAATCAGAAGTAATTATTTCTACAATTGGCTCATTTGAAACATATTTTTTTGTATAAAACATATCAAAAACAGCCCTTCCTATTTGACTTCCAGAATTATGGGTAGTATGTAATAAAGCGATGTATTGTTCATTATTAATTCCAGCTGGTATTTTTGTTGAACCTACTTGAAACCATGTTTCTTGGTTATAACTATAAAAAGTTGAAATTTTATTGTCTTTTTTTTGTAATTTAAGGTAAATTGGAAAATTAATATCTAATTCATTATTAAATTTTTCATTAGGAGCATAATAATTTGTTCCTAACCAACCAGTTTCTTGCCATTGAAAAGCAACACCATATCTTGGAGTAATTAAAACATTTGCTTTTCCATCTTTTTTTTTAGCTTCATTTGTATTTTGAACAATAATGCCTGATTTCGCCCAATCATGAGTAGATGTTTGATCTAAAATTTTTACAATTGCTTCAAAATTATCTTGAACTTTTTCATCTTGCCAGACAAGAGTTGCTTGATAATCATTATTCCAAACATCTTTTGAATGAGAACTTTTTAATATTAATTTTCCATCCTCAAAGTCTATATCTCCGTCTGTTTTTTCATTTTCATGTTTTATTACATCCCACGTCCAACCATCATCTAATTCATTATTTAAAAAATCTCCAAATAAAACAAATGTATTTTTCCCATCACTTTCTGAATCTGCATCTGGATTGTCATAAAACATTGTAATATTAAGTCCATAATTATTTATTTCTTGATTAATTTTAACCCAAATGTTTGCATTTTTTAAAGAATTATCACATTCTTCAATCCAATAATTTAATGAATTTCCTTGTTCATCAATAAATCGTACATCATTACAATTTAAATACCAATTAAAATCATTAATAATAGTATCATCAAAATTAACTAAAACTTGATAATTTTGGGGTGCTATTTCATCAATTGTTTTTATATTAATTTTTACAAATTTATCCCAGCCTTCCAGAGAAAAAGCAAAAGGAAATAAAATAATAAAAAATAGTAAATAATTTATGATTAAAAACAAACCTCTTTTTTTCATGATAATCAAATTTATATCTAATGATATTTAAATATTATTAAAAAAATTAAGAAAAAAGATTTAAATTTTTAAAATAAGTTTAAAAATATTTTAAATATCTTCTTTTGTTTCATCAGATGATGCAATTTTTGCAGCTGCAACAACTTTATCATCTAGTGATAATCTCATTAACTTTACACCTTGTGTGTTTCTGCCAATAATTGAAATTCCTTCAATTGGTGTTCTAATAATTATTCCATTTTTTGAAATAAATAAAACTTCATCATCTGTTGTAACAGGTTTCACGCAAACAACATTTCCATTTCTTTGTGAACAAATAATATTTCTAACACCAACTCCCCCCCTATTTATAAGACGATAATCAATGATGTTTGTTCTTTTACCAAAACCATTTTCAGTTATTGTAAGTAGTGATTTTTCATCATCAGCTCTACCCATAGAAACAACACAATCTTCTTTTTTTAACTTAATACCTCTAACACCTTTTGAAACACGACCCATACATCTAACACAATTTTCATTAAATTTTACTGCCATTCCTTTTTTTGTTGCTAAAAAAATTTGGTTATCACCATTAGTTTTAATAACATTAACTAAACTATCACCTTCATCAATTAAAATACCTTTAATTCCACCAGCTCTTGGTCTTGAATAGTCTTTTAAACTTGATTTTTTAACTAAACCATTTTTTGTTGCCATAACTAAATAATGATCTTCTTCAAATTTACTTATTTTAACAAAAGATGCAATTTTTTGATCTTTTGAAATATCTAATAAATTAACAATAGCTTTTCCTGCAGAATATCTACCAGCTTCAGGTATTTTCCAAACTTTAAGCCAATGAACTTGGCCATTATCTGTAAAAAATAAAATATAATCATGAGTATTTGCAATAAATAAATGTTCTACTACATCTTCTTTTTTATTTGTTGACAAACCAATAATCCCTTTTCCTCCCCTTTTTTGTGCCCTATAAGAATTTAGTGGGATTCTTTTAATATAACCAGAATGACTAACAGTAACTACAACTTCTTCTTTTTCAATAAAATCTTCAATATCTATATCTTCATCATCATCTTCATCTAAAATTTTTGTTTTTCGATTATCTGAATATTTAGAAGAAATTTCATTAATTTCTGTTTTTATAATATCTTTAATTTTTTCTTTTGAAGCTAAAATTGATTCTAGTTCATTAATTAATTCTTTTATTTGTATTAAATCATTTCTAACTTTGTCTTGTTCTAAATTAGTTAATCTTTGAAGCCTCATTTCTAAAATTGCTTTAGATTGTTTTTCTGTTAAAGAAAAATTTTCAATTAAATTATTTAATGCTTCATTTGTTGATTTTGAAGATTTAATTAATTTTATTACTTCATCAATATTGTCTAATGCAATAACTAATCCTAAAAGAATATGTTCTTTTTCTTTTGCTTTTCTTAAATCAAATTTTGTTCTTCTAGTTATAATAATTTTTCTGTGTTCAATAAAATTAACAATTATCTCTTTTAAATCCATAACTTTTGGTGCATTGTTTAGTAATGCCAAAAAATTCATACTAAATGTTACTTGAAGTCTTGAATATTTAAATAATTGATTTAAAACAATGTCTTGATTTGCATCTTTTTTTAAAAAGATAACAATTCGCATACCTTTTCTATCAGATTCATCTCTTATGTCTGAAATTCCTTGGATAACTTTATTATTTATTTGAGAAGCAATCTCTTCTATAAGCATTGATTTATTAACCATGTATGGTATTTCATCAATAATTACACATCGTTTTCCTTTTACTTCTTCAATGAATGCATTTCCTTTAACTCTTATTTTTCCTTTTCCTGTTGTATATGCTCTTAATATTGCGTTTTTACTTGTAATTATTGCCCCTGTTGGAAAATCTGGTCCTTGAATATGTTCAAATAATTCTTTAATATGTATTTCTGGGTCATCTAATACTGCAATAGTTGCACTACAAACTTCATTAATATTATGTGGTGGAATGCTAGTTGCCATACCAACAGCAATACCTGAAGTTCCATTTATTAATAAATTTGGAATTTTTGAAGGTAATACTACTGGTTCTTTTAATGAACCATCAAAATTATCTACATAATCTACTGTTTCTTTATCAATATCTGCAATTAATTCATCTGAAATTTTATTCATTTTAGCTTCAGTATACCTCATTGCAGCTGCACTATCACCATCAATACTACCAAAATTTCCTTGACCTTTAATTAATGGATATCTTAAAGAAAAACTTTGAGCCATTCTAACTAAGGCATCATATACTGAACTATCGCCATGTGGATGGTATCTTCCTAAAACATCACCAACAATTCTTGCACATTTTTTAAAAGCTTTGTTAAATTGCATTCCTTGTTCGTTCATCGAATATATAATCCTTCGATGAACTGGTTTTAAACCATCTCTTACATCAGGTAATGCTCTACCAATAATAACTGACATTGCATAATCTAGATAAAAAGATTTCATTTCTTTATCTATTGGTGCCAAAAACAATTTATCATTTTTTAAATCATTAATTAAATTAGTTGAATCATCAATTAAATCATCATTTTCGTTTATTTTTTCGTTTTCTTTATTGTTTTCATCCATTTTTTTTCTAAAATTTATTAAAAAAAATATAATTATATTTTTAAATAAAAAGCTTAAAGACAAGAATTTCATTTAATTTAAATAGCTTTCGTAAATAATAATAAATATCTTTAAAAAACAAAAAAAGTTTAAAAATTAAAAAAAATAATTAAAATTTTTACAAAAAATAAATAATAAAACTTATTCTATTATTTTTAAAACTTCATCGTTTTCACTAACTTTTTTATTAACTTTTATTCCAATTTCTATCGGAGAATTTGCAAAATCAATTTTTTTATTATTATGTTCAATTGAATCAATAATTTGCTCAAAATCAGTATTAAATCCTCTAAAATGAATTAAATCATTTTTATTTAATTTATTTGATAATTTAATTACTGCAATATTTATTTTTGAATAATATTTTTTTACTTTTCCAATTAATATTTCTTCCATAAAAACACCATTAATTATAAATAATATAAAATAAAAACAAATAATTTATAATATTTGCTTTTTTATTAGCAAAAATGAATAAAAAAGAAATTAAAAATAAATTAGTTTTCAAAAATATAATGTGTTATTTAATTAATTGATATATTGAAAAACCAATTATAAAAAATGCTGAAATTAAATCAAATAAACCTAAAAAACCAACAAAATTTATATTCATTACTAAACCGATGATTCCCATAAATAATCCAACAACAAACATACCTAAAATAATACAAGGAACTATCAAAATACTTTTTGAAAAATTATTTTTAATAAAATTTACCAAAGCAACTATGCTTAATATTATTACTGCAAGACTATAAATTGTTAAAAAAGAACCAACTATTATAAAAAGTGGAGATTTTACGCCAACTAAATATTTAATAACATTTGCTAATATATTAAGAACGCCATAAAATATCATTAAAATAAAATAAATTTTTGCAAATAAACTATTTTTCATATAAAAAATAATTATTAATGATATTTATAAATGTTTCTATATTTTTGAATTTGGAACAAATTTAATCTGCTAACCACCACAAATTATGCTCAATATATGTTAGAATGTTAGCAGTATAAATTCTATCAAATCTTTTTTGTCCCACACCAAAAATTTCAAAAATCTTTAAATAATTGTAACTTTTTGTAATCAATAAAAAATTAACAATTAATCAGTTTGATAAAAAATGAAAAAGCAAAATAATATTTTGGTATTAAATATAGTATTATTTATTATTGCAGGAACCCTTTTTTTAGGAGTCTTTTTTTTAAACAAAAACATAATTAGTATAATTACTGCAGGATTGTTTTATTTATCTGCAATAATAAGTATAATTCGTTTAAATCATAAAAATAGATAAGAAATTCATCTCTACACTAAAAATGTATGGGGTTTTAAATATTCTTAAAAATAGTAGGACGTATCTACTAATACGGCAAATTACAAATCATGATTTGACCTTACAACATAATTAATTTAATATATAGTTTATTTAACTTTTGCTTTTTTAATTTTAAATGCTGATACATTGAATTATTAAACTATTTTTATCATCATCTTTTAAAGAATATATTTAAAAAAAATTAGAACAAATAAAATAACTAATTGTTATACATTTTTCTAATAAGGTGAATATTAATATAAAAAATTACTATACATAAAATTGCTAAAACAGAAAAAAAAGGTGTTTTTTTTATTTTAATCTCTTGAGGTTTTTCATTAATTGAGTTTGTATTTATTTTATAAATATGTTCAATTTTTGCTATATTTTTATAAGGACTTTCAATTGTCCTATAACATAAATGAGATATTACTTTTTGTGAGCTTGAATTTGCTAAATCTAAAAAAGAATTATAATCTACTTTAGGAATTATAAAAATATCTATACAACTATCTTTACTAAACATCAAACCAAATGTACTTGGAGGAATGTTTTTTGGATTAACTTTTAAACTTAAGTTACTATATCCGCCTATAAAATTAAAATTAGTCCTCCCTTTAAAATCTTTATGGCTACTAAAAAAATAGTAATTTGAAAAATCTTCCTCTAAGATGATTGTATTTGTTATCTTTACTTTATTTGAAGGGGTAAAAAAGTAAACAAAATAAGCTAAAATAAATATAAATAAAATCATGAAACCTACTGAAATTGATATTGTAAAAAAAAAACTTTTTTTTTTACTCTTTATTAATTCAAATATTATTGTAGAAATTAACCCAAAAATAATTCCAACTAATGCAAAAATTGATATTAAAAAAAGTATAGCCAAATTATTAGAATCAAGAATAAAAGATTTAGAATCTAAAATAATTGCTAATAAAAATAAAATAAACAAAATTAAAAAAGTTATGATATAACCAATAATACTTCCTTTAACCAAAAAAGGTATTTTTTTAAAATCCATTTTCTGTAAATAAATTTAATTAAATAACCTCTTAAATAAATTAATTACTTTTTGTAATAATTTTTGTTCTATACAATTATTATCAATACATAAATTTGAAGAACATTCAAAATTATTTTCACAATAATTTCCTTCATTTAATTGATTGATAAAAGAACCTGTGTTAGAACAAAATTTATCTGCAATTCTATATCCAAATGGATAACATTTCCCATCTAGACGACAAGAGTCTTTACAAATTAAAAAATCTCCTTCTTTATCATTTTCTATTTGGCTTTCTGACAACTCAATTTTTTGATTACTATTATCACTGGGAGGCATTATTGCAAGGATATCTCCATAGAACATGCCTTGACTATGATGAGTTTTTTTATATGCAAGACCAATTATACGTTCATCTATTAGGTTCTTTCCGAAACTATATCCTATATTATCAGTGTCACCCGCTACATGCATAAAGTTCCAAATACCAGTTTTTAGCCAGGTTTGAGGCCAACAACAAAAAGATTCATCATTTCGGACATAAAGAACATCTTGACTACAAGCTCCAGCAACGTCAATAAATAAAGAAAGAGAGTTCTGGTTTTGTTCATAATAATTTAAAACTTCATTAGGAGATGTATAAATTGTATCATGAGATATTTCTGAAATTGGAGATTCTAAAAAACCAATCCCAAGACTACTTGGGCTTCCATGAACTTTATAATTCAAGAAAAAAGGGGAATCCCTCAATTTCTCATTTAAATTCAATAAATCTGAATTAAGAGTATATTCATAGTCATAAAATAAATAGTTGGATACTCTATCATTAGAAAAACCAATCGGGTGGCCAATTGTATTAGATAAATTATTATCCCAATTAATAAATAATGCTTTAGAATTAAAATTGTTATAGGTTTCTTCTAAATTTTTATGATATCTAATAAAATTATTAAATACTCCATTAATAAATTCGTTTTTTTCATCAATTTCATAAATAAAAGGAGCAAAAACATAAGACAATGCAATATCTTTACATCCATTAGGCTCTCTTCCAACAATACTATACAAATTATCATTAGCACTTAAATTTAACATAGCTTTATGATCAGTAATAGTAGTTACAGGTAAATCATTTCCTACAATAATTGCAAAACCCACATTATCATTTAAAATTAAATCTTCAATAAACCTATCAAATTCAGTTACAGAAGAACCAGTAAATTTTTTTATACCTTTGTTAGATATATTTTTTATATTATCAACTGTGTTAAGGTATTCATTTAATTTTGTTACAGTTTGTGTATTATCATAGTGTCCGTTTTTCTTAATAATTATACTAATTCCATCTTTAGAAGTATCATAATCACAATACATTGGTTTAGTTTTACCATATTCATCGATTCCATAAACTATTTCTGATGGATAAAATTCACTTAAAGTTTCGTTGCTTTCAGATATATATTTGAATTCTGCATGTTCTTCAATAGTTTCTTCGTTAAATGAATCATTTTCATTTGAATCTTGTTCTTGTTCATCAAAAATAGGTTCTTCTATTTTACATTTAAAATATACATATTTTGCATTCCCATCAATGATTGTATAGTTATAACTTTCACAAGAGCTTTTCCATTCAAATTTTTTCCCTTTCTCACCTTTAATTCCAGTTATACAAGAATTAATTCCTAAGCATCCAAAACTACCATCTGTAGTGTAACATTTTTGCATTTCATTAGAATTTTCAAAAATACATTTCACTT
>CAZQHZ010000007.1:17203-38778 GCA_964593285.1 uncultured Methanosarcinales archaeon | reverse complement strand
TCTGTAGTGTAACATTTTTGCATTTCATTAGAATTTTCAAAAATACATTTCACTTGTTCTTTAACAATATTTTGAGTACTACTTTTTTGAGATTTAAATTCTATTTTTTCATCTTCTCCATCAATAATAGTATAACCATAACCTTCAGATGTACTTTTCCATTCAAGCTTTTTACCTTTTTCACCAGACACATAAGCTATACAAGAATTAATTCCTGAGCATCCAAAACTACCATCTGTAGTGTAACATTTTTGCATTTCATTAGAATTTTCAAAAATACATTTCACTTCTTCTTTGACAAAATTAATTGTTTCATAATTTTGAGCAAAAACAAAAATTGAAAATAATACAACTATAACAATAAAAATCGAAAAATTTAAGATAACTTTATTATATTTCATTTTTTAACCTTTTAAGTTTAATTTATAAGTTTTTTAAAATTTAAATATTTATAAAATTTATGTTTTTTATTAGCAAAAATGAATAAAGAAGAAATTAAAATAAAATTAAAAGAATTATTATTTGAAAGTATTAAAGAAGAAATTAATTTTAAAAATATTGATATAAAAAGACAAAAGATAGGAGTTTTATTTTCTGGTGGGATTGATTCGACTTTAATTTGTTTTATATTAAAAGAATTAAATATTTATTTTTCTTGTTATACTTCAGGAATCTTAGATGAAAATTTAGAAGAATCAAGAGATATTATGCATAGTAAAATTATTGCAAAACATTATAATTTTAATCATAAAATAACAACTATAAATATTAAAGAAACAGAAAAATATATTAAAAAAATAATTAAATTACTAAAAACAGACAATGTAATCACTATAGGGGTTGGTTTATCTATATATAAGGCATTAGAAGAAGCTAAAAAAGATAATATAAATATTGTTTTTTCAGGGATTGGTTCAGAAGAAATATTTGCAGGGTATTTAAGACATAAAAATTCAAAAAATATTAATGAAGAATGTAGAAATGGTTTAAATAAAATTTATGAAAGAGACTTAATTAGAGATTTTAAAATTGCAAATCATTTTAATATAAAATTAAAACTACCGTTTTTAAATAAAAAATTAGTGGATTATGCATTAAAAATTCCTGGAAAATATAAAATAGATAACAATATTGAGAAAAAAATATTAAGAGAAACTGCATTTTTTATTGGGTTAGATGAAAAATTTTGTTATAGAAAAAAATTAGGTGCACAATATGGCTCAAAATTTGATAGAGCAATACAAAAACTTGCAAAAATAAATAATTTTAAATTTAAATCAGAATATTTAAAAAATTTGTATCATAAAATAAATAACTAAATTATTTATTTTTTTTCATTAAATTTTCAACTCCAGAAGTTGTCTTTAAATTATCATCTTCTTTTATTTTACTTCCAATATTAAATATTTTTTCGCAATTATTTTGAATAAAATCAACTATTTTTTTAGAATTACTACTAAAATAATCATTAATTAATTTTTTAACAAATTGTCTTCGAATACCAACAGAAACATTATTTAAACTTGAAATACCTAATTCTTCCATCAAATTATCAATAATAATACCTGTATTTTCAGGAATAAAATTAATTAAAAAATCAAGTAATACTTTATATCTATTTGGATCTTTTAAAAGTTCAATTTTTTCTAAATTCATAGATTCTAATGTATCATCAATTTTAATATTGCTTTTTCCAAGTGAATCATAAATAATTTCAGGTTCAGACTCGAGCAATAAAAAGCACATTCCATTTATTGTATTGGATTTATCAATAACAAAACCAATTGATGTTGACATTATTTTTTTTATACCATAATTTTCATCACCATCAAAATTAAATTTACTAAATGCATAATCAATTTGTTTTTGAACATCTGTAATTTCTGTTTCTGGTAAATTAATAAATATTTCTTGATTTAATGTATTTGCAATAGTATCTGCAAATGTTGGAATTACAATATTAAAAAATTCTTGGATTGCTGATTGTTTCATATCATCAAAAAAATCATCAGATTTTTCTATCCCAAGCATAGATTTTAGCATAATATTTCCAAGTAAAATTGCACTATCCCTATAAATAAAAATCAAAATTGTTGCAGAAACATAACCTGTAACATGGACAGGAATAACAACAACACCATCACCTAAATTATTAATAATTTTTTCAAAATTTTCAAATGTTTGATATTTCATGTCTAATGGATTTAAAAAAACATCTTTATTGAGCATTGTTGATATTTTTTTAGTTGCATTGTCTAGACAAAATAGTAAATTAACATGTAATCTTATAGTATCTATTTTAGATTTTGACATGTGTTTATGAAATACACCATAAATAAAAGCATTAATAAACTTTTTTTTTTGTATTTCATCTAATGAAGAAAGATTTTTTATATTAAATTTATTACAATAATCATCTAATAATAATTCACCTGCAAGCCCTCCAAGGCTTTGTTTTGCAAATGCTGTTATTATTGTTTTAAAATTATCCATTCTAAATAATATATATTAGTTAATATTTAAATTTATTTAAATATGAAAAATAAATTTATTAATTTTAATGATAAAATTAAAGCAATAAAGATTAATTAATACCATCAATATCTCTATGCAATGATGCAACAATTCTTATTAAATCACTTGAACTAATAATTCCAACTAAAGAATTATTTTCATCAATTATTGGAATTTGTTTTATTTTTGCAAGAGACATTCTTCTTGAAATTTCAGAAATAGTATCATTTATATGTGCTTTAATTAATGTTTTTGTCATGATTTTTTCAACAGGTGTTTTTTTTGGATCTAAATTTAATGAAACAACTTTATAGCAAATATCTCTTTCAGTTAAAATACCAATAGGAAATGAATTTTCAATTACAACTAATTGTCCAACAAAAGATTCTTTCATAATATTTGTGGCTTTAAAAATAGTTTCATTTTTTGTAATTGTTTTAACATTTTTATTCATCCAATTTTTTATTTTCAAAAAAAAAACACCTCTTTGTTTATCCTTAATAAAATAAATATTTTTATGATTTAATAATTTTTTAATTTGTATTTTTTACATCATTATTTTCTTTAACTTTTGTACTTGTATCTTTTTTTACATCGCTATTTTCTTTATTCTCTTCATTAACTTTATTATCTTTTTCTAATTTATTTTCACTAGTATTTTCATTTTTATTAGCTAATTCATTTATATCATTTTGTTTTTTATCATTTTCAATATTTAAATTATTATCTTTTGATATTTTTGATAAATTTTGTACATTAGTAATTTCATTATCACATAAAACTTTTGCTAAGTCAAGTAAAATTAATAATCGATTTTCAATAATTCCAACGCCCTCTAAATAATCCATCTTTATTCTTTGTGTAATTAATGGTGGTGCAGGCTCTATTTGATCTTCAGATAATCTAATTGCTTCTCTTGAGTGATCAACAATCATTCCAATCATTGTTTCTTTATTGTTTTGATCTTTAGTTTCAATAATGATTATTCTTGTATCTTTATCATTTTCTTTTGTTGGTAAACCAAGTTTTCTTGCCAAATTAATAATAACAACAATTTTTCCTCTAAGATTTATAACTCCTTCTATAAAATTAAATGAATTTGGAATTTTAGTAATTGGCTCTAATTTAATAATACTATTTACTTCATTAATATCAACACCAAATTCTTCATTTCCTAAAGAAAAAACAACTAATTGCCTTTCTGAATATTTTTTTTTAGTATCTAAAGATTCATCTGAATTATTATTTTTATATTCCATTTTTAAATCAAAATAAATGTATTTCTTACTTACTTTTTATTATTATTTAATTACTAATATAAATATTTTAGTTATCATTATAAAATAAATAAAAAACTTATAAAATAAATTATAACTTAATATTGATAATATAATAATTTATAAATTATTAAAAAGGTTTTCTATAAATTCTTTCATTATTATTATAAACGATAAATTTTGTCCTTGCGGTATTATCTAAAAATTCAGATTTACCCAAAACTAAAAAACCACCTTTATTTAATTTACTATAAATGCTTTCATATAAATCAACTTTTGCCTGTTTATCAAAATAAATTACAGTGTTTCTACAAAATATAAGATCGTACTTCATTATTGATGATTCATCGAATATATCTTGTATTTTAAAATTAACCATTGATTTCACTATAGGTAATACTGAATATAAATCATCATTAATTTTTTGAAAATATTTAGTTTGTATTAATGGCGAGGTTTCAGTAAAATATTGTAAATCATATATTCCAAGTATTGCTTTACTTATAGTTTCTTGATCAACATCACTTGCATCAATTTTAATTTCAAATTTATTAATACTATTACCCAAAACTTCTCTTAAAATAATAGCTATTGAATAAGGTTCTGCACCAACAGAACAACCAGCTGACCAAATCCTTATTTTATATAAATTTTTTTCTTGTTTTTCTTTAATTATTTGGGGAATTATCCAATCTTGAATTTCTTGATAAAGACTTTTATCTCTAAAAAAATGTGTTACATGAATAGTTAATTCTTTATTTAATTTTTTTTTTTCTGCTTCATCAGTTACTAATAAATTAACATAATCAATATATGAATTTAAATTTAAAATTCTTAATCTACATTCAACACGCCTTTTTAAATAATTATCTCTATAATTATTTACTTGAAAATTTAATTCTTTTTTTATAGTTTCTTTTAAAATAAGCCATTTATCTTCATCAACAATATTAACATTTGAAATAAAATTTTCCTGATTTACCATAATAAAACCCTTATAAAGTTATTTCTCCTTCTTTAGAAGTTATTTTTACACTGTAATCAGACGTATTAAATTTAACGGTTCTACCAACATCACCACCAACTACTTTTTGTACAATTGGTACTTTTAAATCATTTAAAATTTCAATTACTTTTTTTGAATTTTCTTCACCAATATTTCTAATTTTTACCTGGCAATGTGAAAACATATGAGCACCACCAACTACTTTTGCTTTAATATTTTCTTTACTACAACCAAAAGAATACATTTTATCTAGCATTTTATTTATTGCAATATCGGCAAACCTAAAATATCTTTGATTATTTACAAAATCTAGAGAAAAATCAATTTTTTTTTTATAAATTGGTGGAGTAATTACATCAATAACACCTTTAACCAAATATGGAATATAAAAATCTTTACTATTTTTTTCAGCTATAACTACATTAGCAGTTTTATTAATTAAAAAAATATCCTCAAGTAATTTATTTAATGAATCTTGAGAAAAAGATGAGCTAATTAATGTTAAAAAAGGGCTCAATTCTTTAAACTTAGATAAAGTATCTTCAACAGTATTTGTGATTGCAGATATTTCATATTCTTTTTCGATTAGTGAATTTTTAAAAGTTTTAGTTGTAAATTCTTCATCATCAGCAATAATTGAAGTATGTTTTGTTTCTAAAAATTTTGCTTTTTGACTATCTGGAAGCATTATATGTGCCATTCCGCTAACTTTTTTTACACTATCATAAAGCATTAAACCAACACAGGAACCAAGCCCTATACCTGATAAAATGGCAGGTTGATTTACAACAACAAGTTTACCCATTCCAATTACAATTTCTTCATCCATATTCACTAATTAACCAAATCACCATATGATTCTTTTATTTTTTTAACAATTTTTTGCAATGATTCTAAATCAAATAAAAAAATGAAATCACCATCTACTTTATGTCCATCTATACTTATATTTGCTTTACTACATAAAATATTATCAGCATATTCACCATTTTTTAATAAAAAAATGTTGAGAATTGATTCAACCATATCTGTTGCAACAATTGGAACTCCTGGAAGAAGTTTAATATTCATCATATCTGAAATTGCATTAAGATATGTTCCAACAAAAATATTAGCCATCTCCTTAAAAGCAGATTCACCCATTTCATCTAATTCATTTACAGTATTACCTGGTTCATTTCCCATCATTAAATCAACTAAACCTTTCCCTGATTGTTGTGAAAAAATAAATAATGTTTCACCTGATAATTCTCCTAAAATTGGTGAAAAAATTGTCATTACAATTGAATCTGGTCCACCAAAATGATCCGAAAAAGTGGTAATTGGTATAAATGAAGTATCAGGAATACTCATATTAACTTTTTTATCTAAAATTTTTGACAACGCAATTGCTGCATTTCCAATACCTATATTTCCAAGTTCCTTTAATGCTTCTAATTCATCAGTTGATAAAGAATAATGTTCTTCCATTTTATAAAACCTTTTTATTTTTTAATTAATCTAACATAAATTATAAATTATATATTTATATCTTTTTTATACTTCTATTTATATTTTTTTCCCTTCTTAATTTATAAATAAACAATTTTTATGATAGCAATTTTTTTTTATATATACTAAATTAAAAAGTAATATCATAATTATCTTTTAATTTTTTTAAAATTAAACTATATGATTTTTCATCAAACATAAAAATAAAATCTCCTGAAACATCATTTCCATCAATATTGATTTTTGTTTCAAAACATAATGTTTTTTTTTCAGGGTTTGTAATTCGTCCCATTACATATTCTAATATAGGTCCTACGTAATCATTTGCAACAACAGGAATTCCTGGAAGGATTGTTAATTTAAACATGTTTGATAATGCATTAAGATATGTTCCAACAAAAATATTAGCCATCTCACCAAAAGCAGATTCTGATAAATGATCTAAAACTTTAGTTTTTCCTATATCTTTTTTTAAAACTAAATCAATCATTTTTAAAGCTGATTTTCTTGAAAATAAAAAAATTGCTTGCCCTGTAACTTCACTTAAAACGGTTACATAAATTGACATAACCATCTTATCTTTTCCACCAAGTTCATTAGTTAATTCCTTTATTGTTAAAAATTCTGCTTTTGGAATATTTATTTTTACTCTTTTATTAATTAATTTTGCTAATGCACTTGTTGCATTACCTGAAGTGATACTACTAATCTCTCTTAAAGCATCAATTTGTAAATTTGATAATTTATTTGTAGTTTTTTTACTTTTCTTTATAATTTTTTTATTAGTTTTTTTTATCATTTTAATCCCTCACATGTTTAATCAAAAAGTGTTCCAACATCTAAAATAACTGCAACTTTTCCATCACCTAATATAGTTGCACCACCAAGGCCATTTATTCCTTTAATTATATCATCTAAACTTTTTATTAAAATTTGTTGCTGTGATAAAATAGAATCAACAACTAAACCAATTTTAGAATCATCTTTTTCAACAACCACAACAGTATATGTATCTGTTTTTTTTTGCTTACTACCATGTAATATTTTTGAAAGCCAAACTAAAGGTACATCTTTATTCATTAATAAAAAAATTTCATTACCTTGTATTGTTTTAATTGATTCATGTTTTAATTTAACTGTTCTATTAATTCCAGATAATGGAATTGCATATCTTTGATTATCAACTTGAACTAAAAGAGAATTAATAATTGCAAGTGTTAGAGGTAACTGAATTTTAACTGTTGTTCCTTTTCCAACTGTAGAATCAACTTTTACATTTCCACCTAGTGATTTAATCTTTGTTTCTACAACATCCATACCAACACCTCTGCCTGAAACTTCAGTAATCACAGTGTTTGTACTAATTCCTGGTCTAAAAATCAATTTAATTAAGGCTTTTTCATCCATTGAATCAGCTTCTTCTCTTGAAATTACTCCTTTTTTTATACAACTTTCCTTAACTTTTATTGGATCTATTCCTTGTCCATCATCAAAAATTTCAATAATTGCATTATTTTGTTCTTTCCTTGCTACTAATTTTACTGTCCCTTGAGCATCTTTAGATAATTTTTCTCTCTCCTCAGGCATTTCAATACCATGGTCAATACAATTTCTTAGCAAATGAACTAATGGATCGCCTATTTCATCTAATATTGTTCTATCAAACTCTATATCTTGTCCTTTAATTATTAATTCAACTTTTTTTTTTTCTTTTTTTGCTAAATCCCTAACCATTCTTGGAAACCTATTAAAAATATTTCCAATAGGTATCATTCGCTGTTTCATTACTTGATCTTGAATATCAACAGTTAATCTTGTTAAATTATTAATAATTCCTTTTAGAATTTTATCATCATAATTTTTTGAAATTTGTTCAAGTCTTATTTTACTAATAAGAAGTTCTCCAACAAGATTCATTAAATTATCTAAACTTTTTATATCAATTTTAACACTTTGAATTTGTTTATTCATTGCATCTTGCTGTATTTTTGCAATTTTTGCTTTATCGTTTTCTTTTAAAAAATCTTTATTTTTTTCGTTTTCTTCATTAATAAATTCATTTAATTTAAAATCATTTATTTTATATGATGAAATTCCAGAAATTTCTTTAAAATTTTTTTCAATAAACTCTTTTTCTTTTTTAGTTGAAATTATTATTTTCAATTCGTCATCTAATTCTTTTGATAATAATTTATCTTTTGCTGGAAAAGATTTAATAATAGTTGAATAAGAATTTAAATCTCGTAAAATAATTAAAGATTTAGCACCTTTTAATGCGTTATCTTTATCAAAAAAAATAATAATTTCAAAAATTTTATTTTCTTTTTCTAATTTTTTTAATTTTTCAATTTCATCTTTTGTTAATTTATTTTCATTTTTTTTTTTGTTTGCATCAGAAGCTACGCCATCTGATGATATGGATGAAATAATATTTTCAACATCTAAAGTAATCTCTTTTATTTCTAACTCTTCTGATTTATCATCTAAAATTAAATCAAGACCATTTTCTAAAAGATCTATACCTTTAAATAAAACATCTATTAAATCTGAATTTAAAACAATTTGTTTTGAACGTGCTTTATCTAAAATATCTTCTAAATGATGAGATAATTCAGAAAATTTGTTATAACCCATTGTTGCAGAATTTCCTTTTAATGTATGAAATGAACGAAATAATTTATTAATTACATCTAAATTTTGGGGTTCTTTTTCTAAAATTAAAATAGATTCATTTAATAAATCTATATGTTCTCTTGATTCTGAAACAAATTGTTCCTTGTATTGGGTTATCTCCATTTTTTTATTATTTAAAATTAATAAAGCATATTTTGTATTTTTTTTGTTAATCCATTATCATTAAAATTTGTTAAATTATCATTTTTTATTTCATCTAATGCATCTAAGAGTACATTTTTTGCACTATCAAATAAAGTAAGTAATTCTAAATTAAATTCTAACTTTTTATCAATAACCTGGCATGATAGATCATTTAATGATTTTGATAATTCAAAAAAATTATCATATCCCATTGAAGCAGAATTTCCCTTCAATGTATGAAATTGTCTTTTTAAATTTAACATAACATTTTCATCATAATTTTCTTTTAATAAAATTAAATTATTTTCAATTTCAGTTATACTTTTTTTTGCTTCTTCTATAAACAATTCTTTAAATTCGTCCATATTCATTTTTATCCATCCAATTTTTTAATTACTAAAACAGACATTTTTGAAAGATCAATAATTTGATCTGCTAAGTTATTATCAATAATTGATTTTGGCATACCAAATAAAATAGATGATTCTTTATTTTGAGTAATTACTATTCCGCCATGTTTTTTTATACTTCTTGCACCATCAGTTCCATCTTTGCCCATTCCGGTTAAAATTAATAACAATGCATTTTTTTTAAATAAATGCGCAACGCTTTTTGATAAAACATCAATACTTGGCCTAACATGATTTAATTTTTCACCTTTTTGCAATTTTATTTTATATAAATTATTTTCATCTAAATAAATTTCCATATGATAATCTGAAGGACAAATATATGCAACATTGTTTGAAATTAATTCATCATTTTCTGCTTCTTTTACATCAAATTGTGAAATTAAATTAAGTCTTTGTGCAAAATATTTCGTAAATCCTTCTGGCATATGTTGAACAATTAAAATAGGGAATGATAAATTTGGTGGTAGTTCTGAAAATAATTTAGAAATCGTTGAAGGACCTCCTGTTGATGCCCCAATAATTAAAATTTTTTTTATTTTTGAGCTAAATTTATGAACTACTTTTTTTTTAATTGGATGAAAAACATGAGGTTTTGATTTTATTGCTAAATAAATTTTATCAAGTAAAATACTTTTAAAATAATCTAAATTTTCTTTATTTGTAATGTTTTTTGGTTTTAAAATAAAATCTACTGCACCTTCTTCTAGTGCAAGAAGTGTTTCTTTTGAATCCTTACTAGGCTCTGAACTAATTATCAAAAAAGGAATTGGTTTTTTATCAAAAGTTTCTCGTAAAACTTCAAGACCATTAACTTTTGGCATATTCATATCTAAAGTTACAATATCTGGTTTTAATTTACTTATTTTTTTTAATGCATCTTCACCATCAACTGCATAGCCAACCACATTAATACCTTCTACATCCTCAAGACTCGCTTTAATTATTTTTCTAATTAATGCTGAATCATCAACAATCAATAAATTTATCATTTAAAACACCAAAATTGATTTAAAACATTAAAATTACATTAAATATTTTTCAACAATTTGCTTAATTTCAACTAAATCAAAGGGTTTTAAGACTAATTCTTTAGCTCCACTGCTTACAGCTTCATTTACTATTTTTTCTTGACCTGCAGAAGTACAAATTACAATTTGTTGTTCTGGATTTAATGCTCGGATTTCTTTTATTGCTTGAAGACCATCCATTCTTGGCATCATTATATCCATAAAAATTAATTTATATTCTCCTGATTTTGTTTTTTCTACTGCTTCAAGACCATCAGATGCCTCATCAAGACTTGTAAAACCCAATCTATGTAACATATCTTTTAGAATATTTCTAATAAAAATTGAATCATCCACTACTAATATATCTGGCATTATTTATTCACCTCTTTTAAATATAAAAACCATACTTATATTTTAATTATAAAACAATTATGAAAGTTTTGAAATTATTTGATTTATCTCATCTGGCTTAAATGGTTTTTTTACAAACTCAGATGCTCCAGCTTCAACCGCTTCTGCAATTATTTTATCTTGACCTGCAGAAGTACACATAACAACTTTAACACCAGGATTTTGTTCTTTTATTTTTTTCAATGCTTCTAATCCATTAACATTTGGCATCATGATATCAAGAAAAACTATTTGTGGCTTTAATTCGTTTACTTTATCTATTGCCTCTTGTCCATCTGCTCCCTCGCCAACTACTGTTGCTCCAGATTGAGAAATGATATTTTTCAACATATTTCTCATAAAAGCTGAATCATCAACAACTAATACATTCGCACTCATTTTATTCACCTCATAAAAAATTTCAAAAAATTATATTAATTTTATATTTATACATATTTAATATATAATTTATAAAACTTTTGTTATTTCATATTTTATCCAATATTATTATTTCCTTATTTTATTTTTAAAAAAATTTTAAAAATATTAACAACACTATTTTTATAAATTATTTTTATAACTATTATTTATAAATTTTTTCATTTAAAAAACATAATTATTAATATTTAAAAATTTTTATATATAAAAATGTATTTAATTAAAATAAAAGGAATTGTACAAGGTGTTGGATTTAGACCTTTTGTTTATAAGGAAGCCATTAAAAACAATGTTAAAGGATATGTATTAAACACGGGCTCTGGAGTTTTAATACTAACAAATAAAAAAGAATTTAAAGATATTTTTAAAAAATTACCGCCATTAGCAAAAATAAATGAAATAAAAATAAATGATGTAAGCGACAAATATAATGAAAAAGATTATAATGATTTTAAAATAATAAAAAGTAAAAATACTTCGAAAAATGAAGAAACCATTCTTCCTGCAGATATTTTTTTATGTAATGATTGTATTGACGAATTAAATGATAAAAATAATAGACGATACAATTACTATTTTATTACATGTACAAATTGTGGGCCAAGATTTAGTATGATTAAAGATTACCCATATGATAGACCTTTTACTAGTATGGGTGAATTTAAAATGTGTAAAGCTTGCAAAAAAGAATATACTAACCCATTAGATAGAAGGTATCATGCACAAACAATTGCGTGTAAAAATTGTGGTCCTAAATTAAAATTAATGAACAATAATAAAATAATAAATGAAAAAGATGATATTAAAAAAATAAAAATAACTGCAGATTTACTAAGAAAAAATAAAATAATTGCAATAAAAGGAATTGGTGGATTTCATATTACTTCTATTTTAAATAACATAGCTATTAAAAAAATAAAAAGTGCATTAAATAGATATGATAAACCTTTTGCAATTATGGTAAAAGACATAAATATGGCAAAAAAATATGTTATTTTAAATAAAAAAGAAGAAGAAATTTTAACTTCTTCAATAAGACCAATTGTAATATTAGAAAAAAAAAATAAAAAATTAAACAAAGAAACTTCTGAATTAAATACCCTTGGAATAATGATGCCATATACTGCTTTGCATTATTTACTTTTTAAATTTATAAATAAACCATTAATTATGACTTCTGCAAATATTCCTGGTGAACCAATAATTACTAATGAAAAAGAAATTATTAACAAAAAAATTACAACAAATATTTTGACAAATGAAAGAAAAATAATTAATAAAGTTGATGATTCAGTAATTAAAGTAATACAAAATAAACCATTAATTATAAGGCGTTCAAGAGGATTTGCTCCAATACCTATAAAACTACCTATAAAATGCAAAGATACATTAGCACTTGGGGCTGAAATGAATAATACAATTTGTATTGCAAAAAATAATAATGCTTTTTTATCAGGGCATATTGGCACAACATCCAATTTTAAAACTTTTGAATTTTTTAAAAAAAATATTCAAACAATGCTTAAAATTACAAAAGCAAAACCTAAAATAATTACATGTGATTTACATCCAGAATATGAAACAACAAAATATGCAAAATATTTAGCAAAAAAATTAAATGCAAAATTAATAAAAATTCAACATCACAAAGCACATGTTGCAAGTGTTTCTGGAGAATATAATTTAAAAGATTATATAGGTATTTCTTGTGATGGCCTTGGATTTGGAGAAGATAATAAAATTTGGGGTGGTGAAATATTTGATGTTAACAATAATTCTAAATTTAAAAGAATTGGAAAACTTGAAGATCAAATTATGCTTTCTGGAGATTCTAGTGCAGTTAATCCAAAAAAAATGCTTTTTGGAATTTTAAATAAAATATTTAATGAAGAAGAATTAATTAAATTAAAATTATTTAAAAAAAGTGAAACAAAATTATATATAAAACAAATAAAAGAGAATTTTAATATTTATAAAACTTCAAGTGCTGGAAGAATAATTGATGCAATATCTGCAATTTTTAATTTATGTGAAAAAACAACATATGATGCAAGAAGTGCTATGCTTCTTGAAAGTTTCGCTGATGATTTTCATAATTACAAAAAAAAAGAAAATGATTTTAATAAATTAAAACCGATTATAAAAAATATAAATGGAATTGATACATTAATGACAACACCTTTAATCAAATATGTTTTTATTAATAGAAAAATAAACAAAAATAATAACTATCAAAATGACCATAATAAATATTTAGCAAATATGGCTTTTGAATATATTGCAAAAGGATTATATTTAATTGCAAAAAAAAATAAAAATTTTGATGAACAAGATATAATTACTAAAGTAAAAAATATTTTCCTAAAAAATAACAAAAATAAAAAGATCGTTTTTTCTGGTGGAGTTGCATATAATAATCAAATTTCATCGTACTTATTAAATAAAGGAGTGATCTTGAATAAAAACGTTCCATGTGGCGATGGTGGGATTAGTTATGGTCAATGCATTATTGCAAATTCATTAAAAAATAAGTTTTAACTACCACAAAGTACAAAACAAACTTTTTATAGTATTCTAAAAAATAAATTTAAATAAATAATTAAATAAATTAATATTAAATAACAATACTAAAGATTTTCAAAATGGGCGTAAAAGATGAAGCAAAAACATTGATTGGTGGACTACTTGGAGCTGCAAGTGCAGATAAAATTGATGGGTTTTCAGATACAGACCCAAAAGCTTTCTTAGACCAATGTAAAGAAATGCTTGGTGGAATGCTTGGACCTGCATTAGCTGAGCAAAAACTGCAAGCATTGTATGATAGATATTGTTAAAACAATACTTTTTTTTAATTCTAAATTAAAATAATTTTTTTAAATAATTATTTAAATAATAAAATACCTCACTAAAAAATGCATGAATTAGATATTACAAAAAATTTAATTAAACAAATTAAAGAAATTATAATTTCAAAAAAAATAAATAAAAATATGGCAATTAACTTAGAAATTGGTAATTTAAGTACCTTTTCTGCAATGCCAATTAAATTTTATTTTAAAAATCTCCTAAAAGAAGATGATTTTTTTGAAAATAAAATTATAAAGTTAAAAATAATAAAAAAAAAAGGGATTATTTATTGTAATGATTGCAATACAAAAACAATTATTGATAGATTAGATGATATTTATTGTAGCAAATGTTATTCATTAAATACAAAAATAATTGATGGAAAAGAAGTTATTATAAAAAAAATAGAACTTATTTAATATATATATTTATAATCAAAAAATAAAATAATTTATATAAAAATTTAAAATGGAAAAAATAAATAGAAAAAGTATTGCATTTGAACCTAATCAATTAAAAGAATTTGATAAAATTATTAAAAAACATGGCTATAATAACCGTTCACAAGCAATAAGGGATTTAATAAGAAATTATTTAATAGAACAAAAAATAAATGATCCAAATTCTAATTGTATTGGTACATTAACTTTTATTTATGATCATGATCATAAGGACATACAAAGACATTTAACACATCTACAGCATCATTATGATGTTGTAAAAAGTACTTTACATATACATGTTGACCATACAAGTTGTATGGAAGTGTTAATTTTAGAAGGAAAAAATAAAGAAATTGAAGAATTATCAAAAAAAATACTTGCAACTAAAGGTGTTGAACATGGTAAATTAACTTTAACAAGCCAATTAAATAAAAATAAAAAAGAACATATACACCCTCATTAAAACGAAAATTATAAAGTAATAATTAAAAATGAAAAAAAACACAAATAATATTGATTATCAAAAAGATGAATTTGTTTCATTAACTGAAGGTTCAGGTGGAAAAGAGATGCAATTTCTGATTTCATCTATAAGAAAAAATTTAGGAAACTTTAAAAATAAATGGCAAGGATATGATGAAGATTCTGCATATATTAATATTGGTAATAATAAAAACGTTGTTTTTACAACAGATTCATATACTATTTCACCAATTTTTTTCCCAGGAGGAAATATTGGTGATATTGCATTTTGTGGAACTGTAAATGATTTATCAGTTATGGGTGCAAAACCAATTGGTTTGAGTTTAGGAATTATTATTGAAGAAGGTTTTTTGAAAAATGATTTAAAAAAAATAATTAATTCAATTTCAAAATTATCTAAAAAATTTAAAATTCCAATAGTTACTGGAGATACAAAAGTTGTTGAAAAAAAAAGTCTTGATAAAATAATCATTAATACTTCTGGAATTGGAATTGCAAATAATAAAAATATTTTAAATAATGAATTAAAAATTGGAGATAAAATAATTTTATCTGGTGGGATTGGGGAGCATTCTATTGCTCTTTTATCAAAAAGACTTGATTTTGAAACTTCAATTATTACGGATTCTAAAGCATTAATTAATGAATTGTTAGAAATTAATAGTTTAATAAAACAAGCAAAAGATGCAACAAGAGGAGGAATTGCTTCAACATTAAATGAATTATGTGAAAAAAATAAAATAGGGATGGTTTTAAATGAAGAAAATATACCTGTTAAAAAGGAAGTAAAAATTGTATGTGAAATGCTTGGATTAAATGTTTATGAACTTGCATGTGAAGGAAGATTTATTTGTGTTTGCAATAAAAAAAATTCCACCAAAACTTTATCCATATTAAAAAAATATAATAAAATGGCTTCAATTATCGGTGAAGTAACAAAAGATAATAAAATTATAATAAAAACAGAACTTGGAACAAAAATTTTAAATAACCCAACTGGAAGAATTGTTCCACGAATTTGTTAATTTTTATTATTTATTTATTTTTTTTAATAAAATAAAAAAATAATTAATGGTTGTGTTTTTTTGATTTTTCTTTTAATTTATCTAAATTTTTTTTAAAAAAATCAGCTACTTTTCTAAAGGAATCTTCTTTTTTTGAACTTACATAAAATATTTCTCCTTTATTATTTATTTGTTTTAAATCACTTACATATTCTTGTTCATTGAATTCAACATGTTTTGCTAAATCCATCTTTGAAATTAATATTGCATCTGCATTATTAAAAATAATTGGATATTTTTTTGGTTTATCTGATCCTTCAGTAGTTGAACTTATTATTATGTCTATTTCTTGACCCAATTTAATATTTGCTGGACAAACTAAATTTCCAATATTTTCAATAAACAAATAATTAATGCCCTCTAAATTTATTTTTTTTAATGCATCAAAAATCATTTCAGAATTTAAATGGCAACCTGAATGCGTATTTATTTGAAATGTTTTAATATTTTGTTTTTCAAGCCTAATTTTATCAACATCTGATTCTAAATCACCTTGAATAACAAAAATTTTATCTGAACCTAAGTATTTTGAAATATTTTCAATAAAAGTTGTCTTTCCACTTCCAGGCGAACCTAATATATTTACACACAAAATTTCTTTATGTATAAATTCGTGATTAATTTTATCAGCAATTAAATCGTTTTCATCTAAAATATTTTTTTCAATTTTTATCTCGTTATTATTATTTGATTCCTCTTTTATATCAAATTTATTATTCTCAATACTATTTTCTAATTTTTCATCACAACCACATTCATTACACATTAAAACCACCTTAATAATTTATTTAAAATTTATAAAAAATATCTTTATTTTAAATTTTTAGTTAATTAATTTTTTAAAGTTTTTAAATTTTTAAGTTATTAAACCTTTTGAAAGTTTTTATTTTTTAAAACATTACAATCCAATATAAATTTTTATTTTTTTAGTAAAATAGATGATATTGTTTGATTATATTTAGCATAAGTTTTATCTACAACATTATATTTTTTAAGTTCTTCTATTGGTGTTTTTTCATAAAAAAATTCTCTTAAAACATCACTTGTTCTACATATTAATTTAGTATCATAATTTAATAATGGCTTTATTTTATGTAATAATTCTTTTTTTGGTTTTGAAAGTAGTGCTAAAACAATAACATCATAATTATTTTCATTTAAATTACAACCATCTTTATTATACACATTTATTTTTTCATCAAGGTTCATTTTTTTTAATACTTCTTTTGATTTTTTTACAGCCACTAGATTTTTGTCATAACAAGAAATATTACAATTTAGATAATTTTCAAATAATATTGCAGATATTGGAAATGAACCTGAGCCAATAAATAAAAGATTATCTTTTGAACTTATATTTGCTAATTTAATTTCATTTTGTATTAATGTATTAAATCTATTATATAAATGATAATTTGATATTTTTTCTTTAGAATTTAATAAAATTTTTTCAGCAAATTTATTTTCAAGATTTGTTTCATGTTTTTCATAAATTTTTTGAAAAAAAGGAACCATATTAGTATTTAATGAAAAATTTAAAATTTTTCTTTCATCATTTTTTGAAAAATTAATGTCCAATAATAATTTTTCTAATTTATTTATTTGGTTAAAAACTACATCATCATTTTTTTGATTATAAAATAATTTTCTATAAATAGTTTTAATTTTTTTTGATAATGCATCATTGTTATCTTCTAAAAATCTTTCTTTGCATGAATTAATCATATTTATAACCTCATTTACAGTATTTATTAATTTATAAAATTATTACAACATTTCTTATTCGTTTATATATTCAGAATTATTTAAAATCTCATTTAATGCATCATCAATTTTTTCAAATGTTGTAACAATTGGTTTAATTTTATTATTAAATAATTCTAAATATTTTTCTTTGCTAAAACTTCTTGCAACAATAAATTTACAATCGTTCTCATTTTTAGATAAATTAAAATTAATTGTAAAATTTTTATTAATAATTTTTTTATTTTCAATGTTTATTAATAAAAAACCACTTGATTCATCTATATTATTTGAAACATTTACTAAATCATTTGTTGCAAGAGCAATAATAATTTTAAAACACCTCTTTTTTTTTAATAATTAGATTGTCAAATCTAGATAATAAAAATTTATTATCACATTTAGAAGTTATTTTATTATCTATATTATTTTCAATGTTAAAATATACTTTGTAAAATATTTTTTTAACACTCTCTGACCAAGATAAAATAGTTGTATTCTCAAAAATTGTGCCATTTGCAAGTAAATTAAAAGGAACTCTCTCTAAACCAACTATGTCTGCAATTTTTTTTCTAAAACAAAAATTATAATTCTCATTACAATAAAAGATTACAAATTCCCTTAAGTTTTTTTTATTTTTTTTAGATTTATAAAACAATGATAAAAAATAACAACCTTTTTTATATTTACAACAACTAAAAACCATTTTTAACCTTCTTAAATATATTTTTAAATATAATTTTTGTTTATAACAACTAATATAAAAATGTTACTAATATTATAAAAAGTGTTACTATGCAGAAAAATAATTTGTTACTATTTTAAAATTATCAAAAACTTATATAAATAAAATAAGTTATTATTTTACTAACTTTCATATTTTTAAAAATTATTATCAAAATAATATAATAAAGGAGTAAAAAATGTCTGAACAAAACACTGAAGAATTAAAAAAAAATAATAAAACAAATGAATTAAAAAAAATAAATATTGAATTAAAAATTATTTTGGGTTTTTTTGTTGTAACAATTTTTGCATTAATAATACAATTTATTGGAATGCATTTTTTTAATGCAACTTATATCACAATAATTTCATCAATTATTGCCTTAGCAATTGCAATAGCAATCGGCTTTTATGTTCAAAAAGACATTTCAAATCCCCTTAAAAAATGTGTTGATTTTGCAAATACAATAAGTAAAGGAGATTTAACTAAAGAAATGAATGAAATTAAAACAAATGATCAAATAGAAGAATTATCAAGATCTTTAAATTTAATTTCAAAAAATATTAAAGAAGTTATAACAAAAACTAATGAAAATAATTCTACAATTAGTAATAGTGCACAAGATTTATCTTCTTCAAGTGAAGAGGTTAATGCTTCTGCAGAACAAGTTTCATCAACCATGCAACAAATTGCAAAAGGTTCTGAAAATCAATCTAGTTTAGTTGCTGAAACATCAAAAATGATGACAGAATTAAATGAAACCATTAAAAAAGTATCTGAGAGTGTAAATTCATTAGCACAATCCGCTGATATTGCTAATAATAATGCATCTAAAGGTAGAACCGCTGCAGGAAATGCTAATAACAAAATAAAAGCAATTAAAACTACCGTTGGTAGTGCTTCTAATGTCATTTCAGATCTTGGACAAAAGGGTCAAGAAATTGGAAAAATAGTTGATGTTATCAATAATATATCTGAACAAACTAATTTACTTGCATTAAATGCAACTATTGAAGCTGCAAGAGCTGGTGAAGCTGGAAAAGGATTTAGCGTTGTTGCTGATGAAATTAGAAAATTAGCAGAAGAATCACAAAAAGCAACACAACATATTACTAATTTAATTTCAGATATTCAAAATTCAACAAACAATGCAGTTAATTCAATAACTAGTGGTAATAAAGAAGTCGATGAAGGTGCAACAATTATTAATGAAGCGTTAGTTTCACTTGAAGGAATTTCTGCAATTATTAACAACATGAATCAACAAATAAAAGATATTGTTTCAAAAACAACAAATCAAGTTGAATTAACTGAAAATGTTAAAAAATCTATTAGTGAAGTTAGTACTTTTGCACAAGAAAATGCTGCAGGTGGAGAGGAAGTTAGTGCATCTATGGAAGAAACCACAGCTGCAATGCAACGAGTATCTACAATGGCACAAGAATTAGCAAAAATAAGTGATGAAAACAAAAAAAGTTTAGAAAGATTTAAAATAAATTAAATTTTTTATAAATTAAAAATTTTTAATTATTTCTTTGTTCATTAAATAAATAATAAATATTACATGAACCCTCACTACTAACCATACATGCACCAATTGGATTATTAGGTGTACATCTTTTTGAGAATAAAGGGCATTTTAATGGACTAATAATTCCTTTTAATACTTCACCACATCTACATAATGATTTTTTTTCTGTTTGTATATTTTTTAATTTATCTTTATAAATAACTTTTGCATTTAATTTATTATTCATTACTTCATATCCTGAATTTGAAATAACTCCAATTCCTCTCCAATTTGAATCATTTAATATAAAATGTTTGTTAATTAATTTTTTTGCTTTAATGTTTCCTTCTTTTTTTACAACCTCAAAATATGTATTAACAACATCTTTTTTTTCGTTTTTGATTAAAACAAGCAATGCATAAATAGACCTTAATAAATGCTCAGCTTCAAAACCAGAAACCGCTTGATATATATTTAATGATTTAAAATCTTTATACCCAATAACACTGCAAACATGTCCTGGAAGAATAAATCCATCAATATTTAATTTTTCATCAATTAATGCTCTAAGCCCAGGAAGTAATGCTTTGTGTGATGAAAAGACAGGTATATTATTTTGTAAAACAAATGTTGTCATTGGAATTGTTGTTTCAAAACCAATTGCAAAAAAAACAATATTTGGATAGTGTTTTTTTAATTCAATTAATTCAGAAGTTGAATAAATTGTTTTAATAATTGCTCCTTTAGATTTTATGTCTTCAAGAGAATATTTTGATCCTTTAACCCTTAACATATCAGCATAAGTTGCAATTGGAACATTTGATTTTGCAATTTCAATTATTGAATCTATATCGTTAGCTGAAGTTATACAAACAGGACAGCCTGGACCTGAAATTAAATTTACATTTTTAGGCAATATTTCCTTTATACCAAATTTAATTATAGAATAAGTATGACCACCACAAACTTCCATAAAATTAACATCTTTTTTTATTGTTGATGCTATTTTTTTTATTTCTTTAATTAGATCATTTTTATTTAAATATAAATTTTGATCCCAATATGCATTTTTCATTTTAATTATTATTAAACTTAATATAAAAACTAATTATTTTAAATTAACAATTTGATTAATCATTTAAAATTAATTTATTAATATCTTTAATTGTTTTAAGTGCGGTTTTTTTATCCATTTTTTCTATAGCAAATCCTGCATGAATTAAAACATAATCATTAACTTTTACATCAACTAAATCAAGTCTTATTTGTTTTTTTACTCCACCATAATCTACTTTAGCAGAATTATCTTTATTAATTTCAATAATTTTTGCAGGTATTGCTAAACACATAAAATAAATAGAAAATTTATTAATATATAAAATTTATTAAATAGTAATATTTA
>CAZQHZ010000007.1:9040-17103 GCA_964593285.1 uncultured Methanosarcinales archaeon | reverse complement strand
TAAATAGTAATATTTATTAAAAAGAAATTAAAATAAAATATTAATTTTAAAAATGGAAAAAAAAATAGCAATAATTGGATATGGTAGTTTAATTAGAAATGATGATGCTGTAGGATTAATAATTACAGAAAAATTAGAAAATGAATTTAAAAATAACAAATTGGTTGATTGCTATTATTCTGCAAGTAGTATGGATATTTTAGGCTACATTGAAGAATATGAAATCATTTATATAATTGATTGTGCAATGATTGATTTAAATTATGGAGAATTTATTAAAAAAGAAATCAATGAAATAAAATTTAATAGTGATAATTACTCATCACATAATATTGCATTTAATGAAATAAAAAATAAAATAAAAAAAATGAATAAAAAGACCAAAATATTTTTTTATTTAATTAAACCAAAAAATATGGATTTTGGTGAAAAATTAAGTAACGAAATTCAAAAAAACATGGGAAAAATATATGATACTATTCATAAAGAACTACAAAATTATTTAAATACAAATAGTTTTAATACTTAATAATTATATATATATTTAATTTAATACTATATAATAAAAAACGGTGGTTAAAATAGGAGTAAAAGAAGATGCAAAAAATGTAATAACATCAATTCTTGGTGCAGCAAGTGCTGATAAAATTGATGGTTTTTCTGATTCTGATCCAAAAAATTTTCTAGATCAATGCAAACAAATGCTTGCATCGTTACTTGGTGAGGGCTTAGCACAACAAAAACTTGAATCTTTATATAATAAATACAGTTAAATAGGTGAATTTTTTGAATTTTTTTAAAAGTTTTAATGAAATGAAAATAAAGAACAAAATATTAGTTGTTACCTTGCTATGTATTATAATTTTATCTACTGTTTTAACAATTGTTAGTGTTAATAGAATGAAAAATTTAGCAGAAAATACTTCTAATGAAATTTTAGATACAAAATTACATGGAGATTTATTTTCATTTAAAGAATACATGAGAGGAGAATTTGGCGAATTAAATTATCATGACGGAAAATTAATTGATAAAAATAATAAGAGTATTGAAAATCGTTATGATGCTATTGATACTATAAGTCGTGAATTAGGAATAGTTGGAACCATTTTTGTAAAAGAAAATGACGATTTTAAAAGAATAATTACAAGCATTCGATTAGAAAACAATGAAAGAGCTATTGGGACATACCTTGGAAAAAATAGTGCTGCATACCAAGATATGATTAATGGTAATGTTTATATTGGACAAGCATATATTTTAGATGTTTCTCATTTAACAATATATGAACCTATATTTAATAAAAATAATGAAATAATTGGAATTTATTTTGTTGGTATTGAGCAAGAAAGAGTTAATCAAATTATTTCAAAAGAAATTAATTTTGCTTTAATTGTTTTATTTTCTATTACTGGAATAGTTATTTTAATTTTAATTTTTTTAATTACTTTTGTAACAAATTTAATAACTAACCCTATTGAAAAAATAACTACTGCTTTTAAAAAACTTTCAGAACAAGATTATACCTATAAATTAAATATTAATGCAAGTGGAAATAATGAAATTAAATATCTAGTTGATGCATACAATAAAGTAGTTAATTCAACAAAAAATTTAATAACCAAAATCAATGATAATTTTTTAATTGTTGATAAAACATCTGCAAAATTAATGAATTCTTCTGAAGAGACAAGCTCTGCAACAGAACAAATTTCAGCAACTATTCAAGAAATTGCTAAAGGTGCCCAAACACAATCAAGAGAAGTTAATAAAACTGCTGAAATTATTAGAAATTTAAATGAACATTTAAAAAAAGAAGTTATAGAAATAAAAACAGTTTCAGAATCTTCTGGCCTTGCAAATAAAAATGCACAAAAAGGAAAAGAATCTGCAGGGATTGCAAATGAGAATATTACAAAAATAAAAAATATATTTAATGAAACATCATCTAATATAGATTTACTTGGTCAAAAAAGCCAAGAAATTGGGAAAATAATAGATGTTATCAATAATATATCAGAACAAACTAATTTACTTGCATTAAATGCAACTATTGAAGCTGCTAGAGCTGGTGAAGCTGGAAAAGGATTTAGCGTTGTTGCTGATGAAATTAGAAAATTGGCAGAAGAAAGCCAAAAAGCAACACAAAATATTTCAAATTTAATTTCTGATATTCAAAATTCAACAAATAATGCAGTAAATACAATAAAAAATGGAACAAATGATGTCGAACAAGGAAGCAAAGTTATTGGAGATGCTTTAGTTTCACTTGAAGGAATTTCTGCAATTATTAGCAATATTGATAAACAAACAACAAGTATTGAAAAACTTGCTGAAACTGAAGAAGATTTTATATCAACAATTGATAAATCAATTGCTGATGTTAGTGCTGTTGCTGAAGAGAGTGCTGCAGGCGCAGAAGAAATGAGTGCATCTATTCAAGAAACTACAGCTTCAATGCAAGAATTAACAATAATTGCACAAGAATTAAAAAAAGGTTCTGAAAATTTAAAAGAAGAAATTAATAAAATAAAAATACAATAAATTATTTATTTTCAGTTTATTTTTATAAAATATCAATTTTAAATCCAAATAACAAAAATATTTATAAATAGTTTGAATTTTCTAAGAAAATATAGCGGGGTAGGGCAGTCAGGAGTGCCCGTCGGGCTCATATATCTTATTTGTGTTTAATATTTTAAGCACAAAAGATTCAAGAAACCCGGAGGTCGAAGGTTCAAATCCTTCCCCCGCTATTTTTATTAATATTAAAAAATAATTCTAAATTATTAAAAATCTATCTAAAAAATAAATATTAATTATTTAATTAATATAAAAATCAATCTCTTTTAAAGCTTCATTCCCATAAGAATCAAAACAATTAACAAAATATGTGTGAGAACCTTTATTTAAATTAACTAATTTTGTTGAAAATTCAAAATCAACAATATTTTCCATAGAATAAACCCCTAAATTTTTATTATTAAAAAAACCGCACTTAACATTATTACTTTTTGTTGTTTTTACATATAATGTTGGATTTGTTGAATAAATATCTCCTTTTGGTTTAAAATCAACTATTTTTAATTCATTTGATCTATTTAATTTGTAAACTATACTTTCATTGTGTACATTAAAATTAGTTGAATTATTATTTTTGCATACAATTTTTGAATTTAAAAAATAATTATTATCTAAGTTATTAAAATTAATTTTTGAAAAATCTTGCTTAAAAATACATTCATATAAACCTAATTGTTTTTTATTAGACAAATTACAACTACCATTTATTGTAACTGATGAATTTAAAATTAAATTACAATCATAATTATCATCTAAATAATAATACAAAGACATATTATTTTTTGAAACTGAAAAATTATTTTGATTTATTAAAAAATCATTAAATAATATTTTTTCTAATTTTGTTTCATTTTCTAAATATAATTTAAAATCAACTTCTTTATTTATTGTAGGTAAATCCTTGCATCTAATAAAAAGTTTTATATCATCTTTTGATGTATTATATTTTGTTTTACAAGAATAACTTCCACCAAATTGGGGTGATAATAAATTATTTGAATTAACACACTCAAAACTATTATTCATACTAAAAAAATCAACATCATGCAAACTATATCTACAATCACTTGGTTCATTTAAAAATAATTCAATTAATATATTGTCATTTAAATAACTAAATAAAGAATTATTTTTTGGAATAATACCTAAAATTTTTGGTGGATTTAATTCCATAAATGAATCATCTATATCAATTTCAATAAAAAAAGGATGTATGTTTTCTTGACCTGCTCTATCCATGCAATAAATAAAAGCATAATACCCACCATTATTTATTTTTTCTAATAACAATTTTAATATTTGTCTTGACTGCAATGAATTGTCAAATAGTAAATTGATAAAAGATGTTTTTTTTGCATTATCATCAAAAATAGAATTTCCAAAAATTATTGAAAAAATATCTGATAAAAGTTCATTTTCATTTTTTTGATAAAATATATCGCTTTGTAAATCATAAAATGAATTTAAAAAAGAAGAAATATTTTTTGAATCAAAAATATCAAATATTTTTGTTGATATTTTTGGTTTTGGTGGTATCCTCAAATTTATTAAATGGTTTTCAACAAAAGAATTGTTACCAATTGGGTTTGACATTAAAGAAACATAATTATTTTTTGGAATAAAACTCATTTTACAGGTTGTTTCTTTTTTTGTATTAATCCCTATGTTTATAATTTGGTTTTGAGATAAGTTTTCTTTAACTTTATATCCTCTTAAAATTAAATTATCTAAAATAATTTCTTTTTCTTCTAATCGTAAGGATTTTTCTGTTAAAGAATCATTTAATGTTATAATTGGTAAATTATTAGTTAAATCTTCACGTTCCATACAATAACCTTTTCCTTTAATTTCTTCATATATACATTGTTGACTAATGCTTTTGCACTTATATTCAGTACATGGTCTAAAATAACCACCATCACATTTACTACAATCAATATTTTCAAATGGAGCTTGCCATAAATTGCAAAATGCAAAATTTGTAACTTTAAAATCATCTTTTTTTACATTTGAAGAAATTTTAGATAATTGATCTAAAAATGAATAAAAAGAAACTAAAATCCCTGATAAAATATCATAATTTTCGTTTAAATTACTTGACATAACTTTTTGTCTATTAAAAGAACTATAATTAAATGAAATAAATTGATTATTTCCTTTTGTAGTAAATCCTTTATTTGGAAAAATTGAATCATTAACTATTGCCTTTAAATCTGTATGAAAAAAACCAAAACTTGTTTTTTTATCAAAAATATTTCTATAATTTCCACAATCACCTTGCATATAACATAAATAAGAATTATCACTAACCCATGAATCATTACAACTAAAACCAACACACTCATCTTTATTATTTGCAATAGAACAAAATTCTCTACTCTCACCTTCCCAGTGTTTAAATCCGGGTGGAACTAATGGTACGCACTTAGAATTTATTGATAAATTATCTTGCCAAATACAATCTCTATAATTATTATCATTACAACACTCAAAACTATCACATAAATGACAATCTTCCCACCTATTTGGTTTACACATTGCTTTTGAATAAATAGTATTAGATTCATTAATTTTAGTAGAGACACATATTTCTTGTCTATAATCCCTGCATTCTTCAACATATTCAACCCCATCTATACAATAATGCATATAATGCCTTGAACCAACATAATCCTTTCCATTACCGGTTAAAGAATCATAACTACACCAAGATTCACCATGAATTCTTTCATTTAATGAAAAATCATTCGTTACATAATTATAAGTATTATTACAATTATTTGCATTTAAAGTTGTAGGCTTTAAATCTTCATTTAATATCTTATTTGAATCAATTGCACAATTACAATTTGAATTTGAATCAAACACACCATTTTTTATTTCACATAAAAAATTTGGAACATTAACAAAACAAGTATTATCATATGGAATATAACAACAACCATTTGAAGAAACATGATTTTGTGAAAAAAATAATTTTTCTATACCTAAATTTAAAGAACCTTGAAGTGCAAAATTAAAGTAATAATCATCTTTAATTAAATTATAAATTATATCTGGATGTGGTTTGTGTTTTTTTATAATTAAATTATTGTCATTATAATTGTTATTTAAAAAATTATAATTTACCATATAATCGACTTGATTGAAATGGTCCTTTTTTAATTCTGAATTTAAAATAAAAACTGATAAATCATAAAGTTCGCCTAATGGAACTTTTATGGATGATGAAAAATAATCAATTGATAATGATTTATCATCTTTTGTAAAAGTAATTGGATAATGTGCTTTTATTTTTACTTCATTTTTTAAAATAACTGTATTAATTGATAAATGACCTTTATCTATTTTAAAACCTTGCAGTTCAAAAAAATTTAAATTTGCACATGATTGAAAATTATTTTCAATATGCATTGAAATTTGCCGTTGCATATCTTCTTTTAGAATCATATTACTAATACAACCAAAGCCATATTGATTTAAACAATAATAATTATATTTTTCTTCATTATAATATCTATAATTTAATGGATATAAATTTCCACCATTTAATCCTATTTGAGTAATTGGTTTTTCACTTAACTGCTCGATACAAGATTCAAAATAAACTTGTACTGGTCTTATATTATCTGATAAAATCAATGTTTCTGGAATTTGTGTCTCTAATTTTGAATATTCTAATTTACTTACATAAAAAAATAAACTAAAAGTTATTAAAATTAGTAAACCTATAATTATAAATACACTAATTTGTGATTTTTTTAAAAAAAAATTACAAAAATATCTAAAATTATTAAAAATAGACATTAAATACCTCTTTTATTTATTTAAAAAATTTATATTTTATTATATTATTTATAAATAATAACTGCAAAAATATAAATAGTTTGCTATTTCTTAATAAAATATGATTAAAAAAAGAAATTTTTATTTATTAATATTTTTATTTATAATTGTATTTGCTGTTAAATTATATTTTGCACTTAATGTGCCTTATCTTAGTGATGAAAAAAGTTATTTTGTGCTAAGACAAGCAGAATATATTAAAGATAATGGTTTTGTTAAATATGAAGATGAATTAAGTTATGGGGGAAGAGAATATTTTTTTTTACCATTAATGCACTATATTATAGCATTTTTTTTATTTTTTTTTGAACCAATGTGTGCTATTAAAATTTTTACTAATTTTTTTTCTAGTTTACTTATATTTCCTATTTTTTTAATTGTAAAACAAATAACAAAAAATGAAAATGTTGCATTACTATCTAGTTTTTTAGCTTCTTTTATTCCAATATATATATATGAAACAATTAATACTGCATCAATTTACTCAATTATTGTTCCTTTGAGTGTATATTTAATGTATTTTTTTTTAAAAATCAATATTAAAAAAAAACCAATGCTTTTTATATTTTTATTACTAATTTTTATATTTACTAGCCCATTTGTTATAATAATTCTGTTAGGAATTATTTTTTATTTTATTATATCTTGGATTGAAAAATTTAAAATTCAAAAAGCTGAAATAGAATTGTTAGTTTTTTCTATTTTTTTAACCGGATTTACCTATTTAATTTTCTATAAAGATGCTTTAATTATGCATGGCCCATCAATAATTTATGGTAATATTCCAAAAGAATTTTTAATTAAATATTTTAATGACATAAATTTAAATACTATTCTAATTGGTCTTGGAATCTTGCCATTAATTGGATTAATAGCTATTGCATATATTTTTTTAACAAACAAAAAGAAAAAAACCTTTTTTTTGCCTTTTGCAATTTTATGTGCATGTTCAATTTTGCTTATTTTAAAATTAATTCCTTTTACATTAGGATTAATTTATCTTGGAGTTTTATTTGTTATTTTATTTGGAGAAGGCTTTGTTTATATAATAAATTATTTTAAAAAAACTAAATTTTCAAAATTTATTTTTATTTTTTATTTTTTATTGTTAATTTTGTTTTTATTTACAAGTATTATACCATCATTTTTAATGATAAAAGATGCATTAGATAATTCAACAGAAAAGGAAATAATTAATGGATTTAAAAAAATACAAAATGAAACAAATGAAAATTTTACTATTATATGGGATATTGAAAAAGGACATTTAATTAATTATTTTGCAAATAAAAAAAATTTTGCAGATACCAATTATTTATTTGTCGAAGATTTAGATATTAGATTAAATGATATAAAAACATTATATACTTCAGCAATCATTACAAAAGCAATCAAAATAATGCAAAAATATAATGCAAAATATTTAGTATTTGATGAAACAATTAAATCAAGATATAATATTACTAAGATATCATATATTAATGATGATTGTTTTAGTGAATTTTATATAAAAAATCAAATAAAAATCTATAAAAGAGAATGTAATTTAGTTTAAAAAAGATGAAAATAAAAACAATTCAAAATATTAAAATTAACTGGAATTTATTAAATATATTAATTTTAATTATTGGTAT
>CAZQHZ010000007.1:0-8940 GCA_964593285.1 uncultured Methanosarcinales archaeon | reverse complement strand
AAAATATTAAAATTAACTGGAATTTATTAAATATATTAATTTTAATTATTGGTATAATTTTTTTGATTAGCCCATATTTAATACAATATAAAAATTATCAGGAATTTTTTCCTTTATTTGATACACAATATAAACAATCATATCAATTAGATAATAAAATAATTAATCAATTTTATGATTTTGCAATAATTAATATTGACAATTATCTTAATAGAGAAATATTAATTATTCTACTTCCAATTATTTTTGGAGTAATTAGTTTGATTACTTTCTTTTTTGTTTTAAAAAAACTAAAATTTAACAAAAGAAATATTTTTTTTGCTCTATTTTTTTTAATTACTTCACAAATTTTTATTTACGGATTTTTAGCTAATTTAAAATTTTCATTAATTTTTTTGCTTTGTTTAATTATTTATTATTTAATAAATTTTGAGAATAAAATAAAATATTTTGCATCTATTCCTATTTTCTTATTATTTTTACTCAAGCCAAGTTTTACAACAATTGGAATTATCATAACAATTTATTATTTTATTTTTATTGATAAAAATTATTATTTTTTATTTATTCCTTTTTTTATAGCGATTGTAGCATTAATTTTAAATATCCATTTATTTAATTTTTATAACTTTTTTCATTTTCAGAATTTAAATATCATCAATTTATTAGAAAATAATTTAATAATGTTTGGTAGCAACTTAGGATTTAGTTTTTTTATATTCTTTTTGGCTGGTTTTTATTTAGTTGTAAGCTGGAAAAATAAAATAAAAAATTTACAATTATATTTTTTTTTATTAATATTGATTCTTGGAATATTATTTATCAATGAAAATTTAAAAATAATTTTAAATTTAATATTAGTTATAATTTCTGCAAAAACCATTCTTGGAATTAAAGAAATGGTATGGGAATTGAAAACTATTAGAAATTTAACACTATTTTTAATTATTTTTGGAATAATTATTAGTTCAATAACATATTTAAATACAATAAATAAAAATTTAAATAATCAAGAATTAATTGAATCTATAAAATGGCTAGAAGATAATACAGATGATGATATAATTGTATTATCAGATGAGAAAAATAGTTATTTAATAAATTATTTTACAACAAAAAAAACATTTTGGCTTTATTATAATGTAACAAACGATATTAATAAAACAAATGATTATTATTCATTAATGCAAACAAGAAATATTAAAAATGCAACATATTTAATTGAAAAATATAATCTCGATTTGTTTTTAATAGATAAATATACAAAAAAAGATATGCTTAATGAGAAAAAAATTATTGGATTAGAATTTTTAATGAAAAATAGTGAATTATTTAATTTATTATATGAAAGCGAAACAATAAAAATATGGGAGCTAAAAGAAAATAATTAAATTTTTTATAAAAAAGTACTATTTAGTAGTAACGGCATTTTTATATATGTTTAATACATATATAGTAATAAAATCCATAATATTTATAAATAAAAAAAAAGAGCAATGAAAATATGATTACAGAATTTGTTAAAAATTTATTCAGTATATTTTTTGAAATTTATAATTCAATAGGTAATTATGTTTATTTATTCTATTTTGATTATTCTAGAATTATACTTGACTATATACATTTTTTTTTTAAGAACACTTTTAATTTTTTATTATTAATAACAATAATTCTTGCCTCTTTTTATTTAATAATGGCAGTTACAATTATGTTTAAAAAAAAGAAACAAATAAAAGAATTAAAAGATATAAATTATCCAAAAGTTACAATACAAATTCCAACATACAATGAAATTGCAGCACTTAATTGTGCAAAAAAATGTATTAATTTTGATTATCCAAAAGATAAAATGGAAATAATCATTGGAGATGATAGTAACGATATTAAAATATCTAAACAAATTGATGACTTTGCTAAAAAATATGAAAATTTAATTAAAGTTACAAGAAGAGGGGAAAATATTGGATTTAAACCTGGAAATTTAAATCATATGTTAAAATATACAAATGGTGAAATAATTGTGATATTTGACTCTGATTTTTTACCAGAAAAAGATTTTTTAAAACGAATTTTAATTCCTTTCATTGCTGATAAAAATGTTTCTGTAGTTCAAGCGAAGTGGAATATTCATAATTTCAAACAAAATGTATATTCTATACTTGGTGGGACTATTTCTTTATTATGCCACAATATTGCACTACCATTTATAAAAAATTATGGAGGTAATACATTTTTATGTGGTTCTGCTGAAGCTATTAGAAAAAAGGATTTAATAAATGTTGGTGGCTGGACATCTGGTACCTTAACAGAAGATGTTGAATGTTCTTTTAGATTAATTGAAAAAGGAAATAAAAAATTGATTTTTTTAGAAGATTTAGAATGTAAATGTGAAGCACCTTATACTTTTAAAGATTTATGCAAACAACAAATGAGATGGGCATATGGTGTTATTTCTGCATTTAAATTACATTTTAAAAATATTTTAAAAAGTAAACAAACTAATAAAAAAGATAAATTAAGTGTAATAATTTTTGCATCAGGATATTTGTTTTCAATGCTTATATTAATGCTTACAATAATAGGATTCTTATCAATAATTAGTAATAGACCCGCACCAATAGAATGGGGCCTTTTTTTAAGTGAAACTTTTAGAAATGTTTTACTAACAAGTGGTTTTATTATAACAAGTATTGTTGCATTAAGCCTTGGGAAAAAAATTAAAGAAATTCCAAAAATGATTGCAGGTTCTTTATCTGTTGGGCTTGTTGTAGCATATTATGTAAATGTTGGAATATTTAAAGCAATATTTAGTAGAGAAATGAAATGGTTTATGTTAAATAAAAATGGAAATAAACAAATAAAATGAAAATACAAAATAGATTATGGTTACATTTTACTTATATTACATTAATTATAACTTTAATTTACTCAATTTTTTTATCAATTTATAGTTATTTTAATAATGTTACATTTTTATTTATAATTTTTTTAAATATATTTATTTTAAAAGCATTTTTTTTCATTAGCATATATATTTATAATTTAAAAAATAATAATCAAAAAGATTCATTTCAAGCCAAAATTGCTTTTTTTTTAAGTCTTTTTTCATGGATTCCTTTATTTAACTTTGGATTTGCACCCATATCTTTTTTTTTAGCTTATAATGCATATAAAAAATATAAAAAATATCCCCAAAAATTTAATGGACTATTTTATTTTTCTTTTGCTATGGTAATTAGTTTAACTTCTATTATTTTAACAATCGTTGGATTAGTAATTTATTTATTTAGTGAAGAAATATGTACAAGTACAATTTGTAGTGCCCTTGAAAATTAAAGATAATTAATCATATTTTTTTTTATAATTATTATATTTTATTTTAAATAAATCTATAAACATTTTTGTAGAATCCTTTAATAAATTAACTTTACTTCCTTTTTTGTCTATCCATCTAACTGGTATTTCTTTAATTTTAAATCCCTTTTTTTTTGCAATAAATAAAATCTCAACATCAAATGAAAATCTATATCTTGTTTGAAGCTTGAAAATTTTTCTAGCGACATTTCTTTTAAATAATTTAAATCCACATTGAGTATCTTTAATATTTGAAATTAAAATAAATCTTACTATAAATGGAAAAATATTACCTAAAATTTGCCGATAAAATGGTTGTTTTACAACTATTTTTGAATTTTTTAAATTACGCGATGCAATAACAACATCAAAATGTTTTATTTCTATCAACATTTTTTCAATTTCATTAATTGGTGTTGCTAAATCTGCATCAGTGAACAAAATATAATCATACTTTGCATTTAAAATTCCTTTTTTAATAGAATATCCCTTGCCATAATTTTTTTTGTTTTTTAAAACAATTATTTTTTTATCAAAATTACTAACAATATTAAAAGTATTATCACTAGAATTATCATCAACAATAATTATTTCAAAATTTTTTATTATTTTACTATTTTTTAAATAACTAATTATTTCGAATAAAGATTTTTTTATTCGTTCTTCTTCATTAAAAACAGGAATAACAATAGATAAGTTCATTTTATAAAGAGAATTTTTATATATTAAATGTTTTTTGTATTTTATAAAGTGATAATTAGAAACGAAATTAAAATTTTTTCAAAATATATAGTTATTGCATTATTTGCAACAATTATTGATTTAATGTTTTTATTTGTATTTACAGAATATTTTAAAATTCATTACTTAATATCTGCAACTATTTCATATATACTTGGTGGAATAACCCATTATACACTAAATAAAAAATATACATTTAAAAATAAAAGTAAAAAAATAGCATTACAATTAATTATATTTTTTTTTGTATCTTTAGTTGGATTACTATTAAATAAAATAATTTTATATAGTTTGGTTGAATATTTTATGATTTGGTATGTTTATGCAAAATTAGTAAGTATTATGATTATATTTTTTTGGAATTTTATTGGACATAAATTTATAACTTTTAGATTATTAAAATAAAATAAATAGAATTTAAAAATTATATAAAAATATATTTATATTAATTAATTCAATTTTTTAAATTACCTTTATATATTGCTATATTTTTTATTTTCTTTAACAAAAAAACATTATGTGTTTTATTTAAATCTTCTAAAATGTAATAAGAATCATTTATTTTATAATAATCTTCATAATATTTAATTAGCCAAAAAGATTCATTTAATAGAACATTTATATCATAAATTTGATTAACTCCAAAAATATTTTTATTACAATTAGAATAAGAAATATCTTTTTTAAAATCGTACCCAATTTTATTACTAAAACAATTTCTATCAAAATAATATAAAAAAGGAAATATTTCATAATGTGGGTGTATAATTATTTTTTCATGATTATAATTATTTTTTATAAAAAAAACAACCTCGTTCCAATCTTCCTTTGAATTGTTATTATAATATTCAAAAATACTTAATATAGAAAAAAAAATAATTATTATAATAATTAAACATTTTATAATTTTAAACTTTACTAATTTATTAATTGAATAAGCAATTAGGATAAAATATGGCAAAGAACAATATAAAATATATCTTGTTAAAAAAAATGGTTTAAATAATACTGAAATTAAAAATAAAATTAATATTGGAAGTATAAACCAACAAAATACAAATAAAATTTTATAATTAAAATATTTTTTAATTAAAGAATAAAAAAAAAACATTGAAATAATAAAAGTAAATAAATAAAACAAAAAAATACTCCCTGAAAAATCAACTATTGTCTCATATAAAGATAAAAAATTTGGTTTTGATAACCAATATGAATCTGTTACTTTTAAAAATTGATTTATTATTACAGGAATCCACGGAAGATACAACAAAAAAATTATAAAATTATTTTTAAAAAAGCAAAATAATTTTTTTTTGTGATATAATACAATAAATAAACCTTGTATAAATAAAATAAATAATGAAAAAATGTGAGTATATATCAATAATACTGAAGAAATTATGTATTTAAAAGAAAAACCTACAAAAAATTTTTTATCTTGCTTTCTTTTATTATCAGTTAAAAATAAAGAAATATAGTAATACATAGAAAGTAATGATAAAAATAATAAAAGACTATACATTCTTGTCTCTTGAGCATAATAGATATTGATTTTAGAAAAAGTAAGTAATGTTGCAGAAAAAATTGCAACATTTTTTGAAAATAATTTTTTAGCAATTAAGTATATTAGTAATATTGATAAAACACTAAAAATAAGAGACATAAACTTTGTTGATATTTCATTAAATCCAAATAATCTTGTCCAAAACCAAAGTAAAATATTATACAATGGTGGATGGACATCACTTGCAACTAAAAATATGTTAGTTAAAAAAGGTTGCATAACTTGATTAATGCTTATTGCTTCATCAACCCAATAAGATATTTCATTTATTTTAAATAATCTTAAAAAAAAACCAATTATTAATAAAAAAAATAAAATAAGATTATTTTTAAAAAAAATAATTAAATCATTAAAACCTTTAATAAATTTAATTTTAAAATAATTCATTTTTAACTCAAATATATTTTTTTAATACATCAACTAATTCTTACAATTATACATCTTTTTCTTTAAAATAAAAAACTATTAATTTAAAAATTAAATTTTATTCTTTTTATATTAAATTTTAATCAATTTTTATAAATTACATGAATTGGATTTGTTTTACGCATATTTTTAAAAATCCAAACATCATTATTCATATGATATGCAACTTTAGTTGAATTATCACCAATATATTTTTGTGCAATATAACTATCTTGCTCTGTTAGCCATTCTTTAGATAAGATTAAATTATATTTTTTTTTTGGATCTAAAGGATAATCTGATTGAACTGCAAAAATTTCTCTTTCTGCTGCGCAGACATAAACAGCGTCAATAGATTTTTCTTTAAAGCAATCTGGTTCATTTAGATATATATATGGAAATGCTTCATAAAAAGCAATAATGCCAACTGGAGGTTTTACATCTATTTGTTTCCACGGATCTTTTAATGTTGAATGAGATTGTAAAATTACAACTAATATTGATAAAAATACAAAAATAAAAATTATTTTTTTAAAAAACTTATTGTCTTTTAAACTATAGGCAATTAAAATATAAATTGGTATATTGATTAATAAAGCATATCTTGGGAAAAAAAAAGGTTTTAAACAAAACGATAATATAAAAGGAACAAATACAGGAATTAATATCCATAAAAACTCTATACTAATTTTTGATTTTTTTAATTGCTTTATTAAGGAATATATTGCAAGAATAGAGCCAACAATAAACAAAATAATTCCAAATATAAAAATTGAATATCCTGAAATTGATTGAAAAAAAACAAAAAATAACTCTTTTGGCAAAGGTGTTTGTATCCAACCAGCTTCATCTAAAAGAACCATTTGATATATACGATAAAACCAAGGTAAACTAAGCAACCCTAAAATTAGATTAAATTTAAACCATTTTGAAAAATAAAAATAATCTTTTCTTTTAATTATAAATTTATGTAAATAAATTGCAAATATAATAAACAATCCATAAATATGAGTATATACTGTAGCTATGAAAAAAATAAAATATAAAAATTTTGATTTTAAAGAATTATCAAAACATAAATAATAATAAATTAAAAATGTAGATACCAAAAAAAGTAAACTATATGCTCTTAATTCTTGAGCATAATAAACATTAATTGGGGAAACAGCAACAAATAAAGCTGCATAAATACCTATTTTTTTAGAATATAATTTCTTTGCAACAAGATATATCGCAACTATATTAATTGTACTTATTAATATTGTCAATAATTTTAATATTTGGGGTGAATTTCCAAAAATTGTCCAACAATGTAACAAGATATAAAATAAAGGTGGTGTTGGATCAATAAAATTAATAATAAATAATATATTTTGATTTGCAAGAAATATTGAAATTGTTTCATCTAACCAAATGCTTTCAGAAGTATATCTATATAATCTTAAAAATAATCCAAGCAATAAAATTAATAATAAATATTTATTTGTTTTTAAAAATTTTTGAATACTCATTTTGTTTAATATTTTTTTTAACATAATCAATTAATAAAATATTTTTTCTTTGAAAATGTATATTTAATAACACCACTTACAATTATTGCTGCAAGAATTATGGTATATGGAAAATAAAAAAATAATCCAAAAAATGTTTTAAATCTAAAAACTCCTTTAAATTTAATTAATGCAAATAAACCCATAATAAAAGTTAAAACACCAGACATTACACCAAATATATTTAAAAAATTAAATCCCCATTCTGGCATCATATAAAATACATAAAATGGACCAAGTAAAGAAAACCATCTAAATATATAAAATGAAAATTCCAATATTTCATATGAAGGAATCCAAAAATATACTTGATAAATTGTCATTGGGAAAAAAACAAATGAAAAAAAAGTCCACCAATACTGATTTACAAATAAAAAAATAACAGGTGCAGATCTTTTTTTACCCTTAAGTAATCTTTTATTTTTAAATAATGATTGAAGTGCTCCAAAATACCACCTCATCCTCTGTTTGAATAATAATAAAACAGATGGACATGCTAAAGTTGAAATAAAACAATCCTCAACAGTTACAATTTTATATTTTTTATTAAAAATTTCAAGACAAATATCCATATCTTCAGTTAGTGTATCTTTTTTAAAATAACCAACTTCTTTTAAAATCGATTTTTTATAACAAGCAACAGCACCAAAAAACCAAATACTATTTTTAAAAACTTTTGAAAAAGATGTTCTAATTAAATTATTTAAACAAAATTCAATCATTTGAAAATATTCAATAAATTTTTTTGGTTTTCTAATATATGCAACAGAATTAGTTGCACCAACATTTTTTTCAACTAAAGGTGTTACTAATTTTTTAATGGTGTCTTTTAAAATAACAACATCGGCATCAATTGTTAAAATAAATTCATTTTTTGCATGTTTTACACCTAAATTTAAACAACCTGATTTACCCTGATGTTTTGCTTTAATTAATTTTATATCATAATCTTTATTTTTTTCAATAAACTTTTCAACAACATTTACTGTATCATCTTTTGATTCATCATCAACAACAATTATTTCTAAATTTTTTTTATTATAATTAGAATTTAAAACTGAATTTAAACAATTAACTATATTTTTTTCTTCATTAAATGTTGGAATTAAAACAGAAACATTTGCAAATGATTTTAATTTTGAAAATTTTTGTTTTTTGAATAATGAAATTATAAAAATTATAAATAAAAAAAATAAAAAAGAAAATAGAACAAAAGAAATTCCCATTGATATATTCATAAAAATATTTTCACTAAAAAAAGTAACATGCATTTTTTAACCAATAAAATAATTTAAAAAAAATATTTATTTATTTATTTATTTATTT
>CAZQHZ010000006.1:60422-64776 GCA_964593285.1 uncultured Methanosarcinales archaeon | reverse complement strand
TTAAAAATCAATAGATTTATAAATGATTCAAATTTTCTAGAAAACAATTATTTATTAAATTTTGAATAATTTGTAAAAATTATATGTTATAATAAAATATGTATGTGAAATTAATATGGCAAAATCAAAAAAATCTGCTAAAGAAGTACTTAAATGGAAGAAAAAGAAATGGGTAAAAATAGTTTCTCCTAAGGATTTTGGGAATGTAGTTTTAGGAGAATCTCTTGTAATGAAACCTGAGACATTAGTTGGTAAAACAATTGAAGTTAGTTTAATGTCTTTGAAAAGAGATGTTAAAAAACAAAACGTTAATGTAAAGTTTTTGATTACAAATTTTACAAATAATCAAGCAAATACTAAATTACTTTCTTTTAAAATGATTCCTTCATTTATTAAAAGAATGATTAGAAGATCAAAAGATAGAATAGATTTATCATTTGTTTGTCAAACTAAGGATAATTTAACAATTCGAATTAAGCCTTTATTAATTACTATGAATAATACTAGTAATTCTGTTTTAACAACTCTTAGAAAAAAAGCAGAATTTTTAATTACACAATATGTTAAAAAAAATGATTATAATAAAGTAATGGATGATATAATAAATTATAGAATTCAAAAAGAGTTAAAAAAGCAATTGAAAACAATTTATCCTTTAAGATTAGTAGAAATTAGAATTGTACAATTGCAAAAAAAAGATCAATTGTTATCTCAAGTAAATGTTGATGAAATTAAAAGTTCACCTGAAGATGAAAAATCTAACGAAACAGATGTTAAACAAACTGATAATGTAAAAAAAGAAGGTGTTTAAAAAAATGGCAAAACCAATTATAGATGAAAAAAAATGTACAAATTGTAATACTTGTGTTGACATTTGTCCTGTTAATGTTTTTGAAAAAGGAGAAAAAACAGCAATTGTTAAATTACCTGATGAATGTATTGGTTGTAGAGCTTGTGAAGTTCAGTGTCCTGAATTAGCAATTGTAGTTGAAGATTAATTTTTTCTTGTTATATTTTATTATATGTTTTTATTTTTAATATTTTTATAAAAATTTTTACCAAAAGATTTATATTTATTAATTCTTTTTTTATAATATGAAATTAATTGCTATAGGTGCTGAAGCAAAAATTTATGAAGATAGTGACTACATTATCAAAATTAGAGAAAAAAAAGAATATAGAAATTCTATACTTGATTTTTATTTAAGAAAATCAAGAACTTTACGTGAAATTAAAGTACTAAAATTACTTGTTGGTATTTGTCCAAAATATATTTTTTTTGATAAGGATAAAATGCTAATTAAAATGGAGAAATTAAATGGGAAAAAAGTTTCAGAGGTAATTAATAAAAAAAATTATAAAATAATTTGTGAAGGTATTGCAAAAAATTTATTATTTATGCATAATTTAAATGTAATTCATGGTGATTTGACAACATCTAATATGATTTATAACGAAAAAGTGTATTTTATTGATTTTGGTTTATCTTATTTTTCAAGAAAAATTGAAGACATGGCAGTTGATTTACATCTATTAAAACAAGCATTTGATAGTAAACATTCAAAAATTTCAAAAATTTGTTTTAGTGAAATAATGAAACATTATACAAATAAAGAAGTATTGAAAAGACTTGAAATTGTTGAAATGCGTGGGAGAAATAAAAATAAATAATTTTTAATTTTGATATTTATATTTTAGAAAAATGGTTAATAAACTTGAATATGTTATTTTTTTAGCAAAAAAATGTGGACTTTATGGTAATTTTAAATTTAAAACTAAGGAAATTGCGAAAACCTTGAATATTTCACAGCAAAGTGCTTCACGTATATTAATTGAATTAGAAAGTAATAATTATATTAAAAGAAATCCTTTAAATGATGGTATTATTATATCTTTAGAAGATAAATCTATAAAATTAATAAAAAAGTACTATCAAATTTTAGATGATATTATTAATAAAAAAAAAGAATTGAGAGGAGTTGTTGTTGATGGACTTTCTCAAGGAAAATATTATGTTTCAAAAAAAGAATATAAAAATCAATTTTTTTCAAAATTAGGTATTATTCCTTTTCATGGAACTTTGAATGTAAAGATAAAGCCTTTTGAAGTAAAAGAATTTCTTGAAAATAAAAATATGGTATTAATTAAGGGTTTTGTTAAAAAAAATAGATCTTTTGGTGATATTTATGCATATAAAGTTAAAATAAATAATTTAGATTGTGCAATTATTATTCCAAAAAGAACATCTCATAAAGAAGATATTTTAGAAATTATTTGTGATTATTATCTACGAGAAAAATTAAATTTGAAAACAAATGATGAAGTAGTTATACAATAAATTTATATATATTTATTTTGTTTATTTTAAAAAAAGGGGTTTATTTATGAGAAGTAAAATAATTTTAATATTAATTTGTTTTTATCATTAATTTTATTTTATTTAAAAATAATTTTAAAAATAAAAAAGATAATTTAGAGAATGATAAAAATTTTAAAAAAAATAAAGCTTTAAAAAATTTAGATATAGATTTAGATATGGATTATACAGATAATTTAAATAATAATGATAAAAAAAATAAAAAACACATTAAAAAGAATAAAAAAAGTCATAAAAAAAATCATTAAAATTTTAAAATAAAATTATTAAATTTTTAAAAGATATTAATTTTAAATTGAAAACATATTTAAAATTTAATTTATTTCTTAATTTAATGGATGCTGAACATAAAAAACTTCTTTTAAAACAACATTATTTTATTACTGGCAAAAATAGTGCTGTAAAAATTTGTAGCTGGACTAAAAAGTCTATAAAAAATGAGGGGGTATGCTATAAAGAAAAATTTTATGGAATTAGATGCCATTTGTGTGCTCAAATTTCAACAACTATAGGGTATTGCCAAAATAAATGTTTAATTTGCTGGAGACCTATGGAGTATACTAAAACAGAAGATATGAATTATTTTGATGAACCAAATGAAATTATTAATAATACTTTAATTGGTCAAAAAAAATTATTATCAGGACTTGGTGGTTTTAGTAAAACTGATAAAAAAAAACTAAAAGAATCAAATGAACCAATGCATTTTGCAATTTCTCTTAGTGGGGAACCATTTTTTTATCCTGCATTAAATGAATTATTAAAAAAATTGCATAAATTAAATAAAACTACATTTATTGTAAGCAATGGCATGATGCCAGAAAAACTTGAAAAATTAAATGAAATGCCAACGCAATTATATTTATCTGTGGATGCACCAAATAAAGAATTATTTGAAAAAATAGATCAATCATCTTTAGTTGATGGTTTTGATAGGTTAGTTAAATCTCTTAAGATATTAAATACATTAAAAAATAAAACTAGAACTACATTGAGATTAACATTGATTAAAAATTTAAATATGATTAATCCAGATGAATGGGCTAATTTAATTAAATTAGCAAACCCTTTATTTATTGAAGTTAAAGCGTATATGTTTGTTGGTTTTTCTAGAAATCGATTAGATATTGAAAATATGCCAAGACATAATGAGGTTAAAGATTTTGCAGAAGAAATTTGTAAACATTCTGATTATAAAATTATTGATGAACAAAAGGAAAGTAGGGTTGTTTTATTAATGAAAGAAGATTTTGATTCAAGAATTATGAGTTTTGATTAAATATTTATAATTCTACCTGTAAATCCTGGGTTTATTGTTATTGTATTTTTTATTTTATCGGTTGTATTAAAATTTTCATGGATATGGCCACTAAATGCATATAATGGTTTTATTTCTTCAATGAATTTTCTAATTGTTTTATTTCCATTATAATAATTATCAATTTTATCATGTTTTGTTTTATATGGTGGTGCGTGAGTTATTAAAATTATTTTTTTTGGATTTATTTTTTTAATTATTTTTTTAAAATAATTTGCGGTTTTTTTAAATTCGTTATCTATAGTAGCAAAGCCATTTCCTTCTGCTCCTAAAATTAGTATGTCTTTGTATAAGTAATATGAATTATTTAAAAAAATTATATTTTCAAATAATTCAGAAAAGACTTCAATTGTTTTTGGATCTTCATGATTTCCAGTAATTAAAAATATTTTTTTGTTAAATGAATTAATTTTTTCTAGTATTTTTAAAAGATTTGTCTCAAATATTGTAAAATCTCCACAGCAACAGATAAAATCTGCAGATTTTGATTTTTTTTTTAATTTATTTAATTCTTTAATTGAACCATGTACATCTGTAAATGCAAGTATTTTCATAAAGTTAATATTTTTAAGAATTATAAAAAATTATCTATTTAAAATTATTTTTTATTAGGGTTATTTATTACTACTACTATTATTACTATTATTATTATTATTATT
>CAZQHZ010000006.1:46425-60322 GCA_964593285.1 uncultured Methanosarcinales archaeon | reverse complement strand
TTATTTATTTATTTATTTATTGTAGTTTTATATATTTATTTTGCATTTTTATCGAAAAAAATAAAAAGAAGTGTTGTTTTTGTTTTTACTATGGCGTGGTATTTTGAATATGGTAAAAATTTAAATTTAAATAATTTAGAAAAATCAATTGGTTATATGCCAAATTCTTTTAAAGCAATTTTATTTAACCATCGGATTTCTTTTAGAAAACGAACTAATAATGCAAAAACAGGAATTTTAGATATTGTTAGGAAAAAAGGTGAACATGTTAGAGGGGTTGTTTATGAGATTAATGATGATGATATTTTAAAATTAGATTTTGATAATGGTGTTTATAAGAATCATTTTAGTCGAAAAAAATTAAAAGTTAATTTTGAAAATGAAAACGATTTTATTAGTGCTTATACATATCAAATGCCTATTAAAAGAAAACTTAGTACACCATCAAAAGTCTATGTTAATCAAGTAACAAAAGGGCTTAGAAATCATAAGATTGACAGTAATTATATTAGTTTGTTTTTAAAAAAAGCTTTCATTAAATATGATGATAATTTAATTAATGAAAGTTCTTTAACTAATTTAGAAGATGTTTGTAATGGTAATTTATTTTTAAATGAAAGTATTTATAATATACCTTATTGTAAAATAGCATTAACTAAAAAAAATGATTGTAAATATATTAGTGATAATATAGATCAAAATGGAATGTATGTTTGTATGCATCCTGATGTTAGTAAAAAATATTTTAAAAACCATTTTAAACCAAATGCAGCCAACATTTTCTTTCCAAATGAAAATATGTTTATGAGATTAAAATTTAATTATAATGATTAATATTTTATTTATTATTTTTTAAAATTTATTTAATTTTTTAAATATTATAATTTTCTTTATAGCTCCAATAATTATTATTTCCAATAATTATATGATCTAATATTTGAATAGATATTAATTTTGATGCATCTATTATGTTTTTTGTTATTTCTAAATCTTCATTTGAAGGTTTAGAGCAACCAGATGGATGGTTATGAACAATTATTATAGAGCATGCAGAATTTTTAATTGCATCTCTAAATATTTCTCTTGGGTGAATTATTGTTGAATTAATTGTTCCAATTGAAACTATTTTTTGAGATACTAAGCAATTTTTTGAATTTAAACATAATACAAAAAAATGTTCTTGGTTTAAATTTTTTAATGCATCTTTCATGTATAAAAAAACTTTTTTTGGTGAATTTAAATTTATTATTTTTTCAGTATTTAAATTAATTCTTTTACATAATTCAAAGATTGCTTTAATTTGAAGTGCTTTTATTTGACCTATGCCTTTAAATTTAGTTAATTCATTTATTGAAAGATTTGCTAATTGATTATAAGAATTATTTGAAATTAAATTATTTGAAATATCAATTATATTATTATTTTTTGTTCCTTTTCCTAAAAGTATTGCAAAAAGTTCTGCATCATTTAATTTTCCAGCTCCATTTTTTAGCATTCGTTCCCTTGGTCTTAATTGTAGAGCTAATTCTTTTATTTTCATATTTTATTTAAAGTTAATATTCTTTATATAATTTAGTTAAAAAAAAATGAAATATTTTCGAAATTGTTATTATTTTCTAAAACATAATATTTTTATATCAATACTTATATGTAAATAAATACATGTTATTTACATTTAAAAAATCGCAGGCATCTTTTGAATATATGTTAGTTGTAGGCATTATGTTTTTTGGAATTTTAGGTGCTGTATCTTTTTTAATATATTATCAACAATCTGCAGAGGATGAAGTTTCAGCTGAGCAAATTTCATTTATTGCAGAGAAAATAAATGAAGTTACAACTGAAGCTTTTTATACTACAGGAATATTTAAAAAAGAAATTTCATACCAAATACCAAAATCTATTTTAAATATTTTTACATATAATAATACAAAAGAAACTTATTCTTTTATTGTTTTTGAGTCAATAAATCAAAATTTTACATATGCTTTAAATACAGTTGTTTGTGCAAATGTTACTCGAGAAGTAATAAGTACTGGTAGAATTATTGTTGAAAAAGGATTTAATGATAAACATGTTAGTTTATGTACAACAGTTGATGTTGATGAAAAATGTGTTTGTGAATTTAATTAAAAAAATTTTATTGATTGAATTTTAATTATTAAAACCGAGCCTGATGGGATTTGAACCCACGACCTAGTGCTTTCTTCAATTTTTATTTAATTTAGGAGGCACTCGCGCTATCCAGACTACGCTACAGGCTCTTATTTTTTTTGAATTAAGGCTAAATTTATATATCTTTTGACTTTTTTGTATAAAATGTATAAATTAAAACAGTTAGAAGAAGATTTTATTGTCAAAGAAAAATTAGATTTAAAATTTACTGATAATGGTAATTATTCTTATTATTTACTTAAAAAAAAAAATATTTCAACATTTGAATGTATTAAAAAAATAGCTAATTTTTTAAAAATTAATCCAAAATATATTAATGCTTCAGGTTTAAAAGATAAAAAAGCAATAACTTACCAATATATATCAATTTTTAGAGGTATTAGAAAAAATTTTTCTTTTGATACATTTAATTTAGAGTATTTAGGTAGCGGCAAAGAAAGAATAAATATTGGTGTTCATGAGGGAAATTATTTTGAAATAGTTGTTCGAAATATAAATCAATTACCTAAAAGAAAAGATTATGTAATAAATTATTTTGATTGTCAAAGATTTGGTAAATATGAAGACAATCATATGATTGGTAGAATGTTTATAAAGAGGCAATTTAGTGATGTTGTTAATTTATTAATTCAAAGAAATGAATATAAAATAAAAGAATATTTAGAAAAAAAACCAAATGATTATATTGGTTCATTGAGAAATTTACCTAAAAAAACGCTTAAATTTTATATTAGTGCATATCAATCTTATCTTTGGAATGAATGCATAAAAAAATATTCAAAGTATGATTTAAAATTTAATGAAGTTTTTCCAATTATTGGATTTGGAATAGAAGAAGAAAATGAAATTAAAAAAGATGTTATAAATAATATATTGAATAAAGAAAATTTAACTTTAAGAGATTTTATTATAAGGGAGTTTCCTGAACTTACATCTGAAGGTGGTGTTAGAAATGTTTTTTCAAAAATTGTTAATTTAAAAATATATGATTTAGTAGATGATGAATTAAATTTAGGTAAAAAAAAGGTAAAAATAACTTTCTTTTTGAATAAAGGAGATTATGCAACAAATGTTTGTAAAAATTTATTTCAATAATAATATATAAAATAATAAGTTATTTAAATAATAAATATTAAGCTAATTTATTAAAATAAATATTTTAAAAAAATGGGTGTTTTTTATGCAATGTGATATGTGTGGTTCAAGTGGAATATTATATAAAACTTTAATTGAAGGAACTCAATTAAATGTTTGTAAAAATTGTGCAAAATATGGTAAGGTTGTTAAAAAGTCGTATGATCCAGATAAAATAAAGAGTGATTTTAAAAAAAGTAAAAAAAATATTGATCAAGTAGAAAATGAAGAAAAAGAAATTATCGAATATATTGTGGATGATTATTCTACTCTTATAAAACAAAAAAGAGAAAAACTTGGTTTAAAACAAAATGAATTTGCATTAAAAATTTCTGAGAAAGAATCATTAATTCAAAATATTGAAAGAGGTAATATTACACCATCTCTTGAACTTGCAAAAAAGTTTGAAAGATTTTTAAATATAAAATTAATTGATACATACGAAGAAGTAAGGAATACAAAAAAAAAGGTAGTTAAAAATACAAAATTAACTATTGGAGATATTATTAATATAAAGAAAAAGTAAATTATTAATAGTTATATAATTATATTTAATTAAATATAATTTGTATAAATTAATATCTTATATTATTTTATGAACTAATAATGATGATTTATTAGTACTTTAGAAAATAAAATGGTTTAGTTTTTATTTTTTAGTAATTACAACTAATAAAAAAAAAACGAAACATTTATATATTACTATATTAATAAAATTATATTAGTATATGAATTGATATATTGAGATTAATTTAACAATGGTGTTTTTAGATAAAAAAAAAGGAATGTATAGTAAGTTATTGTTAATTTGTTCTATTTTTTTAATTTCATTGCCTTTTATGTTTGCATATGAAAATCGAATTAATTTGACAATAACAGAAACTGTTTATCAAAATGTATCTTATGGAAAAGATTATAATTATTCTAATCAGCAAGAATATTGTATGGTTGAAGCTGTAATTAATACTACAAATCCAAGTTCAGATACTGTTTTTGATATTGTTTTAGCTTTTGATAATATAGATAGATTAACTACAAATTTTACTTATTTTAGTGGAAGAATTGGTTATTTGATGAATGATTCATCAAATGTTTCTAGAATACTTTATATACCTGAACTTAGAGCTGGAGAAGATTCTGTATTTGTTTATAATATGTCTTGTATGGGCATAGACCCACCTGTTGAAATTTTAACAAATTATAGTAATTCTGATCATCCAGATATTAATAAAAAAGTTTTAGCTGGATATAATTGGACTTTAAATCAAACTGTTATTAATAATAATCCTTTAGGTAATGATATTACTAATTTAAATATAAATATGATGCCACAAGATGTTGTATGGAACGATACTAATGTTTTTCCTTTTGTATTTGCAGGCTTATATGAACTTGGTGATAATTTAAATGTAAATACAGCTGATCCTAGTATGTGGATATGGGATGTTAATGGTGGTACACTTCCACATGGGGATAATGTTTCAATTAAATTTAATATGACTGCACCATTTAGTGTTCCTTTTACTGCAACTTTTATGGCCTTACTTGAAAATATAACATATGACGTTTCATATGCAATGACAAATTTAACTGTTGAACAGATAAATGCTTCTGCAGATATTGAATATAGCGAAGAAAAAAGAATTTTTAGGCCTGCTGATAATTTAAATAATAGTAATGTTACTTGGGAAGTTAGACCTAAAGTTTATTCAGAATTAAATATTTCATATGATTTAAATAAGGTAGAACTTTGGGTTACAAATACTGATGGTAATCCAAATGATATTGTAAGTGGTTTAAATGTTACACATGAAGGAATGCCATTAAAAGAAATAAATTTAACAACAAACTGGGGTAATTCAAGTTATTTTTGGTATTTTAATTATACAGATTCAACAGATCCACCAGTTGTTTGGATAAGACCAGAATGGCTTATTACTAATGACTATGGTCAGATATTAAATCATACAACTACTGTTAGTGGTGAAGATTTATATATGAAATATATTTATGTTGTTCATGGATATTGGCTTGAAATTGAAAAAAATATAAGTAATATAGGTGAAGGGCAATATAGAATAAATACTACTGTTAAAAATATTGGTAATGGTTGGACACCAATTTATGAAGCTGTAACTGTGTATGATTTTGTTCCAGATGAATTTACTGCATGGAATTTTAGCGATGATACATTTAATAACCAGAGTGTAGGAATTGAAGGGTCTAATTATTATGGTGATTCTTATGTTTGGAGTATTCCATGGAAAGGGGATATGAATTCATCACTTGGTCCAATGAAAGGTCCTAATGCAACTGGAGCTGAAAATTATACTTGGAATGTTGCTTATACTGTTAATGGAACAGGAACTTATAGTGTTAGTGAATTATATATTGTGGGTTTAGACCCACTAAAAGTTGATGGTGCACATACATCTCCATTAATTACTATAATTTCTGGAATTAAATCAAAAACTAATGAGTTAATATATATTGGAATTATTTTGTTTTTAATATTAATTAATGTTACAAATTTGTTTATGACACATAGAATTAATAAAAAAATTAGTGGAAAATTACCACCGCCTCCTTCATCACATGTTTATAAACATCATTAGTTTTAAAATAAAAACATTAATAAATAAATTATTTTTCTATTCTTAATAATATTTATGGGGGTATAGTATAACCTGGCTAGAATGGCCGGCTCCAGTCTTATGGAGCGATGAGGCAATTTGCCTATGATTGATATTTATTGGTAAGTCAAGAAAATTACTCTTGAGGAAGTTACCGGCAGATCAGGGTTCAAATCCCTGTACCCCCATTTTTTTAAAATGGAAAAATTTTTTTGTTAAAGTTATTACTAATTCAAAACAAACAAATTGCATTCAAAATGGTAATGAATTAAAAGTTCATTTAACTAAACTGCCAATAGATGGTAAGGCTAATTGTGAATTAATTAAATTATTATCAAATTATTTTAGTGTTAAAAAAAATCAAATTAAAATTATAAAAGGAAAAAAGTCAAAAAATAAAATAATATGCATTGAAAGATATGGTTAATAATTAAATTTTTAGTTGATAATTGTTGATTTTCAACTTTAAAACAAAAAATATATAAATAAGACAAAAATACTTTATGATAAGTAATTTCTTAAATTAAGATAAAAATGGAATTTCTAGGTGTAAATTAAATGGTAGGAAAAGAAAATATTTTAAAAGGTACAACTACTGTAGGTATCTTGTGTAAAGATGGTGTAATATTAGCTGCTGATAAAAGAGCAACAGCAGGCAATTTAATTGCTGATAAGAATGCACAAAAGATTTATGAAATAGGAGAAAATATGGCTGTAACTACAGCAGGTGGCGTTTCTGATAATCAGTTATTAATTAAATTAATTAGGGCTGAGATTAAATTGAAAAATGTTAGAACTAACAGAAATACAAGTGTTGGTGAAGCTGCAAATTTACTTTCTTCATTTGTGTATGGAAATATAAGAAAACCTTCAATGCTTCCAGGAATTACTCATTTAGTAATGGCTGGAATGGATGAAGAAGGTTATCATTTGTATGATATATATCCTGATGGTTCATTAAATAAATGTAAAGATTATGTTTCATCAGGTTCTGGAAGTACTATGGCGTATGGTGTTTTAGAAACATTATATGAAGATGGTATTAATGTTGATGAAGGAATTAATCTTGCAATTAAATCTTTGAATGCTTCGCTTAGAAGAGATAGTGCATCAGGAAATGGTTTTGTTATCTTAGTTATTAATAAAGATGGAACTAAAAAAATAATTGATAAAGATATTGATGTATTTCTTGAAAAATGAATTGTATTTTTTTAAATTTTAATTTTTATAAATAATTTAAATAGTGATAAACATGAACAATCCAATAATAAAAGAAATTTTAAAACAAGTGCCAGATGGAAAAATAAGTGATGCTGGTTTTGAAGGAGCAAATATAGTATTGTATACTAAAGATAAAGAATTTTTATTTAATAATGATGGTATTATTAAAAAAATTGTTAATAATATTAAGAAAAGGGTTGAACTGCGACCTGATCCTTCTGTTACTTTAGATATAGAAAAAGCTGAAAATGAAATTAAAAAAATAATACCAGAAGATGCTGGGATTGCACAAATTTTATTCGATAGTCAACGTTCTATTGTAATTATTGAAACAGAAAAACCAGGTGTTGCAATTGGTAAGCAAGGTTCACTGCTTAGAGAAATTAAAGAAAAAACAATGTGGGTTCCAATTATTAGAAGAACACCACCTATTAGGTCAATGCTTATTGAAAATATTAGAAATGTAATTTATCAAAATAGCGATTATAGACGTAAATTTTTAAATAAAATCGGTCATAGAATTTATGATGGTTGGATTCGTGGAAAAAAACAAGAATGGATTAGATTAACTGCACTTGGTGCAGGCAGACAAGTTGGAAGAAGTTGTTTTTTACTACAAACACCTGAATCTAGAATATTACTTGATTGTGGTGTTGATGTTGCAAATGAAGATAATGCCTTTCCGCATTTAGAAGCACCTGAATTTAAAGTTGATGAATTAGACGCTGTAATTGTTAGTCATAGTCATTTAGACCATTGTGGTTTTGTTCCTTATTTATTTAAATTTGGATACAAAGGACCTGTGTATTGTACATCTCCAACAAGAGATATTATGTCATTATTGTGTTTAGATTATATTAAAATTATGAAATCCACAGGTAAAGAGCCAATATATTCAATTGACGATGTTAAAGAAATGGTAAAACATACTATTACTTTAGAATATGATGAAGTTTCTGATATAACACCAGATGTTAGGATAACTATGCATAATGCAGGGCACATTCTTGGAAGTTCAATGGTTCATATGCATATTGGAAATGGTTTACATAATTTTTTATATACTGGTGATATGAAATTTGGAAAAACAGAATTACTTGAACGAGCTGTTTCAAGATTTCAAAGACTTGAAACCATGATGATTGAATCAACTTATGGTGGTAAAAATAATAATCCTATATCTAGAAAAGAATCTGAAAGTTATTTTGTTAAATTAATTCAAGATACTATTGCTAATAATGGAAAGGTTTTAATTCCTGTTTTAGGAGTTGGCCGAGCACAAGAAGTTTTAGTGATTTTAGATTCATTATATAGAAAAGATTTATTAAAAGATATACCTGTTTATATTGATGGGATGGTTTGGGATGTTACTGCAATTCATTCTGCATATCCTGAATATTTAAATTCTTATGTTAGACGATTAATCTTTCATCAAAATCAAAATCCTTTTTTATCTGAAAATTTTAAAAGAGTTGGCTCAAACAAAGAAAGAAAACAAGTTATTGAAGAAACAGGTCCTTGTATTGTTCTTGCAACTTCAGGTATGCTTACTGGGGGGCCTAGTGTGGAATATTTAAAGGCATTTTCAGAAAGTCCTAAAAATATGTTAATATTTTCATCTTATCAAGGTGAGGGTTCTTTGGGTAAGAGGATTCAACGAGGAGAGAGAGATATTGCATTTTTAAATGGAAATAAACAAGATATTTATACTTTAAAATTAAATATAGAATCAATAGATGGATTTACAGGACATTCTACTAGAAAAGAATTAATGAATTTCGTTTATAAATTAAATCCAAAACCAAGGAAAATTATTTTGCAACATGGAGAACAATCAAGAAGTATTGATCTTGCAAGTTCTATTTATAAATCTTATAGGATAGAAACAACTGTTCCAAGGAATTTAGAAACAATAAGATTAAATTAGTTTTATATATTTTATTCAATTTTTTCTTGTATTGATAAATTTTTAAATAATTCTTGTGCTTTAGTTATAAATTGTTCTTCTAAATTTGTATTAATAATTGCACCTGCTGCATTTTTATGTCCACCAAATTCGCCATTAACCATTTTTGTTATTTTTGAAATAATTTCATATAAATTAACATTATCTTGTTTGTTTGAATATCTCAATGATATTTTTGTTGTATTATCATCATTTCTTGACATTGTTAGAACAAATTTATTTTTATTAATCATGTTTGAGTATGATATTATAGATGCAAAAATTCCAATCATATTTGGGGCAATAAAATTTTTGCAGTTAATTATTATAAAATTATTTGATTCAATTATTAATTTTGTATTTTTATTTTCTTTAAACCATTTAATCATATCTAAAATTTCTTTTTTGTATTCATTTAACAATTCAAGAGCTTTTTTTTTCATTTTATTATCATTTAAACAAGCTCCAATTCCTATTGTTGATTTATTTAATCTGCCACATGAATTTAATATTGTTGAAAATTCTCGTATATCCTTATATGGTCCTGTTTGTGAATTAATTAAATAGACATCACCAATTAAATTCTTTTTTTTTGATTTTGGGATTAATTTTGATAATTCAATAATTAATTTGCTTTTTTCTTCATCATTTAAATCAAATAAAGTTTTATATTTTTTATTTTTGATTGGTTCAATATTTATTTTTCTTAAAAAATTGATTGTTTTTACTTCATCCCCTGATAATTCAGGTATTAATGGATCAATACTTTGCTTTATAAATTTAACAATTGGTTTTGAATATGAACCTATTATTTTTATACCTTTAAAATGATTTATTAAATTATTCTTTTTTGATTTTTTTAATAAATCTAAATTAATTCCAGTAAATCCTTTTTTTTCCTGGCAGTCGCCTATTGCTCCAATTAATGCAAGGTATGATAAAGATATAAAAGATTTATCAAGCTTTTCACAAAATAAATAAACAACACCAGAACCTGAAATTTCATTAGATGCATTAATTTTTGATAAATAAGGGTTAATGTGGCATATATTTTTTTTTGTTTTTATATTTTGATTTATTATATGATGATCCAAAATTAAAACTTTTTTTTCATCAAATACATCATTAATTAAATTGATATATGAAGAACCAAGATCTGAAAAAATATAGTGTTCATAATTTTCTTTTGCAAATTCATTTATGTTTGTTGAATTTAAGACTGAAACAATAGAAATACTATAATTTATTTTAAAATTATTTAATAATTTAATTAATAAAGCAGCTGAACATATACCATCAGCATCATGATGTGAAACAATTTTTATTGTTTTTTTATTATTAAAAGAATTAAAAAAATTAACAGCTTCATTTAGCTGAAAATTAAATAAATCAAGACTCATTTTAAAAATTTATTCTATTAAAAGTCTTATTTTTTCAGGATTATATTTCCAGTCTTTTGGTAGTTTTTTTGATTTTTTATAATAATTAACTAACCTTTTAATTTTTGATTCTGCAATTTGTAATCCTCTTTTAGCAACTTTATCTTGTTTATTTTCTTCAAGATGTTTTTTAATTTTTATGTTTGTTTTAATTACAGCCATCAAATCTTCTGGAATTTCTTGTGTTAAATTTTTTTCTCTTAAAATTTGTGTAATTGTTTTTTTTGTTATTAATTTTACAGAAGGAATTCCATATGTATCTCTTAATATTATCCCAATTTTTGAAGCTTCTTTAATTTCTTTTGCTATTTTTACAATTAGTAATTCTACTTCTTTTGGTTTGTATCTAATCCATGATGGAATTTCTTTTTTTATTGGTTTATTAGACCCACTTTTTCCTCTTTTTCTTGAGTACATTCTTGCCATTTTATTAGCCTCCACATTTTTTTGGAGATTTTAAGCAAATAGAAATAAGCTTATTTCTCCAGTATAAGTAAGCAAATTTTTACCGACTTATCTCTTGATTTTAAATGTAATTTTTTTAAAATAATTGTTTATTTATAAATATATTGTTTTGATATTGAAATTTTATAATAAAATTAATAAAAAAAATAAATTATTTTTTTGCAAAAGCAAGTTTTCCAAGATATATAACTCCAAGTAAAAGTAGTATAAATACTAACACTAAAATTACTGTAAATGCAATTGAGTCATAAAAATCTTCAGCACTTCTTTGAAATGTTGTTTTTGATTCATCTGTTGTGGTTGTTGGTGTTTGTGTTGTTGGTATTTGAATTTGTGGCTGTGTTACTACAATTACTTCTTCTTCTTTTTCATCATCATCACTATCTTTTGGCTCTGTTGGCTCTGTTGGTTCTTCATATGTTACACATTCTTTTACAACTAATGGAAGTGTTTTTGATTCATATCTACTACTTCTTTCATAATATGCTCTTAATTCGATGTCATATGTTCCAGGATTTGTATTTTTTGGTATATTAAGTGTATATGTTTTTTCAAATTCTGTATCGCTATCATCATAGTAACCATAATAAACATCAAAAAATTCAATTTTTTCAATGTCAAGTTCTGAATTTAAGACACTTAATTGTGCACCTCTTTGTGTATTAGAACCGATATTTTTTACATTTACTCTTAATTGTGTTGTTCTATCACATGAAACTGTGCTTGGTGATAAACTTGCAGTTTTAAAAATCATACTATCTGTTTCTTTTTCAACTTCAACATCTATTCGATGTGTAATTCTATAAACTTCTCCATCTTTTTCATCAATTCCTTCAATTTCAACAAATAGATCGTATCTATCATCGTCAGTATCTTCAGGAATATCAAAGGTAAATTTAACAGTTTCAGTTCGTCCAGCATCAAGTCTTCTAATACTTTCTTCATCATCTTGATAATTCCATGATGATCCCATTTCTTCAAGTTCTGAAAAAATTTCAATATCTTCGATTCTATAATCTTCATCACTTCTACGATCCCATAAATTCTCAAGAGTTATTTCTAAATCTAAACTAGAACCAGGTCTTACTCGCTCTATACTTCCACCATCTTCTCTATCAGTATAATCTCTGCAACTAGGTGAACATGAAGCTCTTATTCTATCAACTTCTAATTTCATTCTGCTAACACTAATTTCAAAAGAAGTTTCGGTTGCTATTGCACCATCATTAACTCTAACAGTTACATCATGATTTCCTACTTGATCTTCCTCTGGTGTCCATGAGATTCTACCAGTGTTATTATTGATAGTCATACCCTCTGGATTTGTTACTAAACTATAAATTAATGTATCTCCATCTAAATCATTTGCATTTACTTGATAACTAAAACTTTTATCAGTTTCTGCATTTTGTGTTGAAATAGATGAAATTGTTGGTGCACTATTTAGTATTGTAACTGTATTTGATAGAGCACTTTCATTTACTACATTATTTGTTGTACTAACATTGCATCTCCAATTTTCTGTTTTTGAAGTTTGTGTTGATGCTAGTGTTACATTTGTTAATGTGTTATTTTGTGCAGCAATTGCAATTGGTGTACTATGGTTTGCTTCATCTTTTATCCATTGTACATTTACATTGTAAGTTGAAAGATTTCCTTCAACATTAAAACTACATCTTAAGTCATCATTTGTATAAGCAGTTGTTGGATGTAGGTTTAAATCTATATCTAATGATGCATTTACAAAAAAACTCATAAATATAAATGCGATGCAAAATATCAATATGTTTTTTAGATTCATTTTTTTATCCCCCATTTTGTTCATTATAAAATCCACAATTTATATTATTATTTAGTGGTAACTTTTTTACATTTATAAATGTTTTGTTTTACTATTGCTATTTTCTATCCAAATAACAACTTTATTGTACATTTATATTTTATGTACATTTTTGTTTTTTATAAAAGAAAATAATTGGACTATTTATTTTTAATTATAATTTTAAATTAGTTTGATGTTATCAATAATTATTAAAATAATAATTCCAATATTAGAAAATATTAGATATGGATAAAAATTGAGCATTGTATGTTTAAATAAAGTAATTTTATTGATTATTTTTTCATTTTTTACATATTTTAAGTTTGCTGAAAAAATTGTAGAATAAACTGTTGAGAGAATATATACTATAATTGACATTGTAATTAAATAATTTATATTTTGACTTACAATAATTATTGGTAAAAATGAAACATAATAAAATGTTGAGTAATATTTATTTTTAATATTTATTTTAAATAATATTATATTTGACAAAATAACTAAGATGATAAATATAATACTTTTGATTATTAAATTATTAAATAAAAATGTTATAAAAAATGAAATAAATATAGTAATTAAAATTTTTTTAAAATTTATAAAATATTTTTTTCCACATATTAATTCTTCTGGTGCAATTAATGAAAGTAAATATCCAATAATTATCCCACAAAATGTGCTAATAGAAATAAAAAATAAAGTTATATGATTATAATCTATCATTTAATTCACCTTTAAAATATTTTTTTAAAAATTCAATTATATCATTCTTTGAGTTTTTATTAAATGTAATTGTTCCAGCTTTAGCATGTCCTCCACCTTCAATGAATGCATAAGGAAATTTTTGGATTAAAGCTTTTTTTATTTTGTTTACATCAAACGATAATTTTTTTGAAATTCTAAATGTAATTATATCATCACCATAAGCAATCATAACTATATTTTTATTTGTTTTCTTGTCTAAATAATTTAATGATAATGAAGAAATTTTACTATATGATTTATAATTTTTATGGAAATATTTTTCAACATTAATTAATCCTAAAATAAATTTATTGTTATT
>CAZQHZ010000006.1:21654-46325 GCA_964593285.1 uncultured Methanosarcinales archaeon | reverse complement strand
ATTATTAAAAATTTCAGAATTGTTTTTATTTTCAGAAATATTACAATTTATTTCTTCTATATATTTTTTGATAGTAAAAAGTAGTTTTTCATTGATTTTATTATTTTCTTCTTTTGTTATTTCAATTATTTTTTTTTGATTATCTATTGAATTAAATAATATATCATGAATATAGCTTTTTGATTCATTGAATAATAAATAATCAGATTCAAAATTAATCATGTCTTTTAATTCACTTAAATATTCTTTTGTAAATCCAAGATTTAGTGTTTTTTTAAAATATTCTTCTTGTTCAAAATTTTCAGATTTATCGCCTATTCCTGATAGTGCTGCAAATAATTCCGGATTTTTAATATTTGGTTCTAATAATTTTGAAATTTCACAAGAAAGCATCCCTGCTGTGATTGAGCCATCATTAATTGTTGTTGAATTTATGTGTTTTTTTATGTATTTTATATTTTCATCATTGATTGGATGATGATCAATTACTATTACATCAATATTGTAAACTGCAAGTTTTTTTAATGCTAGTAAACTTTCGGTATTACTTCCTGTATCTATTATTATGATTAACGGTTTTTTTCTTTGAAATCTTTCATAATCTGCTAAAAATGTTGAAATATCTTTAGTTACATCAAAATAGTCATAATATGGTGTTCTTAGTGGAAATCTTTTAAAATAATAAAAAATATCACTTTCTCTTTTATGGAATTTGTGTAAATGTGTTAAAATTGCTTTTTCAAGTATTACAGCACCAGAGTAACCATCACAATCATTATGATGTCTAATCCATATAGGTTGTTTATTATTAATTGCATCTTTTATTTCATTTGCTGTATTTAATAATTCTTGTTTAATTTTTTCTAATTTTTCTGATTTTATAATTAAATTTATTTCCATTTTTGTTATTTAATAAATTTTGTATGTCCAAATTGTATAAACAAATCAATTTTTAAAAATTTTGGTATATTTGGTATATCACAGCCACCAAAACAAGAGCCACCCCATATAAAAATTTCTGCATTTGTTTCTTTTTTTAAATAATCATGTATCATTTTAGATTTTGGTTTTAAGCCATCAGGGAGTTGAATACATATTTTTTTATATTTATTTTTTTCAATTATTGAAATTATTTTTTGAAGCTCTAAATTTATTTCCATTATTTATTTAAGATAAAAAGAGTATATATATATTTTTTGTAAAATAATTTTTTAATTATTAATTTAAAAATATGTAAAATACATATAAAATTAAATTATTTTTTAGATGTTTTTTATTTTATTAATTGCATTTTTTATTTGTTCTATTGGATTATTATTATTATTATTATTATTATTATTATTGCTCCTATTTAAATTATTGTCAATGATATTTGTATTATTGTTTTTAGTATTAATTTTTTCATTATTTGTAATGTTGCTATTATTATTATTATTATTATTGTTATTATTATCATTTGATTTATTTTTTATTTTATGTTCTGCATAAAACATTTCATCTTTTATTTTTTTTCCAATTTTGATTAAATCTGGTTTATTTTCGAGTGGATTTAATAAAAAATTTAATTTATCTTCTGGAAACCTAGGTATTACATGAATTTTTATCATTCCATCGTTATCATCACTTATTCCAGATTTTAAAATTATATTTGTTCCATGTGCTTTTAATCCTTCAAATGAAGCAGTTGCTGCAAAAGATGCTAAGAAAAATAAATGTTGCATTGATTCATTTGATAAGTTTTCAATTTTTTCTTTTTCTTCCTTTGAGTAAATTATAAAATGACCTGGGCAAATTGATTCTTTTTTTGATATACATAGTGATTTTTCATCTTCATATATTAAAGAATTATTTTCTTTTAAGTTTGTTAAAAAATCAGGAGTTTTTGGATTTGTTGAATTATTTCTCCATGAAGCAGGATTTCTTTTAAAATGATTATTCATCATAATGTTTAGATTTTTTGATAAAAAGTCATTTATTTGTTGTATTTCATCTGGTTGTTTTTTTATTAATTTATTAAATTCAAATTTAGTTAAAAAATCGTTTTTTTCTCTTGGAATTAAATGAATTAAGAAATGATTTGCTTGCTGTCCTGCAATTCCTCCGTTTGCAACAAAAACATTAATTCCAGTTGAAAGCATTGCTTTTTTTAGTGAGTTACAAATAATTGGTAAATTTCCAAATAAATGTTTAAAAACATTTGCTGGAATAAATGGCATAATTGGATAATGTTCTTTTTGCATTAATAATATATGCCCTTTAGCTGCTGGATTAATATCTAAAATTCCTATTATTACTTCATCTTCATAGATTATTTTTGAAGGTATTTCTTTATTTATTATTTTACAAAAAACACAATTTTTTTTTTGTTCTTCTAATTGTTTTTTTATATCTTCATTAATTTCAACCATGTTTATCAGCTTAATTTTTCTGTAAAAAATATTATCTTATTTTTTTATTTTCTTATATTTATTATAATTTATATGTATCTATTTAAATTTTTAATTTTAAAGAAAGGCTTTAAATCCAAAAAATGCTAATGACATTATAGCAGCAGTTATAAATGCAATAGGGACTCCTTTAAATATTTCTGGAACATTTCCAAGTTCTAATTTTTCTCTAATTGATGACATCATAATTAATGCAATCATAAAACCAATCCCTGCACCAAATCCGTTTATTACTGCATAAAGTAGTGAAAATTCATTTGTGATATTTAAAAAAGCAATCCCAAGTATTGCACAGTTTGTAGTTATTAGTGGAAGATATATTCCTAATTTTTGATATAATGAAATGCTTTTTTTTTTAATAAAAATTTCAATCCCTTGAACCATTAATGCAATTATAAATATAAATATAACAATCCACATGTATTCAAGATTTAGTTTTTCAAGTATTTTTTTATAGATTATCCAAGTTAAAAATGAGCTACAAACCATAATTAATGTTACAGCAATGCCCATATAAAATGCAGGAGATGTTTTTTTTGAAACACCAATGAAAGGACATATTCCAAGAAACATAATTAATACTACATTATTTACAAAAATTGAACTTATTAGTAAAGTGTATATATTATCCATTTTTAATATTATTAATTTTTATTTTTTTATATTTTTGTTTTTCTAAATTTTAAATAATTAAAAAATGCAAGTAAAAAACCAATTGTTAATAATGCACCAGCAGGAAGTATCATTATAAATAATCCATCAAAAGGTATATTTATTAATGTTTTATTTAAAAAAACTATTTTTCCATTTCCAATTATTTCTCTAATAAAACCAATTAATATTAGTGCTATTAAAAAACCAGTTCCTATGATAAAACTATCTTCTAATGATTTTTTTAAATTTGATCTATATGATATAGATAATGCTCTTCCAAGTACGATGCAATTAACAACTATTAATGGAATATAAATTCCAAGATTTTCAAATATTATTGGAAAAAATGCTTGGAGTAATAAACTAATAATTGTTACAAATGTTGCAATTATTAAAATAATGCATGGTATTCTTATATTTGGTGGAATAAATTTTTTTATTATTGAGATAATGCTTCCAGACATTAATAAAACAAAAAAAGTTGAAATACCCATTCCAATAGCATTTTCAATAGATGTTGTTACCGCAAGTGTTGGACACAGACCAAGCATTAAAACAAATACTGGGTTTTTTTTAATTATTTCATTTATTAGTTTTTTTATTTTATTTAACATTTTTTAATTTTTCATTTATTTTATTATTATTATTATTATTATTATTATTCATTTATATAACTTAAGTAATCATTGAATGCTTCTTTTACTGAATTTACAACAGCTTCTGATGAAATTGTTGCAGAAGTTACTGCATCTATTTTACCATCATTTTTTTTTAATTTAATTTCTTCTTTTTTTTTGTTTGAAAACTGGTTTAAAAAATTTTTATCTAAAATCTTTGAGCCAATTCCAGGAGTTTCCATTTGCTCAATTATTTTTATTTTTTTTATTGTTTTATTTTTGTTAAAACCAACTAAAACACCTATTTCTGATTGATAACCATATTTATATTCAGTGATAGCATAGCCTATTATTTCATTGTTTTTAATTATTTCAAATATAGTATTTTTTTTATTATTGTTTTTATCGTGAATTATTTTTTCATTAAAAGAGTCAAATGAATCAAATATTGATAATAATTCTTCTTTGAATATTTCATCTTTTTTTTCTTGAATAATTGGGTTGGTTAATTTATTGATATTATGTAGTAATAGTAAAGATATACTTAATATAATTATTAATACCATTATATTTTTTAATTTATTTTTGACTTCCATTTTTTTGATTTTGATTTTACATATCCAAAAGGTTTTGGCATTGTGTATTTTTCAATTAAAGGGACTAATAAATTCATAAATAATATCGAATACATAACCCCTTCGGGTATTGATGAATATATCCTAAATAAAAAAGTTAGTAATCCTAAAGATATTGCAAATATAATTTTTCCATTTTTAGTTATGGGGCTAGTTACATAATCTGTTGCCATAAAAATTGCACCAAATATTAATCCACCACTAAATAAATGAAATAAAATATTTTCATTAAATATTAATAAAAAAAAAGTAAATGAACCTATATAAAAAACAGGTATTCTCCAATCAATTATTTTTAAGAAAATTAATATGATTCCTGCAATAATTAATAAAAATGCAGATGTTTCTCCAATACAACCTTCACTAAAACCAAAAAAAAGGTCTTTAATTGAATATTTGTTCATTAGCTCTTCATTGCTCAATTGTTTTGTATACGATAGAGGTGTTGCAGAAGTTACTGTATCAATTTCATTTGTTATTGATAAATTATTTGAATCTAATGTATTTATTGGTGCAATAAATGCAGTCATAAATACGGGAAATGATATTACTAAAAAAACTCTTCCAACTAATGCAGGGTTGAATATGTTGCTTGCAATTCCAAAAATGTATTTACCTAAAATAATCGATATTATTACACCTATTACAGGAATCCATAATGGGACAGTTGGAGGTATTATTAATGCAAAAATCAATCCTGTTAAAAGTGATGAATAATTTACTTTTCCAATTTTTTCATTAGTTATTTTTTGCATTAAATTATCTGTAATAATTGCAGTAATTAAACTAATTATTATAATTAAAGCTGCGTTTTTTCCAAAAATATAAATTCCAAATAAGCTTGATGGAATTAACGATAAAAAAACATAAAGCATTATTTTTTGCTTTGTGTATTTTGATCTAATAAATGGTGATTGTAAATTATTTTCTTTTTCCATTTTTTATTTGTTAGTTATTTTGTTTTTTTTTAAAATTTCATTTTTTGCAGATTTTATATGTTTTAGTAAATGAATTTTTGATGGGCATATATAAGTACAAGATCCACATTCAAAGCAATTTAATGCAAAAAGATTTTTTGCATTTTCATACATTTCTTTTTTTGAAAATAAAGCAATTTTTGATGGAACTAAATTTAAAGGACATACAGTAATACATTTTCCACATTTCATACATTTTTCTTCATTTTCTGTTTCTCTTTTATTTAAAATGGTAATCCCATTATTTAATTTAATTATTGGATTAATTTCATTTGTTAAAATACCCATCATTGGCCCACCCATTAAGATCTGTTGGTTATTAATTTTATTATTACTTTGTTTAATTAAATAATCAATTGGTGTTCCAATTTTTACAATATAATTTTTTGGATTATCTATATCCCCTGTTATGCTAACTACTCTTTCAATTAAAGGTTTAGATTCAAAAATTGCATCATAAATGGCTTTTAGTGTTGAAACATTTATGATAATAATTCCTTTATTGATTGGTAACTCGTTTTCTAGTATTATTTTTTTTGTTGTAGAATAAATGAGCATTTTTTCTGCTCCTTGTGGATATTTTGTTTTTAATTTTTTGATTTTTATTTTATTTTTTAAATTTTCTTTAGTAATTATTTTATTTAATTTGTTAATTGCATTTGTTTTATTATCTTCTATTCCAATGATTGTATTTTTTGCTTTTGTTATTTTTATTAATAATTTTAAGCATTTTATTAGTTCATTTGAATATTCTAACATAATTCTGTGATCACTGCAAATGAAGGGTTCACATTCACATCCATTTATAATTATGGTTTCAATTTTTTTATCTTTAGTATCAAATTTTTTATGAGTTGGAAATCCTGCACCACCAAGACCAACTATTCCTGCATCCTTTATTATTTTTATAAATTTAGTTAATGTTAAATTCTTTTGGTTAATTTTATTTAATTTGAGACTTTCATCTTTTCCATCTGTTTTAATTTCTATACAGTTAATTGTGCCATATATTGGAAATTCTTTTTGTGTTATATTTGTTACAATTCCAGATGTTGAAGAATGAATATTAGAGTGAAGTTCATTATCATTAAGTGCTGCAATTAGTTGATATTTTTTTATAGAATCATTTATTTTTACAGTTGGTTTACATTCTTTTCCAATGTGTTGTTTTAGTGGAATTGTTATTTTTGGTGGTATTTTTAATTTTTGTAATTGTATGTCTTTTCCAATCTTTTTTTCTTTTGGATAAATTCCACCTTTAAAGGTTTTTAATAGGTATTTTAACATTTTAAAAAGCTCTATTCTATTATTTAAAAATTTTTTTATAAATTATTTTAATAATAATCATTTTTATGGATTTTTTGTTTTTTTATTCAGACAAGGCTAAATCTATAGTTAAATTTATAAATAATTTATTTTTCTTAATAGAAAATAACTTTAAATTATGCGGGGGTAGCAAAGTCTGGTCAAATGCGCAGGACTTAAGATCCTGTCTCTTAGTGGGTTCGAGGGTTCAAATCCCTTCCCCCGCATTTTTATTTATTCTAGTAATTTATGTAGTAAAAAGGTTTTAAATTTATTAAAATGGCTTTATAAGGTAATAAATATTGTATATAATAAATTTTGTATATTAGTTATTTTTACAAATGGTAATGGAAATTTGTAAACATGAATTTAGGTATTTTGATGCTGGAATTGACACTGATAATACAAAATATTGGTTATTTTATTGTACTAAATGTTTAGAATTAAAACAAGTACAAAAAAATGAAACATTTAGATATTTATCAGATTTAAAATAATTTTATGTTATTTATAAGATTTTTTCTAATTTTTTTTATTATTTGAAATTTTTTAGTATAAAATTAATGTTTTGTTTAAAAATACAATTGTAAAAAAATTAAGCTAAATAAATATAACCAAATATCAAATTAAATTTGAATCTTTTTAAAATGGATAAAATAGTTATAAAATTATTATTATGATATTACTAATACCAAAAAATGATTAATTTAATTCGTCAAAAAAGAAATTAAGAGTTAGGCAAAAAAAATTTTAAAAAATAATTAATTAGGGAATTCTATTTAAACTTTTAATAAGGTAGTTTTCTTCTTCTGTTTTTTTATTTTTTTGATTATTTATTTTGGTATTATTATTATTATTATTATTATTATTTAAATTATTAATTGTTTCATCATTTAAATTATTAGAATTAATAATTAATTCTTTTAATTTTGGATGAATTTCATTAATTTCTTCCTGACTTATTTGTTTTGGATTCCAAAAGAAATTAACATTATCATTTTCTTTTCTTGGGATTAATTCAATAGAAAAATGAGGTATTTTTTGTTTTGCACTAGTTCCATTATTTATAATAACATTCATTCCAAGGGCATTTATGCTTTCAATAATTGATAAAGATATTTTATTTATAATACCACCTATTTTTTTTAAATTGTCTTCTTTAACCATTTCTAAAATAATGTAATGGTTTTTTGGAATAATTATTGTATGACCAATAATTGTATCTTCTGATAAAAATGCCATAAATAATTCATCTTCATAAATAATTAATGCTTCTTTTTCTTTTTTTATTATTTTACAATATTCACATTCCATTTTTATTTAAATAAGTTAGATATTTTGTCTAGATCGTTTTTATTAATCTCTTGGTTTGAAGTATTGTTATTGCTACTATTGTTGATATTATTTTTATTTGTTTTTATAGCTTCGTTGGTAGCTTTATTATTATTATTATTATTATTATTATTATTATTACTGTTATTATTAGTATTGGCAGTATTGGTATTTATATGGTTATTATTAGATTTTTCATTATTTGTATTTAAAGTATTATTTGAATTGTTAGAAACTAAATTAAAATTTTTTGAAATATTTTTTTTAATATTTATGAAAGCTTCATTTAATTTATTTTTATCAATATTTTGTTTATTTAAATTAAAATCGATTTCATCATTTTCAAATCTTGGAAAAATATGCATCATAAAATGTGGTGCTTTTTGTCCTGCAATACTTCCATTAGCAATGAAAATATTTGTTCCATTTACATTAAATAATTTTAATAATGCAAATGAAATTTTTTTTGAAATAATAAATAAATGTGATAATTCATTATCTGGAACTTGCATCATTAATGAATAATGTTTTTTTGTTAATAATAATACATGACCTTTATTTGCAGGATTAATATCTAAAATACAAATTACTAATTTATCTTCATAAACAATTTTGGATGGTATTTTTTTTGATACAATTTGACAAAAAATACAATTATCTGTATCATTAGCTTGATTATTAACTAAATTATTCATTCTACTTATTAAATAATTTTAAAATATTTAAAATAATCGATTTAAAATTAAAAAATATTATAAATAGTAATTTTATTTATATAATAATGAAAAAAATTGTTAAAACAAAATATTATTCACAAAAAATTGGAAAATTAGCAAAAGGATGCAATCAATGCATTTTTGGTCGAAAATTGGTTTTGTTTGTTACTGGAATATGTCCTAAAAATTGCTGGTATTGTCCTTTGTCTGAAAAGAAAAAAAATAAAGATGTAATTTATGCAAATGAAGTTCCAATTAAAAAATTTAAAGATATAATTACTGAAGCAAAATTGACAAATGCAATGGGTGCTGGAATTACAGGGGGCGATCCTTTATCTAAAATTAATAGAACTGTAAAAATAGTTAAATTACTAAAAAAAGAATTTTCAAATACATTCCACATCCATTTATATACTTCTTTTGATTTAGCATCAAAAGAAAATTTAAAAAAAATTTATGCTGCTGGAGTTGATGAAATTAGATTTCATGCAGATTTAGATGATAATTTGTTGTGGGAAAAAATAGAAAATGCAAGATTTTTTTCTTGGAAGATTGGTATTGAAATTCCTGTTATTCCAACATATTTTGAAAAAATTAAATTTCTTGTTGATTTTTTTGAAAAAAAAATTGATTTTTTAAATTTGAATGAATTGGAAAGTGCTGAGACAAATTTTGTTAATTTTAATAAAAGAAATTTAAAAATTAGAAAGAAAGAATCTTTAGCAATTATTGGAAGCTATGAAACTGCACAAAAAATTTTAAAATATTGTCAAACAAAAAAATTAGATGTCCATTTTTGTACACCTAAATTAAAAGATTTTATTCAGATGAAAAATAGAATAAAATTGCGAGCAAAAAATATCAAAACAAAATTTGATCATGTTACAGATGAAGGATTACTTTTAAGGGCAGTTATTTATGGTAGAAAACAAAAAATAATAAATTTTTTAATTAATAATAAAATTGAATTTGTTGAACAAAAATCAAAAAACAGAATTATTATTTCACCAAAAGATATGTATGATTATAAAAATTTATTAAAACAAGAAAAATTTAAAATTGCAGTTGTTGAACAATATCCAACTTATGATGAAATAGATACCTTAGTTCAATTCTTATGATATATTTTTTAATGTAGGTTTAATTATTTTAAAATAATCTTTTGTTACTATTACCATTACTATTTGTCTTATTCTTAGTATTATTAGTATTATTATTATTATTATTATTATTATTATTATCACTATTTTTGTTATTATTACCATTATTACTATTATAGTTATAATTGTACTATTATTACTATTGTCATCATTTTATTTAAGAAAATTTATAAATTATTCAATATAACTTAGTAAAAATGAATTTTCAAAACATTAAACCTATAGAAAGTGCAGAAAACATATTAGATTTAGCTTTTAGTACAGCTAAAAAAGAAGGTGAATTAATTTGGATGGAATCTAAAAATAAAAATAGGGTTATTAGAACAAAAAATGCAGAAATTACACGGTTAAATTATGCTTCAAAAATAATGGTTAAAAGATTAAACAAAATTTATTCTAGTTTTCCAAAAATAATAGAATTACCAGAAGTTTATGTTGAATTAATAAGTCATAATTTGGATTTAAATCAATTTAAGATAAGTTTGTCTAAAATAAAGAAATCTTTTGTTAAAATAAAGGAGTTGGAAAATTTTTATGTAAAAAGTATTAAAAATATGGAAGATACTTTATTAATTACTAAGCAACGAAATAGTTTTTATGCTCGAAGTTCATCAATTATGAATAAAATTTCAAAAGATCTAAAATTATTAGAAAAATATAGACATGTTTTAAAAAAGCTTCCTGATCTAAAAGAAGATTTATTTACAATTGTAATTTGTGGTTATCCAAATGTTGGAAAATCTACTCTTTTGAATAAATTAACAAACTGTAATGTTAAAATTTCAAATTATTCATTTACAACTACAAATATAAATGTTGGTTATTTAATTTTAGAAGATGATAAAATTCAACTTGTAGATGTTCCTGGAACTTTTAATAGAGATAAAACAAAAATGAATTATATTGAAAAAAATGCAATAACTGTTATTGAAAAAGGTTGTGATATTATATTTTTTCTAATTGATGTAAGTGAATATTGTGGGTATAGTGTAGATGAACAGATAAAATTATTTAATAGAGTTTTAAAATTAACAGATAAAAAAATTATTTTGATATTAAATAAAATTGATTTGTGCAGTATAAAACAAATTAATGATGTTAAGGATTTATTTAAAGAAAATTTGATATTAGAAGTTTCGTTATTAAAAGATAAAAATATTGATAAAATAATAAAATTGATAAAAAAAGAAAAAAAATAATTTATCTTCTTTTTTTAACCGGTTTTTTTGTTACTTTTTTAGCAGGTTTTTTAACTGCCTTTTTCACAGTTTTCTTTTTAGCTACAGCTTTTTTAACTGGTCTTTTCACTGCTTTTTTCACAATTTTTTTTTTTGCTACAGTTTTTTTAACTGGCCTTTTCACTGCTTTTTTCACAGTCTTTTTTTTAGCTACAGCTTTTTTAGCAGGTTTTCTTACTGCCTTTTTAACAGTTTTTTTTTTAACTGCAACTTTTTTTACAGCTTTCTTAACAGCTTTTTTTACAGCCTTTTTTTTTGCTGCAACTTTCTTCACCGCTTTTTTCACTGCTTTTTTCACAGTTTTTTTTTTAGTTGCCATGAAAATCACCTCTAGCTTCATTTTGATTTAAATACTATATAAATGTTTCGATTATTTTTTGTTTAATTTATTTGTGTAAAAATTAAATTTTTTTTAAGATATTTGTTAAATTATTTTTTTCTCGTCGACAAAAAACAATATTAAATTATTTTACTAATAGAATTATTTTTTAAGATATAAATTATATTTTCAACAAAACTTTCCATTTTTGATTCATGGCTAACAATTATGTTTTGTTTTATATTTAATTGCTCAATTACTTTTTTTACATTATCTAATTGTAGATTTGAAAAGCCATCTGTTGGTTCATCAAGAATTAATAAATCTTTAGTTTTAATATTTGTTATAAAATCATTAATCACTTTATTTAATGATAATCTATATGCTAGTGCAAGAGCGGTTTTTTCACCACCAGATAAATTATTGATTTCAATTTCAAAACCATTTTGTTCAATAATTGGAGAAAAACTATCATCTAATCGAACCATTATATTTTCATCTTCAATTAAAATATTAAACCAGTCAACAAATAAATAATTAAATTCATTATATATTTGTCCCATAACTTTTTTTTCAATTAATGAACAGACTTTAATAAAAAATTTTTCTAACCAGTTAATTAAATTATTTATTTTTTCAATTGTATTTTTAAAATTTAATTTTTGTTCTATTTCTTTTTCATAGAGCATGATTGTCTTTTTATTTTCTAAATATATAGCATTTAAAGAATAATATTCGTTTCCTAATTTTCTTTCAATTTTTGAAATATCATCAATTTTGGTTTTTAATTCATTAATTTGTTTTTCAAATTTATCCTTGCCTTGAATTTGTTTTTTTTTATTTTGTTTTTCTAAATTTAATAAACCTATATTTTTTTTTATTTCAATTAATTCAGTTTTTAGGTTTTCTATTTCATTTTTTTTATTATTAATATTCTTTTTTTTTTCAATTAAACTTTTTGATTCAAAGAAATCGTTGTTTAATTTTTTTATATTTTCTTTTAAATTTTCAATTACAACTTGCGTTTTAGTTTTATTTTCTTTTAAAATTTTAATTTTTTCATTAAATTCAGAAATTTTTTTTAATTCTTCACTTGAAACATTATTTTTATGATTTAAATTTACATCTTGTTTGCAGGTTGGACATTTATCTAGATTTTTAATTTGACTAATTATTTTATTTGAATTTGAGATATATGCATTATTATAAGATATTTTTTCATTTATTTCATTTAATGTAGTTAAATTTTTTTCTAATAATGATTCTTTTTCATTAATTAATTTAGAATAATTGATATCTTTGATGTCTTTATTGATATCTTTTTCTAGTATATTTATTTGATTATTGATGTCATCAATTTTTCTTAAATTGTTTTTTCTAAGTAAAAAAAAGTTCATCAATTTTGTATCAATAATACTTATTGAATTATTAATTTTGTTAAGATTATTAATTTTTTCATTTAATTCATCTAGATTTTTTTGTTTATTTTCTAATATATTTTTTTGTTCTTCCCATAATTTTTTTTTAGTTGTTAAATTGTTAAAAATTTCTTTTTGTTCATTTTTTTTGTCATTTAAAATTTTAATTTTTTCATTTAAACCAAAAGTTTTTCCTTCATATTCTCTTTTTTTACTTTTTAATTCATATATGTAAATTAAAGCATTTTCTTTAATTGATTTATATTTATCAATTCCAAAAATTTTTCTTAAAATATTTAATCTATCATCTGGTTTTTCAAATAAAATTGCTTTCATTTCTTCTTGTGGTGTATATACTGTAAATCTATAAACATAATCTTTTCCTTTTTTTAACAAGCTTTTTGGATATCCTAATATATCTAATATTTTTGCTTTTAGTTCTTCAGTTGTTAAATCATGTCTGACATCATTTATTATTATAAAACCTTGTTCTTGTTTTACTCCTTTTGAAGCTTTTTTTAGTATTCTTCTAATGATGTACTTATGATTATCAATTTCAAAAGTTAGTTCTACATATCCTTCTTTTTCTCCATGTCTAAGCAGGGTTGTTGCAGAAAAGTTTCCTCGTTTAACTCCAAATAATGCAAATTCAATTGATAGTAATACTGTTGATTTTCCACATCCAATGTCACCACTTAATAAAACACTCCCTTTTGGAAAATTAAATATTTCATCTTTATATGACCTTATGTTATTTAATTTGATAGATTTTATAATCATATTGATATGAAATAAAATAAGATATAAATAATTATTCATTATGTTTATTAAATTGATTTTAGAATTTTTAAAATTAAAATTTTTAATTTGTATTAACTTTTAATTAATATTATTATAATTTTTATTAGATTATATGATGAAATATAAAATAATAAAACTATAATGATTTAGTATATTGATTTCTCATTTTAATACTAATTTTTTTAGAATTTTCAACTTGTGGTTGATCGTATGGATTAACTTCTCTTAAAATTGCTGAATAAACTGCAAAATATTGCCAAAAAGCCATGAATTCACCAATTGTTTCATCATTTATTTTATTAACACTAACTAAACATATTGGAATTTTTTTCTCTATTGCATCATTGTATGTTCCTAAAAATTCATATTCTAAAGATTTGTGATATGGAATATTTGATAAATTTTTTAAAAATTCATCTCCTAATTTAATATCACCTAATTCATTTGGAATAATTACTTTTGAAGTTGAATCATCTTGATTTAATACATTTACAAAAACACCACAAATATTATTTTTTCCACCAAAAAATCGCTGATTTGTATGATGCTGTGATTCTGGGGCTAAATCTCCAAAAAAACTCATGCCTTTTTTTTCCTTACCAAAACTTTCATGCATTAATTGAACAATTATTGGTAAAAATCCTGATAATTTTGAAGAATAAATTGGCATAAATACATCAACAATATCTTTTAATTCTAGATTATATAATACAGTTGCAAGTTTTAATGCATCATTTTCATCTATATTTTTATTAAAAGAATATCTTTCATGTCCTATTTTAAATCCATTGTTTAATTTATTTAAATCATAACCCATAAGATATGCAGGAATGAAACTACATGAAGTTTTAGCACCATATCTTCCACCAATGTTTGGATGTTCTATTAAATGATATTTTTTTTTTTTAGCTATTTCATATAAGGGACCACTAAAACTTGTTATAACACTTATATCATAATTATTGTTAATAAAAAACATTAAGCTTTCTAAAACACCTATGGTTGATCCTGATTTTGAAATTGCAATTACAATTGAATTTTCTTTTGGATATTTTTTTAAAACATAATTTAAAAAATCAGGTTCCATTGTCATAACAAAACAAAAATTTCGTTTTGAATCAATAGCATTATAAAATGCTCTTGTACTATTTACAGAGCCACCATTGCCTATAATAATTACATTTTTGTATTTGTTTAAGTTAGAACATTTATTAATTATTTCATCAATGTCTATATTGAAAGTTTCAAAAGATGGAGGATTCATTTCTTTAATTTTGTTTAATTTATCTTTTATTAAATGAAAATTTTTAATGGTTGAATATTTTGTTTGAATATTTATTGTCATTTTAAAATTATATTGTTTCATTATATTCTTCTTTATATTGGTTTACAAGATTTTCTTTATCTTTTATATTATATTCTTTTTCTAGATAATATGAACATAATTCTCCAATATAAATTGATGAAAATATCCTACTTAACAGATTTTTTCCTTTTATAGAAATTTCAGTTACACTAAATCCTTTATTTTTTATTATTTTTTTAGTTATTGAAAATGATTTTTGTACATATTTATTGTCGTATGAATCATTAAGTAAAACAATATGGAAATTTTTTTTTTGAAATAAGAAACTATTTAATTCATTATAACATAAATTTGGAATAGTATTGTAAAATGCTTGTATTCTTGTAAAATTATTAAATGAATTTTTCCATCTTAGTGCTACACAACTTAATTTTTTTGAAGAATATATTAATGGAATTTTATTTTTACAGCTATTTGCAATAATTTTTGCCATTTCTTTATATTTTGTATTTTTTAATGATAAAATAACTTCTTCAATTATTTTTTTTTGATTATTAATTAATCTTGAATTTTCAAGTATTTTTAGCATAATAAAAAAAAGATAAGGTAGTGATGTATTTTCATTGATATTTGATGGTATAATTATGTGTTCTATATTATTTCGCTTAAATGATTCACTTAATTTTCCTTTTGAAAAAATTCCTATAATTTTACATCCTTTTCGCAGTGCATTTCTATAACAAAGCATAGTTTCTTGTTCATATCCAGATGATGAAACTATAAATACTAATGTTTTATTATTAACGTTTTCTGGTAAATAGTAATTTGAAATTGTTTTAATTTTTAATTTTGAAGATTCTTTTAGATAAGTTTTTAAAATTTTTCCTGAAATTTCATTAATTCCAACACCACATATAATAATTTTATCAATTTTTTCAAGAATTTTAAATTCTCCTGTTAATTTAATTGCATTTTGTATATGAAAAGACGATTCAAAAGTAGTAGTTCTTGTATTTTCATTTTCTTGTTCTATTTTTTTTCTTCTAATGAAGCCTTTATTTTCTCGTTCTTTTATTTCATTGATAATTTTACTTGCTTTTTTCATTATAATTAAAAAAATCATATTATATTTATAAAATTTTCTAATTGTTTTTCAAAAAAGAAAACTTTATATATAAGTTAATTCAAAAAAAGGTTATAGTATTATTTTTAATTTAAAAAAGAGGTGAAAGATAAATGAGGAGAATGAAAAAAGCTCAAGCAGCATTAGAATTCTTAATGACTTATGGCTGGGCATTTATGGTTATTTTGATAATGATTGCGGCACTTGCTTATTTTGGTGTATTAAATCCAGATAGAATACTTCCAGATAGAGCAACAGTACCACATCCATTCCAACATATGTCTGGTGAACTTAGAATTGCACAATCAACTACAGATTCATTAGGTGTTGGTATGATGAATTCATTTGGTAGGCCAATAAAAATTGCAAATATTAGTGCAAGAACAGATTATGGTGGAGCAGAATGTCTAAATTATAGTGGTGAAATAACTATTGGTGATGACACAACAACATTTGATACTGATGGTTTATCTACAACATTACCATGGCCTGATGGACAAACTGGTGAAATATTTGTTAATTGTGATGATGGAGATCAATTTCCTGCAGGAAGTAGAATTAAAGGATATATTGATGTTGAATGGTTTTCTGCAGCTTCAAGTAATTCATTTGGTCAAACTGCAAGAATTGAAATATCTGCTGTAGTACAAGATTAAGTTAAATTTAATTATTTTTTTCTTTTTTTATTTTCCAAATCGCCTATTTCTATTAGAATATTGATTAATAATATTTACAAAGTCTTCTTTTTCAAATTCAGGCCACATTTTATCGACAAAAAACCATTCTGAATATGCTGATTGAAAAGATAAAAAATTACTTGTTCTTTTCTCGCCACCAGTTCTAATAATTAATTCAGGTGAATTATTTAAATATAAATTTTCAGAAAATGTTTTATTATCAATTTCTTCTGGCTTTAATTTTTTATTTAATATTTTTTTTACTGCATCAACTATTTCTTCTTGACCACCATATGCCATTGCAAAATTTATTATGTAATCATTATAATTTTTTGTTAAATCCATTATTTTTAAAAGTCTTTTTTGAACTTCATCTGGAAACATTTCAATTCTTCCAATAACATTAATTTTAATTTTATTTTCATGAATTTTTTTGTCATTTTTTAATTTATCAAAATTTTCAATGAATATTTTCATTAAATAGTCAAATTCTTCTTTTGGGCGATTAAAATTTTGAATAGAAAATGTGTAAAGGGTTAATTGTTTTATATCGTATTCTTTGCACCAATCTAAAACTTTTGTTAATTTTTTTGCTCCCCATTCATGACCTTTCCATGGCTGTAACATTAATTTTTTTGAAAACCTTCGATTACCATCCATTATTATGCCAATGTGTTTAGGATTTTTTTCATTAGTCATTTATACAAACACCATTAAAAATTTAAAGAAAAAAGCTAATATATAAAGTTTTTTAAAAATATTTATTTATAAATAAAAAAATAATTATGATAAATATTAATAAATAAATTTAATCATATCAATTATTCTATTACTATATCCCCATTCATTATCATACCATGATACAATTTTTATGAGTTTTTTATTAACACTAATTAAATCTGCATCAATTATGGATGAATGGGGGTTATGAATTATATCTTTTGAAACAATTGGTTCGTTGCAATATTCTAAAACACCTTTTAATTGATTATTTGAAACATTTTCAAACAATTGTTTTAACTCATCAACTGTTACTTCATTTTCTAAATTGCAAACAAAATCAGTAATACTACCACTAGGAACTGGAACTCTAAGTGATATACCATCTAGTTTTCCTTTTAATTTAGGTATTACTTCTGCTACTGCTTTTGCAGCACCTGTTGATGTTGGGATAATGTTTACTGCAGCACTTCTTGCTCTTCTCAAATCTTTGTGAGGTGAATCAACAAGACGCTGGTCTGCTGTATATGCATGTGTTGTTGTCATAAAACCATTTTTGACACCAAAATTATCTTCTAGTACTTTAACAATTGGTGCAAGACAATTTGTAGTGCATGATGCATTTGAAATTATGTGGTGTTTTTCTTTATCATATAAATGTTCATTTACACCTTTAACAATAGTAATGTCTGGATTTTTTGCAGGAGCACTGATTAAAACTTTTTTTGCACCAGCATTTATGTGTTTTTGTGCACCTTCTTTATTTGTAAAAAAACCAGTTGATTCAACTACTACATCAATATTTAAATCATTCCAAGGTAATTTTTCTGGATCTTTTTCTTTGAATACTTTAATTTCTTTGCCATTAATAATTAATGAATCTTCAGTGTATTCAATGGTTCCTTTAAATTTACCATGAACTGAATCATATTTTAATAAATGAGCTAATGTTTTTGTATCTGTTAAATCATTTATTGCTATCCATTCAATTTTATCATCATTATATCCTGCTTGAAAAACCTGTCTTCCAATTCTTCCAAACCCATTAATTGCAACTCTTACCATTTTTTTAAACACCCCTTAATTTTTTGAATTTATTTTGTAAATTTTTCAAATATTAAAATAATTTATGGTATTTTTATTTAAATTATCTATTGTAAAAATTAATTATCTGCTGTATTTATTTATATATTTATTTATATATATTTGTTTGCTGTGTTTATTTAAAATTCTTTGTTACCATTATATATCAATAAATTTAATTCATTTTAAAATCCAAAAATTTTATAAATAATATTAAAAATATATTTTTAAAAAAAGTTAATATTAGTATTAATATAGTTGTATTACTACTATTATTATTATTATTATTATATTATAATTTTTTATGATTATTATAATTAATTAATAAAAGAAATACTATTAAAAAATTTTATAATATAAATTTTTTTAAAATAATTTTAAATTAATAATTGAATAAAATATTTAAAAATAATTGGTAATTAATATTTGTAGCATATAGTTATAATTAATAATATAGTATTTTATGATATACATTTATAAATTATTTGTAATTTTAATTTTATAAATAAGTGAATAAACATTATTTTAAAAAATTATTAATTATTGATAAAATAAATTAAATAGATAAACGAGATAAAATTTAATTAAAAATGACTAGAATATATAAAATATCTATGAAGGGTTTTAAATCATTTGGTAAAAGGGTTGATTTAGAATTTAATAGTAATTTTAATTGTGTTCTTGGACCAAATGGTTCTGGTAAAAGCAACATTATGGATGCTGTTTGTTTTGTTTTAGGAAAAGGTTCTGCAAAAGGACTTAGGGCTGATAAATCTGCAAATTTAATTTATAATGGAGGTAAATCAAAAAAACCTGCTAAAGAAGGTGAAGTTAGCATCTATTTTGATAATTCTAATAAAGTTTTTCCAACAGATGAGGAATATTTAAAAATCTCTAGAATTATTAGGCAAACTGGTCAAAGTGTATATAAAATAAATGATAAAACAAGAACAAGACAGCAAATTTTAGAATTATTATCTATTGCAAATATTGATCCAGATGGATATAATATAGTTTTACAAGGTGATATTGCTCGACTTGTTGATATGTCATCTCTTGAGAGAAGAAAAATTGTTGAAGATATTTCTGGAATTACTATTTATGAAGATAAAAAAAATAAAGCTTTAAATGAGTTAACTAAAGCAGAAGAAAAAATTAATCAAGCTGAAATTATTTTAAAAGAACGAGAAACATACTTAAAGGAATTAAAAAAAGAGCGAGATCAAGCATTAAAATTTAAAGAAATAAAAGATAATCTTGTTCGATCAAAAGCAACATTATGTCATTTAAAAATTAAATTAAAGAATGAAAAAAAAGAAATTATTGAAAAAAGAATAAATGAAAGTACTAAAAAAATAGAAGAATTTAATTCTAAAATAAAAGCATTGAAAGATGATATTTCTAAGAAAAAAGAAGAGATTAAAAATTTAAATTTAGAAATTGAAAATAAAGGGGAAAAGGAACAAATAATAATTATAAAAGAAATTGAGCAATTAAAAATAGATATTGCAACTAATAAAACAAAAATTTCTTCAAATAATGAAGAATTACAAAGAATTGTTTCGCGAAAAGAGCAATTAGAAAAAAACTTAAAAGATACAAATTCAAAAATTTTAGAAGTTTCTTCTAATAAAAAGAATAAAGAAAAAGAAAAAGAATCAAATGACAAAAATATTATTATGCTTGAAAATAAAATTGTTGGATTGAAAAAAAAGCATAAATTGGAAGATGGGGATCAAACTCAAAAAGAAATTGAGGATATAGATAATAAATTTGAAGAAAAACAAAAAGAAATATTAATTTTACGAGAAGAACAGCAAAATTTATTTAGAGAAAAAGATAAAATTGATTTATTAATTTCTTCTTATGATGAAAAAATATCAAAGGTTAAAGAACTTGAAATAAAATATAAAAAAGAGATAGAGAATTTAAAATTAAAAAGAGATGAATTTAAAAAAACAACTCTTGAGTTGAATAAATTAATTTCAAATGATTCTTCAATTGCTGCACAGCTTGGTAATGCACGAAGAAATTTAAATGAATTGCGTGAAAAACATTCAAAATTAGAAGCTAAAAATTCTGCATTAAAACAAGGTGCTGCAGATAATATTGCAACAAAAACTATACTTGAATCAAAGAATTCATTTGGAGAAGTATTTGGAACAATTTCTGATTTAGGCGAGGTTGAAAATAAATATTCGCAAGCTTTAAGTATTGCTGCTGGAACTAGAATTAAAAGTCTTGTTGTTGACAATGAAAAAACAGCTTCTAATTGTATTAAGTATTTAAAATCAAAAAAGTTAGGAACAGCAACATTTTTGCCTTTAAATAAAATTAAATCTCGTGATGAAAAACAAAATATTTCTAATTTTTTAAACACTAATGGTGTATTTGGTCTTGCTGTTGATCTTGTTAGTTTTCAAGCTAAATTTAAAAAAGCATTTAGCTTTGTTTTTGGAAGTACAATTGTTATTGAAAATATTGATGTTGCAAGAAGAATTGGTGTTGGTAATATTAGGATGGTAACTTTGGATGGCGATTTAATAGAAACTTCTGGTGCAATGCAGGGTGGATATAGAAAAAAACATACCCAGCATAGTTTTCAAGAAAAAGAATTATCATCAGAAATTAATGCAATTGAAAAGGAATTAAATGATTATGAAAGTGTTGTTTTAAAACTTGAAGATTCAAAAACTAAAAATGAAGATAAAATTAATCAACTTAGAAGTTTTAAATCAGAACTTGAAGGTGAAATAATTAAGATGGAAAAATCCTTGCATCTTGATTCATCTGATCTTGAAACAAACCAAACACAAAAAAAAGAATTAAATAATCAAAAGAAAGAATTGGATAAAAAAATAGATAATATTATGTCTAAAATTAGTTCTATAAATAAAGAAATGGCTAATTTAAAAATGAATAAGCAAAAGTTGAAGGATAATATTGCTAAAATGAAAAACCCAAGGGTTATTGCTGAATTAAATGCATTTGAGCAAAAAAAAACACAGCTTAGAGAAGAAAATATAACAATTGATGCGAATATAAAAAATATAGATATGCAATTAAAGAATATTTTAGAGCCTGAAGCATTAAATACTAATAAAATATTATCACAGCAAAAAAAAGAAGAATCAAAATTTAAAGCAGAAGTTGATAATTTGAAAAATATAATTAAAAATGATGAAATTAATTTAAAGGAAAAGGAAAAGCAACAAAAGGAATTTTATAGTAAGTATAAAGAGTTATTTACCAAGAAAGATAAATTAAATGAAGATTTACAAAAAATTGAATCTTCAATTATTAAATATGAAGAACAAGCTAGAACTCTTGAAAAAAAAGCTAATGTTTATTCTATTGAAAAAGCAGGCATTAGTGCTGAAATTAGTACTTTGACAGATGAAAATAATAAATATAAAGATGTTCAATTATTTAGAGGAAAATCAGAAGATGAATTGAAACGTGAAATTTATAATTTTGAGAAAAAGATGGATGATGCAGGTAACATAAATATGAAATCACTTGAAGTGTATGATCAAATAAATGATGAGTATAATAAATTGCTTGAAAAAAGAGATTTATTAAAAAATGAAAAAGAAGACATATTATTGATGATTAACGAAATAGAGACAAAGAAGAAAGATATTTTTATGGTTACTTTTGATAAAATAGATAATTCATTTAGAGATATGTTTAATAAACTATCTGCTAAAGGTGATGCATTTATTGAACTTGAAAACCCAGAAAATCCATTTGATGCTGGACTTAGAATAAAGGTTAGGATAAGTGGGAAAAAATTTTTGGATATTCGAAGTTTGTCTGGTGGTGAAAAAACATTAACTGCACTTGCATTTATTTTTGCAATTCAAGAATTTGAACCTGCATCTTTTTATGTATTTGATGAAGTAGATGCTGCACTTGATAAAAAAAATTCAGAATTACTTGCAGATTTAATTAAAAAGTATTCAGGTAATGCACAATATATTATAATTTCTCATAAAGATGGTGTTATTCAAGAAGCAAAAACACTTTATGGTGTTTCTATGAATGAAGATGGTGTTAGTAAGGTTGTAACTTTAAAAATTTGATTTTTTATTATTTTTTAATTGTAAATATTTATAGTTGTTGTTATTATTATTATTATTATTATTTATTAAAATGAGTTAATTGTATTTTTTATTTTACTATATGTATTATCCCAATTAAATTTTTCAATTATTGTTTTTCTAGCATTTTTTCCAAGTCTTTTTCTTAGAGCTAAATCTTGAATTAATAAATCAAGTTTCATATATAATCTTGTTGAATTTTTAAATGGGAAAAACATACCATTTTCTTTTTCATTGATATATTCTTTTACATATCCAACAGGTGTTGTAATAACTGCTAAACCACATGACATTGCTTCCATTGTTGATAGTGATGATGTTTCTGTTAATGAAGGTAGTACATATATATCCATTGCTTGTAAATATGGAATTACATCTTCTTTTTTACCAGTTAAAATTATATTTCTATTAGATGAAAAAATATTTTCTTGATCTTTTACACCACTTCCAACTATAAGTAATTTTATGTTGTTATATTTTTTTTCAAGTTTTCTAAATGCACGGTATAGTGTAATTAAATTTTTTTCTCTTCCAATTCTTCCATGGTATCCAATTATGGTTTGGTTACTATTTATATTTATTTTCTCTTTAGCTTTTTTTTTATCTAAAATTGGTTTAAATTTTTCTGTATCTGTTCCAAGATTAATAATTGTATTATTAGTTTTTATTGAATTTTTTTCAAATTTATACATCATTTCTTCTGATGGAAATATTAATAAATCACATTTATTATAGTATTTTTTAGCAAAATATTTTGCAACTATTTTTCCAATTAATTTAAATCTCTTTAGACTATTAGGAATTAATTCCCATTCTAATATATGGATAAATGCAATTATTGGTTTTTTATATTTTTTAGCTATTTTAATTGATTTAATCCCAATTGGCCCTATGGTTTGAATAAAAACAAGATCTGCTTCTTTAATAACATTCTTTATTTTTTTATATTTTACATAGCTAAAGTAAGTATCTGCTAATTGAAAATTTATTAGATTACATCTTATTATATTTGATTTAAATTTAAAATTAAATTCTCCTTTAAAGTTTGGTGCAATAATTGTAATATCATAATCATTTTCAATTCTTGGAATAATTTCTAATAAAAATCTACCAATTCCGTCAATTCTTGGTAAAAATGCATCTGTTGCAATAACTAATTTTTTTTTTTTAATTGCAATTTTCATTTTCTTTGTATTATATTATCTTTGTATTATATTATTATTATATTAAAATTATCTGGTTTTTATTTGATTTTATAAAATACTTCAGCATATTTAATACCACGCTCAAGTCCGTTTATTAATCCTCTTGTGTAGGTTGTTGGGATCATAATTATTTTGGTCATCCATTGACTTTTATGGAGAGAAAATGATTTCATTTTGATTTTAAATGTGTCAGTTATATCAACAAATAATTTAGGTGAATCTCTTTTTCTTAAATTAAATGGATTCCATATGTCAAATGAATAAACATCACAATTATAATTTATTTCTTCTAAAACTTGACTAATTGTATAGTATACTGTTTTGTGGTCAGGATGTGGGTCATCAAATGAGTGCGTAAATATTTTGCTTGGTTTTAATATTGCTATAATTCTTTTAATTGATTTTATAATTTTTTTTTTTTGATTTTCATTTGAAAAAAATCCGTCTTTTAATCCATAATAGTATGTTTTTTTTATTCCAAGTAATTTGTCTGCTTTTTTAGATTCTAAAACTCGCATTTTAATGCTTTCTTCTTTTTTAAGCCAAATATGTGAATTTTCACCATAAGAAAAAATTACAACAACAACATTAATTCCTTCTTTTGAATATTTTGCAATTGTGCCACCAGCACCAAGAGTGTGATCATCATTATGTGCACAAAAAATTAAAACAGTTTCTTTTTTATTATTAATATTGTTATTATTTGTTTTTTTTGTTTTGGTTTTTTTTTTAATGTTTTTCTTTATTTTTTTAATATTTGTGCTATTCATATTTATAAGTAAAAAAAGTTATTTAATATGTTTTTCTATTTGTAAGTGTAAAGTTAGCCATAAAA
>CAZQHZ010000006.1:0-21554 GCA_964593285.1 uncultured Methanosarcinales archaeon | reverse complement strand
TTTTTCTATTATATTAGATATTTTGTAAAAATATATTTTTATTTTATATTGTGTGAATATTAAATTTTGTATTAAATATATATTTTTATTGATTAATAAACAAAAAATTTATTAATAAAAACTATTAAAAATGTTATATGGAAATTAGTGCTGGAGGAATTATTTTTAATACAGAAAAAAAAGTGGTAATTGTTGAACAAAAACACAAAACTTATTCATTTCCAAAAGGTCATTTAAAAATTAATGAAAAGTTGCTTAATTGTGCTTATAGAGAAATTTATGAAGAAACAGGTATTTTTAAACAAGAATTAAAATTTATAAGAAAACTTGGATTTTTTAAAAGACGATGTAGTAAAACAGATAAAATAAAAAGAATTCATTTATATTTATTTAAAACAAATAAAAAAGAATTAAAACCACTTGATATAGAAAACCCAAGTGCTTTTTGGGTAAATTTTGATGATGTAGGAAAAATTTTGACACATAAAGAAGATATTTTATTTTTTAGTAATAAATTCAATACTTTTTTAAAGGAAAAATAAAATTTATTAAAAAAAATGGAAAAAATAATAATTGATTTAAAGAATTGGTTTATTGAGTACATTAAACATAGAGACATTTTTTTAAAAAAGATAATCAAAATAACTCAATTAAATGATAATTTAGTTGAAGTTACATATAAAGAAAATAAAATAAAATATTATGTTACGCCATTGCTTGAAGATTTATTTAATCAAATTAAAAAGTTAAATAATAATGAGCAATTTAATATTATTACTTTAAATAGTAAAAATAATTTAAATAGTTGTGTTAAAAATTGGAATACTTTTTCTAAATTTATTAATTTAAAAATATTTTTTGTAAATCCTTATACAAAAGAACATGATAAAAAATGGATTTTATCTCCATTTGCACATGAAAAAATAGCAGATTTAAAAAATTTAAAACAAGGATTAGTTTCAATTTCAGATTCAATTGAAAAAGTTAAATGATATTTTACATAACTTCAAATAACTTTAAAGTTATAACAAAACATATTAAAACAGGAAAACTACCTTTTAAAATAATTAAATATTTACAAAAAAATAATTTTTAAAAAGGAGGATAAAAATGATATTAAAAAAGAATAATAATGATATTTTTAAAATTTTTTTAGTATTTTGTGTTTTTAGTTTATTAATTGCATTAATTGGTTGCACAAACGGTGAAATTGATAAACCAGATTCTAAAACAGATATAAATTATCAATTTGGAACATATGATGAAATTAATTTAGATATTTCAAAGGATTTAAAAACATTAAATTTTAAATCAGAAGAAGAATTTCAAGAATTTATTAAAAATAATGAGCAAAATTCTGCTAATTATGCTATGAGTTCTAATAGAGCGATTAGTTCTGATATGATGGTTGATTCTGTTGCCATGGAGTCTTCAGAAATTTCTAATGATATGGCAAAAAGTACGCCAAATGATTATTCAGAAACAAATGTACAAGTAAAAGGTGTTGATGAAGCAGATATAATAAAAACAGATGGAAATTATATCTATACAATATCTGGAAATACTTTGTTTATAATACATGCATATCCAGGGGATGAATCAGAAATTGTTTCAACTATTGAATTTGATCAAAAACCATCAAATTTATTTTTAAAAGATGATAAAATTGCAGTTTTTGGAAATTTTAGAGATCTGGATTATTTTGAAAAATATGATTTAAGCACACGAAGTAGTTTTTCATATTTTAATATATATGATGTATCTGATAAAAAAAATCCTGAATTAGTTAAAGAATATAAATTTCAAGGAAATTATTTTAATGCAAGAATGATTGGTAATGAAGTTTATTTAGTAACTTCAACTGGTATGAATTATGAAATAACACCACCAATTCCAATAATCATTGATGGTGAAAATTTGAAAACAATGGCAGTTAATGATGTTTTTTATTATAATAGGCCATATAACAATGTTGAGTTAATAAATGTTTATTCTATTAATTTGGATAGTTTAAAAAATACTGATTCAAAATCAGTTGCTGTTGAGAGAAGTCAAAATATGTATATGTCTCATAATAATATTTATATTACATATTCTGAATATATTAATGAATATGATTTGCGAATGGATATTATGATGGAATTTTTGGAAGATAAAATTACTAAAGAAGATAAAGAATTAATTGAAAAAATTAAATTAACTGATAATGATGTATTAACTCAAAATGAAAAAAAACAAAAAATTGTTGAGGTGTATATGAATTATGTTTATATGATGTCTAATACACAGCAGGAAGAATTAGAAGATAAATTAGAATTAAAATTAAAAGAAAAGATAGAAAAGATAGAATATTTTGAATATACAATAATTAATAAGATTGAAATTGATAATGGAAAAATTACTATAAAAAATAATGGTAAGGTTCCTGGAAAAATTATTAATCAATTTTCAATGGATGAACATGATGATGTTTTTAGAATTGCAACAACGCTTAGTGGAAGGTGGTCTAGTGTTTCAAGAGATAGAACATTATCAACTAATAATGTTTATACATTAGATGATGAAATGAAAATCATTGGAACACTTGAAGGATTAGCTGAAGATGAAAGTATTTATTCAACAAGATTTATTGAAGATAAATTATATATGGTAACATTTAAAGAAATTGATCCATTTTTTGTGATTGATTTAAGTAATCCAGAAAATCCAAAAGATTTAGGTGAATTAAAAATACCAGGGTTTTCTAGATATTTACATCCATACGATGAAAATACAATTATTGGGATAGGTAGGGATGCAACAGAAACTGGTAGAACTACTGGACTTAAAATTTCATTATTTGATGTAAGTGATGTAAAAAATCCTGTAGAAAAAGTAACATTTGTAACAAAAGAGCGTTATGCACAATCAACTGCATTATATGAACATAAAGCGTTTTTGTTTTCAAAAGATAAGAATTTATTGGTAATACCAGCATATAGCCATGATTATGATGATCCATCAAAAGGATATAATGGTGCATTTGTTTTTAGGATAACAGAAAATGAAATTACTCTTCGAGGGTTAATTGATCATTCAATGGCATCATCTAGTCAAAGGTATTATTATGGTGCAAATGTTGAGAGAAGTTTGTATATTGAAGATATGCTTTATACAAAATCTCAAACCCTTTTAAGGATAAATGAACTTGAAACATTAAAATCAGTTAAAAATATTACCTTAGAAGAGAAACCTGCAAATATACCAATTTATTAATTTTTTATTAATTATTTTTTATTTTTTCTTAAAAATAATAATTATTTTTCCGAAAATTATTTAAGCAGTATTAAATGTCAATTTATTAGTAAAACAGATATATTTTTAAATGATTTTTAATTAAATAAAAAAATGGATGAAGCTGAATTAAAAAAACAAATTGAAGCATTATTATTTTCTGCAGGCAGAACTTTAACTAATGAAGAAATTTCTAAATTAACTAATTTTAAATCGATTGAAATTATTAATAAGTTAGCAAAACAATTAAAAGAAGATTATATAAAAAATGATTCACCAATTTTGATAATTGAAGAAGGTAGTGGATTTAAAATGACTATTAGAGAAAAATATTTATCTTTAGTTAGAAAAATTAATCCACATACTGAAATTTCAAAAACTATTATGGAAACTTTGGCGGTCATTGCATGGAAATCTCCTATTTTACAAAGTGAAGTTATTCATATTAGAACTAATAAGGCATATGATCATATAACCGAATTAGAGCAATTAGGTTTTATTATTAAAGAAAAATATAAAAGAACATATATTTTAAAATTAACACAAAAATTTTTTGAATATTTCGATTTAAAAGATAAGAAGGATATTTCAAAGTTGTTTAAAAATATAAAAGATTTTGATATTGAAGAGCAACTAAAGGTTGATGTGTTTGATGATAATAAAGAAAATAATGTTGTTAAAGAAAAAAATAATGAAGTAGTTGATAGTGAAAATGCTATTACTCAAAAAAAGGATGATAATTTAAATGATGAAATAAAGATAGATGGGCAAAATGATAATGTTTATAATGAATCTTTAAAAAAATCAGATGAAAAAAATTTAAAAAATCAAAATGAAGAAAATAAGGGAAATGAAGAAAATAAGGGAAATGAAGAAAATAAGGGAAATGAAGTGTTTGATGAAAATTTGAGCATTAATAAAACTGAAAGTGTTGATAAAAATAATCAAAAGCATAATAGTGTGAAAAATAGTAATAATAAATAATGTAGATATGTCTTAATATTTATTTTAAAATGTATATGTTAAAATGTCCAAAATGTAATAATTTTATGAAATATCAATCTTTAGATTTTAAAATAAATAAAACTAAGAAAAAAAAGTGCGTTTATTGTGGCAAGACATTTATAGTTTATAAAAATATAATAAAAAAATGTTAAGTATTTGGAAATGTAATATTTGTAAAAATAGTTTTCTTTTAAATGATAAACCAAGTAATTGTCCTTATTGTAATGTAATTTCTAGTAATATTATAAAAGCAGATAGATATTATTATGAAAATTTTATGATTGAGCCATTTGAAGAAAAAATAGTTAATGATTTACTAAATAAAAAAATTAATTCATTATCTTTTCTTAAAAAATCTTTTGATCAAATTAGTAATCAAATCATTAAAAATTTATTTTTAGCAATTATTAAAATTGAAGAAAATCAGTTATTAATTTTAAAAAATTTTTTAAAAAAAGATTTTAATTTAAATGATGCTATAAAAGATAATTTTTTAAAAACAAAAATTTATGAATATGAAGAAGATAACACTGCAGAATTGTATCAAATTCAAAAAAAATATTTAAATTTTTTAAAAGATAGTATTAATTTACTTGAGTCAGATCAATTAGTTGAAATATTTTCTTCATTTCTTTATTCACATGAAGATCAAATTAAATTAATTGAAGAATTTATTTAATTTATAGGGTTTTTTAAAAGTTTATTTTGTTTTTAAATCAAAAATTTTTAATTTTCATATGTTTTATAAATAATTAAAAACTTTTTTATAATAATAGTTAATTTCTTTTTTTATGGAAATTAGTCGAATTATTAAAAAATTAACAAATAGTAATAAGTTTATTGATTGGCATAAGAATAATAGTAATTATTATCTTGCTCATGTTTTTTTGATGGACAATCAAGACATTCAAATTGGTTATTATAATCCAGATACAGATAAAATAATTAGTTTTATTATAAAAATAAATTTAAATGATGTAGATAAATATACTAATTTTATTGAAAATGAAGATGTTGATGATTTTATTCAAATAATTGATGCACAGGAAGCATTTAAGGAATCTGGTAAAATATCAGAGTTAAATTTAAATAATATTAAAACAAATTTAGATGAAGTATTAAATTTTACTAATTCATTTTTTGAAAAAAATTATTCAGAAGTAATTACTAAAAAAATGATTATTCTTCAAGTAATTGAAGAAGATACAATTTATAATTTTACTTATATTACAAAATCATTAAATTTTGTAAATATTAAAGTTAATGCTTTAAATTTAGATGTAATTTCACATAAAAAGGAATCTATATTGAATTTAAAAAAAAGTTAAGATAAATTTAAAAAAAATAAAAATATTGGGGGATTGAGTAATTTGGTTGAATTGAAAATTTCAAGATTAGATAAAAGTATTGATATGCCTTTTTATGCATATGAACATGATGCAGCGTTTGATTTACGTTCAAGTCATAATGAATTGATTAAAACTGGTGAAAAAAAAATAATAAAAACCGGAATTAAAATGGCAATTCCAGAAGGTTTTGTTGGTTTAATTTGGGATAGAAGTGGTCTTGCAGCAAAGCATTCTCTTCATTGTCTTGCTGGTGTTATTGATTCTGGATATAGAGGAGAAGTTGGTGTTGTTATGATTAATTTAGGTAATGAAGATTTTCAAATTGAAAAAAATACAAGAATTGCTCAAATGTTAATTCAGCCAATAGTTAATGCAAATATAAAAGAAGTAGATGAACAAGAATTAGATAATTCAAAAAGAGGAGAAGGTGGATTTGGGAGCAGTGGTATAAAATGAGCATTAAATATGAAACAATAAAAAAAAATAAAACTTTATCAAAATTTTTCAAAAAAAAAAAGGATGATGAAAAGGAAGAATAATTTTTTTATTTTTTTGTTCTTTTGATAAAAAATGGAAGCATATATAAAAGATGTTTTAAATATTAATTATGATGATAAAGAAGTTACACAAATAAATTTTTCTGGATGCAATTTTAATTGTCCATGGTGTTATACTCCTGATTTACTTTTTAGGAAAGAAGAATTTTTGGTGGATTTAAAGGACATTAAACAAAGTATTCTTCAATTAACAAGTTATACTAAATGTGTAATTTTTAGTGGTGGCGAGCCTACACTGCAGCGGGCTGCATTAATTGAATTATCTTTATTTTGTAAAGAAAATAATATTGAAGTAATTTTGCATACAAACGGTTCTAAACCTGAATGTATTGAATATTTATTAAAGAATGATTTAATAACTAATTTCATTTTAGATTTTAAAAGCCCATTAGATGAAAACTATTTTTATAAAATAACTAAATCTAGTACTTTTTTTATTAATACTACTCAAATAATAAATGATTTTAAAAAAACTTTAATTTTATTTGAAAATTATTTAGAAAAAATAAATGTTAAGATAATAACTACAATTATTCCAAGTTTATTATTTAGAAAAGAAGATTTAGTGAAAATTGGAAAACAAATAAACGATAATTGGATATGGAAATTACAAAAATTTGAAAAAGGAAATACATTATCAAAATCTTATATTGATTTAAATGAACCAGGAGATTTATTTATGCAAAATTTAAAAGAATTTTTAGAAAAAGAATTTTATTTGAAAACAATTTTAATAGATGAAAATTAATATTAATCTTTTATTTGAGTAAAACCAAAATTTTCAATTTTAAATTTAATTTCTTTATTTTCAGGTAAAGATCTATGTTTTTTTATTGTTGCTTTTTTGTATTCATTTACTTCTTTTAATTCTATTAAACATTTACTTGCATATTTTAATAAATCGCCACCTACCATTTTCACATTATCTTTTATTTTAAAATCACTATAAACTTGGTTTGTAATAATTATTGGTATATTTTGTTCTTTTGCAATCTCGCTAAGCCATGCAATTTGTATTCCAAGTAAATTATTAATTTTTTTTATTTCATTATTAGAACTAATTTCAAATCTATAGAACATAGAAATTGTATCAATAATTACTAATTTTATTTTATCGTTAATAATTTTTTTTATTTTTTCAATATTTTTCATTTGTTCAAAAAAATTATGTGGATTTAAAAGAAGTATTTTTGATAATAAATAATTATCAGAATTTGTAAGTTGTTTAAATCTTTCAATAGAAAATCCTTTTTCTGTGTCAATAAAGAACGTTTTTAAATTTTTTTTTGCATTTTCAATTGATGTAAGCATTGCAATTGTTGTTTTTCCAGTTGCAGAAGCACCATAGATTGTAGTAATAATTCCTTTTTCAAATCCACCATCTAGTAATTTATCAAAAACAGTGCTACCTGTACTAATTTTATTGTTGTAATTTTTTAAATAATCAGTTTTAATCATTTATTTATAAAAACTACATGTAATTTATAATTTTATTGTTTTATTTTGTATTTTATTGTTAAATAATATAAATATTTAAAAATACGGATTGATTATTTAAAATTAATCAAAAATATGCAGATGGGTCCTTTTTAGAGTAAAATAAGATATTTTTAGCGATGAAATAAAGACACTCCTGCGTATTACAGCCCGTTACGAGAGTACTCAAGGAAGCATACGACAAAGTCAAGCAATGAGCTTGGGAGTTAGTTTTACGGGCAACAAAACATTTTTAATGCTTAAAATTGAAAATAGAACAATATAATGCTTATTTATTCATAAATTTCACATGTTTTTTATTTTTTTGAAAAAATAAACTGTAAAAAGTTTTTTTAGGTTTAAGAATAATTATTTTTTCATTATTTGTTCTATTTAATTTATAAAAATATAAAAGTAGAGTATGGAGGAATTTAAAATGGGAAAAATTAGTCCTGTATCATCAAAATATATTATTCATGCAAGTATTGCAATTACAGGAATTGTAGATAAACCAGATGTAATAGGTGCAATTTTTGGACAAACAGAAGGTTTGCTTGGAACAGATTTGGAACTTAGAGAATTACAAAGATCTGGAAGGATTGGAAGAATTGAAGTTAATGTTGAAACAAAATCTGGAAAAACAAATGGAACAATTATTATTCCATCAAGTTTAGATAAAGCTGAAACTTCTATTGTTGGGGCGGCTTTAGAGATAATTCAAAGAATTGGTCCTTGTATTGCAAAAATTAGGGTTGAAAATATAGAAGATGTGCGGGTTTCAAAAAGAAAATATGTCATTGATAGGGCAAAAAGTTTGTTAAAAAGTCTTATTGATTCAAGTATGCCTGATTCTCAAGAATTAGCTGATGAGGTTGCATATTCTGTTAGAGTAATGGAAATTACTGAATATGGGAAAGAAAGATTGCCTGCTGGGCCTAATGTTGAGGATTCTGATGAAATTATGGTTGTTGAAGGGCGAGCTGATGTTATAAATTTATTGAAACATGGTTTTAAAAATGCAATTGCTATAGGTGGAACTGGTGTTCCATCAACTCTTCCAGAATTGTGTAAAAGAAAAATAGTGACTATTTTTGTTGATGGAGATAGAGGTGGACAATTAATAATTAAGGAATTGTTAGATGTTGCTGAAATTGATTTTGTAACTTTTGCACCAGATGGAAAAGAAGTTGAGGAATTAACTAAAAAAGAAATTCATAAAGCACTTCGAAGTAAGATTTCAAGTGAACAAGCAAAACTTGAGATGACAACACATGCTGAAAATAATGATGCAAACAAAAGTTATAATAAAAGGCATTCAATGCAGTATCAAAAAAGACCAAATCATGCAGTTTCATATAAAGATAGACAGCAAAACCAACAATCGCAAACACAACAACAATCACAGCAACAACAAAAAATCACTCTGCAAGAAAAAACAAAAATAAAAGGGATGCTTGAAAATTTAATTGGAACACGTGGTGCATATATTATTGATTCAGATTTAAATATTTTAGGAAAAGTTCCAACTACTGAACTTGTTAGTACTATTAAAAGTTTAAATTCTGGAATTTATGCTGTTGTGTTTGATGGTTCTATTGAAAAAGATTTACTTTCAGTTGCAGAAAAAACTGATATTAAATTTTTAATTGCAATGGAAAATAAATTAAAACAACCATCAAAAGTTACAATTTTAACTGTAGATGAATTGTAATTTTTTTTTCTTTTTCTTTAAATTTTTTTAAAATATAAGCTTTAGTTAATTTTTTAAATTAAATATATATTTTTGTTTTTATGGAATTAGAAAAATTAATTTTTAGTGATGAAAAGATTGAAAAATTTTGTGATGTAACTAAAGATTTTAATAATTTACATAGTCCTAAATATATGAAAAAAAAGAATAAAAAAACAATAGTTCCTGGAATGTATTCGATTGCATTTACAATTTCACAATTTAAAAAATATTTGTATTTTTTTAATTCAGTTAAAATTAATCTTGGTTCAATGATTTTTTCTGATGATTTTATTAAGCCAAATGTCAAATTATATGATAATGAGAAATTACCTATTTGTGTTTATAATTCTTTAGGTAATGATATTTTTAAAAAAGAAAATAATATTTCATATTTTTTTAATAAAGCAAATTTAGATGAAAATTTATCTGGAGATAAAAAATCTATCTTAATAAAAAATGATGATTTAAATGTTTATTCAAATTTAATTAAAACAAAAAATACAAATTTAGTAAAAACACTTTATTCAATTTCTTATTCTTCAAAAATTTTGCTTGATTATTTAAATAATACAAATGAAAAATTCAATGATGTTAGTTTGATTTTTGAAAAAAAAGATGTATTACCTGTATATAATTCATTTGATATTAATTTAGAAAATGGCTTTTTTTTAAAAATTAATAATAATTTAGATTATATCGTTAATTTTGAGAAAGTTAGTAAAAGAAATGTTAATGCAAGAGTTGATTGCTATAGTGAAAATAATAAAATTTTTTCTGCAAAGTATGATATATTTGCAGTACCTGAAAAAATAATTTTACGAATGGTTAAAAATTTAGAAAATTAATTTAACAATTAAATTTTTTTACTTTAAAATCCATTATTTGTTCACAAAAGTCAGTAAAACCTTCTTGTTTATCTTGCAGGTATTTATGGTATACTGCAAGTGGCGTTGTTGCTGGAGATTTCCATGATTTTATTGGTTTTAATTTTGTTCTTCTAAAAAACTCAGTTGTTACAAGAAAATTTATATCTCCTTGTACTGGTTGGAAGTATAAATGTTCGTTTTTGACTGTAATTGGCATGTTTAATCCATTTTTTTTAAGCATTAACCATGATTCATATGGTTTTGGAAAATGATTGAAATTTTTGTTTAAATATTTTATTTCATGATTTTTTATTCCTTTTAATTGAAAACCTTCAATCATAACATTTCTTTGTAATTTATTATCAAATGCAGCCATTCCACCTTTTTGTGGGTTTTCTTTGTTATTGCTTACAATTTCCATTAACATTCTATATCCTTCTTTAGATTTTTTTAATGCAAATGCTAAACTTTCATAGTCAATGGAACCTGTTAAATAATCTAAGTCTTCGATGTTATATGAAATTTTATTTTCCATATCTTTTAAAATGTTACCGTATTCTTCACTTGAAAGATATTTTTTATTACCACTTGAATTAATTTTAAATATTTGATTATCGATTGTTTGTTGCATGACCATTTGTCCATGGTTGTGTAATCTTTTTGGAGAATTTTCATCATAAATGTATTTATTATCCTTAAAAGTTATGCCATGAAACGACTCTTGAACCATGAACATTATATTTTCTCTATTGAATCCAAAAAAGTTATATCTTACAAATTCTTTGATTATTTTTTCATAAGTTCTTTCATTTAATACAATTAACATTTTTTGTTTTTTTAAAACTTCATCTACTGAATAATTAAATTTTTTTGCTAATTTTGCAATATCAAATGAAAATTGTATCATGTGCCGTGTTCCAAGTGATAAATCAAGTAAATCTTCAGATTTTACATTATTTGTTTTTTTTAAAACATCATTTACTGTAACTTGTGAGCCTTTTTCATTTGTCATAATGTCTGAAATTCTTTCAATTGGAAGTTCTCTTGAAATATTTAGTAGATATTTAGTTCCAAGTCCAAGTCTTGTAGCTTCTCCTGCAGCTGTGTGTTCTGAAAATAATTTTCCATCAAGAACGCATTTGTAAGCTTCATTTAAATCATCATTAGTTAAACCATTAGAATCTAAAAGACATATATTTTTTGGTTCTTTTAGATATTCTATATTTTCGTATATATTTAATAATTCTTCATGTTCTTTTATTTTTTTAGTGCAATTATAATTTTTTAATCTATCATTTGCATGCATTAGACAATAATTAATATAACTTTCATGATTTGTTAAAAATGCAGTATTTATTTCTTCAAGAAACCCTTTTCTTTTTTTTTTAAATTCCATTTTTTTAACTGAAAATTTATTTAAAAATAAAATATAAATAATTGATTAATAAATTTTTCTAAACTATATTATCTTAAATTGTTTTAATTTCTTAAATTTATTTTAATTTTAAATAAAGATGTTATTAATCAAAAAATACTTAGTCTATTTATAGTAAATAGATACATTTTTTAAAAGGATCAGAAATCCAATTAAAATATTAATTTTTATTTTTAAATATAAAAAAATAAATTATTTTAATGAGGTTAAATGTGATATTTTATACAAATTGAAGGTAATTAGAATGGATGAAGATATAAAAAAAGTATTTGATGTTGAAAAAAAAGCAGATGAGTTAATTGAAAATGCAACAAAAAAGGCTAATATGATAAAAGAAAAATCATTATTAGATAATTCAAAATTTAAGGAAAATTCTATGTCTGAAATTAAAAAAAAAAGAGAACAAAAAATTTCTTCATTAATTGCTGAGTCTAAAAGACGAAAAGAAGAAATATTAAAAAGAAATGAGATTGAAATTACAAAAATGTTAGGTAATTCACAGAAAAAAGTGGATGATGCGGTCAATTTTATAATTACAAAATTAAAAAATTATTAGAAATTTTATTATTAGAGGTTAATTAAATGTTAAAAGCACAAGAAATGACTAAATTAAGAATTTTATGTCAAAAAAAAGATGTTAAAAGTATTATTGATGAGTTATATAATGCTAAGGCTTTAGACATTATTGAACATTCTAAAGATGAAAATTTAGATATTGGAAGTCCCCTAGATAATAATTCAAAAATTTCTGAAGGTGCAATTAAAGCAAGATCATTAATATATAAATTAGAATTAGATAGTATGTCAGATATTAATCTAAAAGGATCTGATTTTAAAAATGCTTTAAGCTATGTTGATTTTATTTCAAATTTAAATGAAAATACTGTTGCTTTATTAGATGAATTAAAACAAATTAATTTAGATATTAAACGATTTAAGCAAAATATAGAAAAATTTGAATTATTAAAAAAATTAAATGTAAGTTCTAAATTGTTTAAAAAAAGTAAATTTGTAAAACATTTTTTAGGTTATGTTGATGATGTTAATAAGCTAAAATTGGATTTAGAAAATAAAATTAAAATAGATTATGAAATATTTAATTATAATAGTAAAGGTAAAAATTTAGTTTGTATATTTGTAAGTAAAGATAAAGAATGGGATGTATTAAACATTTTAAAGAACCATTTATTTTCTGAAGTAAAACTTGATTTGAATTTAATAGAAGAAAATTATTCTTTAGATGATTTAGAATTTGAATTGTCTAAAAAATATGAAGTTAAAAAAAATATTGAAAAGAAAATTCAAAATTTGAAAAAAAAACATGAAAAAGAAATTTTATTTAGTGAAAAATTATTAACTATTAGTGCAAAAAAAAATGAAGCACCATTAAATTTTGCTGAAACTAAAAATTTTTCAATTATTAGTGGATGGCTTCCTTCTAAAAAATTAAATACATTTAGAAAAACTATTGAAAAAATTACAGATAATAATGTTTCAATTATTGAGCTTGAAATAAAAGAAGAAGATTCACCACCTATTTTATTAAACAACCCATTTTTTGCAAAACCGTATGAATTTTTATTAAGACTTTTTTCAATGCCTTCATATAAAGAAATTGATCCAGCTTTATTTATGTTTATTACATTTCCATTATTTTTTGGTTTTATGCTAGGAGATATGGCTTATGGTGTTGTTACTTTAATTTTATTTTTAATATTGATGAAAAAAATACCATCAGCAAAACCTTTGCTTACAATAATGATTTTTTGTTCAATTTCGTCAATAGCTTTTGGAGCATTATATGGCGAAGTATTTGGTTTTGAAGTTACTGAATTTATGGGTAGTAATGAAGAAGTAGTGGGTGATCATGGACATCATGAAGCACATGGTTTTTTTGAATGGATTACAACATGGCCTTTACATAGAAATGCTGATAATGCATTAAATTTAATAATTTTAACTGCAATTATTGGTTTTTTTCATGTTAATTTTGGTCTTTTACTAGGTTTTATTAATGTTTTTAAAAACCATGGATTTAAGCATGCAATATTTGAAAAAGGTTCTTGGTTTTTACTTCAATTTGCAGTTTTAATAATTGTATTATCTTCAATGAACATTTTAGTTCCTCAAATGTTATGGTTTGGATTATTTTTAATTTTAGTTTCAGCAATAATGTTATTTTTAGGTGAAGGAATACAAGGTTTAGTTGAACTTCCATCAATATTTGTTCATATAGGATCATATATGAGGCTTATGGCTATAGGTCTTGCATCTGTTGGTTTAGCTGTTGTTGTAAATCAGCAGACTGTCCCTTTATTTAGTATGGGTATTTTTGGAATAATAGCAGCAATTATATTATTTACAATAGGACATACAATTAATATTGCACTTGGAATAATTGGTCCTTTTTTACATTCATTAAGGCTTCATTATGTAGAATATTTTACAAAATTCTACAAAGGAGGAGGAAAAGAATTTTCTCCTTTTGGAGCTGAAGATCAATAATGAAAGAAATGTTTAGAAAAAAAAGTTAAGGAGGAAAAAAAATGGCAGTTGAATATACAGTTGGAGCGGGTTTAATTGGAATTGGTGCAGCACTTGCTGTAGGAATTAGTGCTTATGCTTCTGCAGTTGCAGAAAAAGGAATTGGTAGTGCAGCAATTGGTGCTATGGCTGAAAATGAAAAATTATTCGGTAAAGGACTAATTTTAACAGTTATTCCAGAAACACTTGTTATTTTTGGATTAGTTGTTGCAATTTTACTTTTGGGTAAAATTTAATTTTTTATTTTTTTATTTTAATTTAAAATATAATGGTGATTTATTGTGGGATTTGATGATTTAAAAAAAAAAGTATTAGAAAATGCAAAAAAAGAAGCAGATTTAATTGTTAAAACTGCTTATAAAGAAGCTGATGAATCAAAAAGAAAATTGGAACTTGAAATAGAATCCCTTGAAGAAAAAACAAAACAAGAAATTAATTCATTTTCAGAGCAGTTTGAAAAAAAAGAAATTGCATCAGCAAATTTAGAATCAAAAAAAAGGATTTTATTAAAAAAAAAGGACTTAATTGAGCAAGTTTTTGAAAAAGTGAAAGATCAGTTGAAAAATAAATTGGTTAAAAAAGAGAGAAAAGCTATTATTGAAAATTTGATAGATAAAGCAAAAAAAGAAATAGATATTAAAAAAATTATTTGTAATAAATTAGATTCAGATTTAATAAAAGATGATTATTCTGTTGAAATAAAAGATATGATTGGTGGAATTATTGCAATAGATAAATCAGAAGAAATTATTGTTGATTATAGTTTTGAAACAATTATTGCTGAATTAAAAGAAAAATATAGCGCGGAAGTTTCAAATATTTTGTTTGATTAATTTTTGTATGAAAAATATTTTTAATTAAAAATTTGGAGATTTGATGAAAAAAAATGGTTGATGAAAAAAGTTTGCCTTACACTTTTGCACGAGTTAGTGCTATGAAAAGTAAACTTATTAAAAAGAATGATTATTATAAATTGTTAAAATTAGATCCAGATTCAATAATTAGATTTTTGCAAGAATCAGAATATAAAGATGTAATAACTAAATTGTCTGTTAAGTATTCTGGACTTGATTTGTTGGACCAGGCTTTACGAAAAAATAAAGTTAAAACTTTTGTTAAACTTAAAAAAATTAGTCCAAGAAATGTTGTTGAAATTATTAATTTGTATCTTAATAGATGGGATTATCATAATTTAAAAATAGTTTTAAGAGGAATTTATAGTAATTCAACAAAAAAAGAAGTTTCAGATTTAATAATTAATATAGGCAATTTCGATAAAAAACATTTTATTAATTTATTTGAAAAAAATTCTATTATAGATTCATTAATTTATTCAAAAATTGTTAAAGAGAAAGAAATTAAAAATGCTATTGAAGAATTTAAAAGTAAAAATCGTTTAATTGAATTAGAAAATAGTTTAGATCAAGTGTATTTTAAAAAAGCAATTGATGGAACACAAATTTATGGTGAATACGGAAAAACATTAAAAGATTTTTTACTTCGTGATATTGATATTAATAACATTAAAAATATTATTAGATTTAAAAAAGAAGGCATGGATAAAGAAAAAATTTTAAACATGATGATTTATAGTGGTAAAAAATTATCTAAAAAAAATCTTGAAAAAATAATTTCTCAAAATACTCTTAAAGGTGTATTGGATGAATTAAAAAAGACTTATTATGCTAAATATATTGATTTTAATGATGAAGAAAAAATAATTGATTTAGAGATTGCATTAAATAATTATAATTTAAAATTTGCAATAACTAAGTCTAATTTAAATCCAATGTCAATTGAAGGGGTTATTAGTTTTATGATTAGAAAAATGATTGAAGTTAGAAATATACGTTTGATTGTTAAATCAAAATATTTTGATATAGATGAAGATTATATTGAAAAAAAATTATTAATTGTTTGAGTTTTTAATAAAATAGAGGGTTTTTAGAATGAAAAAAATTGCAGTACTTGGAGATGATAAATTTTCACTTGGTTTTGAACTTGCAGGAATTAAAAATTCATTTAAGTTAAGTAGGGATCATCCAGAAGAAACAATTAATGAATTAATGTCAAATGATGATATTGGTTTAGTGATTGTTGAAGAGAAAGTTTTAGATGGTTTAAATGAACAATTGCGAGAAAAAATGTTACAATCAATTGAACCTGTTTTTTTAATGATTTCACAGCAAGATACAAATGAAGAATTAAAAAAATTAATCAAAAAATCAATTGGTGTAGATTTGTGGGATAAATAGATTTTATAAATTTGTGATAATAATTAAATTTTTAAAAAAATTAAATTCAAAAAATTAAATTTTTAAAATGAAAGTGAAATGTTGAAATATAAATTTTGTAAGGTGATAGTAAATGTCAGAAAATGGATATATATATAGAATTGCAGGTCCTGTTGTTGTTGCAAGAGGAATTAAAGCTAGAATGTTTGATGTTGTAAGAATTGGTAATGAAAAACTTATGGGAGAAGTTATTCAAATAGATGCAAAAAATACAACTATTCAGGTATATGAAGATACTACTGGGATAAAACCTGGTGAGCCTGTTATTAATACTGGTCTTCCTTTATCTGTAGAACTTGGCCCTGGTATGCTTACAAGCATATATGATGGTATTCAAAGACCTCTTCCAAAATTACAAGAAAAGATGGGAGATTTTATTTTACGAGGTGTTGATGCACCAGGTCTTGATCATAAAAAAAAATGGGATTTTAAGGCTACTATAAAGAAAGGAGATAGTGTAAAACAAGGACAAATTATTGGTGAAGTTGAAGAAACTGAAGGAATGGTTCATAAAATAATGGTTCCTTTTGGAATGAGTGGTAAGATTAAAGAAATTAAATCTGGTAAATTTACTATTGATGAAACAATTGCTGAATTAGAAGATGGAAAAAAAATTTCTATGATGCAAAAATGGCCAATAAAATTTCCACGGCCATTTACTAAAAAATTAGCTCCTGAAATTCCTTTAATTACTGGTCAGAGAATTTTTGATGTTTTTTTTCCTTTAGCTAAAGGAGGAGTTGCTGCAATTCCAGGTCCTTTTGGTGCTGGAAAAACTGTATCACAACAGCAACTTGCAAAATGGTGTGATGCAGAAATTATTGTTTACATTGGATGTGGGGAGCGAGGAAATGAAATGACTGAAGTTTTAAGTGAATTTCCGCATTTATTAGATCCAAAAACTAAAAAACCTTTAATGAATAGAACTGTATTGATTGCAAATACATCAAATATGCCAGTTGCTGCACGAGAAGCTTCTATTTATACTGGAATTACTATTGCTGAATATTTTAGAGATCAAGGTTATAGTGTTGCTTTAATGGCTGATTCAACTTCAAGATGGGCTGAAGCTATGAGAGAAATCTCTTCAAGGTTAGAAGAAATGCCAGGGGAAGAAGGATATCCTGCATATTTATCTACAAGACTTGCTGAATTTTATGAAAGATCTGGAAAAGTTGTACCTTTTGGAAAAGAAGATGAAGGCTCTGTTACAATTATTGGTGCGGTAAGTCCGCCAGGAGGAGATTTTTCAGAACCTGTAACTCAAAATACTCTAAGAGTTGCAAAAACATTTTGGGCACTTGATGCAAATTTAGCAAGAAGAAGACATTTTCCGTCAATTAATTGGCTTACATCTTATTCATTGTATTTAGAAACTCTAAAACCTTGGTTTTCAAAAAATATTGCGTCAGATTGGCATGATTTTGTTTCACAATTAATGAAAAAACTTCAAGAAGAAGAAAAATTACTTGAAATTGTTCAATTAGTTGGATCAGATGCTTTGCCTGAAAAACAACAATTATCTCTTGAAACATCACGGTTGGTTAGAGAATTTATTTTACAACAAAATGCATTCCATGATGTTGATACTTTTTGTGAATTAGAAAAAAGTTATATGCTTATGAAAACTGTATTATTTTTTGATTCAATTGCAAATGATGCACTTGATAGAGGAGTTAGTATAAAATCAATACTTACAACAAAAGCAAAAGAAAAAATATCAAATGCTAAATTTGAAAAAAATTATAAGAGAGTTTTAGATGAAGTAAAATCTGAAATGGAAGAGGAATTTAAAGCTCTTAAAGCTTAAAGGTGATTATCAATGAAAGAATATAAAACTATAACAAGAGTTGCAGGACCTTTAATTTTTGTTGAAAAAACAGATAAGGTAGCATATGGAGATTTAGTAAAAATTAAACTAGGGGATGGAACTATTAAGAATGGTCAAGTACTAGATTCATCAGAAGATATTGTTGTTGTTCAAGTGTTTGAAGGTACAAGTAAAATAGATCAAAATTGTTCAGTTAAATTTATTGGAGAGACAATTAAACTTAATTGTTCAAAAGAAATGCTTGGTAGAATTTTTAATGGTTCTGGTAAGCCAATTGATGAAGGTCCTGAAGTTTTTGCAGAAAAGAAATTAGATATTATAGGTTCATCTATAAATCCATATTCAAGACAAAATCCGTCTGATTTTATTCAAACAGGTATCTCAACAATTGATGCAACAAATACATTAGTTAGAGGACAAAAATTACCTATCTTTTCAGGTTCAGGTCTTCCTCATAATGAAATTGCACTTCAGATTGCAAGGCAAGCAAAAGTTATTGGAAAAAATGTTAATTTTGCGATTGTTTTTGCTGCTATGGGTATTACTAATGAAGAAGCACAATATTTTATGAAAGATTTTGAGCAGACTGGTGCACTAGAGCGTTCAGTTGTATTTTTGAATTTAGCGTCTGATCCTGCAATTGAAAGAATTGTAACTCCAAAGATGGCTTTAACTGCAGCTGAGTATTTAGCATTTGAACATGATATGCATGTTTTAGTTATTTTAACTGATTTGACCAATTATTGTGAGTCATTGCGAGAAATTGGTGCTGCACGAGAAGAGATTCCTGGAAGACGAGGATATCCTGGTTACATGTATACTGATTTAGCATCTTTATATGAAAGAGCAGGTATGATTAAAGGAAAAGCTGGTTCAATTACTCAGATTCCTATTTTAACAATGATTGGAGATGATATAACTCATCCAATTCCTGATTTAACTGGATATATTACTGAAGGGCAGATAGTATTATCTAGGGAACTACATAGAAATGGAATTTATCCTCCTGTTGATATTTTACCTTCATTGTCTAGATTGATGAATTCTGGTATTGGCGAAGGGAAAACTAGAGAAGATCATAAACAAGTATCAGATCAGTTATATGCAAATTATGCAGCTGGTAGGGATTTACGAGGTCTTGTTGCTATTGTTGGTGAAGAGTCACTTAGTGATAGAGATAAAAGATTGTTAAAATTTGCAGAACAATTTGAAGATAAATTTGTTAGACAAAGTAAAAAAGAAGATAGAGCTATTGGTGAAAATACTTTAGATATTGGATGGGAACTACTTGGTTTAATTCCAAAAGATGAATTAACTAGAATTGATCCAAAATTAAGAGACAAGTATTATAAAGAAAATGTTAATGAAAATTAATATTTTTCATTTAATTTTAAAAAATGGTACATGATAAATTAATAAAAAATATTTTTGATGAGAATTTAAATTATGTAGATAATTTAGATTATAGTATTTATGATGGTTTAGAATTTAAGCAAAATCCTAAAATTACTTTAGTTACTTGCTCTGATTCAAGACTTGATATAAATACAATAAAAAAAGATACTGTTAATTATCTTTTTTCAATTAGATGTATTGGTAATCAATTTAAAACTGCAAAAGGAAGTATTGATTATGGAATACTTCATCTTAAAACTCCTTTATTAGTTTTTTTAGGGCATACTAATTGTGGTGCAATAAAAGCAGGTATTAGTGATTATTCAAATGAAAATGAATCTATAAAAAATGAGTTAGATTATTTAAATTTAGGATTAAAAGATCATGGAATTGATTTAAATGATAATTTATGTGTTGATAAATTAGCTGAGGTTAGTTTAGATTATCAAATTTCACTTGCATCTTTAGAATATAAAGATTTAATTGATAATGGTGATTTAATGATTATTGGATTAATGTTAGATTTAAATAAAAGTTATGGCAATGAAAAATGCAAAATTTATTTAACTAATATAAATAATGAAAAAAATATTGATAAATTGAAAAAATCTTCATGTTTGAAATTAGTTAATGAAAATATAGTTAATGCAAGAATTAAAAGATTAGTTTAAAAAATATTAATTGATAAAAAATGGCAGATGTAAAACCAACAAGATCAGAACTTTTAAATTTTAAGAAAAAAATTAAATTAGCAAAAAATGGTCATAGTCTTTTAAAGAAAAAAAGAGATGGCCTTATTATGGAATTTTTTGAAATTTTAAAGCAAGCTAAATCACTTAGAGCAGAGATGTTAAATGATTATAAAGATGCGGTTTCAAAATTAAATATTGCACGAACAGTTGAGTCTGAATTATATTTAAAATCACTTGCACTTGCAGTTACAAATGTTCCTGTTATTCGAGCTGAAACCAAAAATATTATGGGTATTAAAGTTCCAAAAATAAGAAAAGAAAGTGAAATTAGAAAAAATATTTCAGATAGGGGTTTTGGAATTTTAACAGGTTCTTATGCAATTGATGATGCTGCAAAGCAGTTTGAAAAAGTTATTGAAAAAGCAATAATTGTTTCTGAAATTGAAATTTCTATGAAAAAAATATTAAATGAAATTGAAAAAACTAAAAGACGAGTAAATGCACTTGAATTTGCAATTATTCCAAGAATGCAGACTACAACTAATTTTATTTCTTTGCGATTAGAAGAAATGGAGAGAGAAAATATCATTAGTTTAAAGCATATAAAAAGTAAAAAACAATAGTTTTATTTAATTATTTTAGGACTAAAAGTTCCTTTTTCTTTTTTGATTTTATCTCCTATTTTCCAGTTAGGATATGCATGGATTTTTTTTGTTTTTCCATTTGATAATTTTATATATGCATAAGTTACATTTTTGTAACTATATCCTTCATCATCAGCTGAACTTGTTTCTATTTGTTTTGTTTTAATATCTTGAATTTGTCCTTGCCATGATGTGTTAATTGTGTATTGCATTATAGCTATACTGATGATTGCAGCAACAAATAAACCTAACGCTAGTTCTTTTCCTGCAAAAATAAATCCAATAATTATTACAACCAACCAAAAAATTATAATTGTTTTTGTTGAAATAATTCCTTTATTTGTTTTTTTTATATTTGCCATTTTATTATTTTTAAAAATATTATTAAAGTATTTAAATTTATTTTTTTAGATTTTAACATTTTTAAATTATAGAAAAGATTTATATATTAATAATATTTT
>CAZQHZ010000005.1:59246-66332 GCA_964593285.1 uncultured Methanosarcinales archaeon | reverse complement strand
ATTTTATAACATATGTTACAAAATTATAATATGTTAAATATTGCAATAGTTTTTCTAATTAACCAACTAAAAAACAATGTTGAAATTAATGAAAACAAAATAAAATACTGTTTTTTTATAAAAAAAATAAATTATTACTTAAAATTTAATTTTTCATATGTTTATTGATAGTTGATATCTATTTAAAAATAGTAATATTTATATATATAACATGTTTCTACAGCAAATATGTAACCACTATTAAATGATTATTTTAAAGGTGCTACTTCATGGGATTATTTCGTAAAAAAAGTACATTAGATAGAGTTTTTTCTAATTATAAACCTAAAAGAAAAAAAGGTAAATTATACAAAAGTTGTATTTTAGGTTTAAGTTCAATTTTAGCTTCTATTGGAATTACTGCTGGAGGATACTTTTTAAATCAATTCCCTGAAAAAAATAAATATTTAGTTGAAAAAAAATTAGTATTACCTATATTAAAAACATCATCTAATTTATTTTTTAAAAAGGAAATAACTGATATAAATGCAATTGAATTAAATAATTTTGAAAGTAGTATTATTTATAAGTGTTTTAATGAAGAAACTAATAAAAACGATTTAGTGTTTTATAAAAGAGGAGATAATAAACATATAAATTTAAATTCTTTAGATGAAAAAATAATTAATGGTATTTTATCAGTTGAAGATCCATATTTTTATAGTAATGAAAATATGTCTTTTTTTGATAATTTAAGAGTTCATAGAGGTGTTGATTGGATTTCTACAACAAGAGCATTTTATGAAACAGTTATCAAAAAAAATAAAGTTCAAGGTGGTAGTACTATAACTCAGCAAGTTTTAAAAAAAATTTTAGAAAACGATAAAGTTAAAATGCGTTCTTCAAGATTTGATCTAAAATTAGAAGAAATAGTATTAGCTGGTAAATTTGAAGAAAAATTTGGTAAAGATAAAATTTTAGAAACTCATCTAAATAGTTTTTATATTGCAAATAACATTAGTGGTATATCTGCTGCAATGGATAATTATTTTGATTTAGATAATTTAAATGATGCATCATATAAACAAATTTTATCAATTGCGGCAGCAATTTCTAACCCAAATAATATTTTTAGTAAAAATATTGGTGTTTTATATAAAATAAGTAATGGCACAAAACTTGAAGATTTAACTGATCGTGAAACTAGTTTTTTAAATACATGGGTTGCAAAATATAATGTTGGTGTAGACAATTTATTTAATACATTTAATTTAATTAATGAAAATGAATATAATGATTTAATTATTAAAAAAGAAAATTTAAAGGATTTTATTTTAAATTTACAATTAAGGCAATTTGATACTATTCAGAAAAAAAAGGAAGCTTTAAATTTAGATTTGTTAATTAATAGGCATATTTTAGAAAATGATTTTTTAGTTAATGATAAAAAAGTTTCAGGCTCTTATTTATTAAATGAATTTTCTGGTATTGTTGAAGTTACTACTGCAATTGATTTAAAAAAAAATGAAATGTTAAAGGAAGAATTATTATCTCATTTAAATAGTGATGTATTCAAAAATGTTTTAGTTCCAGTAAATACTGATAAAAAAACATTATTAAAAAATATAAATCCATCTGGTGCAATTATTAATAGTAAAGGTCACATTATTGCTTATTATGGAAGTCGAGATGAATTAAATTATAATTTTTTATCAGATACAAAAAGTAATAAAAGTATAATCAATACAGGTTCTACATTTAAACCAATTATTATGTATTTTGTACATGCTTTGGAGAATAAAGATATTGATGAAAAATTTTTATTAAATGTTTCACAATATAAAGATAAACCAAGTAATTGGGATAATAACAATGATCCAGATTTATTATTTTCGATTAGAGAAACTCTTGAGCGTTCAATTAATAGGCCAACTGCATGGGCTTGGATGGAATATCCACGAGTTAGACAAGCAATTTCTAATATGTTTACAGATTATGGTTTAGAAATTTTTAAACGTCAAGAAATTGACAAATATTCAATTTCATTAGGTATAGATATTGAATATCCTTTATTTATTCCAGCTCTTTATGGGGCACTTTTAACAGATGGAAATATTAAATATCCTCGCTTGGTTGTAGATATTAAAGCTAATGGTAAAAATATTGAATATGCAAATGAACAAATGAAAAATTTACATAAAGTAAAAAATTATTTTCCAAATTCTAATTCAAGAAAAGCAATTTTAGATTCAATACTAAATAATTCGCAAGTTCCTTTAACTCCATTAAAAACTGGAACTTATCAAGATCTTCAAGGTAATTTAACCGTTGGTGTTTCGTATCTAAATCAAAAAGAACATAATTCATATGATGGAGTTAACCAATATTTTGTTACTTTTCAAAAACTTAAAAATTTAAATGGTTCAAAAATAGGATATTCAACACATGGTTCAAAAATTGCCTTAGAAAACATAGTATTAAAATCAAATTTAATTGAATTAGAAAGACTTAAAAAAAATGCAGTTAATGATTGGAAATTAGAAAGTAAATATTCTAATAATTCATTATTTGAATCAAAATTAATTTCATTATATAATGATATTATTAACAATAAATATGGTAATTTTAAAAGAATTTATGAATTAGATGGTGCTTTAAAACAGACTAATATGAATTTTAACTTATTATTTGATGAAAATGTTAATTTAAATGTTAATAATCTAAAATCAATGTTAAAACAATATGAAAAAAATTTACCAAAAGATTATTTTATATTGGATAAATCAAAAGAAAGTCATTTTGATGAGCAAAAGTAATTTTTTATTTTTCAAAAATTTTTATTTTTTCAAAAAATTTATATATCTTATTTATTTTAAAAAAATTATGTTTTCAAAAATTAAAAATTGGTTTTTATTACGAAAAGTAAAAAAGGAAGAAAAAAAACATATTCCAACAGATGATGAAATAAATAACGAGCATGAATTATTAAAAAATCAAGAAAAAGAAGTTGAAGATTTATTTATAAAAAAATAAATATTATAAAAAAGCTTTTTGTAGATTTGGAATTACTTGTTTTTTTCTGCTCATAATACCATCTAACCATATTTTATTATCTTTAAATTTTATATTAAATGCTTTTTCTACTAGCTCTGGATTATTGGAAATACATATTAATTCAGAGCCCTCTTTCATTATATCTGTCAACAATAATAATACAGTATTTCTTCCCTCATCTTTTATTTTTTGTAGTTCATTAAACAAATCATCTTTAATTGAATCAAATATGGTTATATCAACAACTTCTAATTGTGAAACTCCAACTTTTTTTTCATTCATAACAAAATCTTTATAATCTCTAAAAATTAATTCACGCATAGTTTTTCCTTCTACATCTGATTTTTTATTAAACATATCCATTGCAAGTTTTTTTATATCATCAACTTTTGCAATTTTTGCTAATTCTTTTGCAACTTTTTCATCTAAATCTGTAGTGGTTGGAGATTTAAATAAAACTGTATCTGATAATATTGCACAAAGCATTATTCCTGCAATTTTTTCTGAAATTTCAATATTATAAAAATCATACATTCCTTTAATAATTGTACAAGTACATCCAACAGGAAGTGCCCAAAATTCTAAGGGTGTAGATGTTGTAATATCACCTAATTTATGATGATCTACTATTCCTTTAATATTTGCTTTATCAATATTGTCAATGCTTTGGGATTTATCAGAATGATCTACTAAAAAAATATTTTTATTTTCTGAATCTTCAATTATTTGTGGAATTTTAATTGAAAATTTTTCTAAAACAAATTTTGTTTCAGGGTTTAATTCTCCTTGTCTTTTAGCTTCTGCATCAATATTTCTTTGTTTTAATAATTCAGCTATTGCAATTGCAGAACAAATTGTATCTGTATCTGGATTTTTATGTCCAACTGCGTAAATCATTTTTATATCACCTTTTTTAATAATTTATAATATAATCTCTTTTAAAATAAAAAATAATTATGTTATAAATATCTTTTTATAATTTTTTTATAAAGAATGAAATAGTTATTTTTAGTAATAAAATTTTAACTTTAAAAAAGAAGTAATTTTTTCTAAAAAATAAAATTTTTTCTTAATTTTGCTATAAAAAAAATATATTTTAAAAGAAAAATTTAAAAACATAAAAAGTTTTAATTAATTAATGTTATTTAGTATGTCAAAACAAAAAAAATCTATTTTAATCATGATATTAATAATTTCATTACTTTCTGGAATCTCATCTTTCATAGGAATCTTTTCAGGTGATGGAACTGGAGAATTTGAATATACTTCAATTCGAGGGGATGATGTTAAAATTTATGGTACTGGAATATACAAACATATGTCATCTGATGTTGCTATTCAAGGTATAGCACATGATTATGTAACATTATTTATTGCAATACCTTTATTGCTTGTAGCTTTATTTTTTTTTATAAAAAATAATTTAAAAGGTCATATTGCTTTATTAGGAATTTTATTTTATTTTTTTGTTACATATCTTTTTTATATTGTTATGGCTATGTATAATGAATTGTTTTTAGTATATGTAGTAATTTTATGTTTAGTATTTTTTTCTTTTATAATTATATTATTCAATAAACCAATCAATAAATTAATTCATAATTTTAAACATAAAAAATTAATAAGAATTGGAGGATATTTCCTTATCATTAATAGTATCATGGTTGCATTTTTGTGGCTGAGTATAATTATACCACCTTTGATTAGTGGGCTAATATATCCTAAAGAATTACAACATTACACTACATTAATTGTTCAAGGATTAGATTTAGCATTATTATTACCAATAGGAATTGTTTCTGGATTTTTAGCAATTAAAAAAGATAAATATGGGTATTTATTTACATCTATTTATCTTATATTTTTATCAATTTTAATGGCAGCATTATCATCAAAGATTATTTTTATGGCAAAAGAAGGAATAAATGTTATTCCTGTAATTTTTATAATGCCAACAATATGTTTAATATCTTTGTTTTTCTCTATTGCAATAATAAAAAATATCAATTCTAAATTAACTTAGATTTCTAATTTATTTACATATACATTTTAAAAATAAATTTTAAAAAATATAAAACATTTTTTTTAAAAAACCAAAATTTTTAAATAAAATAGTTATTTTATAAAATTATATCATATTTTTAAAAAATAAAATTTAAATATTGAGGTTTAATAAAAATGGCAAGAAAAACAACTGTTATTCCAAAAGCACCATTTGGTAGAATTTTAATGAATGCTGGTGCAAAGCGTGTATCTTCAGATGCAATAGATAAATTTACTGAAGTAATTATAAATAAAGCTGAAGAAATAAGCGAACGGGCAAATAAAATTGCAAAACATTCTGGAAGAAAAACAATTCATGAAAAAGACATAAAATTAGCTTATAAATAATTTTTTTAAATAATAAAAAAAGAAATTAATTAACCAATGGTTCTTCTAATATCAGTAACTTCTACTGAATTTACTCCTTTTGCATTAGAAATGCTTTTTTCTAATTCTTCTGTTGAGCCTTTTTCTTCATTCATTACAAATGTTGTGTTTAATGATTTTAATCCAAATGCAATAGGCTCTTCAGTAAATCTAATTTCTGTTTCACCACAAAAATTTGAAATTTCTTGTTTTATATTTTCCTGAAGATCATTTAATACAGTTTCAACTGATTCAGGCATTATTTTCATTGTAACAATTACGCTAGCCATTTTTTTTAATACCTCTTTTTTTAGTTTGGTCCAACAAAACCGCATTCATGACAAGTATATTTTGTCGCGATTTGCCTGCATGATTTACACCTTATTATTTGTGTTTTTGAACACGCTGGACACATAAATTTAACTGAACCTATATCATTAGTAATATCTTTTTTACAAGACGAACATAAAAATTTTTCATTACTCATATCTATCCCTCCAAAATTTAAAAATTAAAATAATTTAATAATTCTTATAGAAAAAATGGTGTACTTTTAAATGTTATTGTTTTTAAAATTGTATTTGATGCGATTATTCAAAAAATTATCCTATTTAAAAATCTAAAAAAACAATATCTTTTTAAATGGGTGCTTATTCTTTGCTTTAAATGGCTAAAATTGTCAAAATAATACTTGATACAAATTTTTTAATGATGGTTGGCCAATTTAATGTTGATATTTTTGAAAAAATTAAAGAATATATGCAATTTAATTATGAATTGTATGTTTGTAGTGGCATTATTGACGAATTAAAAAAAATAACCAAAATTGGAAATAGAAACGATAAAACAGCTGCAAAAATTGCATTGGAATTAATAAAATCAAAAAATATAAATATTATTTTAAAAGACGAGGAAAATAAAAATAATTTTGTTGATGATTTACTTGTTAATTTATCAAAAAATGAAGATTATTTTATTGCAACACAAGATGTTGAATTAAAAAAAAGATTAAAAAAAATTATTTATTTAAGACAAAAAAAGTATATTCAAGTAAGAGGTTTAATGGATTAAAATGTTTTATAAAATAAAAATTTCAGATTATATTAGGGTTTCACCAGACAAATTTGGTCTTGGGTTAGATGATGCAATAATTGCCATGATAAAAAAAAAATATGAAGGTTATATATCAAAAGAATTAGGCATTGTAATAGATGTTTTTCAACTATCAGACATAGGAGAAGGTGTTTTAGTTCCAGGTGATGGTGCACCATATTATCAAGTACAATTTGAATTGATAGTATTTAGACCTGAATTACAAGAAATAATTATTGGAAGATTAAAAGATATTGCAGATTTTGGTGCATTTATTTCAATTGGCCCAGCAGATGGAATGATACATATTTCACAAACAATGAATGATTTTGTTTCTTTTGGAAAAGATAAAGTTTTACTTGGTAAAGAATCAAGAAGAAATTTAAAAGTTGGTGATATGTGTAGAGCAAGAATTATTGCTGTAAGTTATAAAGATTTATCAAATTTAAAAGTTGGCTTAACAATGAGACAAGAGGGTCTTGGTAAACTTGAATGGTTAGAAGAAGATTTAAATCCAAAACAAGAGCAAAAAACTGCTGAAAAAAAAGCAAC
>CAZQHZ010000005.1:10481-59146 GCA_964593285.1 uncultured Methanosarcinales archaeon | reverse complement strand
AAGAAGCAACTGATGCTAAAAAATAATAAATTATAATAATTATGATCAAAATGGCAAAAAAAAAACCAACTAACAAAAAAACAAAAGAAGCAAAAAAAGCGAAAAGAACAAGTAAAGTAAGTAATAATTATTCTATTTCAGGTGACAAACTAGAAAAAAAAAATAAGTTTTGTCCAAAATGTGGGAAAGGTGTTTTCTTAGCAAACCATAATGATAGAAGAACTTGTGGAAAATGTAATTACATGGAAAAAATTTAATTGTTTTTTCTTTATTTTACTTAAACATCTATTTTAATAAAAGAAATATTTATAAAATAGTTATTTTCTCTTTTAAATTAGTTTGTTTTTTTGGGCCCGTAGCTTAGTCTGGTTGGAGCGCCGGTCTTATATGGCAGCGTTTCGTAAAATCGTTGGCTCCTAAGTGAGCCGGAGGTCCGGAGTTCAAATCTCCGCGGGCCCATTTTTTTAGAAAAATTATAAATTATTTATAACTTAATTGATTAACTTTTCTAGAAATTTCTAAAAAGTCATTGTATTTTTTTCTTTTAGATATTGCTGGTATTTTATTTAATATTCCTGCATTATAATTCTTATTTTTATAAATATCCACTAACAAATTTAATTCTAAAAATTTTTCTTTTAATGAAACTTGATATTTTATCCTTTCTAAGTTATTTTCTTTTGAATTATTTTGATTTTTATAAATATTAGTCACTATTTTTGCATCTTCATTAATTTTAGCACTTCTTGTTGAATAAATTTTAAATTGATTATTTTTTTCTTGTGCATTTAGAATGGTTTTAATTTTGTCTTCTTCTAAATTCTTACCATATTGTTTATAAATATCTTTAATTTTTTCAATTAATGTATTTTCGGTTTTCATTTTATCACCTTTTATTTGTGTAATTGTAATTTATTTATAAATTTTTCGTTACTAACACATAGCAACAAAAATTAACAAATTTTATAAAAAACAATATTTTTATTTTTTTATGGAAAATAGAAAAATTTTTGGATTGACCGGACTTAATGCATCTGGAAAGAGTACATTGGGTAAGCATTTAGAAAATAAAGGATTTGCTTTTATTTCATTATCTGATTTTTTAAGAAAAGAATTAGATAATAAAAATATTGAAAAAACACGGGATAATTTAATAAATATTGGAAATGAATTAAGAAATAAACATGGTAGCGGTGTTTTGGGTTTAAAAGCTAGAGAATATATTAATAGTTTAGATAATAATTTTGTTATAGATAGTATACGTAATCCTTCTGAAATATTAGAATTACAAAAATTAGAAAATTTTAAATTAATTTTTGTAAAATCTGATCCAAAAGTTAGATATGATCGAGCTATTAAACGAAATAGAAATGAAAATTTTTCAACTTTTGAGGAATTTTTAGCAAAAGAAAAATTAGAAATGTCTGATAATAAAAATTCACAGCAATTACATAAATGTATTGAAATGGCAAATATAACTATCGAAAATAATGAAACAATTGATAAATTTATTGAAAAAATAGATGAATTAATTGAAAATTAATTTATATAATATTTATTTTATCTTTTGTGATTTTATTTATATTTTTTTCAAGATTTATATAAAAATTTTTATCTTTTAATTTTTCTAAATCTTCATTATTCTTATTTATTTCAATTATTATTTTTTCTTTATCGGTTTTTAATTTTTCATAAAATTCTTCTAATTTTGTTATATCTTCATTAATTTTATTATTTGAAAGTTCTTTATTTATTTTTTTCATATCTTCATTTATTATTTTGTAAATGTTTAATATTTCATCTAAATAATTTAAATTTATTTTTTTAATCATATTTATTGCTTTTTCTTTTTTTTTATCTTTTAATTGAATTGAGTTGTTTTCAATTTGAGTTTGAACTTTTAAAAGCATTTCAATTATATTTTTTGAACCATTTTTTATTAATGAATTAAGTGGTGAATCTATAGTTTCTTTGACTGTTTGTGGTGTTATTGCATTTCTTTCATATTTTTTTAATGATTGATTTAATGGAGAGAAATTATTTGAAAGTTGAATTTTCAAATTATCTATTTTTTCTTTCAATTTGTTTTTTTTTTCTATTAATTCTAAATATATTTTATATTCTTTTGATTTTTTTATATTGTCAATTTTTTTTTTAGTACTATTTATTTTACTTGTTAATTTATCTAATTCATTATTTTTTGTAGTTAAATATTCTTTAATTTTTTTTGCATCTTTTTGTTTTGATTTGTAATTATTTATTTGATTGATGAATTCATCTAATTTTATTAAACCAAGTGATTTGTATTCTTCATTTAATTTATCTAGTATTCTTTTTATTTTTGCTATATCATTCATTATTTCTTTAGTTTCATTTGCAAAAAAATGTGATAAAATCATCAAACATCGCTGTAAATTTTTTATAAAATTTTTTTCATTTTCATTAAAAATTTCTAATTTTTTTAAAAAAGAATCACAATCTATATCTAAATCAATTTTATTTAGAAAAGTATTAACATTTGTTATGAATAATTTTCTATTACCTTGCATGTATTGTTTTTCTTTTGTTGAAATATTTTTGTTCATTAATTCTAATTTTTCTAATTTATCTAAATTTTGGTGTATTTTTTCAAGTATTGCTTTTATTTCAGAAATAGAATCTTTTAATTTTAAATCGAACTTTTTTTTTCTATCAGATATTTTTTTATTTAGAAAATTTATTAATTCTTTTTTTTCAATATCTAAAACTACTATTTCTTCTTCTTTTTTAAATATATTTTTTAAAAATTCAAACATATAAAACAGAGATTTTAGTTAGTATAAAAAGATTTTGTAGTAATAGTTTAATTTTTCAACAAAATAGTTGTTTCTAAATAGTAGTAAAAAAGATAAACTTTAAATATAAGTTATGTTATATTATAAAACATGATTAAAAAACCAACACAACTTGAAGAAATTTTAACAAATTTAAATAGGTCTTATAAGGCTCTAGAAATTTTTAAGCAAGATGATGTTGATATAAGTGATGATCATTTTGCTAAACAAACATTTAATGGATATATGGAGAAATATTCTAAATTATTAAATGATTCACTAAGAAGAGAAAAAGATTCTTTATTTAAAATAGATGTTGATTTCAAAAAAGAAGATGATAAATATAGATTTGTAGATAAATTTAATCAAAAAAATGAAAAATTTCCATATATTAAAGAAAATTTACCAAATGTAAAAATTACTGATGAGATTGATGAAGGCGATCAAATAAATTATATGTTAGAATATAGTTTTATTTTTCCAAATAAAAGTAAAAATTTATTTTTAAATTATAAAACAAAAGATTCAATTAAAGTTGATAAAAATATTATTGAAAATTTTGATAATTTAAAAGAAAATTCAGTTAAGTATTTTTTAAAATTATATTCTAAATAAAAATTTTATTCATTATATTTTGGTAAATTAATTATAATATTTGTTCCTTTTTCCTTTGAAGTTTTAAAATAAATTTTTCCTTTATGTGCATCTGTTACTAGTTTAGAAAAATAAGTTCCAATTCCAGTGCCATTTGATTTTCCGTGTGTTTTATATTTTTCAAAAAAGTTATTTCTTATTTCTTTTGGAATTTCTTTTTCATTTTGAATTTGAATTTTATAAAATTTTTTATATTCATCAACATCAATTTCAATTTTTGAATTTTCATTAGATGCTTCATATGCATTTGTTATTAAATTAGAAAACATTTGTTTTAATAAATCATCATCACCAAGAACATACATTCCTTTATTAGATAAATTTTTATTGTAATTGATAGTCAAATTCATTTTATTATTTGAATAATTTTTAAATTCATTATAATTATAATCAATTATATTTTTTAAATTAATTAATTTGTCTGCTAGTTTGTAGTCATTTTTTTCTAGTTTCATAACTTTATATGAATCATTTATTGTATTTATTATATTAAATGCTGATTTTTTTAGTTCATTAACTATGAATTTAAAATCTTCTTTATTAGTATCTTCATATAATAATAAATCCAATCCATTAATTATTGATGCTGCTGGGCTTTTTATATTATGAGAAATAATTCTTTCTACATCTTTTTTAAATTTTTCTTCTAATTTTTCTTTTGTTTTATCTTCTATTAAAACTACTGCTTTATTTTTTTTTGAATTTGGAACTATTTTTGCATTTAAGTAATGATTTTGATTATTAATATTTTGTTCATAGTTATATGAAATTATTTTATCATTATCTATTGCTTTATTTATTTGCTCAAATCTTTTTTTTGCAATTTTTTTTGGTAGTATATCAAATATTGTTTTTTCAATGATTTCATCTTCATTAAATTTATAATTAATTTTTCCTTTATGATAGAATAAATATTTTCCTTCTTTGTCTATTTCAAAAACAGCATGTGGGATTGCTTTTAAAATTGTTAAGTATTGTTTTTTTTGTTTTTCTAATTTTTTTTCTAATTCTTTTTTATCAGTTAAATCTTTAATAATGCTTAAATATTTATCTTCATTTATTTTTTCATTTAGTTTTAAATCTAGCTTTAATTTATTATTTTCTTTACTTAGTTTTTGGTTTTCTTCTTCTAACTTTTTTATTTTTTCTTCTAGGTCCATTTTTATAAAAAAACTTTAGAAATTATAATTTTTTAAAAAGATTTTTATTTTTTAAAATCAACTTTTTGTAATAATTGAGTTCAATTTGTCAATTAAATATTGTTTTTGAATAAATTCGAAAAAATATTCTTCTTTTTTAAAATCTTTTCTACTAATAGAACTTACTGCATAAATTTTTACATTTTTAGAATTATTATTATTATTTTCATATTTTTTGATTTTTTTTGTCATTTCAATTCCATCCATTTCAGGCATTGTTATATCAGTAAATATTATGTCAATTTTTTCATTATTTTGTAAATAATATTCTAATCCTTCTTTTCCATTTTTTAAAATTTGATAATCAACATTATTATATTTTTTTAACAAATTGTCGTATAAAAGCTGATAGATTTTTTCATCATCCACTGCCATTATATTTAATTTTTCATTTGTATTGTGATTCATACTCGACTAAAATTGGTTGTTTTTTTAAACATTTCTATTCTGTAGTAGATACATTTAGTGTTGAGATTTTGTTAGTTAATTTTGCAATAAAAAGTGTGGAAAAATTTTATCATAAACTTTTTTGTTAGTATTTGGTAAAATTAGCATTTTTTCCATTTTTTACTCTTTATCTCTTCAAAATAAATAGATTTAGCTATTGGTTATATTTTAAGAATTTAATTAATATATTTTGTTTTTATTTTTTGAATAGCAAAAGCTATTATTCCACCAGAAATTGCAGTATATAATTGCACTAAACCCATTGTGGTTAAAAATAATGCAGGTAATATGCTTAATTTTACTAAAAAAAATGCACTAATAAACAATAATGAAACTTTAAATATAGCAGAAATTATTAAACTTGTCCATTTATTTAATTTATTTTTTAAATATAAATATTTAAATGAATAAACAATTATAAAATTTGAAATCCAAATAAATGGAATCATATAAATTAAAAACATACTCAAAGGACCAAATATTAATCCTGCAGTTAATACACCAATGCTTGGTAATATTATAATAGGCAGTAATTTATAATTTTTTATATTTAATGCAGCAAGAATTAATGCACAATTTACAAGCATTCCAACTAAAAATTGTGGTTTTGCAATTAAAAAAGGTATAAAAAAACAAATTATAGAATAGCTAATTGTTTCAATATTTTCTTGCAAGTAACTTAATTTATATTCTTGTTTTTTTATAGTATTATATATTTCTTGCATTAATGTTTTTATTATCTTCTGTTTTATATATTTTTTGGTTTATTTTTTTGAAATTTTAATAAATTATTTAAATAAACTTAAATATATTATTTAAAATGACATCAATTGATTTAAATAAATTAAAAAAAGAATCTGTAAAATTGCCAATACTTGTTAGAATTGGAAAAACAGGAATTACTGATTCATTAATAGAAGAGATTAATAAACATTTAAAAAAAAGAAAATTAATAAAAATTAAATTTTTAAAATCATCATTAATTGACAGTAATGTAGATGAACTTGCATTATTAATATCTAAAAAAACAGAATCAAAATTGGTTTTAGTTATTGGAATGTCTGCTACATTTTATAAAGATACTAAAAAAAATTAATTTTTCATTTTAAATATAATTAAAAACGAAAATATTATAAAAAACAAATATGTATATTTAATTATAAAAAAATTATCACATTTTAATTTAATTTACTAAAAATGGCAAGCCTTGAAAAATCAGATTTATTAAAAGAATATAATTTTGATGAAGAATTTATTGAAATAGCAAGAGATAATGCAGGTAATTTTGTTGAAGGTTTTACAGGTTATCCAAAACCAATTCAAAGTTATCGGTTTATATTAGAAGATTTTAATAAACCAGCAGAAGAAATATACTATTGGATTACTGATTGTATTATGGTTGGTGAAGGTTTTCCTTTTGTTAAAAAAATTTCTGATTTATTTTCAGCATCTGAAAATTCTTCTTTTTTTGGAAATGCTCAGCAAAGACTTGGAATGCAACAAGAAAAAGTATCAATGTTTATGGGGACAATTGGAAAAATGGTTAAAGAATTGTTTCAAATTGTTAGGGAACTGAGAATTATAGATGAAAGATTTGGATATTATGAAGATAGTATGAATAAAGATTCAAAAACAAGGGAGAGTGCTGAAATTGTTTTAAAGGGTCTGTGGATTGATCAAGTTGAGGGTGGTTCAAAAAATCCTGCATCAGTTTATGGAATGGCACGTGAATTACAATTTACTACTCTTCCTGATATATTTTTTGCAACACATCCTGTAACTCTTGAAGAAATAGATTCAATTGTAAATGGTCTTGAATTTAATATTAAAGTAAAAGAAGTACTAAAAAGAAAATTAAGAACTTTTATGCAATGGAAATTTTCAACATATAAAGAAATAAAAAATAGAAAAATATTTACATTAAGATATTTAAGACAACATTTTAATTCAATTAGAATGTATATTTCTTGGGTAAAACCATATATGAGAAATTTAAGGCGATTAACTTTGCAAGATAGAACTGATGAAGTTGATATGATTAGTTCATTTGAAGGCTCAATTACAGAAATTGAAAATTTATTTTATAAACTTCCACCAAGTCATGGTGATTCAAAATATATGTTTCATAATAAACATATTTATTCTGTTGTTTTAATTAATTTTAGGTATAGATTAAAACCTTCAATGAATTTTCAAACAGAATATCAACGAGGTCCAATGCATATTGGAAAAGCAGAAGTTAATATTAGAGCATATGCTTGGAATAAAGAAACTATTGATAAATATGTTAAAATGCGTCAAAAAGAAGATTTAGATTTAATTGGTAATGTTGATTCAAGTCTAAAAGCTGCGATGGAATCTTTAGGTGAAGAGCTTGAAAAATATTTAAAAGAGGCTGAAGATAATTTTGAATTTACAAAAAAAGATAAAGAAGAAACTAAACCAAAAAAATCACTAAAAGACACAGATCCTTTTGTTGCTCTATTATATGGGTTTAAAGATATTTTTTATGAACCCTTCTTTTCATCTACTAAAACAACTCAAAAAAATCAACCAAATAAAGTTGTTATTGATAATGAAACAAAAATTGCAACAGGTAATGCTGTACGAGCAAGTTGGCAGGTTTATAAAAATTTTAAAAAAAATAATAAAATGCTTGCATGGTAATTATTTAAAACAATTAATATGAATGAAAAAGAAATAAATAAAATTCTTGATTTACCAAGAAAAGAATTATTTGAAAAAATTAAATTATTTACAGCAGAAAATAGAATAATTATTTTAAAAAAATTAAAAGAAAAAGAAGAAAAAGAAAAAAACAAAATAGATGTTTTACTTAAAGAATCAATTAAAGAAAAAAATATAAGTAATATTGTTTCTAATGTTAAAATTTTAAAAGATGAAAAATCAAATTTAAATGATTTATTAAATACAGAAGAAATAAAAATAAATACAGAAGATAAAGAAGAACAATTCACTAGCTATTCTTCTAAAAAAGATGAAAATTTAGAATATATTTTTAACATATATGATGAGTTAAAAGAAATAACAAACAATCCAGGGTATGATAGTATTCAAAGAGCAGAAGAAATTTACAATAAAATAATGAATTCACAAGATAATTTGTATAATGAATCATTTAAACAGCTTGCTAATGGAAGCCGAAAATTAATGAAAGACTTAAAAGGGGATTATATTTCCCAAGTTGGTTATAATAAATAATAATTAAGTTGCTTTTTTATATTAATTTTTTTAAATATAAACTATTAATTTATTAACTGTTAATCTAAAATTATTTTTTAAAAAATTTATAATACAAACCGTAAAATATTTAAATGTTTAAATAATTACAACATTTGTTTAAAAATGTTAAACATAATTAGTAAAGGATATTTGAATATATTAAGGCTTTTTTATGTAAATAAAAAAAGTTTTCATCTTAGAGAAATTGCTAAAAAAACTAAGCTTAATGAAAATAGTGCTTATCGGTTTTTAAGTAAATTAGAAAAAGATAATATTTTATTATCAGAAAAAAAAGGCAACATGAAATTTTTTTCAATAAAAGATAATAAAAAAACATATTCAATTATAACATTTTTTGACATTGAAAGATATGAAAAGTTACCCTCAATTAGACGGGTAGCAATAGAGACTTATTTAAATAATCTTTTAAAACAACCTATTTTTGTAATTCTTTTTGGATCAACTGCAAAAGATACATTTAGGGATGAATCAGATATAGATATATTAATCGTAACAAATGAAAGAATAAATGCAAAAAAAGCTGAAAATGAAGCTAATGTACAATCTACATTAAAAATTAGTACTTTCCAGATTGATTACAAAAAATTTATTAAGGAACTTAAATTAAAAAATGACATGGTTATTCAATCAGCATTAGAAACAGGTTATCCTTTAATAAATCACATAAAATATTATGAGGAAATAAGAAATGCAAAAATATGAAATTGATAAATATATAAAAAATCCTAATTTTGTAGATGAAAAAATAAAAGAATATATTGAAAAAAAAATAATTAAGAAAGAAAATGAAAATAAAAGAGAAATAAAAGGACATATACTAAAATCAGAACATAACTTAAGATTTGTAGCTGATAATATTAAACTAAACTATATTGATTGGGCAATAATTGGATGTTATTACGCATCATATCATAGTGCTTTGGCATTAATAATGACAAAAGGATATTCATCAAAAAATCATTTAGCAACTCTATTATTATTAATTAGAGAATTCTATGATAAAGGTTTAAATAGTGATGATATAGAAATATTAGGGAAATTGTTAGACTATCAAGATATTTTATTTTATGTTGAATCAAAAAACAAAAGAGAAGATGCAACATACCTAACAAAAACAAATTATACAAAAAAAGAAGTTGAACAAATAAGAATAAAATCAACATTATTTATATCTAAAGCAAAAGATATATTAAAGTTAACTTAAATTTACTTTTATTACATATTTATTACTAATATTCAAAATTTAACAATTTTTTTGAATAATTTTTTTATAATGTTTAAAAAGAATTTTTAAATTATAATTCTCTAAATTTAATTATAAAAAATTATTTTATTATATAAATTTTAAAAAAAGGGATTATATTTCTCAAGTTGGTTATAATAAATAATAATTCTAAAATTTCTAATAATTAATTTAATAAAAAAAATTGCAAAACAAAAAACTTAATAATAACTAAATATTACTATCTAATTGTGGTTAAAGAAAATTTAGAAGCAAAAATTAATGAACTAAGAAAAAAATTAGAAAAAGAAAAAGAAAATTATAAATTATTAGTAGATAACACACCAGATATTATATACACTATAAATCCAGAGGGTATTTTTACTTTTGTATCAAAAGCATGGACTAATATTTTAGGTCATGATGTAAATGAGACTATTGGTAAATCATTTAAAGATTTTGTCCATGAAAACGACCAATACATTTGTGAAAATGCATTAGTAGAAGTTTTAAAAACAGGAGTAAAAAAAGAAAATATTGAGTATAGAGTAAAACATTTAAATGGTGAGTGGAGAATTCATAATTCAAATGCAATACCTTTATATGAAAATAATAATATAATAGGATTTCAAGGAATTGCAAGTGATATAACAAAAAATAAAGAACTGCAAAAAAAGGCATTAGGAAATAAAAGCAAATTTGAAAATTATATTATGAATTCTCCTGTTACTGTAATGATTACAGATAATGAGGGTAAATATATCTTTGCTAATCCTTCTGCATGTAAACATCTGAATTATTTTTGTGAGGAGATAACTAAATTATCCGTTTCAGATGTAATACTAAAAGAAGATAATGATAAAAAAAATAACAAGGAATTAATAGAATCGTTAAATGGAAAAAAGAATTTAGAATTACAAATAAAAAATAAAAATAATGAAATATTTGATGTATTGCTTGATTGTAAAAAATTATCTGAAGATGAATATATCTCATATATTAGAGATATAACTAATTTAAAAAATTATCAACAAGAATTAATTAATCAAAAAAACACACTTCAAGAAGTAAATGATACAAAAGATAAATTTTTTTCTATATTAGCTCATGACTTAAAGTCACCTTTAAATAGTATTTTAGGGGTTTCTCAAATACTTAATGATAATTATGATGATTTTTCAGATGAAGAAAAAAGGAAAATTTTCCAAGATATTGCTAATTCAACAAAAAATACATATAAATTATTAGAAGATTTATTAGAGTGGGCTGTAGCAAGTAAAAGTGAAGAAATTTACAGACCTGAAAAATTAGAACTTAGAAAAGTAATTTGCGATGTGTATAAAATAAATCAAAACATGTTTGAAAAATATGGTATTAATTTTAAAAATTTAGTATATCCTAATTTATTTATTGAAGGTGATTATAAAATGACTTCAACTATTTTTAGAAATCTTATTGGTAATTCTATTAAATATACTAAAAAGGATGGAAGTATTATTTTAGATGCTAAAGAAAAAGAAAATAATTATATGGTATCAATAAAAGATACAGGAGTTGGAATGGATAAACACACCCTTGATAATTTATTTGATATATCTGTTAAAAAACATAAAGATGGAATTAGAGGAGAGAAAAGTACTGGACTTGGACTTGATTTAGTTAAAAGATATATAGAAAAACAAAATGGAATGATCAATGTTGAAAGTGAAATTGAAAAAGGAACAACATTTTATTTAACATTTCCAAAATATAAAGATGGTAATGTAATTTAATTTATTAAAAATGGAAGATAAAAAATCATTAAATGTATTAGTTGTTGATAATAATTATTTTATTAGAACATTTTATAGTTCTATTTTAACACGTTTAAAAATTAAATATAAAACTGCAAATGATGGACTTGAAGGTTTTGAAAAATATATTAAAAATTCGGAAAATGATAGATTTAATTTGGTGTTAAGTGATATAAACATGCCTTTTATGAAAGGAGATAGAATGACTCTAAAAATAAGAGAGTATGAAAAAAAGAATAATTTATATCCTGCTAGAATTTATTCAATTAGTAAATATAATAAATATTTAGATAAGAACTCTTCGAGAAATCCAGGATTTAATGATTGTTTTTATAAAAGAGATCTTTATGGAATTATTTCAAAAATTCTTAATACTTAATACATTACAAAAAACAAATTATAATAAAAAAATATTGGATAAAAAAATAATTTTATTCGTAGATGTATTTTTTTTTCAAGCTAAAAAGAAAATCATTAAATAATTTTTTATCATTTGAATTATTGAATTTTTCAAACTTTATACCATACTCTTTTTTTTTAAAATTAGAACATTTATATTTAATAATAACTTCAGGTAGAGTAATTTTTCCTCCATTATATTCATGATTTTTTGTTTGAATTTTTGGTAAATAAAGTTTTGAATCCATTATTTTTTTATTAACTAAATAATTTTCATTTGAAGTAAATACTATCCCATTATTTCCAAATTCAATTATTTCATCATTGTTAAATTTAGCATCAAGAATATTTTTAATTTTATAACCTATATATGGCAATTTTTCTTCAAAAATTAACTTAGGCTTATTTATAATATATTCAGTATTATTTTTATTATTTATCTCACCTAAAATAGATGTATCAAAAGTATATTGATTATTTTTCATGTCAAAATTAAATCGTAAAAAATTATATTTTTTTAAATTTTTTTTATCTTGATTGACCATTTTAGGTTCAATTGATAAGGAATTATCATTTATTTGGCTGATAAAAAAATCTAAATTTTTCCCTTCATTTTCTGGTGGGATTGCCTGTAAAACACCTTTTGTTTCTTTTATATATTGATTAAGTATTTCATTAATATAGTTACCTTTAATCTTTTTTCCAGTAATTTCTTCATAGTTTGGATTAATTCGTTTATTTACTCTATAGTCTATATCAAAAATAAAATCATTATTTTTTTTATTTAATATTCCAAATATTTGGTTTAGCGCAAGCATATTTTATAGAAAATAGTACTTCTTTAAAAATGTTGTCATTAAAGAGTGGTATAATTAAAATTTAATAAATATTTTAACATGTTATAGTAAAATTGCCATTAGTTTTACAAGCAATTTTATCATTTACTAAGCTATATGAATCAATAAGATTATTATCAACTTTTGCTTTACAACATATATTATTTGCGCTGTTTTGAATTATTTTATCATATTCTTGTTTTATTTTTTTTAATTCATAATTTAAATCACTTAATTCATTTTTATGTTCTTTTTTTATATTTGAAATTTCATTTTGAAAAGTTAATTCGTTTTCTTTCTTTAAATCATTTAAAGTATTTATTTGCTGTATTTTCATTCTTAATTCAAATGAGCAATTTGACAGTGATTTAAAACAATTTATACTATTATTTAATTTTTGATTTAATGTAAAAAATAAGTCATTTGAAAGGTTATAGCAAACACTTAAATTAGTCTTTTTTTTTAATAATTCTTCATTTAATTCATTTATACTTAAAATATAAGAATTCATTGGTACTTCATTTGACGACATTTCTTTGTAAACAGAATAGCCAACAATAGATGGCTTTATTAAAGCAAAAAAGAATATGAAAAACAAAATTATAAAAAATGAACTAATAAAAATTATTTTCTTTGTAAAATAAGATGATATATTTTTATTTGCTTTTTTAAAATTAGATAAATTCATAAAATATAAAAAATTAATTGCCTATTTAATATTTTTGATTTAAATCTTAATTTATAAAAGATATAGTAAAAGTGCCGATGAGGGGACTCGAACCCCCGACCTCTAGATAACTCAGTTAAAGCTATTTTCATCGCTAAATTTTAGCTCATCACTCAAAAACATATGAGTCTAGCGCTCTAACCAACTGGGCTACATCGGCATATTATAAAAAGATTTATTTATCATTTAAAAGGATTTCTATTTTTAAAATTTTTTTAAGTTAAATTTTTAAATATCTTTTTAATTCTCAACTTTAATGGATTTAAATAAAATAACAAGCCCATCATTTTTCATTGGAAAAAATTCAAAAGATATAATCTCATTTGGTTCAGGCCAACCTGATTTACCACCACCAAAAGAAATAGAATTAATAACTTGTAATTCATCTGATTTTAAATATGGATTAGTTCAAGGTGAAGAATGGCTACGAGATGCTTTATCAAACCAATATAACTTAACAAAAAAATATACTAATTCTACAAAAGACTCATTTGTCATAACAAATGGTGCATCAGAAGCACTTGATTTAACATTTAGAGTGTTATCAAATAAAGAAAAGAAAAGAAATGTATTAGTACCAAAGCCATATTATTATTCATATCCTTTTACTATTAATTTTTCAGGTTTAAATCCACTATATACTGAATTAAAAAATGGAAAAATTGATTTTACTGATTTAGAAAAAAAGATTGATAGTTGCTGTGCTGTTTTAATAAATTCTCCATCTAATCCAACTGGAAGAGTTGAGAATATTGAAACTTTAAAAAAAATTGAAAATATAACTAATAAAAAAAAAATCACTGTTATTTCAGATGAAGTCTATAAAGATTTAATTTATGAACGAGAGAATTATTTTATTAAAGGTCCAAAAGTTGTAACTATTAATTCTTTTTCAAAAACATATTCAATGTGTGGGGATAGAATTGGATACTTATGGTCTAATGATGATGAATTAGTACGAAAAGTTATTGAAATGAAAACTCATACATCAATGAATACAAACATAAAAGCTCAAAAACGTGCATTTCTTGCAACAAAAATTCCAAAAGAATATATTGAAAATCAAAGAAAAATTTGGGAAAAAAGACGAAATTTAATATATAATGGATTAAATGAGATAGGATTTGAATTAAATAAACCAGAAGGTGCATTTTATGTTTTACCAAAAGTAAAAAATTCAAACAAAGTAATTCATGACTTATATTTTGATCATAATGTTGTTGTTTATAGAGGAGAATGGTTTGGAGCAAACAACCATATCAGATTAAGTTATGCATTAGATGAATGTAAAATTAAGAAAGGTCTTAAAATTATTAATTCTTATGTTAAAAAAAATAAAATTTTGTAAAAAAAGATAAATTTAAATATTAAAAATTCTTATAAGTATAAATATGGATACAATTAAAGCAAAATGCAAAAAATGTGGTAAAGATACAAAGGTTAGTGATTTTGTAATTGACAATGTTTTAAAAATGGCGGTTTGTATAAGTTGTTCTAATCAACGAAAACGTGAAACCTATAAAAATGTTAATTTAAATAAACAAAATTATGAAGAAGAAATTGAATCTCCTGTTGATATTATAAATAAAAAAGCAAAACAAAATGAAAGGGCTGGCTGGGATAAAATTGATGAACGATTAGTTGAATTAAATATACAAAAAAGACAAAGTTTACCAAAAGTTAAAAGAATTTCAAATGAAAAAGTAAAATATAAATGTTCTTCATGTAAATATGAATTTTCATATAATTTTGTAAAAGAAATTCCAAAAAGCTGTCCTTTTTGCGATCAAAAAACAGAAAAGATAAAAATTGTTGAATAAATTTTTTAAATTAATTTCTTTATTTATTAATAATATTAAACCTTAAACCGTAAGTATAAAGTCAGGTATAAAAAAAGGCAATATCTTCAAAACTTTTTATGATTTTATTAAAGGTTCTGCGTTCCCGTATGGAGTTCTATCACTAGCGTTCAAAAGTTTATAATCTTACGAGATTATAAACCAACCCCTCGCAAGCGAACTATATCTTTTGTTATAACAAAGTTTTGACCTTATGATGTTGCCTTTTTTCAAATATAGACTTTATACTTACTTTAAACCAAAAATAATATAAACTAGAATATTTCTAAAATTTATAATTAAACTAAATTAGTGATTGTAAAATAACTAATGTGTGTATTTTCCAATTATATTATTTAAATTAAAAATTATTAAAAATAATATGAATAAAATTGATAAAATGAATTGGGGAATTAAATGATAATTGAATATTTAGATGCATTCGTAAAAAATACAGATTATATTTCTTTTTTGCTAGAAGATAAATACAAATTCTTATATTCACTTTTTATATTTATATTATTTTTTGTGGTATCAAAATTAGTAGTTTATATTTCTGAAAAAGTAATATTACAATTAACAAAAAATACAAAAACTAAAATTGATGATTTAATTGTTGAGGCAATAAATAATCCAATATCACTGATAATTATAATTTATGGAATTAAATTTGCTTTAATTCCACTAAATTTATCTGAAAATATTGTTTTATTATTAAATAATATTATGCAAACTTTATTGATTTTGATAATGACTGTAATAATCATAAAAATTGCTGATATTTTACTTGAAAATTGGGGGGAAAAATGGGCAAAGAAAACCAAATCAAGTATAGATGATGAATTAATAGGTCTTGGACGAACAGCAATAAAAATTGTTTTTTATATATTAGGTTTTATATATGTTTTAGGTGCATGGGGTATAGAAGTTATGCCTTTACTTGGAGGGCTAGGTATTGGAGGTATAGCAATTGCATTTGCTTTACAAAAATCACTTGCTAATATTTTTGGTGGGATATCTTTAATTCTTGATGAAAATGTTAAGGAAGGACAAATAATTAAATTAGATGATTTAACTAGCGGAGAAATAATGAATGTTGGGTTTAGATCTACAAAAATTAAAAATTGGGACAGTCAAATAGTAATAGTACCAAATGGCGTACTTGCAGAAACTGTATTTACCAATATAAGTCAACCAACAAACCAAGTACGAGTTGTAGTTCCATTTAGTGTAGAATATGGATCAGATATAGAAAAAGTTAAAAAAATTGCTTTAAAAGAGATTAAAGAAATTAAATCATGTTTAAATGACCCAAAACCTTTAGTTAGATTTTTAGAAATGGCAGATTCTGCATTGAATTTTAAAGCATTTTTTCATGTGGAAACATTTGGTGAAGCATATAGTTCGCTCGATGAAGCAAATACAAGATTATATAATGCACTAAATAAAGCAGGAATAGGTATTCCATTTCCTCAGATGGATGTTCATTTAAAAGAAAAAAATTATCAAAATAAATAGTATTTATTATTTAATTTTATTTTTATTATAATTTTAATTTTGTAAAATTTTAAACCTACTTATTACTTTAAAAAATTTCATAAATGTAACTTTAAAGCTAAAATGTTTTATTATCAAAAATAATTTATAAAAAATATTTCAATTTCTTTAAAATAAAGATTCAATAAATTTTATAAATAATTCGTTTTTCTTCTAAATTAATGGTAAATGTTAAAGATTTTAAATGGAAGGAAGGAATTAGTGTGAATGATTTAGTTAAAAATTATTCTAATTTAGGATTTCAAAGTATAGAACTTGCAAAAGCAAGTGAAGCTATTGTTAAGATGAAAAAATCTTCTGCAAAAATTTATTTTACATTTACATCAAACATGGTAACTTCAGGTTTACGAGGTTTTTTTGCACAACTAATAAAATTAAAAATGTGCAATGTAATTGTTACAACTGTTGGTGGGATTGAAGAAGATATAATGAAAGCAAAAGGTGAAAAATTTAGTATAGGAACTTTTAGTCCTGATGATTTTGCATTATATGAAAAAGGAATTAATAGAGTTGGAAATTTATTTATTTCAAATGAAAGTTATTGTAAGTTTGAAGATTCAATTAGACCAATGTTAAATAAATTATATTCAATTAAAAAACGATGGGCAACATCAGAGATGTTAAAAGAAATTGGATTAATGCTTGATGATGAAGATTCTATTTTATATCAAGCTGCAAAAAATAATATTCCTATATTTTGTCCTGCAATTACTGATGGTAGTTTTGGATTTCATTTATTTTTATTTCAGCAAGAACATGACGATTTTATAGTAGATGTATTATACGATTTTAAAAATATCTTATTTACTACATCACAAGATGATATTAAAGGTATTATAAGTCTTGGTGGTGGTGTCTCAAAGCATCATGCAATATTATCATGTTTACTTAATGGTGGGCTTGATTATGCAGTATATATGACTACAGCAAATCATACTTCTGGTAGTATGTCTGGTGCTACAACAAAAGAAGCTAAAAGCTGGGGTAAAATTAAAGATGATACTGATGCTGCAACAGTTATAGGTGATGTTAGTATTACTTTTCCACTTGCAATGATTAGAGCACTTGAAATATTAAATAAAGATAAAATTATTTCACTTAAAGATTAAAAATGAAAAACAAAGCAACATTTTTGTTAAGTAAATCAACAGCAATTAAAAAACATAATGAAGTTAAAAAAATAAGTAATATTGTTTCTTATTCATTTAAAACTAATATTGATATTGGATTAATTTTAAAAGAAAATACAGATTGTATGTTTTCAATCCACAGTTTTAATGAATTAAAATTAATTAATGCTAATGATAGAATCATATTTTTTGCACAAGCATGGTCTAGTAATGAAATTGATTATTTAATAAAAAATAATGTAAAAAATTTTGTTGTAGATAATATGAATGATTTAAATCTTATAATTGATTATATTAAAAAAACAAAAATTAACAATATAAATTTATTACTTCGAATGAGGGTTAAAGAAAAAACAATCCATACAGGAAAATTTTTTGTATACGGATTTTATTCAAGACAAATAAATGAATTAATACCAAAATTAGCAAATGAAAAAATATTTTCAAAAATTGGTATTCATTTTCATAGAAAAACACAAAATGTAAGTGAATGGTCAATTGAACAAGAATTAAATGAAGTATTAACAAAAGAGGTTTTTTCTGATATTGATATTATTAATATTGGTGGTGGAATTCCTTCAATTTATAAAAATTATAATTATGATGTTACTGAAAATATAGTTAAAAAAATTGAAAATACAAAAATTTTGGCAAATAAAAATAATATTAAATTAATTATTGAACCAGGTAGATTTATTGCAGCACCTGCAATTAAATTAGAAACAAAAATATTAAGTATCTATGATAATAATATCATTGTTGGTTGCTCAGTGTATAATGCTGCAATGGATACTTTTGTTGCAAATGTAAGATTAATAGTTGAAGGTGAATTAGATGAAAACGAAGGAAAGCCATATACTATTAAAGGAATAACTCCTGATTCTATAGACATATTTAGATACAGAGTTTTTTTAAAAAATCCAAAAGTTAATGATAAAATAATATTTTTAAATGCAGGAGCATATAACTACTGGACAAATTTTTGTGGGTTAGAAAAAATACCAATAAAAATAGTAAAATAAAATTAAAAATAAATTATTTTTGTTTTTCTTCTTCATCAGAATCTAATGAATCATCTATATTATCATCTAAGTCATCTTTTTGATAATCATCATTTTTTATTTCTTCATCAGTTTCTTCTAAGTCTTCTTTTTCTTTTGGTTCATCTTCTAAATCATCTGTTTCTTCACCAAATTCTTCACTGTCGTTTTGCATATCTTCTTCACTTATTTCTTCTTCTTTTTCTTCAGTTTTAGTATCTTGATTTAATACATTTGATTCACTTGTATTAGAAGTTGATTTTCCTATAACTTCAGCAAAGCCAACTTTTTTTAAAACCTTGTTAACTTTTATTTTTACTTTATCTCCTGCTTTTACATTAGGAATAAAAAGAACGAAACCATCTTTTTTAGCAATACCATCGCCTTTTTCACCAACAGTTTCAATTGTCACATCTAACTCTTCTCCTTGTTTTACAGGAGCAAACCTATTTGGTCTATTTTGACCACCAAAATTATTTTTATACATTTAATTCACCTAAAAAACAAATATATTTTTGTTTTTAAAAACTTAAAAAATAAAGTATTAAAGCAAGTATTTAAATTTTATTAAAATATAAACAAAAGATTTAAATAAGAAAATACTACTTCTAAGTAATAAATAATTTTATAAGGGGTTAATTATGTTAAGAGAATTAATTATTTTTCCAGTTTTAGGTGTAATGCTACTTACTTTTTCACTTCAATTAGTTGATAGTGCAGAAAACATAAGTTTGAAAACAGCTAATTTTGCTTTTGATATGCAAAATGCAGTTGATTGTGCAACTAGAGGAGTTGATATATATGAATGTAGTCCTAATTTAGATAGTTATAATTTTAAAACAGATGTTAATAATACAATTAAACAAAATCAAGAATTTACAAATAAATTAGAAGAATTTATACAAAATAATGATTTAGATTCTAAAATTACAAAAAAAGAAAAAGAATTAATTATTCAATTAATTAATAAATAAAAAATAAAAATTTATTTTTTTTCAAAAAATTCTATTGCTTCTTTTAATTCTACATGTTCTTTTGCATACTCATGAATGTCTATTTTTTGTTTATATGCTTCACATGCTTGAACAAGTGCTGTTGCACCAGCTTTTGTTCCTTTTGGATGAGCATGACAGCCTGCACCCATTGTAGTTATAAAATCTACACTTTCAAGTAAATCAATAAAAGGTTTTAATAATGTAGGATTTAATCCACCAGAAACAATAGGGCAACATTTTTTTAAACCTCTCCAGCTATCATCTTGTAAAATTAAATGGTGCGCATTATCTTCATTTACTAAATTAATACAATCATCATCAGTTTCTGAAATTGTTGACCAATTTTGTTCAAAAAAATGCCCATGTCCTTTTAATTTTAAAATATTTAATGCAGCAGTTACATCTTCTTTTTTATCGCCCTTCATTTTACCAACACCTGCAGTTCCTGTGTGAATTCCAGAAGTTCCTGCAAGTCTTGCAAATTTTGATAATACTAATACTGAAAAACCCATTGGATTTTCTGGTCTAGTAAAACCACCATGTCCTGCTCTATGAAAGTGAATAAAAACATCAGGATATTTTCTTCTTAAAGTTTGAACAGCCATCCATCCAGCAGTTATTCCATCAATTAAAAAACAATAACTTCCAGGTTCAAATCCAGCATTTCTAATCATTTCGCATCTATTAATCATGGTATCAAAGTCAGCTGCTGAAACATTAAATGAATGAACTTTTTTTCTACCAGTTTCTTTAACAACTTTATCCATAGCTTCCTTAACATGTAAAACCATTTTATCATAAGGGCAAAAATCCTGGTCTGCTTGTGGTTCATCATTTTTTACAAAATCACCACCACCAGACCAAAAATCATAGCAAACTTCAGCATATTCAGCCGAAGTTAAGCCCATTTTTGGCTTTACTATTGTTCCAAGAATTGGTCTATCATAAACATCCAAATATTTACGCATATCATCAATTGTGTAACTTGGACCATCATATTGTTCAAGCATTGTTTGAGAAAACCAAACATCAAGTAATTTTAAAGCACTAATTTGTTTCATTCCAAGAACATTTCCAACAATGTAAGTTAAAATATTTTGAACATTTCCTCGTCTATCAAACAATCGCCAAGGATATGCAATCCATACTAAATTTTTTTCTAAATCAACTTGATAAACTAATGCATTCATTTCTCGTGAAAATACAGTTTCTGTTTTCACTTTAAAATTTGTTCCAGTTGATGATTCAGCTGCAATTTCAGCCGCAGCTTGCAGTGTATTTAAATCTTTACCTGGAATAAAATGAAAAACACATAACATGTATTCACCATTTTTTGGATTTTTTAAATTTAAATCTACATATGCTTCCTGTTTAGAATTTAATGTTTTAACCATTTCATTTACATCCATATTATAATCACCTTTTTTTATTTTTTTAAAAATTATTTTTTTTATGTTTAAATATTTATTTATTTATTTATCCAAATTTGATATCTAATATTAAATAATCATATAATTCATTATTTTCTTTAATTAAAGAAACATTATATTTTGATTTTTGATTTTTTTTAATTTCTGATAATTTAATGTTTAAATTAACAACCATTAACATATTTGAATTAATAGATATTTTGTTTTTTTCTAATTTAATTAAATCATCATTACAATTTTTAAAATTTAAACATTCCAATTTTATTTTTAAATTTAATTTTTCATTTCCACGATTTATAATTTCAAGAGGAATATTGCTAGTAACTTTTTCATTAAAAACTTGAATATTATTATTTATACCCTTGCTGTCTTTTATAATTATTTCATTTGTTGAATTAATTGAATTAATAACTATAATTATTAAATTAGCAAAAATAATAAGAATAAATAAAAAAATTGCAAAAATCATTATTTTATTATGTTTTAAAATCATTTTTTAAAAATTAATTTATCAATTTAAATATTTTTAGGAAATGATTTTAAAAAATATTTTTATATAGTCAATTGCATATTTAAAATTTTCAAAATCCCTAATTAACAAATTACTAAAAGAAACAAATGTAAATAAATAAATAAAAAATTTCATACATTCTTTTTTGTAATTTAATAAAATAACACTATCTATTAAATTAACTTCATTATCTATTACCATAGTAAAAAAATTTTTCAATCGAAACATCGTTTGAATTTAAATTTCCAGATCTTGGAGAATTGTTTGTTTCTTTTTTGTTACTATTACTATTATTGTTGTTATTATTGTTAGAATCATTTCTTGTATTACTTATATTATTTCTCTGTTCTGTATTATTTTGAAATTGTCTATTTTCTTGATTATTATTATTATTATTATTATTATTAATACTACTAACATTATTGTTGTTGTTATCTATTGTGTTAGAATTTAAATTTATGTTATTTAATTTATTTTCAAAATAACTATTTTGTTTTTTTAAGTGTTCGATGTAATTTGAAAGGTTATTAATTGTTTGATTTTGTTGTTGCATTCTTTCATTTAAATTATTAATTTCACCTACAAATTGATCAGCAAATGTCTGCAAAACATTCATTATTTTTTCTTGATTCATTGTTTCTTCATTATTTGTTTTTTTTTCTTCTGTTAAGTTTTGTTGCATTTCATCATTAATTATTATTCTATTTTCATTATTTTCCAAATTATTGGTATTGTTATTATTCATATTATTCATTATTAAATTTAAATCGTCATCTTTATAATTTAAATTCATGCTACTTGCCATTTTTGCTGCATCATCTCTACCAGGAGCTAGTCCTTGTTGCCTTAGGGTAGTTGCAAGCTGATTAACTTTTTTTAATTTTTCTATATCCATTTTTATCCGCCTCAATATTCATTATCATAATCTAGTATATATTTATGTATATTAAGATATAGCTTATATATAAATTTTGTTATTTTGTTAATTATAAATTATAGCGTAGTTACACAAATATTTTAAATATATAAGAAAAGATTCGTAAAAAAATAGTTTTTAAGAGAAAATATCCTAAATTTTATTTAATCATCAAATAATGTCTTTTTTTCTTTTTTATGGTAGGCTACTGGTGATTCACCACCATGCCATGTAAATCTTGGTCTAATTTGTACAGGGTACATTCGTTCATTTGTATCATCAAAAATAATGGCAGAACCTTTTATTCTTGGTAAATTATCAAACATTTTATTTAATCCTTCTCTCATATAACTTTGCATTAACATGCTTAATGCATCAATATCTATTTTTGTAGTTATTCTATGGCTAATAACTGTATCTGATTGTGTCATAACATCTGTATGTATTTTCCCTGGTTGCTGTGTTGCTAAAATTAATGAAATTCCAGGCTGTCTTCCTTCTCTTAATATAGTAACTAAAGGATCTGTTGCCATAGTTTTTTCATTTATTGGTAAGAATTCATGAGCTTCATCGACAACAAGCCAAACAAGTGGCATTTCTTGTTTTGTTTCTTTATTTGAAGAAAGGTAATGAACTGAATCATTTACATCATTAAATTCTTCAGTTTTTCTAGCTTCCATTCGCTGATTAAATAATTTTTGTGAAACTAATCCTATAACTAATGATTTAATTTTCCAGCTGTTTTGCATAAGTGAATAACATGACACATCTAAAACTGTAACTTGTCCAGAAGCTGCAAGGTCTCTTAATTTAGTTCCTTCCTTATCAAATAATCCCCATTCAAGAGTGTTTAAAAACATATTCTCAACAGCATCAACTACATTTTTATCAGATCTAATATCTTTTCTAATAGTTGCAATAATATCTTCAATAGAATAATCTGTTTGTATATCTTTTAGTTGATTTATTGTTCTTTCAATTAATACACCCATTGGACTCATTTGTGAAATTTCAAATGTAATGCACCAATCTTGAGAGTTTAATTCTGAAGGTTTAATTGAAAAAGGCTCATCTGTTGGAATACCTTCTTCTTTAAATTTATAATAAAATCCTTTTGGTGTATATATTTTAATGTCAAGTGGTTTTGGTTCTATTTTCCAACCATGTAGCATTTTTTCTTCTTTCATATTCCCATATTTCATAGTCCAATAAATACCCATAGTATCAAGTAAAATAATGCTTAAATTTTGTGCAATTTCAAATGGTAGTGATGCCATTCCTTCTGCAATAACACCCATAGTGTAAGATTTCCCGCCACCTCGTTTTCCACATATAAAAACAACATGGGCTCTTAACATATCCATAAATACATTATTAGATAGAGATGTTACTTGTCCCATTTGAATATATTGTCTTCCAAGAAAGATGGTTCCTTTTGTGCCAAATTTCTCAGCATCTTTTTTATTTCTACCAACGATTATATCAAACATTATCTTTTTATTAGATTTCTACTATTATAAATATTTATCTAATAATTATTTTAAAAAATCCAAAAGATTTATATAGTAGTTATTATATAATTTTTACTAAAAAAGGGGTTTATTTACTATCACAATTTTAGTTAATAGTTTTGTAATTAAATAGTAAATAATTTTAAAACAATTTACAGGGGTGTATAAAAGAATGAATAAGAAAGCTGAAATGGGTGTAGGCACATTAATAGTATTTATTGCTATGCTTTTAGTAGCAGCAGTTGCTGCTGGTGTTTTAATTCAAACAGTAGGATCATTGCAAGAAAAATCACTTGCAACCGGTCAACAAGCAAGAACGCAGATTTCAACAAACGCACAAGTAATAGAGGTTTCTGCTACAGATGGAAGTTCTGGTAATTTAACAGATTTTGAACAGTTGATGAAATTGTCACCTGGTTCTGATTCGATAAAATTAGATCAAGTAATTTTTACATTTAACACGCAAAACACTTCATCTACTTTAAAATATAATGCTGATGCAACAGGATGTATTGAAGATGAAGCTACAGGTTATTCTACAAATCAAACAACTGGAGAAGGATATTTTGCTGTAGTTTATGAGCAAGAAGGAAGTAATCATGTTGCTGGAAATTTGCAAAGAGGAGATGTAATAAGAATTTGTTATAAAGCTGTTGGAGAAATTGGAGAAGATGAAACAGTTAGATTAAATTTCATTCCAAGAATTGGAACACCAACATTAACAGAATTTGTAACACCAGATGTAATTACATCAGAAAGGGTTTATTTATATCCTTAAATTTTTTTATTTATTTTTTTTCTAATTTATAATTAATTCTAATATTTGTCTATATGAAAAATCAGTTTCAGAAAATCTTTTTTATCTTACATGATATTTTTAATAAATTATTATATTTATCAAATAACTTGAGGTTTTTTTTTTGAACCTCGCTATTTGGAATTTACAAAAACAACTTGCAATAAAGATTTGTTATAAAGTTGTTGTACTATTGAAGAAGATGAAATGGTTAGATTAAATTTCATTTTAAGAATTAAAGCTTTAGCATTAACAGAATTTGTACACCAGATGTAATTATATCAGAAAGGGTTTATTTATATCCTAAAATTTTTTTATAATTTAATTCTAATATTTATTATGAAAAAAGAAATATTAAATTTTATTTAAACATGTAATAAAATTCATTTCGCTTACCAGTATTTTTATATTTAATCATCTGGCTTTTTCTTAATTTTTTTAGACTCATAGTAACAGAACCAATAGAAACGTTGGTTGCTTCACTGATTTCTTTTGAAGTAAACCATTTATTTTTATTATCCTTCAAAAAATTATACACTTCTTGTTGTCCCATTTTATTTTATTAAATACTTCGATTATATAAACTTTTGGGTATGCTTTTAATTTAAAACATATGTTTTTATTTGGATTAACTTTTTTGTAGTAAAATTAGTTTTAAAAAATAACATTTGAATATTCTATATTAAGTGCATCTGAAATTTGTTCATTTACTAATTTTCCATTATAAACATTTAATCCTTTTAAAAAATTTATATCTTTTTTTAATAATTCAATTATGCCATCTTCTGACATTTTTTTAATATATGGAAATACCACATTACTTAATGCTTGCGTTGATTGCATTGAAACTTGTCCAGGCATATTTGTGATACAACAATAAATTTTATCTTTAAATTCATATATTGGTTTTTCATGAGTTGTTGGTTTTGATCCATAGATACAACCACCTTGATCAATTGCAACATCAACAATAACGCATCCTTTTTTCATATTATTTAGATGTTCTTCATTAATAATTGTTGGTGCTTTTGCTCCTTTAACTAAAACTGCTCCAATTAATAAATCTGCTTTTTTTGTCTCTTTTGAAATATTTATTGTATTTGACTCAACAAAATTAACATTTGAAAATAATTCTTCACCTAAATATTTTAAAAATTCATTTTTTAAAGAATTTATTCTTTCTTTATTTATTTCAAGAATTGTAACATTGCATCCAAGACCGGCTGCAGTTAATGCAGATTTTGAGCCAACAATTCCACCACCTACAATTAAAACATTTGCAGAATCAGCGTTGGTTATTTTTCCAAGTGTTTTACCAATACCACCATATTTTTTTTGCATAAATTGACATCCATATTGAACTGCCAAAACACCAGCAACTTCAGACATTGGTTTTAACAAAGGTAAATTTTTGAATTCATCTTCTACTGTTTCATATGCAATTGCAGTTATTTTATTTTCCATTAACTTTAAAGTTAATTCTTTTGGTGCAGCAGCTAGGTGTAAATATGTAAATAATGTTTTATTTTTCATAATATCAAGTAAGTAATATTCTTCTTCAATTGGTTCTTTAACTTTAACTAATAAATCAATTTTTGAAACAATTTCTTTTGGATCCTTTAATATTTTAGCTCCATTTTCTTCATACTCTTTATTAGTAAATCCAGAACCAATTCCTGCATTTTTTTCAATTAAAACTTCGTTATTTAGTAATACAAGTTTTTTTACATTTTCAGGTGTTAAAGCAACTCTATTCTCATTATTTTTTATTTCTTTAATGGTACCAATAATCATTTAACTTACCTCGTTATTTTACAAGTAAAAAATATTTTATTAAAAAAAAGTAATAATATTCTATTTAAAAATATATCTAAAATTAAAACTTAAAAAATTTAATTTCATCAATTTTAATATTCTTATATTAAAGTAGTAAAAAATATTTATATACCTACTTTGTAAATATACTAATAAAAACGAGTTAAATTGAATTTGATAATAAATAAACAGATTAAATTAGTAAGTATTCTATTTTTATTAGTTTTCTTTTCATCTTTTTGCTATTCACTAACAATAAATCCAATAGATTATAATATAAAAAACCCAAAAATAGAAAATGAATATTCAACAATTATTACTTTAATTAATACAAAATCAATTGGACAAGAAATAAAAATAAAACTTTCAAATGAATCAAATTACCTAAAAGAAGATATTACGATAAATAAAGAGAGTATTTTTTTAGAACCAAATGAGCGTGAAAATATCGAAGTAAAATTAAAAATACCAAAAAATATTACACCACAATTACATAATGTATATATTAATTTTAATTCACATAATAATTTAATTTCAAAATTTAGAATATTTTTTGAAATAGATGGATTGCAAGAAAAACAATTATTATTAAATGATTTGAATATCAATGTATTAAATAACAAGAATCCAATTTTGTTTGATTTAGAAATTGAAAATAAAGGGAATGTAATTATTAGTCCAATTATTGATGTTTTATTATTTAAAGATGATATTTTAATTGATAATATTGGGAATAAAACATCTATTCAAATAAATCCTGATGAAAAATTAAATATCAGTTTAATTTATGACCCAGTGAATTTAGAATCTGGTAGTTATAATGTTGAAGCTAAACTAAATTATGATAATTATTCAACAAAAACAATTTCAAAAAATTTTATATTAAATAGTTTAAATGAAGAATCAATTGATCTTAAAATTGTTAGAGGAAAAAACTTAAATACTGAAATAGAAATAGAAAATAAAAACAACGAAGTTTCTTTTTATAAAATAGATTATTATATAAAAAATACAGATATAAAAAATAGTTTAGAAGGGCAAATTAATAATGAAAAAGAATTAATTCCATTAATTATTGAAACAGAAAATTTAAGTTTAGGTAAATATGAATTAATAATTACAATAAACAGCGGACTTAAACTTGAAAATACAAAAGAAAAAATAATTCATATTGAAGTTGTAAAAAGATTTAATATTTTATTGATAATTTTTTTTATTTTTTTAATAATTAGTTTGTTTATTTATTTTTATTTTAAAATAAACGAGCAAAATCTAAATAAAATAAAAAAAGATTTAAAAAATATTAAAACAAACTTTATTAACATAGAAAATGATATGAATAAAATGAACAATGACATTAATAATTTCGTTATTAAATCAAATAACTATTTAGATCAAACAAATTTAAAAAATAGATTCAAATGAATAAAGAAAAAAAAATAAAAGCTTTAAAAGAAGAAATTAAAGCACTAAAAGAAAAAGAAAAAACATTGATGCATAACATGAAAATATTTAAAGAAATTATTGCTCAATTAAACACACAATTTGAAGAAATAAAAAAAGAAATACAAAAATAAATTTTAATCAAGTTATTTGAAAATTTTATATTATATTTTAAAATTATTTTATTATAAAAAGAACCTTTTTTTATGTAATTTATAGCCCAAAAAAATACCAATTAAAAAGCTAATTGTTATAAATATTATGCTTCCTCTATTATTTAAAAAATAAACACCTAAAATAAAACCTATATAAAAACCAAGAACCAATAAAAAAAAAGTAAAATTTCTTAGTATTTTTTTTGTTAAATAATATTTTCCAATAATAAAGCCACATGTTAAAATTATTATATATGCAACAATTGCAGAATCGATAATTAATGAAATAATTAAACCAAGTAATATTAAATAAATACTAAATATCTCTACCCAATCGTTTTTAAATGTTAATCCTTTTTTATTTTTTATTAATCTCATTTTTTAACCTTATTCTAAATATGCATAATATAAAAACCAACAAGTAGTTCCAATTAGTAATGAAAAAATCCATGAATAAATCTCAAATCTTGTCAATAAAACATATGCTAAAAGTGTTGAAAATATAAATACGTAAGTTAATCTTGACATAAAAAATAAATGTATTCCATCATGTTTTGGTATTGGAAGTAGACTATAAATCATTAGCCAAAAATTAATTACTGCAAGTAAATTGAAAAGTTCAGGCATAATATTTAATTGAGCAGACATTGCAAGTGAAAATGTTGCTAAAACTAAATTTCCAATGGCTCCAGAAGCTGCAATAAGTCCTCTTGAATTTATATTTTCTCCATATCTAAATTTTCCAAGCCTTAATATTGAAACATGATACAATACAAGTCCACCCATTAAAAGTAAATATAATTTACCTTGTGTTAAAATTGTAAAAATAAATGTAATTGCTAACCCAACAGACCATGCTCTATATTCAGCAATAAAACCTTGACTTAAAGCAGACATTTTTTGAAAGGAAGTATAAACAAAAAAACTTATTAAAACAAGAAAAAATATTTTTATAAAATTAAAAATCCAATAATCTAAAACAAAAATTTCATTTTTATCATCATATGCAAAGGCAAATGTAACTATTAAAATAGTTATAAATAAATCTTTTAATTCTCTATTACTATATCTAAAAAAATCCCTTAATCTAAATAAAAAATCGCCCATAAAATGAACATAAATTAATTACTTTAAATATATTTTGATTTTTTTTTTAAATCTCTTTATTCGATGTTTTTTAATTGACAAAATTTAAAAATAATTAGCTTTTTTAGAATAATAAAGGTGATTTAATATGAGTGAAATAAAAAAAGATATGAGTATTATAGAAGTAGTTCAAAACCATCCAGAATCTGCACAAGTTTTTGCAAAATATGGGATGGGCTGTGTTGGCTGTGCTGCAGCAAGATTTGAAAATATTGAACAGGGTGCAAAAGCCCATGGTTTTGATGATAAAAAAATTGATGAAATGTTAGCTGAAATGAATGAAATAATTAAATAATTTATTTTATAATTTTTCTTAATTTTTATCATATTATATTTGTTTTAAGTATTTAAAAAAAGTAAAATTTAAATAACTGTTATAATATTAATTAAAATGATGTATAAAAAAGCAGTAAGTCCACTAATAGCAACAGTTCTTTTGTTAGCATTTGCAGTATCAATTGCAACAATAATTGTACAGCTTGAACCATTTGAAGTTAGTTGTGCTTCTTTTGAAGCAAAAGTAAACATTGATGAATTTGGTGAAGGTATTTGTTATAATGAAAATGATCAAACAATGGAATTTATTTTAAAGAATAATAAATTTTTTCTTGAAGAAATAAAAGTTTCAGTTATTGCAAATCAAGTTAAAAATCATAATCTTGATATTAGTATAGAACCTTATAGTGCAGAAATAATAAAAATACCATATGATAAAAAAAGACTTGGCTCTCCAAAAGAATTAATAATTACAAAATTTTATCAAGTTCAAGGTAAAATTGAAGAGTGCATTCAAACTATAAAAATACAAAGTTTTAATGACTGTTAATTTATTTAAATTTTTTGATTAAATTTTTATTACAATATTTTTCTATTTTACATTTAGTACAATAAGGACTTACTGGAAAACATGTATTTTGTCCATGTAAAACTAAAACTTCATTTAATATTTTCCAATATTTTTTTGGAATTATTTTTGTTAATTGAATTTCAGTGTTTTCTGGATTTTCTGTTTTAACAATGCCAATTCTATTAGATATTCTATGAACGTGTGTATCAACTGGAATTGCATCAATATTAAAAGCATATACTAATACACATCCTGCAGTTTTTCGCCCAACACCAGGTAGTTTTATTAATTCATCAATGGTTTTTGGTACAATACCTTTATAATTTTGAATTAAATAATTAGAAATATCAATAATTCTTTTAGCTTTTATTTTATAAAAACCTGTTTGTTTGATTATTTTTTCAACGTCTTTTATATTGGCTTTTGATAAAGAATAAACATTGGGATATTTCTTAAATAAAATTTTTACAACTTTAATTGTTGTTGAATCTTTTGTTCTTGCAGAAAGTGCTGTTGCAATTAATATTTGAAAAGCAGTTTTATTTGTAAAAGAAGAAAGCATTGTAAAACCTGTATACTCTTTTTTTAGTATATTTAATATTTTTGGTATTTTATCTTTTGTAAATGCCATTTTTATTTTAAATATATTAATTTTAATATAATTAAAAATAGAAATTTTTTTAAGTTAATAAATATTCATTTTTTTAAAATGGAAAAAAAAGACTTATTACTTCATATTTGTTGTGCTTCATGTGGCGTTTATGTAATTACAAGATTAAAAGATTATTTTAATTTAAAACTTTACTATACTAATTCTTGTATTTATCCAAAAGATGAATTTGATAAAAGGTTAATTGATGTAAAAAAAATTGCTGCAAAATACGATTTGAAATTATATGTTGATGAATATGATTATAATTCATGGCTTGATGAAATTAAAGGATATGAAAATGATTTAGAAGGTGGGAATAGGTGTAGTTTTTGCATTAGTTATAGATTAAAAAGAACAATAAAAAAAGCAAAAGAACTAAATATTAATGAATTTGGATCTACTTTGTCAATTTCACCACATAAAAATTCAGAAATAATCAACAAAATAGGCAAAGTTTTAGCTATACAAAATAAAATTGATTTTTTAGTTAGTGATTTTAAAAAAAATGATGGGTTTAATAAAAGTGTTAAATTAAGTAAAGATTTTGGTTTATATAGGCAAAATTATTGTGGCTGTAAATTTAGTAAAAAAGAAAAATAAAAAATTATTTAATAAACAAACATGCATCTCCAAGTGAAAAAAATCTATATTTCTCTTTTACTGCAGTTTTATATGCATTTAATACAACATCTTTTCCAAAGTATGCACTAATAAAAAGAATTAATGTTGATTTTGGCAGATGAAAATTTGTAATCATTAAATCTGGTTTAAAATTAAATTTATACCCTGGATATATAAATAAATTAGATTCATTATAGCCATTTTTTATAATTCCATATTTATTAGAAGAAGATTCAAGTGCTTTAAATACAGTAGTTCCACAAATAATTACTCTTCCCTTTCTTTTATTAATTAATTCAGCAGTTTTTTTTGGAATAAAATAATTTTCAACATCCATAATATGTTCGCTTATTGGTTTATCTTCTTTAATTAATTTAAATGTACCAAAAGATATATGAAGCGTAATATACACAATTTTAACACCTTTATTTTTTATTTTTGCAAGTAATTCTTTTGTAAAATGTAGCCCTGATGTTGGAGCTGCAAAGCTTCCCATTTTTTTAGCATACATTGTTTGATATTCTGATTCATTTTCAATTTGTTTTCTAATATAATTTGGATTTGGAAGTTTTCCAAATTTTTTTAATGTATTATTTGGTGATTTATTAAATTCAACTAAAAATAAATCATTTTCCCTATCAATTATTTTCCCAATTAATTTATTTTCAAATTTAATTACTGTACCAATTTTTGGATAATTGGTTTGAACTCTGCATTTGTAAATATTTTTATAATTATCTTCACAATCTTCAATTATTATATCTAGATTTGCACCAGTAGTTTTTTTACCATATAATTTATTTTTTAAAACTTTAGTATTATTTAAAATTAATATATCATCTTTTTTAAAATAATTAATTATTTCATAAAATTTATTATGTTTTAATTTATCATTATTAATTACTAATAATTTAGAATTATCTTTTGGAATTATTGCTTTATTTGCAATTAATTCTTTTGGCAATTTATAATCATAATCATTTAAATTAAAATTTAAGTCATTCATTTTTTCTAAAAATAAAAATTTCTTTTAATAATTTTTTATTTTTAAAGTTTTTAGATACAAAATTTTATTACATTAATCCATAATTTTTAATAATCTTTTTTAATGATTAATTAAATCTATATTTTTATGTCATTTAATATAGGAAATATAAAAATTTCAAATCCATTTATTTTAGCTCCAATGGCAGGGGTTAATTGTGCAGCATTTAGGTTACTTTGTAAAGAAAATTATGCGGGATTAATTTATACACAAATGTATCATTGTGAGTTTATTATTAATAAATATGAAAAAGAAGGGAAAAAAGCTTTATTTGATTTTTTTAATATAAATGAAAAAGAAAGGCCAATTACTATACAAATAGTTGGTAATTGTCCAGAAAAAATGGCAAAAGCTGCAGTTTTAATTCAAGAAATTGCAGATATCATTGATATTAATTTTGGATGTCCTGATGAAAATATGAAAATTAACAATTCTGGTGCATATTTATTAAATCAACCAGGTTTAATGAAAGAAATAGTAAATGCAGTTATTAAAAAAATAAATAAACCAGTAACTGCAAAAATTAGAATTGGAATAAATGATCAAAATATAAATGCAGTAAAAAATGCAATTATTTTAGAAGAATCAGGGATAAAAGCAATTGCAATTCATGGAAGAACACTAAAGCAAAAATATTCTGGAAAAGCTAATTGGACAGTGTTAAAACAAGTTAAAGAAAAATTAAAAATTCCAGTAATTGGTAATGGGGATGTTAATAATTCTAGTAAAGCAATTGAAATGCTTAAAAAAATAAATGTTGATGGTGTAATGATTGGGAGGCGTGCTATGGGCGATCCATCAATTTTTGCAAGATGTTATAAAAAACATACTAAAAGCGATATAGAAATAAAAAATCCCGTGGATATTTTTGAAAAATTCATAAACTACCATAGTAAATATGAGTCAAAGAAAAGTTTTGCTGAATTAAAAACACATGCTTTATGGTTTGCAAAAAGAGCGGCACTTGGCCCAAAAAAAAGAGAATTAATTGGTTTTTCTAAAAATAAAGAAGAATTAATTGAATTATTTTTCAATAATTTATAAAAATTTATTATTTTGCTATTTATTTTAAAATAAATTTGTTTTTTTGAGTAAAATTTAAATATATGTTTAAATAAATTATTAAAATGATTAAAAGAAATTTAATAATATTAATTATTGTATTCTATTTTATATCTTTTATTATGTCAGTTTATGGTGCAGATTATTATCGAATTGATAATAATAATTATCAGATTATTGAAAAACATAGTTTAGATGCAAGAGTTGTAAATAATTGCGGGTATGATATTTTTGTTCCAGTAAAAGATGGATTTGAATGGACAAGTTTTCGTGATTTTCATCCAAGTTGTATTTCATTTTATGAATGTACATGGAGTGGATATATAAATATAAGAAATAGTTATACTTGCTGTTTAGGTTCTACTAAACTTCTTGATTATCAAACATCAGGGGATTCTGTTAATTTGTATTGTTGTTAATTTATTAAGAAAATAAAAATTTATTTATTTCTTTAAATTCAAATTACTATATGATAAAAATATTTGCTTTGAAAATTTTTAAATCAATTTTTAAAACTAATTGGTAAAAAGATAAAATTTGTTTAATTTCTAAATAAAATAATTTAATTTTATTTTCAAGTAAAAAAATAACAATATTTAAATAAAAATAATAAATAGATATATTTATAGATAATATTAATTGATAAAAAATGGAAAAAAGAAAAGGACGACCATTAAAATCACAAATAAGACAAAATATAATTGATATTTTGTTTTTTATTAAAGAAGGATATGGCTATGATATTCATAAAATATATCTACAAATATTTCCAAAATGTACTAGTAAATCTATATATTACCATTTAAAAAAAGGAGTATTACTAGAAGAATTTGAAATAAAAAAAATAAAGCAAGAAAAAGGTGATTATTCTTGGGGAAGTAGTGTTGAAAAAATATATTATAAACTTGGAAAAAATGCAAAACCCACAAATTCTAAAAGAGTTAAAGAATATTTAGATAAAATTAAAAAGAATGAAAATAAATAAGATAGTAAAAGAAATTTTATTAAAACCAAATTTATTTTTAAAAAAAATAAAAAAAGATAAAGGATATAAAAATCAAATAAAATACATAACTTTTCTTAGTATTTTTATCTTTATTTTTTTAACATATTACTATTTAAATCAAATTAATCTTTTTTTGTTAGAAACTCAAAATATTTTTAATCTTAATTTAGATTTAATAAATATCAATATTTATACTTACATCATTTTTTATATTATATTTATTATTTCTTTTTTATTATTAACTTTTTTTAGATATTACATAGTTCATTTATTTGTGATTTTATTTAATGGTAAATTTGATTACTATCAAACATATAAAGCAATGGTTTATTCATTAACACCAGAATATTTATCTGCACCAATATTTTTATTATTAATAATAATTTTTCCATTTACAATTATTTCAAAAAATATTTTTTTATGGATTTTTTTAATAATTCTTTTAGTAATATTTATAGTCTTATCAATTTATCAAACTTATTTACGAATAATTTATTTAGCAAAATTACAAGATATAAGTATAGTTAAATCAATTTTATCAATTTATATACTTGGTTTTTTAACTCAATTAATAGTTACTATTTTAATTACAATAATTTTGTCTTTTTTAATAGTTATAATAATATATTTTTATTATTTATTTTTTTAATTTTTCATTTATTTTTTTAAATAATCCAAAAACAATAAATGCTTCTCTTTTTGTTAATTGGCTTTTTCCAAAGATTCTTTTCCATGCATTAATTTGTGTTATTTTTTTAGATTTAAATTTAAAATCTAATTTATTTAATATTTCTAAAAATAATTTAAATATATAATTTTTATAGTTTTTATTTGCTAAATTGTTGCTATATTTTTTTTCTTTATTTAGTGAAGAATTAATAGTATAAAGTATTATTGCAACTGCATGACTTAAATTTAGTGCAGAATAATTCCGATTTGTTTCAATATTTACTAATATATCGCAAATAGTAATTTCTTCATTAGTTAATCCAATACTTTCTCTTCCAAAAATAATTCCAATATTTTGATTAAAATTAATTTTATTTTCAAAACAATCTGGATTTAATGAAACTCTTGGAATATTGTATTCACAACCTAATTTAGAAGTTGTACCAATAATTAAATCTAATTTATCTAAAAAATTAAAGTTTGTTACTATTACATTGCTTAAAATATCTTGTGCATGTTTTGCTCGACATTTAATTTCATTTGAATTTAAATCAATTTTTGGATTAATTAAAACTAAATTTTCAAAATTAAAGTTTTTCATAACTCTTGCAATAGCACCAACATTACCATTATTTTCTGGTTCAATTAAAATTATATAAATCATAGTAATAAAGAAATTTTAAATTATTTAAAAAAGAAATGTTTTTAATTTACATTTCTGAAAGTCTTTTTATTCTATCTTCAATTGGCGGGTGTGTTGAAAAAATTTTTTTTAAAAAACTTTTTTTCTTTTTTTTGCCATATGGGCTAGATATGAATAAATGAGCAGTAGAACTATTTGCAACTTTTAATTTTTTATCACTTTGAGATATTTTATTTAAGGCTGATGCAAGACCTGGTGGATATCTTGTAAAAATAGCTGCGGATGCATCTGCCATATATTCTCGTTTTCTACTAATTGCAAGTTTTATTATTTGTGCAAATATTGGTGTTAAAATTGCTAATAATACTGCAACAATTAAAAAAATTATAAATAACTTACCATCTTTAGAACGGTTATTGCCTCCAAATATTATTATTCTAAATAAAAAACCACTAAGTAAACCAACAATTCCAATTAATACTGTAGTTAGCATCATAAATCTTATATCATAATTTTTAATATGTGCCATCTCATGAGCAATAACTCCTTCTAATTCTTGTCTATTTAATACTTTTAATAATCCTGTAGTTACAGTAATTGCTGCATTATTTGGGTCTTTTCCAGTCGCAAAAGCATTCATTGCATCATCTTCAATAACATAAGCTTTTGGAGCTTTAATTCCAGCAGCAATTGCAATAGCTTCAATAGAATGGTATAAATGAGGATATTCTTGTTTTGTTACAGGTTTTGCACCTGTTAATTTTAAAATCATATTTCCACCTTGATAATATGCAATAATTGAATATATAATTGAAAAAATAAATGCAAGAATTAATCCAATATATAGATTATCTAAAAAAAAGCCAATTAATCCACCAATTATTCCAATTAACACAATAAAAAAAGAAATTAAAATTAGTGATCTTGTTTTATTTTTTGATACTTCATTAAAAGAAATTCTCATTTTTTTAATTCACCTTTTTTAAATAATTATAAATAAAATAAAAAATTAAAATGAAACATTAACATTTTTTTTCTCTTCTTCTGTTGCTTTAAACATCTCTTCTTGCTTATAATTTAATATTCCTGCAAAAATATTGTTTGGAAATACTTCAATTTTAGTATTAAAAAGCATTACAATATCGTTATAGTGTTGTCTTGAATATGAAATTTTATTTTCAGTTCCTGTAATTTCTTCTTGTAATTGTAAAAAATTTTGACTTGCTTTTAAATCAGGGTAATTTTCTGAAACCGCAAATAAAGATTTTAATGTTTGTGAAAGTTGGTTTGATGCTTCCGCTTTTTCTTTAACAGTTTCTGCAGAAAGAATTGCACTTCTAGCTTTTGTAATATTTTCTAATGTTGTTTTTTCATGTTTCATGTAGCCTTTAACAGTTTCAACTAAATTTGGAATTAAATCATTTCTTCGCTTTAATTGAACATCTATTTGAGCCCATGCATTTTTAACTTGATTTTTTAATCTAACTAAACCATTGTATAGCAGTATAATAAACAATAATAAAAAACCAACAACAGCCAACAAAATTATTAACCATAAATCCATTTTTACACCCCATCCTTTGTTTTATTTATTATAAATAAAAGAATTTTAAAAATAAATAATTATACTTATATAAAAAGCTTTTTAAATTTTAATTTAATATGTATTTAAATATATTTTTTAAGATTATTTATTTGTTTAATTTTTATTTCAATTATTAAATAAGTTATAAAAAACAAAAAATTTATTATAAATTATATTTTTTAAAAAAATAATGAATAAAATAAATATTTTAAAAGTACCATTTTCTAAAGGCGGGCTTGGTAAAACAGAAGGAACTTATAAAGCACCAGATTTAATAATTAATTTTTTTAATAATTTATATTTAAAAGAAAATCAAAAAAAATCATTAAATATTACTGAAGTTAAAATTGATAATTCAAATGTTTCTGTTAGTTATGATAATATTTTTTTAAATGTTAACGATTTAATAAAAAATAGTGGTAATAATTTAAATATTGTTTTAGGTGGAGATCATTCGATTACATATCCTTGTTTTAAGTCTTTTTTTAAAAATTATGAAAATGCAGGTATTATTATTTTTGATGCACATCCTGATTTAATGAATTACACAACAATTCATACGCATGAAGATTATTTACGAAAATTAATTGAAGATAATTATCTAAAAAAAGAAAATATTGTTTTAATTGGTATTCGAAATATTCATTCAATTGAAAAAGAATATTTAATTAAAAATAAAATAAAATATTATAGCTATGAAAATATTTTTAACTTAGGTATTGAAAATATTTGTGATGAAGTTATGACTAAAGCTAGATGCTGGAGTAATTTATATATTTCAATAGATATTGATGCACTAGACCCAAGTATTTGTCCAGCAACAAATTATCCGGAACCTGGTGGACTTAACATAAATGAATTTTTTTATTTTATTAAAAGATTAAAATTTTTAAAAAAGTTAAAAATGTTAGATATTGTTGAAGTTGATCCAACAAAAGATTTAAATGACATTACTTCAATTACTGCTGCAAAAATTATTGATAAATTTATAACTTCTTAATAATAAAAAAGTAACATTTTTCTGATGGTTGTTTTTTAATATATAAATGTTTAAATAATATTGTTGTTATATTATAGTAATAATGAAAAAATCAAAATTAATTTATAATAATTTATTAACAATTTATTCTTTAGATAATATTCCAGAAAAAGGAAAAAATGTAGTAGATAATTTTTATTGGTTTAAAAATGATTATCTAGATGGTATATTTGATAATTATGAGGGATTTGCAGTTTATCATAAAGGAATTTTATGTGGTATTGGTCCTAGTAAAATAAATAAAGAAGCAGAAAAATTATATGGTAAATCTAGTTTAACAACTTTTAAAATACCAGAAAATAAAAAAAAATTAAAAAATTCTTTAAATAAAAGTTATCAAGAATATCAAGGTTTATTTACAATTGATGATTTATTAAAAGATTTATAATTTAAAATAATTTTTGATAGTTCATATAAATTGCATTTTTTAATTCAATTAATTCTAAATTTTTTATTTTAGAAATCATTTTATAACTTTCAATAACAAACATAGGTTCATTTTTTTTATCAACAAAAGGGCTCATAAATGGACTGTCTGTTTCGCAAAATAATTTATTTAAAGGAATTAATTTAACCATTTCTTGGTATTGTGTTGCTTTAACAATAGCGGTTGGAATAGTAAAATACCAATTATTTTTAATTGCTCTAAGTAATAATTTTTTTTTTCCAGAAAAACAATGAAGTATTATTTTTTTATAATCATATTTTTCTAAAATTTCAATTACATCTAATTCAGCTTTTCTTGAATGAATTATTAATGGTAAATCATGTTTTATTGCAAGTTCAATCATTTGTTTAAAAATAAACATTTGTAGTTTTTTATTTTTTCCATTTTTATAATCTAAACCAACTTCACCAATTGCAGATATTTTTTTAATATTTTTTTTTATAAAATTTATATTTTCTTTTATATATAAAGATTGATCAAAGTCATTTTTTTCTTGATAATTATTATTTTCTTGTTTGTAATTATTAATATTTTTTTTTAAATTATTATTATTATTATTATTATTATTATTATTATAATTATTATTAACATTGTCACCATCATTATGATTATTTTCGTTCATATTTTCTTTTTCTAAATTTAGTGCATCTATTGGATAAAAGCCTAATGCTGTTTTTATTGTTTCATATTTAGAAGATAATTTTAATGCATTTATATTTGATTTTAAACATAGTCCATTATTAATAATGGTATTTACATTATTATATTTAGCATTAAAAATTATTTTTTTTATTTCATCTTCGCTAAATAAATCAAGATGACAGTGTAAATCTATATACATAGATAAAAAGAATTGCTATGAATTATTAAATTTTATTATTTTGTGTAAATATTTAAATTTTATATTAAATTTAAATTTTATATTAAATAGTAAGTTTAATTTAATTTTATAATTTATTTTTTTAATTTATTATAATTTTATATTATTTTTTAAATTAAAAAATTTAATTAAAAATAATAAAACAAAAAATGAAAGCAAATAATAAAAAAACAATATAAAAATATAAGAAGTAATATTTATAAATAAACCATTATTTCATTATAAAAATGGGAATTGATCCAAAAAATAGATTTGAATTGAAAAAATTATTAAAAGAACTTGAAAAATATAAAGGAAGAAGTACTGAATTAGTAACAGTTTACATTCCAGCAGGCTATGATATTAATAAAATTAACACACATTTATCGCAAGAACAAGGAACTGCAACTAATATTAAAAGCACATCAACTAGAAAAAATGTAACTGATGCGTTAGAAAAAATGATTCAACATTTAAAATTATTTCCACAAACTCCAAAAAATGGTTTGGCTGCATTTTCTGGAAATGTTTCAGAAAGAGAAGGACAATCTGATGTAAAAGTATGGAGCATTGAACCTCCTCTTCCTTTAAATACTCGAATTTATAGGTGTGATAAACAATTTTTGTTAGATATTCTAAAAGATATGCTTGATGATAAAGAAGTTTATGGTCTTGTTGTAATGGATAGACGAGATGCTGATATTGCATTGCTTAAAGGTAAAACTATAAAATATTTATCAAATGCAAGTTCAAATGTACCAGGGAAAACAAGGGCTGGAGGGCAGTCTGCTGCACGATATGGAAGGCTTAGAGAAGATGCTGCAAAAGACTTTTATAGATTAGTTGCAGGACTATTAAAAGAACAATTTTTGGATGATAAAAATTTAAAAGGAATAATTGTTGGAGGACCAGGACCTACTAAATATGAATTTGTAGAAGGAAATTTTATAACAAATGAATTAAAAAAGAAAATTATTGGAATTAAAGATATTTCATATACAGGTGAATTTGGAGTTCAAGAATTAGTTGAAAATTCTGATGATATTTTAAGTAATGAAGGTATTATTGAAGAGAAAAATATTATGGGTAGATTTTTTGAGTTACTTGCAAAAAAACCAAATGAAGTTACATATGGTTTTAATGATGTAAAAAAATATATTGAACTTGGTGCAGTTGAAATCGTTTTAATTTCAGAAGCAGTTGATGATGATGTTATTGATGAATTTGAAGAATTTGCAGCAACAACTGGTGCTACAATAAAAATTATAAGTACTGAAACTCGTGAGGGTATACAACTTCGTGATATTGGAAAAATTGCTGCAATTTTACGATATGATGTTGGATAATAATTATAATTATTATAATAATAATTATTACTATTATTAATAAGATGGATATATTAAAAAAAGCATTTGTTGAACTTGATTTAAAGGATGATTTTTCTTTTAAAATCTCATATTCTGGAAAATTTAAAGGTTATAATGCAAATGCAAAATATACCAAAAATAGTATTAGTTTTAATTTAAGTAAAAATTGGTTATTAATTGATGAAGACATAAAATTAGGTTTAATTCAAACACTGCTTTGTAAAATTTTTAAAATAAAAAAAACTACTCTAAAGATGAATTTATATGAAAATTTTATAAAAAGTGTTCATTTATCAACAACAAATCCAAAAAGTGATCCAATTTTAGAATTTTCTTTTAATAAAATAAATGAAATTTATTTTGATAATTTTCTTGAAAAACCAAATTTAATTTTTGGGAGAGAATCTTTTAGGCAGTTTGGGAGTTATGATTATGGTACAGATACTATTTCTATAAATCCTTTATTAAAAAACCATAAAGATGTATTAGATTATGTAATGTATCATGAAATGCTTCATAAAAAATTTAAGTTTAATACAAAAAATAACCGAAGTTTTCATCACACAAAAGAATTTAAAAAAGAAGAAGATAAGTTTTTAAATAAAAAAGAAATAGAACAAAAATTAACAAAAATTTCAAAGAAAAAAAAATATGGTTCTTTATTCAATTGGTTTTGTTTTTAGTATACTAAGTCCTATTTTAACTTATAATATATAAACAAAAAAATAATAAATTTTTTAAATACTTACATTTTCAAATATTAAAATGTTGGGGCGTGGTAATTTTGGGATGTAGTGAAAAAGATAATAATTGTAAACCCCTAAATTCTATGAAAAATAATCTAAAAGACGCATTTTTAAGAATAAAAGATGAATTAAACGATTATCGTGAATGCATAAATCAAAATACTAATGAAATACAGTCTAATTATGAATATATGTGTAGGATGGAATCTAAAATTGATAAATTATCTGAAAAATTTGAAGAATTATATTTAATTGTAATGGAAGACAAAAATAAATTAAAAGAAGAAAAATATAATATTCAAGATTTAACACGAAAAGAACAAGAAATTTTTATGATTATCTATTTAAATAATCAAGGCTGTACATATTATGATATATCAAAAAAAACAGGATTAGATGAAAATGTGGTTATTTGTTATGTGACTAATTTAATTGCAAAAGGAATTCCATTAATAAAAAAATATTTATCAAATGGTATTAGAATTTTTTTAGATGATGAATTTAAACAAATTCAAGCTAAAAATAATATTTTAAAAATAAATAGCAGTGTTTCTAAAAATTTATATTAGTTTTTATTTATTTTCTAAAATAATGTATTTTATATATAATTTCTAATTTTAAAAAGATATGAAAGCAATTTCAATAAAAAACGCATTAAATTTAGATAATAAAATTTTTGTTGATGTACGATGCGAAAAAGAATTTAATGAAGATAAAATTATTGGTGCAATTAACTTACCAATTTTAAATACAGATGAAAGAAAAGAAGTTGGAACATTATATAAAATATGTAAAGAGAAAGCATTTTTTCTTGGGATTAATTATTATTCAAAAAAACTACCCCTTTTAACTCAAAAAATAAAAAAAATAGATAAGAAAAAAAATATTATTGTGTATTGTTTTAGAGGTGGCACTAGGTCAAAAACTATAACGCATTTATTTGAATTTTTAGGATTTAATGTTTATCAATTAGAAGGTGGATATAAAGCATACAGGCATTTTATTATTGATTATTTTGCTAATTTCAATGTTAATTTTAATTTCATTGTACTTTATGGGTTGACTGGTTGTGGTAAAACAAAAATTATAAATTTATTAAAAAATTCAATAGATATTGAAAATGTTGCAAATCATCGAAGTTCATTATTTGGTGGTATTGGTTTAAAACCAAATTCGCAGAAAATGTTTGAATCACTATTGTTTTATAATTTAAATAAATTAAATGATAATTCATACATATTTATTGAAGGTGAAAGCCGTAAAATTGGAAATGTTATTGTTCCTGAAAAATTATATTCTCATATTAAAAGTGGAATAAATATATTAATTAAAGCCAATTTAGGATTTAGAAAAAAAATAACTGTTGAAGAATATTTTAAAGAAGAATATATCAGTGAAATAAAAAAAGTAGTTTTATTATTAAAACAAAAATTAGGTAAAAAAAATATTGATGAAATTTTAAATAATATTGAAAAAAACAATTACTTAAAATCAGCAGAAATTTTATTGACAAAATATTACGATCCATTGTATGAATATACAATTAATAATCAAAAATATGACTATATTATAGAAAAAAATAATATTGATGAATTTGTTTTTAAATTGGATGAAATTTATGAATCATTAAAAAAAATTAAATGAAAAATTAATTTTAATATTTAGGTATTTAAATGATAAAATAATTTAACTAGTTAAATAATGTTCTATCCGAAATTATTTATTTTATTAACAAAAACGCTAATTTAATTTTGATTTACAAAATATTTATTTGATTTATAGTTATTATTAGTTTTGACTAATCCACAAATCAAATTTTGAGCCAAAGTTTAGTTAATAAATCTATTTAACTAAGAGAAAGCCGTTAAATAAAAAAGATTTATAAAAAAACAAATTATCTCTCTTTTTGTTAAGATAAAAATGATGTTCAAAAACTTTACTTTAGATAAATTTCAAGTAGATTCAGTTAATGCTATAAAAAAAAATTATTCTGTAATAGTTTCAGCACCAACAGGTTCTGGAAAAACTTTAATTGCTGATTACATTATAGATAGAGAAATTAAAAAAGATAAACGAGTAATTTACACAGCACCAATAAAAGCTTTATCTAATCAAAAATATAAAGATTTTTGTAATGATTATGGTGAAGAAAATATTGGTTTAATTACAGGTGATATTGTTTTAAATTCAGCTGCAAAAGTTTTGATTATGACTACTGAAGTATATCGAAATATGGCTATTGTAAATGATCCAATTTTAGATGATGTTTCATATTGTATAATGGATGAAATACACTACATTGGAGATTCTGAGAGAGGTTATGTATGGGAAGAATCAATTATTTTTAGTAATAATAATATTCGATTTTTATTTTTATCAGCAACAATTCCTAATGCAAAAGAATTTGCAATGTGGGTTTCAAATATAAAAAAACACGAAGTTGAAATAATATGTCACCATATTAGGGCAGTTCCTTTAGATATTAAATTTTTTACAACAGAAACGGGAATTACAACACTTGAAAAAATAAAAAATTATGAAAAAGAAAATAAGATGTATTTTGATAAATTTTATTATAAAGGCAAGAAAAAATTTAAACAACCAATTAATGATTTAAATTATTTAAAATTAGTTAAAGAAATTTCTTCAAATAAATTACTTCCATGTATTTATTTTGTTTTTTCAAGACAAAAAACAGTTGATTATGCATATAAATTATCACTAAAAAATAATTTTTTAAATGAACTAGAAAAAAAAGATATTGCAAAAATTATTTCAAATGAATTTAATAAATTAAAAAAACAAGTTAAGTCACTGCAATCTGTATTTGTTTTAAGACAGTGTTTATCAAAAGGAATTGCATTTCATCATGCAGGAATGGTTCCAGATATGAAACATATTGTTGAAATTTTATTTTCTAAAGGATTAATTAAGGTTTTGTTTGCAACTGAAACTTTTGCTGTTGGAATTAATATGCCTGCAAAAACTGTCTGTTTTGATGGACTTAGAAAATATACTAATGAAGGATTTAGGTATTTAAATTCAAAAGAATTTTTTCAAATATCAGGGCGTGCAGGAAGGCGTGGTATTGATAAATTTGGTTTGAGTGTTTCTGTATTAAATAGAAGAAGTGATGATTTTAAAAAAATAGCACATTTTACACAAGATGATGTTTTACCAATTATATCTCAATTTAAATTATCTTACAATACTATTTTAAATATGTTAATTAGACACAGCCAAAATGAAATTAATACAATTTTAAAAATGAATTTTTATACTTTTCAGCAACTTAAAGGTAAAACAGATGATAAAAAAGTTTTAATTAGTATTAAATCTAAATTTACAAAAAGTTTAAAATTTCTTGAAAAGAATGGTTTTGTTAAAGAATTTAAACCAACACAAAAAGGCCATTTTGCATCAAACATATATTCTAATGAAGTAGATATCTCAGAATTATTTGCAACAGATATAAAGGATAAATTAGATGTTTATTCAATTATTTTAATTATGCTATCTATTGTATATGAACATAAAAGGCAGACTAAATTTATTAAAAAATATCCTGATCAAAAAATGAATGAGTTAAAAAAAATAATTAATGAAAATAAAATTTTATTTAAAGGAAAATGGATAAAAAATATTCTTTTTATGACTTCTATTTCAAAACCATTATTTGATGGTTTAAGTTTTACTGAAATTTTAGAAAATACAAATCTTCAAGAGGGAGATTTAATTAGGCTTTTAATGCAAGTATTAGATAAATTAGAACAGATAAATAAAGCAACACATGACTATGATTTAAAAGATAAAATTAGCCATGCAAAGTTTATTATAAAAAAATGCCTTCATGGAATTAATGTTTTATAAATCATTTTTTGTTGAATATATTGCATATAAATTAACATATTTTTGTGCAGCTATATTAAATAAAATATCTATTGTGTCTGTGTTATTAATTATTTGTTTTTTTGTATTAAATTTTTCATAATTTTTTTTATTTTTAAAATTTTTATATAAATTAGAATAATCAATAAAAATAGAATTTAAATATTTTGTTAGTTCTTTTTTTTTATTGTTTTCTACATTATATTTGATGTCATTTAAAAAAAATAATTCATAATTGTTATTTTTTGAATTAAAATCAATTTTAAATGATTTAGAATAATAACTTTTATAATTTATATCAACAATAAAAGTTCCAGTTCCAAAAACAAAATCATCTATTGAATTATTTTTTTCTGATATTATTTTTTTTATTTTGATATTCGATTTTAATTTTGAATTATTGTATATATTTTTTTTATTTAATAAATTTAATTTAAGTTTTTCTTTTTTAATTTTTTTTTTAAGGTAATTTAGTTGATTATCTTTTACCTTGATATAAAAATCTTTAAAAAAATCATCGTTTGCATATAATATAAAATTTTTATTATTCTCTTGTAAATTTAATTGCTTTGCAATTGTTTTAATTTCAATACATTCATTTATTTCTTGCTCAATTAAATTTAGATAATTAGTACAAAAGGAAATTAGCTTATTAGATGATAAAAAAGAAAAATTGTCTATATTTTTTTTAATGTTATATTTAACTAAATTAACAGATTTTAAAAAATCTTTCATATTAAAAAAATATTTATCTTTCAAAAAAATCAACCTGTATGTTTTTGTTATATAGAATTTACAAAATATATAAAATTTACGGAAAAAATTTTAAAAAATTAAAAATTAATAACCACTTGATAATAAAATTTTCATCTTTATTAATTATTTTTTTAAAATTTAATTAAAAAAATTTATTAATGATTATTTATTTGTTTTTTTTATGTTAAAATCTACTTTTTTGCATATTCCTGGAATAACTGAAAAAACAGAGATAAATTTATGGAAAAATAATATATCTTCATGGGATGATTTTTTAAATAATTATGATTTAATTGATTTAAAAGAAAATAAAAAAAATTTAATTTATAATTATTTGAATTCTTCTAATGAAAATTATATTAAAAAAAACCATTCTTTTTTTTCAAAAACACTTCCATCGAATAATCATTGGAGGGCTTATAAAGATTTTTCTGTTTGTTTTTTAGATATTGAAACTACTGGTTTATCAAAAAATTATAATGAAATTACAACTATTGGTTTATATGATGGTAAAAAAAGCAGGGTTTTTGTTAATGGTATTGATATGCATAATTTTTTAAAAGAAATTTCAAAATATGGTGTTATTGTAACATTTAATGGAAAAACATTTGATATACCTTTTATTGAACATAAATTTAAAATTAATTTAAATCAAATACACATAGATTTACGATATTTATTAAAGAAATTTGGTTTTTGTGGTGGTTTAAAAAAAATAGAAAAAGATATGGGTATTATTAGAAATGATGATTTATCTGAAGTTAATGGTCTTGAAGCAGTAAGATTGTGGAAAAGATATAAACGCGGAGATAAAAATGCTTTAACAAAATTAATTGAATACAATAAAGCAGATATTGAAAATTTAAAAATTTTAATGGATTTTGCATTTACTAAAGCAAAAAATGAATGTTTTTGTAATTTTTGTATAAATACCAAATAATTACTAAATAATTAACAAATAATTACCAAATAATTTAACACTTAAAAATAGAAATAATAATTGTTAGAGTAATAATAATAAAAATAATAATAGTTAAAATGAAAATTGGAACATTATGTTATATAAAAAAAGACAATAAAACTTTAATGATGCATAGGATTAAAAAAATTAATGATATGCATAAAGATAAATGGAATGGTCTTGGTGGAAAATTAGAAGCAGGTGAAAGCCCTGAAGAATGTATTATTAGAGAAGTAAAAGAAGAATCAGGATTTGATATAAAAAACCCTATTTTGAAAGGAATAATTACTTTTCCTGCATTTGATGGGATTGATGATTGGTATGTTTTTATTTTTACTGTGAATGAATTTAGTGGAGAAATTATTGATTCAAATGAAGGAAAGCTTGAATGGATTAGTGATGATAAATTATTTGATTTAAATTTATGGGATGGAGATAAAATCTTTTTAAAATGGTTAGATAAAGATAAATTTTTTTCTGCAAAATTTATTTATGATAAAGGAAATTTAGTTGATTATAAAGTTAATTTTTATTAATTACTAAAAAATATTTTATTCTATATATTTTAGAAAATTATTTAAATAATAATATTTGTAAATTTATAATGTTAAAAAATAAAAGTAAAAAAATAGATAATTATTTAATTGCATTTAATGGTTTTTTGATATTTTTGTTGCTTATAGTATTAATTTATAATTTATTTTTTTATGGTTATGAAAATGTAAATTTAATTGAAATAGAAGATGAAACTATCTTAAAAAATGATTCAATCATAAAAAATGAAACTATCTTAAAAAATGATTCAATCATAAAAAATGAAACTATCTTTGAAAA
>CAZQHZ010000005.1:0-10381 GCA_964593285.1 uncultured Methanosarcinales archaeon | reverse complement strand
ATGAAACTATCTTAAAAAATGATTCAATCATAAAAAATGAAACTATCTTTGAAAATGAAACAAACATAGTTAATATTACAAAAGAAGAAAATAAAATCAATGAAAAAATTAATGATTCAATCAAAAGTTTTGTTGAGTCATGTATTTATAATGTTGGAATTGATGGAATTTATTTGACTGGAATAAAAGGTGGATATTATAATACTCCTAACTTAAATTTAAAATTTTCAAATTTTAACATTCCATATTACATACATCAAGAAAAAAGTTATATGCCCACAATTGATACAATTGAAGATGAATTATTTAATTATTTAGTTGATTATTTGCCTTTTTGTATTAATGATTTTTCAAAATTTTCAAACAATTCTGTTAAAATAATAGATAAAAAAATTAATGGAGAAGTCATAATAGCTAATGAAAAAGTTTATTTTAATATAAGTTATCCAATTATAATTAAAGAATCTGATAATTTCTACAATTTAACAAATTTTTTTACTATCATTGATTTTGATTATGAAGAAAAGTACAATATGGTAAAAGAGATAATTAATGAACAAAAAAAAGACTTTGATACCATTCCATTTTGTTTTATAATTAATAAAATTTATGAACATGATGGAATTTTTGAAACAAGAGTTGTTGATTTAAATAGTGTTATATTTTTTTATATATTTGATAATATTGAAAATAGTAGTCAGTCTTTTATTTATTCATTTTTAACTAATTATGTTTGGTCTTATAATTCTACTTATTATATTCAAGATGTTAAAATCAATGAAATGCCTGAATTTATAATTAATAAACCAGAAGTATTTGAATATCAAGTTAAAGCAACAGGAGAAAATGTAACATTTTTTTCATATAATGATATTTTTACAATAAATGAAAATACTGGAGAAATTAAATTTAATACATCAAAATTAACTAATGGACATAAAAATTTTTTAATAAAAGCACGAGATGATTTAGGAAATAAAGATTATCAGTATATGAGATTTATTGTTAATCTTGATTAAATTTTATTTATTATCTATTTTTTAATCCAACGGATTCATCAATTTCTACTGCAATTTTTTCTATTTCATCAAATATTCGATTAGCATCCTTTCTAATTTCTTCAACTGCAGATTTCATAGTTCCACCTCTAATATGCAAAAATCTTTTTTCTCTGTATAAAAAACCGCTGTCAATTAAATTTCTAACATGGTGGTTTATTCGAGGTGATGGAGCATTTAGTTTTTTTGCAATTAATTCTGAAGAAATTTTATATTCTTTAGTGTACCTATTTATTAATTCATTTATGATTTGTGTACTCATTTTATCAATGTCTCTACCAGAACAAAAACCAAAACTTTCACAAAACCATTCAATATCGTTGTTAATTTTTTTTTCTTTTGGTTTATTTATTTTTTTTAATATAATTTGTTGCATTTTATTATTTATTTATTTATTTATTTATTTATTTATTTATATTTTTTTAATTTTTTTATTACTATTAATATATTTTTTGCTTTTTTGTAGAAATGATTTTTACTTTATTTAATTAATTTTTATTTTTTTAAAAATATATATTAGAAATTAAAAAAATTTATAAATAACTTATTATTTTCTTGGTTTACTTAAAATCAACGAAATTAATTTGAGTTTGATTTTATGGTTAGTTGGAGGTGTAAATAATGGCAATTAAACCACTTGGAGAAAGAGTTTTAATAAAACCAAAAAAAGTTGAAGAAAAAACAAAAGGTGGAATTTATATTCCAGATTCTGCAAAAGAAGATAAAAAAGAAGGAATTGTTGTTGATGTTGGAACAACAAAAGATGGCAAGGATATTCCATTAAAAAAAGATGATGTAATTTTATATGGTGGATATAGTTCTGATGAATTTGAAATTGATGGTGAAAAATATATTATTTTAGAATATAAAGATGTTTTAGCAAAATTAGAATAATTATAAATGAGGTGATTTTAAGATGGGTTCAAAACAAATAATGTTTAATGAAAATGCAAGACAAGCATTAATTAAGGGAATTGATAAAGTTGCAAATACAGTAAAAGTTACACTTGGTCCAAAAGGAAGAAATGTTGTTTTAGATAAATCAACAAAACCAGTAATTACAAATGATGGTGTAACTATTGCAAAGGAAATTGAATTAATTGATAAATTTGAAAATATGGGTGCAAAATTAGTTAAAGAAGTTGCATCAAAAACACAAGATAATGCAGGAGATGGAACAACAACTGCAACAATACTTGCACAGAACATGATTGCAGAAGGTTTAAAAAATATAACTTCTGGTGCAAATCCAATTGATGTAAAAAAAGGTATTGAAAAAGCAACAGCTATGGTTGTTAATGATATTAAAAAAAAGAGTATAAGTATTGATGATAAGGAAAAAATAACACAAGTTGCAACAATTTCTGCAAATAATGATGAAGAAATCGGTAAAATTATTTCTGATGCAATGGAAAAAGTTGGAAATAATGGTGTTATAACTGTTGAAGAAGCAAAAAGTATGGAAACTTCCCTAGAGCTAGTTGAAGGGATGCAGTTTGATAATGGTTTTATCTCACCTTATATGGCAACAGATCATGAAAAAATGACTTGTGAATTTGAAGAGCCATATGTTTTAATTACTGATAAAAAAATAAGTAATATGAAACAAATTGTTCCAATTTTAGAAAAAGTAGCTTCTGAATCAAGGCCTTTATTTATAATTGCAGAAGATGTTGATGGAGATGCACAAGCAGCAATTATATTAAATATTATGAGAGGTTCACTTAAAGTTTGTGCTGTAAAAGCTCCAGGATTTGGTGAAGAACAAAAAGAAATGCTACAAGATATTGCAGTATTAACTGGTGCAACAGTTATAAGTGAAGATAAAGGATTAAAACTTGAAAATTTTACTGAAGACATGTTTGGAGAAGCTAAGAAAATAAATGTTGATAATGAAAAAACAGTTATTGTTAGCGGGAAAGGAGATAAATCTGAAATTAATAAGAGAGTTTCGATTATAAAAGGACAGATAAGTTCTGCATCTGAAGATTTTAAAAAAGAAGAGTTAAAAAAAAGACTTGCAAAATTATCTGGTGGTGTCGCTGTAATTAATGTTGGAGCAGTAACAGAAACAGAAATGAAAGAGAAAAAAATGAGAATTGATGATGCACTTCATGCAACAAAAGCTGCTGTTGAAGAAGGAGTTGTTGTTGGTGGTGGAATTGCATTATTTAGAGCTATAGCTTCAATTGATAAACTTGATTTAAAAGATGATTTTAAAATTGGTGCAAATATTGTTAAACGAGCACTAGAAGAGCCACTTAGACAAATTGTTAAAAATTCTGGAAAAGAAAGTGCTGAAATTATTGCAAAATTAAAAACAGAAGAAAATGAAGGCTTTGGTTATAACGCAAAAACAGACAAATTTGAAAATTTGATAAAAAAAGGCGTAATTGATCCAACAAAAGTAGTTAGAAGTGCTCTTCAAAATGCATCTTCAATATCATCTATGGTTTTAACAACAGAAGCTGTTGTTGCTGATTTTGATGATGAAAAAGATGACAAAAATGATCAAACAATTATAATCTAAATAATTGTTTTTCTTTTTTCTTTTATTTTTTTTTAAATTAACAAATTTTATAAAATATTTAATCTTAAATTATTTTATGTTAGAAAATTTTCAAAATAATATAAAATATATTTAAATATAATAATTGTTTTCTATTTATATTGAGTTTTTAAAGGTGAAATTTTATGAAAATTAAATATAATGATAAAGAATTAGAATATGAAGAAAATGTCAATGGATTTAAACTAATTGAAGATTTAAATCTTGATAATAAAGAAATAATTGCAATGAAAATTAATGATAAATATTTAGATTTAAATTGTGATATAAAAGAAGATTCAAATGTTGAATTTATAACATTTAAAGATAAAAAAGGTAAGGAGATTTTTTGGCATTCATCATCTCATTTAATGGCTGCAGCAATTAAAAAATTATGGCCAGATGCAAAACTTGCAATAGGTCCTGCAGTTGATGATGGTTTTTATTATGATATAGATTTAGATTATTCAATAACACCTGAAGATTTAAAAAAAATTGAAAAAGAAATGAAAAAAATTTCTAAAAATAATGAAAAATTTATAAGAGAAGATTTAACTAGAAATGAAGGATTAAAAAAAGCAGAGTCATTAGATGATTATAAAACTGAATTAATAAATGACTTACCTTTAAATGAAACAAATATTTCTTTTTATAAATTAGGTGAATTTACAGATTTATGTAAAGGTCCTCATGTTCCAAGTTCTAGATATATTAAAGCTATAAAATTAACAAAAATTGCAGGTGCATATTTTAGAGGGGATGTAAAAAATAAACAACTACAAAGAATTTATGGAATTTCTTTTCCAACAAAAGAAGAATTAAAAGAATATTTAACGATGGTTGAAGAAGCAAAAAAAAGAGATCATAGAATTCTTGGGAAAAAGTTAAAATTATTTAGTTTTCATGAAGAAGCACAAGGTATGCCTTTTTGGCATAATAATGGCTTAGTTATTTTTAATAAATTAATTGAATTTTGGAGAGAAGAACATAAAAATGCAGGATATCTTGAAACAAAAACACCAATAATTTTGAGTAGAAAATTATGGGAATCATCTGGGCACTGGCTAAATTTTAAAGAAAATATGTATACAACAGTTATAGATGATATCGAATATGCAGTTAAACCAATGAATTGTCCTGGTGGAATGCTTATGTATAAAGAAGATGTTCATTCATATAGAGAACTTCCATTAAGAGTTGGCGAAATTGGTTTAGTTCATAGACATGAATTATCAGGAGTATTATCAGGATTATTTAGAGTTAGACAATTCCATCAAGATGATGCACATATTTTTATGAGAGAAGATCAAATTAAAGATGAAATAATTGGTGTATTAAATCTAGTTGATAAAATTTATAGTGTTTTTGGGCTTTCTTATCATTTAGAATTATCAACTAGGCCAAAAAAATCTATAGGAACAGATGAACAATGGGAGAAAGCAACCACTGGATTAAAAAATGCATTAGATTCAATTAAAAAACCATATAAAATTAATGAAGGGGATGGTGCATTTTATGGACCAAAAATTGATATTCATATAAAAGATGCACTTAAAAGAACATGGCAATGTGGAACTATTCAATTAGATATGTCCTTACCTGAAAAATTTGATTTAAAATATATGGGCGAAGATGGAACACAAAATCATAGGCCTGTAATGATTCATAGAGTAATATATGGTTCACTTGAAAGATTCATTGGAATATTAATTGAACATTATGCAGGGAAATTTCCTTTATGGTTTTCACCAATGCAAGTAACAGTTTTAAGCATCTCAGACAATTATAATGATTATGCAAAAAAAATTAAAGAGAAATTACAAAGTGAAAATATAAGGGTAAAATTAGATATTAGAAATGAGTCTATATCAAAAAAAGTTAGAGAAGCACAACTAGATAAAATTAATTATATTTTAATTGTTGGGCAAAAAGAACAAGAAAACAATACAATTAATATTAGAACAAGAGATAATGAAATAAAAGGTGAAATTGCAATAGATGAATTTATTAGTAATTTAAAAAAAGAAATAGATGAAAAAAAATAATTAAATAACATTCATAAAAAATGCTTTTGATTCAAATACTTCATCTTTATTATATAATTGTATCTTGCAAAAATATTCTTTTTTTTTAAATATTAATCTTGTAATTTATTCATATTAAATTCAATTATAAGTTTTCTTTTTAATTTGAATAATCGAAAACTTAATAAATAGATAAATTAAATTTTATATCTAAATATATTTAAAAAGAGGTATTTTATGGATCCATTAGTTATTTTAACACAAATAACAATTTTATTAATATTAGGAATAATTTTTAGTTTAATTTCTAATAAACTTAAAATACCAAATATTTTATTTTTAATTCTTATTGGTTTTGCACTTGCAAATATTAGTTATAATGGTAATTCTTTAGTAAATTTTCCACCAATTTTTATAACTTCTATTGGAATATTAGCTTTAGTTATGATTGTTTTTGATTCATGTAATAAATTTAAATGGAAAGAATTTGATAGTTTAACATTAAGTGCAGTAAAACTTGCATTTGCAACATTTATGATTAATTTATTAGTTTTAGGTATAATTACTTATTATTTATTTGATTTAGATAGTATTTTTTATGGTTTTATTTTAGCAGTAATTGTATCTGCAACAAGTCCTGATATTGTATTAACATTATATAAAAAAACAAAAACAAAAGCTGTTGATTTATTAAAATTTGAATCAATTGTAAATACTCCAATAACTGTAGTTTTTCCTTTTCTTTTTATTGATTTAATGAAAACATTTGGTGAGGGTGTTGGAATTGATAGTATACATTTAATTAATTTCATGCAGCAAATTATTACAGGTGTTGGTGCTGGTGTTGTTATTGGAATAATTGTATTTAAATTTATGAGAAAATATTATTCTCAAAAATTATCTCCTTTAATTCTAATTACTGCATGTTTATTAACTTATATATTAGCAGAAAATTTATCAGGTAGTGGTATATTAGCAGTTACTGTACTTGGAATATTTTTTGGAAATTTACATATTAAGCAAAAAAGCTCTTTAATAGAATTTTCAGGAATGTTTTCAAGTGCTTTATTAATTTTAGTATTTATATTACTTGGTTTAATGATTAAAATTCCATTTACATTAAATTTTTTTATTATTTCATTGCTATTATATTTTATTTCAATATTGCTTAGAATAATTGCAGTTTATTTATCATTTCCTGGAAATAAATTATTAAATCATAAAGAAAAATTGTTTATGTCATTAAATACACCAAAAGGAATTGCAGCAGCTGTTGTTACTTTTAGCTTAATTGGTTTTAGTGCATTTAATTTAATTCCATCAAATGCACAAATTGTTTTAAATTATATGTTCATATTTATAGTTTACTCAATTATTGTATCTTCAATTGTTACTCATTTTTCAAAATATTTTATTAAAGTAGAGGTTTCTGAACAATGAATGTAAAATTAGGACCTGGTGGAACAAGCGGTCTTGGATATGAAAAAGGAATAGAAAAATTAAAAGAATTAGGTTTAAATGCTCTTGAAGTTGAATTTACTTATGGAGTTAGAATGTCTGATGAAAAAGCAAAAATTATTGGAAAATTAGCAAAAAAAAATAATATAAAACTATCAGTCCATGCACCTTATTATATTAATTTAGCATCAGATGAAAAAGAAAAAGTAGATGCATCAATTACAAGAATACTTGATAGCTGTAAAAAAGCACATTATTTAAATGCAGAATTTGTTGTATTTCATGCAGGGTTTTATCAAAATAAAACAAAAATTGAAACATATAAAAAAATAAAAAATAATATCTTGCTAATAAATGATTTAATAAAAAAAAATAATTTAAATGTTAAACTTGCACCAGAAACAACTGGTAAACACACACAATTTGGTAGCATTGAGGAATTATTAAATCTTTATAAAGAAATTAATTGTTATTTATGTATTGATTTTGCACATATTTATGCAAGACAAAATGGTGTAATTGATTATGATAAATTATTTAAAGAAACAAAAGTTTTACCTTATATTCATTCACATTTTTCAGGAATTGAATTTACACAAAAAGGTGAAAAAAAACATTTAGTTACAGATAAAGAATTAATAAAGCCATTAATAAAATCAATAATTAAACATAATTTAGATATTACAATTATAAATGAAAGTCCAGAGCCTTTTTTAGATAGTGTTAAGACAAAAAAAATTTTAGATGAAATGTCAAAGTAATTTTATATAATTAATTTTATTTTTATTGAAATAATAAATATTGGAAGGTGATTTAAATTAATATTTTGGTTACAGGTGGAGCTGGATTTATTGGATATCATACTGCAAAAAGACTTGCACAAGAAAACCATAATGTTGTTGTGGTTGATAATTTTAACAAATACTACGATCCAAAGTTAAAAGAGTCAAGGGCAAAAGAGTTATTAAAATTTAAAAACATTACATTAATTAAAGCTGATTTTTCTAATTATAAATCAATGGATTGTATTTTTAAAGAACATAAATTTGATAAAATATGCCATCTTGGAGCACAAGCTGGTGTTAGATATTCTCTTGAAGACCCCCTAGCTTATATTAAGTCAAATGTTCAAGGAACAACAAATTTACTTGAATTGTGTAAAAAATATAAAATAAAGCATTTTATTTTTGCATCATCTAGTTCAGTATATGGTTTATCAAAAGAAATACCCTTTAGAGAATCACAAAAAGTTGATAATCCTGTTTCTTTATATGCAGCAACTAAAAAGTCAAATGAAGAAATTGCATTTACATACCATCATTTATATAATATAAATTGTATAGGTCTTAGGTTTTTTACAGTTTATGGTGAATATGGACGGCCTGATATGGCATTATTTAAATTTACAAAAAACATACTTGAAAATAAACCAATAGATGTTTATAATGAAGGAAAAATGTCTAGAGATTTTAGTTATATTGGAGATGTTATTGAAGGTGTTATTGCTGCAATAAATTATTCTAAAGGCTATGAAATATTTAATTTAGGCAATGGAAAACCTGTTAAATTATTAGATTTTATAAAAATAATTGAAAAACAATTAAACATAAAAGCTAAAAAAAATTTAATGCCAATGCAGCCAGGTGATGTCTATCAAACACATGCTGATATTTCAAAGGCTAAAAAATTACTAAAATATAATCCAAAGACAAAACTAGAAGAAGGTATTAAAAACTTTTTAGATTGGTACTTGAAATACTATAAAATTAAAACAGAATAAGTAATTTAGTATACAATTTAATATACTAAACGAAAGATTTATATATTAGTTGTACCATTATATTTCTATGGTTATATTATTTGATCAATTTAACATGCCTGATGATATATATGAGGTTATTTTTGCAACAAAACAGCAAATAATAGTGGCAAAATTATTAATTGATGAGATGAAATTAAATGATAATGTTATTGGTAAAACTGAAATGTCTTTATTTGCAACAAATTTACATGATGGTAAAACACAGGCAAATATTGAAGAAGAAGGGTATGTTGGGAAAAAAGTAAGACTATCATACAATAAAAGACAATTTTATGATAGAATATTAACTCCAATGAAGGCTATGGGAATAATTGAATATGATTTATATAAAAAACACTATAAATTATCTGATAAATTCAATAAAGCAATGATCAAAGTTGGAATTATGTGGATGCAAGAATTAAGAAGACCACCTCAAAACTTTATTTTCAAAAAAAAAGATATATAAACACATCAGCTCTCTATCCGTTTGCTGATTCTAACCCCACCCAAATAATGGAAGGGGGCTGATGTATTTTTATTAATAATCTAATGGGCTTTTAATTTGAAATAATTGTTTTTTTGAAACTTTTGTATAAATTAATGTTGTATTAATACTAGAATGTCCAAGTAAATCTCTAATATATCTAATGTCAACACCTTTTTCTAATAAATGTGTTGCAAAAGAATGTCTTAATGAATGTGGTGTAATATTTTTATTTATTTTTGCTAAATTTTTTGCTTTTTTTACAATTAACTCAATTGATCTAATAGATTGTTTACCATTTCTTGATTTAAAAATAAAATCTAACTTTTCTTTATCAAAATTTTTTTACTTTTGGCGAAAGCATAACAATTCTATCTTTTTTTCCTTTTGCTAATTTTATATGAATAATATTTCTTTTAAAATCAATATCTTGCCATTTTAAATTAATAACCTCACTTGCTCGAAGGCCAGATGAATAACAAAGCATAATAATTAATTTATGTTTAACATTTTGCATTGCATTAACCATATCAAAAATTTCTTTTTTAGATAAAATTATTGGTAATTTTTTTTCTTTTTTTACATTTGAAATTTTTAATACATTTTTTAATTCATCATCATCTCTGCAATTAATTTTTAAATAAAACTTAATTGCAAAAGTTGCTAATCTTATTGTTTCTTGCATATAACCATCATTAATCATTCCTAAAATAAATTCCTTTGGTAGCTTTTTTGAATTCAAAAATTTTTCAACAAAATACAAATATGTTTTAATTGTTCTATTAGAATAACCCTTTAATTTACATTCATTTACTAATTTATTTTTCCAAAAAATACCAATTTGGCTTTCATTTTCCATAAAACACAATAAATCATCTCAAATTAATATATTTAACTACATTTTTTTTGAAAATTCTCCATATTAACCGAAAATCCCCATCTATTAATACATGTTAGGCAAAATTTACCGCCTTTTTTGGCGGGAAATTGCAGCATAGAATTAGC
>CAZQHZ010000004.1:42339-70339 GCA_964593285.1 uncultured Methanosarcinales archaeon | reverse complement strand
AGAACATCTTTTTTTTAAATTTTCCCAGTCTTTGTTAACTTGATTTTGAATTTTTTCAATTAAATGCTTATTTTCTGGTCTAAATAAATGTTTAAATCTCATTTGTGGTTTTAGCCACTCTTCAATTGGAAGCTTTTTATCATTTGGATCAAAATTTAATTTATATTCATCATTAATAACTTCATATAAAGGCCAAAAACAAGTTTCAACAGCTATTTTTGAGATACTAACACCACAATCCATACTAATTCCCCATCCAGGAACACAAGGAGATAAAATGTTTAAAAACGAAGGTCCTTTAGTTTCAAATGCTTTTTTAGCTTTTGTTAACAAATCATTCCAATTGTGTATTGATGCTTGAGCAACATAAGGTATTTTATGTGCAGTAACTATGCCCATCAAATCTTTCTTAAATTCTTCTTTTCCAAGATGCATTTTTCCAGCAGGTGCAGTTTTTGTACTTGCACCAAATGGTGTAGCACTACTTCTCTGAATTCCAGTATTCATATATGCTTCATTATCATAACATACATATACAAAATCATGTCCACGCTCAAGTGCACCAGATAAAGATTGTAAACCAATATCATATGTTCCACCATCTCCACCAAATGCTAAAAATTTAATATCTTTAGTTATTTTGCCTTGTCTTTTTAAAACTCTAAATGCTGTTTCAATTCCAGAAATTGTAGCAGCACAATTTTCAAATGCATTATGAATAAATGGAACTTTCCATGAAGTGTATGGATAAATTGTTGTTGAAACTTCAAGACAACCTGTTGCAGATGCTACAACAACAGGATTATTTGTAGCTTTTAGTACCATTCGTGCAACAACTGGTGCAATACATCCAGGACACATCCTATGTCCTGATGAAATTCTTTCAGGATTTTTTGTTAATTCTTTTAAATTCATTCTCTAACACCAAGATATTTAACATATTCAGTAATTTTAATATTTTCATATTCTTTTAATTCATAAAATATATTTTTTGCATGATCTAAATCAAATTCACGACCACCAAGACCATAAATATAATTAACAATATCAGGAGAATTATCTTCCTTAAACATAACATTTCTAATTTCATTAAACAATGGACCACCAAATGCACCAAAACTTTCTGATCTATCAAGTACTCCAACAAACTTTTTATTTTTTAAAGTCTTTTTTATTAATTCAATTGGAAATGGTCTAAATAATCTAATTTTTAATAAACCCACTTTAAAATTTTCTTTTCGTAAATCATCAATTGCTTGCTTAATTGTACCACAACTTGAAGATAATGCAACAATTACAAATTCAGCATCATCTAACATATATTCTTCAATCATTTCAATTTTTTTATTAAACATATTAAAAAATTCACTAGATACATCATCAAATGCTTTTCTTGCTAAAAATATATCTTCAGATTGTTTTCTTTTATGTTCAAAATAATAATCAAATAAATCTAAAGGCCCATGAGTTGTTGGAGTATCAACATCCAATAAAGGGTATCTAGGTTTTAATTCGCCAATAAATTTTTTTACTAATTCATCCTTAAAAGGAATAACCCCTTCAACTGAATGACTTGTAATAAATCCATCAAGACAAGACATCATTGGAATTCTTGTTCTTTCAGCTAATTTCATCGAAAAAATAGTATTTTCATAAGCTTCTTGATTATTTTCAGCATAAATTTGCATCCATCCACTATCTCTAGCGCCCATTGTATCTGAATGATCACAATGAATATTTATTGGTCCAGATAATGCCCGATTAGCAACAGCCATAACAATTGGAAGCCTCATTGACGCTGCAATATATACTATCTCCCACATTAAAGCTAAGCCATTTGCAGCAGTTGCAGTCATCACACGAGTACCAGCAGCACTTGCACCAACTGCAGCAGACATTGCAGAATGTTCTGATTCAACCCTAATTAATTCACCATCAACATCTCCATCAGCATGATATTTTGAATAACCATGCATTATTGGGGTTTGCGGAGTAATAGGATATGCAGGAACTACATCTGGATTAATTTGTTTCATAGCTAATGCAACAGCATCAGATCCGGTTAATGCTTTTGGTTTCATTTAAAATCATTCTCATCTTTCATTTCAATACATTTTACAGGACATACTTTAGCACAAATACCACAGCCCTTACATGAATCAAAATTAGTTTCTAATCTTTTTTCATCTTTAACTGGAATTGAAATATCAGGACAATATATCCAACAAATCATACAATTAATACATTTTTCTTGAATAAAAACAGGTCTAAATGTTCTCCAAGCACCAGTCTTATAACTAGATGAATTTCCAGCATCTAATATTTTTCCACCTTCTTCTAAATCTTGCCACTTAGGTTTTTCATTCATCCTTCTAAAACCTCATCAAATGCACGTTTTATAGCTTCAATATTTTTATTAGTTATATCAACACCAATTTTTCGTTCAAATTTTTCTCGAATTTTCTCATTTAAAACATCAATACCAACTAAATTACACGCTTTTTCTATAGCTCCAAGCATAGGTGAATTTGGAATATTTCTCCCAAATAATTCAACACTAATTTTAGTTGCATCAATTGTAAAAACCTTTCCGGTTTTATATCCTAATTTATCTCTAATATCTTTTGGTTTAAGAGTTGTATTAACAATTAAAATACCATTCTCTTTAATCCCATCAACTATAGGTATAGAATCTAATAATGTTGGATCTAGTACTGCAACAATATTTGGATTTTTTATACTATAATGAATTTTTATTTCTTTATCACTAATTCTAGTATATGCAAAAACAGGAGCACCTTGTCTTTCTGCACCAAATTCTGGAAAAGACTGTATAAATTTATCTTTTTTTAAAGCAGCTTCAGCAATAATTGCAGCTGCACTTTTACCACCCTGTCCGCCTCTTCCAATAATTTTAATTTCAATCATTTTTATAAATAAATCAATTAATCATTCATTTAAATAATTTAGTAATAACTCTAAAGTGACATAGTATTTAATCCACTAGACATTTGCTTGTGAGATATATAAATAAGAAAACATCATTTATTTTTATGAAAAAATTAAATGAGATTATATATTGGAATAAAAAAACTTATGGTAGTGCATTTAGAATTAATAAAAAACATATTTGGTTAACTTTAACAATATTTTGTTTACTAACGCCTTGCACTAATTTTCTAATTCCTTTTTTGAATAAAATAATAAAACAAGATTTAATATTTAGATATTAAATAATTTTTATTAAAAGAAAAACGCCTCCAACCAGACTCGAACTGGTGACCTTGCGGTTACTTACCAAACAACGTTTGGGAAGACCCAAGCGTTAGTGAGGATAACAGCCGCACGCTCTACCTGCTAAGCTATGGAGGCATATTAATTATTTTGGACTAATAATTTATTTATAAAGCTTTCGTTATTAACTTTAACCAAATTTTATTTTCTAAAAGTATCATTTAAATATTATTTTCAATTTCTTTTAAAATATGGTGGATATTGGTACATGTCTTAGACATTATAAACGAGAAGACATTCAAAAAGAAATGTTAATTGCTTCACAAAATAAAGAGGTTGCTGTTAAATATGCAGATAAAGGATTTGGAAAACGTCCAGACACATTAATTTATCCAAAAGATATAATAGAATTTGCAAAAAATTATGCAACATCATTTCACGTTTCAGAAGAATTATGGAAAAATCCCTTGCAAATTGTTACAGGGATGAAAAAAAAAGAATTAGATGATTTACGAATTGGATGGGATTTAATTTTAGATATTGATTGTAGTGATTGGAAAATATCAAAAATTATAACATGGCTAATTATTGAATGTTTAAAAAAACACAAAATAAAATCAATTTCAGTAAAATTTTCAGGAAACAAAGGTTTTCATGTAGCAGTTCCATTTAATGCATTTCCAAAATCTGTTGATAATATAGAAACTAAAAATCAATTTCCAGATTTATGTAGAAATATTTCATATTATTTAATTGATTATATCTCAAAAAATATGATTGATATAAAAGATAATGAAGTTATTTTCAATAAACATTATAAGTTTAATTTTGACTATTTAGCAAAAAATTTAAACATAAAATTTGATGAATTAGTCCAAAAAAAATGCTTAAAATGTGAAAAGATTATTTCTGAAGAAAAAGACAATAATGTTAAACATCAATTTATTTGTATAAATTGCAATAATAACCTATTTGATTCAAAAGAATACATGATTTGTGATAAATGTAATAGTGTAATGGAAAAAAAAGAAATAAGTAAAGATAATATATGTCAATGTGGATCAAATGAATCATTTAACGTATTAAATGCAGCAGCACTAATTGATTTGGATACTTTATTAATTTCTTCAAGGCATTTATATAGATTAGTTTATTCATTACATGAAAAATCAAACCTTGCATCGATTCCATTTAATCCTGAAAAAATTTTACATTTTAAAAAAGAATATGCAAATCCTAAAAATTTAAAAATTTCAAAACATAAATTTTTAGATACAAAAAATACAACACAATCAGAAGGCACATTTTTAATACAAGAAGCATTAAAAGTAAAAAATCAAACAAATAAAATTACACAAAATACATATGATTTTTATAATAAAAATAAAATTTTTTCAAAATTAGAAAATGATGATGAAAAAAATTATGAAATTGAAAATGAAATTCCAAAAGAATTATTTCCTCCATGTATTAATAAAATACTAAATGGATTAGATGATGGACGAAAACGAGGTTTATTTATTTTATTAAACTTTTTTATAAATACAGGCTATGGATTTGAGAGAATAAATAAAATTATTGATGAATGGAATTTAAAAAATACAGAAAATTTAAGAAAAACAATAATAAATTCACAAATAAATTATAGAAAATATTCAAAAAAAAAAATACTCCCACCAAACTGTGATAATAAAAGCTATTATAGAGATTTAGGAATTTGTATTCCTGATAATTTTTGTCAAAAAATAAAAAATCCAGTAAATTATTCAGTTTTAAAATCAAAATTAAATAACACCGATAAAAGCCACCGAAAAAAATTAACAAAAGAGCAAAAAGAAATGAGGAAAAAATTTAGAGAAGAAAAAAAATGTTTGAACAAATAAATATTCAAGCAATAACAATTTCACTTTTAATTTTTATAATTGGAGTAATTGTTGGAAGAATAACTATGGCATTTCAAATTGCATTTATGAAAAAAAGAATAAAAGAGATAAAAAATAAAAAATCAAGGAAGCCATAATTTTTCATCTTTTAATTTTTTTGGCAAGTAATCTGAAATTACATAATTTAAACCCCATTTTGCTAAGGCTTGCTGTTCTGCTCTTTTCTTTATACTTACAAGTAAATTTAATGCTTTTTGCCATTCTTTATAATGTTTTACAAAAGGATCGTTTTTTATTCCATCTTTAATTCTTTTCATATCAACATCTTTTAATGGATGGCTTGGTAATTTAAAATCTATTATGTCTTGTGGAGTAATTCCTATAAATTTTGCATTTGGAACACAAAAATACTCATTTATATGTGCAGCATTACCAGAGCCAACTTTTAATGTTCTATAAATATTCAAATACCCATATGGATCACCATCAGTAAAAACATATACTGGAATTTTCTTTGAATCACTAAGTCTTCTAATAAATCTTCTACATGCCCTAGTTGGAACACCACCCATAGATATTAAAATACAATTTGCAGTTTTCCAAAATTTATGTTTTAATAATCTTTGAAACATACCTGCAGTTTCTATTGCTAAAATGAATTTTGCATCGGTCTCAAATTTTAATTCTTCAACAGAAATAGGTATTGAATATGCACCAGAACCAAATTTTGTACAATCAATCTTAAGTTCATTTCCAGTTTCTTGATCTTTATCAACAACAATTAATTTTCCAGCAATCTCTCCACCCTTCTCTTCTGGAATAAATTTTATCTGTTCTCTATTAACTCTAAGCATTGATTCAATATCATCCATTACGCTATCGGATTCAGGTTGCTCTTTAAATCTTGCATCATCCCAATTTTTACTAACATAATAAGCTTCTCTTTTAGTTGCCATATCATCACTTTCAACTAATTCTTTTGATAATGATAACATTAATAATGTTTGAGCAAATGTTTTTATGGTTGATGCTGTAAGTGTTCTTTCTTTTTCATTTCCAGCAAGTTCAAAAAACCCATTTTTTGGATCATACTTTACATTTTGAAGTGAACGAACTGGCATTGTAAGTGAAGGATTTTTCATAACTAAAATATCATCATATACTTTTTTTGAAACATCTTTTATTTTTTCAACTACATTCTCATTGCTCATTTTCATCCTCTAAAACTTCTTTTCCAATTTTTGCAAATTCTGCATCATATTCTTCATTGTTATTTGGATCAAATTTAATTTCATCAATTTTACCACGTTTTTTTTCAAGAATAATTTTTAATGAATCTTCAATACTATTTTTGTTATCTTTATTTAAAGTTAATAACTTAACTAAAGCTTCTGCAACATGAGGGATATATTTTTCAATATAACCTCGCTTTTTTAATTCATCTTTAACTCGTTTTTTTTTATTAATATAACTTCCAAGCTGTCTTCCACATTCTTGGAGTGCAAGCTTTATTTCTTTAATAATTTCAGGATAATGAGCAATAGCTTCTTTACTTTCAGATGTAAATGGAACCCAAACCGATGCAATATGAACCATTATTGAACATGGGCCTTGGGGTATTGCATTACTGCTTTGACTAAGTCCATACGGTCTCCAGTTTGTTCCAATAATTGATTTTGTAGCAGCACATGCACCTTGTTGATATAATAGAGGTACACGATTTGCAAATCTCATAATATTAACCTGTCCTTCACTTTGTTGATCCCCACCATATGCAATCCCTGCTTCAATAATAAAAGGATTACCCCTATAAACATTTGGAGGTCTTGTTGCACTACAATAAAATTCTGCATTAATTTCTTTTTTTAATCCTTTTTCAATTAATTCTTTTTTTATAGGTGCAATACAATCAGTTGATGGTGCCATGATTTTTGTATCATGTATTGCTTTGATTAATTTTTCAACTACTTGTTGTGAAATTGCTTTTGGTTTTGTATTTGGTGAAATCAATGCTTTTTCGCAAATTTGTTTTGCAACATTTTGACTTATTCTTGAAAAATCCATTGTTAAAAATTGCTGCAATGTTTTTGCTTTTGTAGTTGCAAGTAAATCTAAAAGTACACCTAATTCAACACCATAAGGATGTGGTTTTATCTCTTTTGTTTGTTTTGGCAACTTTTCTGTTGCTCTTGGAAAAATATACTGCTGTGCTTTTGGATTTGTATAAATAAAAGTTGCATGAGGATTTGTAATTGCTGTTTGTTTTAAATATTGATCTACAGATTGAACACCACCAGAATAACTAGCTTCCAAATCTATTTCAATTTTAGTTCCTGTTTCTTTATCTATATGAATTTCTTTTTCATTTACAATTACAGGTACATTTTTTTTAGTATCAATTTTTAATTCATAATATTGTGCTGATTTATCTTTATGTATTTTAGAAACAATTTTTGCATTTCTTCCAGTAGTTAATTGACCATACATAACAGATGCAGAAATTCCTATACCCTGCTGTCCTCTAGACATTTTTAATCTATGAAACTTTGATCCATAAAGCAGTTTTCCAAAAATATTAGGTATTTGTTTTTTAACAATCCCAGGGCCATTATCTTCAATTATAACTCTAAATCTACTATCACCCATTTGAACAATTTCAACAGAAATTTCAGGTAATATACTTGCTTCTTCGCATGCATCAAGAGAATTATCCACAGCTTCCTTAATTGTGGTCATTAAAGCTTTTTTTTTATTATCAAATCCTAATAAATGTCTATTTCGTGCAAAAAATTCTGCAATACCAATATCACGTTGTCCTTTTGCTAGTTCATTTGCAATAATTTTTTCTTTTGGTTTAATATTTTCATTTGATAAAGTCTTTTGTTCCATCTTTTTTCAACTCAAAATCCATACTAGTTAATTCTCTTCTTTTTTTCTCAAGCCATTTATAAACAGTAGCATGTGGACTTCCAGAAAGCAATGAATCAAGAGCTCTTCTTGAAATATTTGCATTTTCATACCTACCAATAATTCCAATGGTTTTTCCATAAACACAAATATCTGTATCAGTTAAATGTTCGATATTTTTTCTAGCTTTTCCTTCGCGCCCAATAATTCTACCCTTTTGTCGTAAAAATTGATTTTTACTTTTAACATAATCACTAATTTCAATTAATTCCAAACAATAATCTTGCTTTAGTAAAAGTAGTGCAGTATTTGGATTAAAACCTCTAGCGATTGCCTTAATTACTTCTTTTACATTAAAAATAACAACAGAATCTTCACCAATAACGTTTACATCACCATCTTTTGAATCAATAACTATTTTAGTGTTTGTAATATCTTCTATTTCTTTTTTTACTTTTCCTTTAGTTCCAATCAAAACAGCAATTCTCTCTTTTGGTATTTTTAATTCATAAGAATATTCTTCCATATATTTTTTTAAAAAATTGATTTGTTTTTAAAGCTTTTGATATTTAAAATGAAATTCATTAATAACATACAAAAATTTTATTTTTGCGTTTCTGCTTTAGGTACATGACTAGAATTAAAATTTTTATATAACCCTAAATTTTTACAAAAATTATTATATCCATCGATCGCAATTAATCCTGAATTTTTTTGCCAATCTTTTAAATTCTCTAATTTTACAGTTTCATATAAATTTTTAACAAACTCACATCGTTTTTCAATTGAGGGAACTATTTTATAATGTTCAACAATTTTATTCTCAATATATTGTAATTTCAAATTTATTCTTTCATCTAAACGAGCAGTAATATCAGTTTCATTAGTTAATTCATTTAATGTAGTTTGATAAATATTATTTTCGACTTGATTTATATTTTTATAATATTTAGAATCATTACAGTCATTAGCAGTTAAAGTTAATAAAAATGCACAAATACCTATTACTTTTTTCATTTTTTCATAAAAAAAAATAATTATTTATAAATTTTTTTATCAAATAGTGACAAAACATATTATTTTATAATTTTAATGTATAATTCTTTCAATTGTTTCATCAACATCTATTTCATAGTTTAATTTCAAGAAAAACCTTTTTAAATTTGCAATATCACGTTTAAGATAATTTATTGATTCATGATCCTTAATAGAAGTTGATTGGGAAAAATCAATCAAATATGGTATGTCATTATGATTTAAAATATTAAATTCAGACAAATCTGCATGAACAATTTCACCATTTTTATATAATTTTTTCAAGTTTTTAATTAATTCATTAAAAAACTTATCAATATCTATAGGATATTTGTTTTTTAATTGCTTTGCAGGTTCTAAATTTCCAATAAGTTCCATAACAATAACATGATTTAAAAAAGCTATTGGCATTGGACAATTAACTTGTGATTTTCTTGCAATTGATAAATTTTTAAATTCGCGTTTAGTCCAATTAAATATTACTTGTCTTCGTTGGTTTTTAACATCCATAAACCTTGGATCTGATATTATATAACTATACATTTTATTAAAATTACAAGATTCAAGTCGATAAATTTTAATAATTCTAACTTGCATATCTTTAGTTACAGCAGTAAAAACATTAGCTTCCTTTCCAATCATTATAGGGCTTTTTATCCCTTCAATAATTCCTTTAGTAATTAACTTTTTAACAGTATTTAAAGTAAATTCATCAAATACGTTATCCATTATTTTCCAGCTTTCTTTTCGTTTTTTTGCCATTTTTTACAATAATCCCATTTAATGTTTATAAATATTTGTTATAATTATTTAAAAAATAAAAAAATCAAAAATTTTTAAAAAAATGAAAAAATTATTTATTTTTTTTAATAGAATTTAAAATATCTTCATTACCTGTCCAATCAATTGCATGTTCTAAAACTTCAGCTATTTTATTTACTGGAATTATATTGATTAATTTTAATTTTTCTTTTTTAATTATTATATCTTTTAGGTTTGAATGCGGAACAATTACATTTTTTATACCAGTATTAATTGCAGCTTCAACTTTTGAGCTAACCCCACCAACAGGTAATACCTCACCTCTAACAGATAAACTACCAGTCATTGCATAGTCTTGCTTGATTGGTAATTTTTTAAGCGCTGAAATAATAGCAACAGCTATAGCAATACTTGCAGAATCTCCTTCAACCCCTTCATATGTTTGTAAAAATTGTAAATATATGTCATGTTTTTCTTTAATATCTAACCCAAAATATTTTTTAATAATCGCACTAACATTAGTTACTGCTTCTTTTGCAATTTCACCAAGCTTACCAGTTGCAATAATTTGTTGTTCTTTTCCACCAGGAGTTATTTGTGATTCAATTGGTAAAATTATTCCTGAAAATGAATTTGAACCACCAAGTACTGCAAGTCCATTAACTCTACCAATTTTTTGTCCACTTATGTTAATTACTTCATATTCTTTTTTTCGTTCAATATGTTTATCAGCTATTTGTTTTTCTAATGTTTTTGCAATCTTTTTTGCAATAGGAATATGGTGTGTTCTAACAAATTCACTTTCTTCTTCTGATGCAATATCACCAGCAGCACGAACAATCCCTCCAAGTTCTCGCAATCGAAGAGTTAAATGACCTTTTCTATTAGCCATTCGTTTTGCTTCTTCAATGATTTCAAGTACTGCATTTTTTGTAAAATGAGGTATTGTTTTATCTTTATTTACTTCCTGAGCTACAAATCTTGCAATTTTCATTCTATTCTCATTATTATCAAGCATAGTTTCATCCATATAAACTTCATAACCATAACCTCTAATTCTGGATCTAAGTGCAGGATGCATATGTTTTAATGTTTCTAAATTTCCTGCAATTACCAATACAAAATTACAAGGCACAGGTTCTGTTCTAACCATAGCACCAGCACTTCGCTCACTTTGACCAGTGATTGAATATTTTCCTTCTTGCAGAGCAGTTAATAATTCTTGCTGTGTATGAGGTTTTAATGTTGAAACTTCATCAATAAATAAAACACCCATATGTGCTTTATGAATCATCCCAGCAACCACTCGCTCATGAGCTGGTGTTCCAAGACCACCTGATTGAAAGGGATCATGTAATACATCACCAAGTAATGCACCGGCATGAGCACCAGTTGCATCTAAATAAGGTGCTTGTATTTTACTAAAATTATCAACTATTAATTTTGGTGAATTAGATTTATCAACTTTTGCTAATCTAGAACCAAAATTCATAATAAAAATTATTGCAGCAATAAAAAAAATACTTCCAACAGAAAGTGCAGCAAAAATAATTGCTCCAACAACAGCAGAATATTCTGCAGTATAGTATCTAAATGCCCAAATTGGCCCTATAAAAGCCAATAGTAATATAAATATTAACAATAGAGTTTGTCCTTTAAATAATCCTCCTGTTTGAAATTTTGATCTTGCAACAAATTCTCTACCCTTTCCTGCAGTTAAAGTTCTAATTAAAGGATTATTCTCATCATTTGGATTATTAAAAGAAACAATATCTACTAATTTTTCTTTAGGCATTAATTCAGCTAATGCTAAACCAAGCATAGATTTTCCAGTTCCAGGCTCACCAATCAAAAAAACATGTCTTCTTTTTTTAGCAGCTTTTTTGATAACTTTACAGGCATTTTCTTGCCCTACAACCTGATTAACAATTTCTTTATCTACTGTTATATCTTTAGTAGTAGTAAAATTAAAATCTGAATCTTTAGTAATAGTAGTATTTTTAGATTCTTTTTTTGTATTATTAGCTTTTTTTTGCGAATTAACTGTTTTTAAATCTTTATTTAATTCCCTTTTTTTTAACTTTGTATTAGTTTTATTATCCATACAAACTAAGAGGTTTTACAATTTATTTTAATATTTTTTGTAAAAACTAATTAAAATTAGTAATTTTTTTAATTATTTAGAAAATAACAATCAAAAAATTTATATTATAGATAAAATTTAATTAAATAATGGAAGAAAAAGAATTATTTGATAAATTTATAATAACTTCAGATGATATATTAGGTAAAGATGTTATCGATTCAAAAGGAAATTTAATTGGTATTATAACTAAACTTCACATAGACAAAAAAAAGAAAAAAATAATTGGAATGAGCATAGATACTGGTTTTTTAAAAGCAACGCTTTTTGTTGGTATTAATCTAATAATAAATTTTGGAATTGACACGGTTTTCATTTCTCACACTCCAAAAACAAAATATTTAGGTTTATTAGTATTTGATAGAAAAGGAGACTATATTGGAAAAATAGTCAATGTAGCAATGATTGATGAAAATAAAGAAATAGATTATTTAATTGTTAAAACTAAATTTTTTAAAAAAATAACAATAAATAACAAAAATATTAAATTGATTGGAAGAAATATTATATTAAATGATTTAAAAAAAGAAATAATTTAATTTTATTCAACTAAAATACCATTAACTGTTCCTTCTTGACCTGGTCTATTAGTTATTTTAACTTTTCCTTTTTCTGTTTTAACAATTGTTCCTTTTGTTAAAATATTTCTTCTAATAAAGTTTCTATTAGCTTCATTTTCTAAAACATTTAACAATTTAGTTTTACTAGATGTTTTATTTTTTGGATCTAAAACATTAACAAATTCTGCATTTAAAAGCATTTCTTTGCTATTTCCACCAATTGTTCTGGTTATTTTTTTTTTAGTTTGTCCAATTTTTGTTAAAACTGGTAACTTACCGGTTTCAAATTGTTTTTTTTTCCGATAATCGTTTAATCTTTTTCCTGTTGGACTTCTTTTTGATTTTGCTTGTGAAATTCCCATATTTAATCAATTTGTCAGAAAAATCAAACCATTTAAATGTTTTTTGTTTTTATTTTTAAAAAACACTCAAAAATAGTAATTTTATTTTTCAAAAAACTTATAAATGATTAATATATTAATTTTTATATGTACTATAAAAAAAAAGAAAATAAATTTTTAAATTTATTAAAACGAAATAAATTTTTAATTACTTTTTGCATAATTGGTGCAGCATCAGGAATTACTTTGGGCTATTTTTATAAAAATACAGGATTGTTTGTAATAGGTATCACTTCTTTATTAAGTTTAATTGGACATAATCTTGATTCAAAAGAATAAAAAATTTATATGCCAAAAAAATTTACAAAATACGTTTTAATTCAATAGAAATTGCATCATCTAAAATTCTTATATATCTTGGGCAAATTGTATATTCAAAATTTTTATTTTTACAATAATTTAATATTTTTTCTTTTTCAAATATATTATTAAACAATACAACAACATTTATTCCAATTTTTTCATGATGAACTATATTTAAATTTAATTTTTTTAAATCTTTTTTTACATTTATAGACAATTTATACAATTTATCAAGCCGATTTTTTGCATTATTTAATTTATCAACTAATTCTTCGAAATATTTACTGTCAAAATCTTCTAAAATATCAAATTTATTTTCTGTTAAAAACGAAATAAATCCTCCATAACCTAAATTAACAATTTTTCCAGTACCAAAACTTGAAACAATAACATCAGCATATAACCCATTACATAAATTTTTATCACCAATGCAGCCTGTAACATCTAATATAACTTTACAATTATTTTTTTTACAAATTTCATAAATCTCTTTAATAGGCTGATTTGCAATATACCCAGCAGGATTTTGATAAAGTATTGCAGCCGCAATTTTTGCTTTTTTTTCTAATTCATTTAAATTAATAATCCCATAATCTGTTTTTAACTCTAAAACTTTTAAATCACATTTTTTTGGATATTTTTTATAAGTAAGCCACCCACCTTGATCTTGTATTAAAATATTCTTTTTTTTACTAATTTTCGTAACATAATTTAATGAATCTAAAATTGCACAATTTCCTCTTGATTTTAAAAAAATATGTTTATGATTAATAAAACTTGAAATTATTTTTTTTGAATTCACAATTTTTTCCTTTATGTTTTCAGATTGCATTTGAAAATTTATTTTTTATTAATTATTAGAAAAGCCCTTGGTGAGAATTGCACTCACGACCTGCAGTTTACGAAATTCGACTTAAGTTAAACAAATTATACTTAATCTGCCGCAATGGCTTCTATGCTACAAGGGCTTAATTTATTTTTTCTAAAATTTCTTCTTTTGATAAATTTTTTTGACATTGATTGCAAATTATTTTTTTTTTATTTTTTGAATTTTTAACATAAGTTCCAAAAAATTTATCAAGGAAATTTTGTTCTATTTTTTTACCACAAATATCACATTTCATATTTTGTTAAAAAACAACATTTATATAAATATTTATTTATTTAAAATAAAAATAAATAAAATATATATAAAAAGAGGTGTATTTTTTATGAGATTACTATTTTGTGCAGATATTCATGGAAATACTTTTCAATATAATAAAATTTTTAATTATGCTAAAAATTTTGATTATTTAGTATTTGGCGGTGATATTTGCCAAAAAGGCTTAACTAAAAGTATGAATGAACAACGTGATTTTCTTGAAACCTTTTTTATTCCAAATCTTAAAGAATTAAAAAAAATTAATAGAAAAATTAAAATTTTTTTAATCCCAGGTAATGAAGATTATGCTGGAATTATGGATATTTTTAATAAATATGATGATGATTTATTTAATATTATTATAAATAAAGTTATAAAATTAGATAATAACTTCTCTATTGCAGGCTACCCTTATGTGCCTATTAGCCCATTTAAATTAAAAGATTTTGAAAAATGGGATTTAGAAAACATAAAATTAAGAAATATTTTTGATACAAAAAAAGAAATTTTATTAACTGGTGTTACTACAGTAAATATGAGGTATGAATCTAAAATTTTTAATTACACTGATGAAGATTCAATAGAAAATGACATGAAAGAATTATTTAATTTATCAAAACCACAAAAAACAATTTATGTTTTTCACTCTCCTCCTTATAATACTAACTTAGATTTAGCATACTCAAATGAACATATTGGAAGTCTTGCAATTAGAATGGCTATTGAAAATTATCAACCTTATTTAACGCTACATGGTCACATTCATGAAACAGTTGAAAAAAGTGGTAATTTTATTGACAGAATTAAAGACACTATTTCTACAGCCCCAGGAAATCACAATAATTCATTAAATCCTCATGTTTTAGATATAAATATTATTTCACGTAGTATAAATAGAATAAATCTAAAATAAAAATTAATTAAATATCATTCGTCCAACTCGAATCATAGTTGCACCTTCCTCTATTGCAATATCAAAATCATTACTCATACCAATGGATAATTCCTTTAATTTTAATTCATCAAATATTTTTTTTGCTTCACTAAAATATTTTCTAGTATTTTCTTTTTTAGTAAAAGGTGCCATAGCCATTATTCCAATTATCTTTAAATTAGTAAATTTAAGCATTTTTTTATAAATTTCAAATATTTCTTCACTATTAAAACCAAACTTTTGCTTCTCATTTGAAATATTTACTTGTAGCATAATTTTAATCACTTTTTGCATTTCAAATGCGGTTTTGTTAATTTTATTTGCTAATTTTAATGAATCAACACTTTGTATTACATCAAAAATTTCAACAGCAGTTTTAACTTTATTTGATTGTAAATGCCCAATCATATGCTTTTCAATATCATATCCAAAATTAGACGATAAATTTTCAAAAATTTCTTTTGCTCGTTTAACTCTTGATTCGGCAATTCTTTTAACACCACATTTAATTAATTCATTTATTTTATCAATTGATGCAGATTTTGTAACTGCTATTAATTTAACATCATCATAATTTCTATCAGAAATAACGCAAGTTTCTCTAATTTGTTTATTAATAAAATCCAAATTTTCTTTAATCGTCATTTTTATAGAATATTTCGTCTTTATATAATAATTTTATCATTTCACCAACTAATTCTAAATTAAATTACTAAAAAGTAGTAAAAATCAAAAACTTTAAATACTACTTATACTAAAAGTTAATTATGTACATAGGACTTTATGCTTATCAAACATTTGGGAAAAAAAATACCAATGCAAGTAAAGGTATTCATAAAATTTTAACAAACGAATTGAAAAATTCTTCGAATAAAACAATTAATCTTGACATGCTTGTTTCATCAGAATATACAAATATTTCAGTAGATGAGATTAAATCTTTGAGTAAATTAAAAAAAGATTTATTGTTAATACCTGGAACTAGTTTTATTTTAGGAGAAAAAGAAAACAATAAATATATAACCCATAATAGAGCCCATGTTGCACTAAATGGAGAAATTATTTTTGAATATGATAAAAAAAATCTTTGTGCAAGGAAAGATTATGGTGAAGATGATCATTTTAATTATGATGTTAAAAAAAAATTTTTTAAAGGAGAAAAAACAGGAATTTTTGATTTAAATTTTAAAAATATAAAAACTTGCGGAATTGAAATTTGTAGGGACAATGAATATAAATCATTATATGATGATGGAATCAAAAAGGTTGATTTACAAGTTGTTTTATCATGTGGCTGTGCTTCAAAACCCTATGCAGTATCTAAAAATGGTTATCTATTAAGTGTTAATGGTGATAAAAATCCAACTGCAAAAATAATGAATCCATATTCAAAAATAAAACCTATCGCAACCTTTGATATATTAAGTGATAAAGAAAATAAAAATGATATCTTATATGTTTATAAAATATAATTTATTTTAATTTTTCTACCAAAGTTTTATCATAACAACAAAACCTATTTTTACCACATTTTTTAGAATTATATAAAGCAAGATCTGCATTTTTTATTAATTCTTGATATGTTTTTACTTTATTTTCATTATAATTAGAAATTCCAATACTTGCAGTTATTTGTCTTGGAATTAACTCATCTAATTTTTTTTCATCAACACATTTATTTAATAAATCTTTTTTTATGTCTAATGAAACATATTTAGAAATTGTATCTAATAGTCTTTTAGATATTTTTTTACTAACATTTAAATCTGCATTATATAATGAAATTAAAAATTCTTCTCCACCGTATCTAAATATATAATCATCATCTCTAACACATTCATAAAGTCTATTCCCTATTTTTTTCAAAGTTAAATCGCCAATATCATGACCATACCTATCATTTATTTCTTTAAAATCATCTAAATCAAGCATGATTAAAGATAAATCTTTTTTAATACCTTTTCTTTTTTCACATTTTATATTATTGTGTTTTTTAACTTTGTTGAAATCTTTTGATAATATTTCATGCATTTTTCGTTGATTATAAAGTCCTGTTAAATGATCTCGCTCTGATTGATCCAATATTATAGAATAATTTTGAGCAGATTTAATTTTTGTTCCAATATTTGTCGCTACTCGATTTGCCATTTTCAAAAAAAAATTATGAATGCTATTTTGATATGACTCATCAACAAAAAATTCTTGTGCAAATTTTTTAGCACTACCAATTCCTTTTGGATTATTTTCAAGTTGATTTATATATGTAAATATTTCATTTGAATTAATATTTGATAAACATATAACACCTGTTAATTTATTAATTGGCTGTTTTATAACATGTGGTATTATAATAAAATTTTCTGGTTTTTCATAATATTCATTACCATTTAATTCAAGTGATAAATCATCTAATTTTAAAATTTTATAATTACTCTCATTAGTTTCATTTAAAAGAGATTTTAAAATTATATTTTCATATGATTCATTTGACTTAATTATTTTTCTAGACTTTTCAACAATGGATTCTCTATTTTCTTTTACTAAAGCTTTTCCATTTAATACAACTAAGGGTTTGTTCATTCTAATGGCATAATTAATTGGCGTTCTTGAATTTTTATCGTGTTTAATTATTAATTTTTCATCAAGCCTTTTATAATTTTCATTTTTTAAAAAAAAATTATTATGTTCATAATCATATAAAAAAATAGAACTTGATTTTGCATAAAAAATTTTTGAAAGCCAATAATTTGTTTCTTTAATTAATTCATCTAAATTATCTGTTGAAGTAAAAGTATCTAAAATATTGATTTGTTTTTCCATTAATCTATCTAGTTGTATTTTAAAAAAATTATTTAAAATTTCACTATAATCCTGTAAAATCCCTTGATAGCCTAGTGTTTCATTTTTTTTTGTTTTATTAAAAGTGCTAGAAATTGTTACTGGAATTATTTTATCATCTTTTTTTTTAAAATAACCCACTGCTTTATCTACTCGTCCAAATTCATCAAGTATTTTTAAATATTCTTTTCTATCTTCTTTTTTAAACCATAAATTTTCATTTAATATTTTTTTTCCTATTATTTCTTCTTTACTATATCCTGTAATTTTAGAAAATTCATCATTTATAAAAATTGTATTTTGATTTATATCGCAAAGAAAAGTTCCATGAATTACATTTTCTGGAAAATTTATTTTAAGTATTGTTTCAAGATCAGTATTTTTTTCAAATCCAGTACTATTATTTTCATTTTCCATTTTAAATTATTGATATTAAATAAATTACCAAATATTTTCCCACCTTAAATAAAATAAATTTAATTAATAATTAATAAATTTTTTGTTTTACTATTTTAAAATAACATCATTTTTTGAAAAAATTATTTAAATGTAGCCTTGTTATTACAATTTATGGTTAGTTTTGAATATTGGTTTATGTTTCCAGTAGGCATGATTATTGCAACAATTGCAATGTCAACTTTAGTTGGTGGAGCAACTTTTTTTTCTCCTTTTTTTATTTTAGTTTTAAAATTACAACCCCATATTGCAATTGCATCAGCTTTAATGATTCAATTTTTTGGATTTACTACTGGTCTTTTAAGATATATTAAAAAAAATACAATAGATTATAATATAGGAATTTTTCTTTTATTAATAACAATTCCATATGCAATAATTGGTTCTTATTTATCAACAATCATTCCACCATATTTTATTAGAATTTTGCTTGGAATTATTGTAATTTTTATTGGTTATAAATTACTATTAAAAAATATTATTTCAATTACTAAAAAGGGTCAAAAAATTACAGATATCAAATTTGGTATTAAAAGAACAGATAAATCAATTATATTAAAGGAAAAAGATTTAAAAAAATGTATTGCTAATACATCTATTGGAAGTTTATTTTTAGGTATGACTTCTGCAGGTCTTGGTGAATTACTTGGATATAATTTAATTAAAAAAACAAATTCTAATTTAAGAACAATAGTATCAACAACTGTTTTTATAATAGCAATTACTACATTAGCAACTTCTTTAACTCACTTTTACCATTTATTCACAACAAATATTAATGATTTATATTTAGCATTTGATATTTTAATCTTTGCAGTCCCAGGTGTTATTTTAGGTGCATTTGTTGGAACAAAAATTATCTATAAAATAAATCAAGAATTATTACAAAAAATAATTTCAATTGTTTTAATTATTACAGGACTTTTATGTTTCATTCCTTTTTAATATTATTATTAAAATTTAATATAAATTAAAAAAAGTCTAACAAATTCGTTTGAATTTCTTTTTCATTCATCAAATTACTCAATTTTATTCCTAAAAGCCTTATTTTATTATAACCACTATTCGTAGTATTATCATCATTAACAATATTAAAATTTTTAGTAACATTATTACTAATACTATTGTAATTATTAGTATAATTATTTTTTGTATTAGTAATTTTTTTATTTTGACTACTATAAGATACATTAAAAAGTTTTAGTGTATTTTCAATAATTATTTTTTTTGAATTAACAGGTGTTTTTAGTGTTATATCCCTTGTAATTGTGTTAAAATTTGAATATCTAATTTTAATACTCAATGTTTTAAAATATCTATTTTTCAAATCTTCATAAACTTTATTTATTAATTCAACCAATTCATTTTCAAGAATTTTTTTATCAAAAGTATCCTCAATTAATGTTGTTTCTCGACTAATGGATTTTATTATTTCTTTTTTTTCAAGTTTACTTTTATCTAGCCCTTTTGCTATATTTTGAAAATTTATCCCACTCATTCCAAAATTATCAAGTATCCAAAATTTATCTTTATTTACTAAATCACCAATGGTTTTTATTCCTTTTTCAATATAATATTTTAAACTTACCTTTCCAATCCCTGGAATTTTATTTATCGGTAAATTTTTTAAAAATTCTTTTTGATCTAAAACAACAGTTACACCTTTTGGCTTATTATAATCTGATGCAATTTTTGAAACTATTTTTGATTCACTTATACCAATTGAACAATCAAGTTTAGTTTCATCTTTTATTTTTTTTTGAATAAATTTAGCCATTTCATTTAAATCAGAAAATTTTTTAAAATACTCTGTTAAATCTAAATAAGCTTCATCAACTGAAACTTGATGAATTTCATTAGTTATTGTTTTTAATAAATCCATTATTTTTTTTGATTCTAATTTATAATAAGCCATATCAACAGGTAAAAAAATACCTTCTGGGCATAACCTTTTTGCAGTACTAATTGGCAGTGCAGAATGAACATTAAACTTTCGTGCTTCATAATTTGCAGCAGATACAACACTTCGAAAATTTAAGCCACCAACAATAACTGGTTTTCCTTTAAATTCCTCATTTCGCTTAATTTCACATGAACAAAAAAAACAATCCATGTCAATATGTGCAATTATTGAATTTAACATAAAATTAGCAATTTTTTAATATTTATAAAATTTTAATAAAAAAACAAATAATTTAATAAATATATTAAATTATACCTTTTTAATAATATAATTTTAGAGGTATAAAAAAATGGTAAAAACAAAAAAACAAGAAAATGAAAAATTAGTTACTATTTTAAGTTATTTTTTAATTGGAATAATTTGGTATTTTGTAGATGAAAAAATTAAATCAAGTAAATTGGTAAAATTTCATGTAAAACAATCATTAAATTTACTTTTAATTAGTTTTGTTGGAAATTTTATTTTATCGATTATTATTTTTCTTGGTTGGTTATTAATTCCTCTTTGGACATTATTTATGCTTATTTTATGGGTAATTGGATTAATTCATGCAATAAATGAAAAAGAAAAAGAAATTCCAATAATTGGGCAATTTGCTAAAAAATATTTAACTTTTTAAATTATTTTTTTTATTTTTTTAACTTATTCTAAAACATAATTATATCACAGTTACAAAAAGTCTTAATTAGGTATATATTAAGGAATTAACATGAAATACATATTTTAAGAATAAATTGTAATGTGTAAAACAAATTATAAATGTTATTCCTCCAAAAACAGTAGAATCCTTGTTTGAAGCTACAAGTCGACTGACTGGTGGAATAGTTTTTGAATTGACAATCTATTGATCATTATATTAAAAAATTTAGAGCAAAAATTTATTTTTTATAAGGTAATATTTGAGAAACAGTATGAGCAAATTCAGTAGGAAATCTTTCTCTTAATTCTTCATCAGTTAATCTAGGCATTGGTTTAAAAGTTTCAGGATTAATAGGTCTAAAATCTTCTGGATAATTTGGATTTGGGTTAAAATAGGCTAAATTTCCTTTATCAGCCCAATAAGCAATATAACTTCCAGAGTAAACAGACGAATTAAAATGGCCTCTTATTAATCCAGTAAATAATCTATTTGCTAGTGGAAATCTATCTCTTATTTCCAAAAACTTGTGGGATATAGCTTCTTCAAATCCAAATTTTTCGATTAATGTACCAAGAGTTTTATATTGTTTCTCCATATTAAATGGAAATAAAGTCATACTTTAAATAATTTGCTGAATAAATTCTTGTTTTTTATAATATCTAGATCAACTCAAAAATTACAACTAACAAAAATTAATATAAATCTTAAAATACTGCGAAAAACTCTTTAAAGGTTTAATAAATGATGTAATAAAAAGTGTGACATTAATACAATTTAGCATATATTTTTTTAACTATTAATTTTTGCTTTACAATACATTTTAACAACTTTAAAACTATATTAAGCCAAATTAGCAAAAAATTTTTAAATTATTAATTAACAACAAAATAAAAAAATGAAAAATACAAAAAAGATTACTAAAAAAAATAAAATTAGTACTACAAAAAAAAATACTAGTACAAATAAAAAATCACAACCTAAAGTTAAAAAAACAAGTACAGTAAATAAAAAATCTTCATCTAAAGCAAAAAAAATAATCCAAAAACCTATAGAAAACGAACGATTAGTTGCAATTTTAACTTACTTTATTATTGGGATAATTTGGTATTTTGCAGATGAAAATATGAAAAATAGCAAAATTGCAAATTTTCATGCAAAACAAGCTTTAAATTTATTATTTATAAGCATTCTTGGAAAAATTGCTCTTGGATTAATTCCAGTATTTGGGTGGTTTTTACTACCTTTTTTTAGTATATTTATTTTTATATTGTGGTTAATCGGATTAATTCATGCAATTAATAGTGAAAAAAAAACAATACCTATAGTTGGCGATTTAGCTAAAGAATATTTAAAGTTTTAAAAGTAGTAAAATTTAAGAATAAATCTTTTTTTCTTACATTTAAAAATGATTAGAAAACCAATTGTTACAATAATGGGACATGTTGATCATGGTAAAACCAAAATACTTGACACTATCAGAAAATCAACTGTTGCAGAAAGGGAAGCGGGTGCAATAACTCAAGCAATTGGTGCTTCAATTGTTCCACTTGAAACTATTGAAAGGCTTTGTGGAAATTTACTAAAAAAAATTAATATGAAAATAACTCTTCCAGGGCTTTTATTCATTGACACTCCAGGACATGCAGCATTTAGTAATTTACGAAAACGTGGGGGAAATTTAGCTGATATTGCAATACTTGTAATAGATATAAACGATGGCTTAAAACCACAAACCCTTGAAGCCATTGAAATATTAAAAAAATATAAAACACCTTTTGTTATTGCACTAAATAAAGTTGATTTAGTTTCTGGTTGGAAAACAACTAGCGATACTTTAATTGAAAACATTAATTCTTTATCTGAACAAGTAAAATCTTTATTAGATCAAAAAATGTATGAAATTGTTGGTAAATTATTTGAATTAAATTTACAAGCAGAAAGGTTTGATAGAATAACAGATCATACAAAACAAATAGCAATAGTTCCAACATGTGCAAAAACAGGTGAAGGAATCCCAGAACTATTAATGCTACTTACAGGCCTTGCTCAAAAATTTTTAAATACTTGCCTTGAATGCGACACTAAAGGTGCTGGAAAAGGAACAATTATTGAAGTAAAAGAAGAACAAGGAATTGGAAAAACACTTGATACTATAATTTACAACGGTTCAATAAAAATTGGAGATACAATAATTATTGGTGGGATTAACAAAACTATTGAAACAAAAGTTAGATGTTTATTTGAACCAGCTGCATTATCTGAAATTCGAGATAAAAAAAATAATTTTAAGTCAATTAAAAGTGCATCTGCAGCAATTGGAGTTAAAATTGGAGCACCAAATTTAGAAGAAGTTTTTTCAGGAATGCCTATAATGGTTGCAAATAAAGAAAACATTGAAAAAATAAAAAAAGAAATTTTAAATGCAGTAAATGAAGTAATAATAGAAACTGATAAAGATGGCATTATTTTAAAAGCAGATAGTCTTGGAAGTCTTGAAGCTTTAGTTACATTACTAAAAGAAAAAAATATTCCAATAAGAAAAGCATCTGTTGGTGATATTACCAAAAAAGATATAACTGATGCGAAAAGTAATTTAAAGGAAAATCATTTAAATGCTGTAATTTTAGGATTTAATGTAAAAATTGTAAAAGATGCAATTGAATATAAAGAAACTTCTAATGTTGTTGTATGGACTAACCAAGTTATTTATAGGCTACTTGAAGATTATGAACAATGGAAAAACAATGAAGAAGAAAAAATAAAAAAAACAGAGATAGAAAAATTACCAAAACCATTTAAAATTGAAATTTTAAAAGGAATGGTTTTTAGACAAAATAATCCCGCTGTTGTTGGAGTTGAAGTATTAGATGGATTATTAAAACAAAAATCAAATTTTATGAAAAATGATGGTGTTAAATTAGGTTTTATTAAATCTATTCAACACGAACAAGATAATCTTAAAAAAGCAGAAAAAGGAAAACAAGTTGCAGTTTCTATTGATAATGTAACTGTTGGTAGACAAATCCATGAAGGTGATATATTATATTCTGATTTAACAGAACTAGAATTTAGATTATTAAAAGAATACAAAAAACATCTGTCAAATGAAGAAATTGAAATGCTAAAAGAAATTGCTGAAATAAAAAGAAAAAATAACCATTTATGGGGAATTTAAATGGAAAAATTAGAAATTTTAAACAGCAAAAAAAAAAAATTATTAATAAATAAATTAAACGAACAATTTGGGTTCAATTCAAAAATTTTAAAAGATTATGCTGTTTTTTTAAAAAAAAATGACCTTTCAATAAAAATTTGTACAAAAGATATTGATAGAATTGATACTTCTTTTCTAAAAATTGATACAATTGGTCTAAAAATTGGTAAAGAATTTAGTGATGGAATTGTTTTAACTATTGAAGGAAGTCAATTACTTGGAAAATTTTGTGATAAAAATATATTAAATTTAACACATGATGAATTAAAGTTATGGCTTACAGGAGAAGATATAGAAACATTATCTGATGAATCAAAATTTATTATTTTAAAATATAATGATGATTTTATTGGCTCTGCAAAATTAAAAGAAGGAAAAATAATTAACAACGTTTCAAAACCAAGAAGACTTACAATCACTGCTTTATAATTATTAAAAAATTAATAAATTCTAATCAAACATTAATTGTACTAATCCTTAAGTTACAACAAAGTTTTTTAAACTATATAATGACTATTATTTATAAATTTTTTAAAAAAGGGGTTAAACTTATTTATAAAATAGTTTTAAATTTAAAAAAATGGACACAGAAAAAATATCTTTTGATAATATTGAAAATGAAAACATTAATTTAGAAGAATTAAGTAAATGGATAGATCAAAAAGAAATTCAAATTAAAAAAAAAAAATCTGAACTAATTAATAAAAAAAACGAGATAGAAAATAAAGAAGATTCAATTAAAAAAAAGATTATTGCACTACAAAAAGAAGAGAAAAAAAATCAAGATATAATTTTAAAATTTGAAAAAACTCAAGAAGAACTTGAAAAAAAAACAAATAATCTAAAACTAAAAATAGACGAATACAATAAAAAAATTGATGAATTTAAAATACTCAAAGATCAAATAAATGAAAAAGAAAAAACAATTTTAAAAAAAGAAAAAGAAATTGATAAAAAATTAAAAAATGAAATAAAAATTAAAAATGAGAATCTTAATATTTTAAATGATTTAGAATTAAAAAAAAATAAACTAAATGAATTAAATGAAAAAATAACTAAAAAAACTGATTTTGTAATTCAATTAAATAAAGAACATGAAGAAAAAATATCATTAATTACTAAAAAAGAAAATGATTTAAAAAAAATTTATGCAAGCATAAACGAACTTAAAAACAATTTTGATGAAAAAGAAAAAATTTTCCAAAATAAAGTTTTAGAAAAAGAAAAAAATCTTGCTAACAAATTAAAAGAATTAGAGACTAAAAAAAATGAATTGAATTTAAAAGAAAAAAAATTAAATGAAACTCAAAATGAATTAAAATTAAAATATGAAAATATAACAAAGAAAGAAAAAATAAATAATGATTTAAGAGCAGAATTAGAAAATAAAATAAAAAAATTAAAACAAGAAAATGAAGAATTTTTAAAAGAAAAAAACGAATTAAAACAAAAAAAAGAAAATCTTGAAATTGAAAATCAAGAAATAAAAATAAAAAATGAAACTTTAATTGAAACTATAAAAGAGCAAAAAAAAATAGCAAATGAACTTTTAATAAAAGAAAACAAAATAGATGAAAAAATTAAATATTTTGAAAAATTAAAAGAAAATAATGAAAACAAAACTAAAGAAAATAAAGAAACAGAATTAAAAAATTTAAAAGATGAAATTAATCAAGAAAAAATAAAAATAAAACAGCTAAATGAAAAAAATAAAGAAAATATAAAAAAAGAATACAAATTGATAAAAGAAAAAAAAATATTTTTAGAAAAAAAAACAAATGAACTAAATGAAAAAGAAAAAATTATTTCTGATAGAATAAAACAAATTAAAAATTTAATAAAAAATATTGAAACAAAAGAAAAAAATTTAGACACAAAAAATAATTTAATTAAAAAACAAAAAGATGAAAATGATAAAAAAGAGAAAATATTATTACAAATTAATAAAGAATGTGACAAAAAAATAAAAGATATTGAAATATTAAATAATAATTTAAAATCTAACGAGCTAAAAATAAAAGAAGGAACAAGAATCATTTCAAAAATTAAAGAATATGAAAAAATGCTCCAAAATTTAAAAAATGATTATGAATTATTAAAAGAAAAAAAACAAAGAGAGGAAAATACCACATATAATAAACCAGTAAATTATATTAAAAATAATATCAAAACAAATTATGAAAATTTTAATAACAAAATTGATGATAAAAAAATAAATAATACAAATATCAATAAATTTAATCAAATGATTAAAAATTGTAATACATACATTGAAAAAAATAATTTGAAAACAGCTTATGAAAAACTTGCTGAAATAAAAAAGCAATTAAATAAAAGTTTTTTAAATTCAAATGATAAAGAAAAAATAAATTATAATATTAAAATTTTAGAAAATGAATTCAAATTAAAAAATTTATAGGTAAAAAGATGAATAAAAAACCAACACTAAAAGAATTATTAAACAAACACAATAATGGAATAAATAATAATACTAATAATAATAATAATAATATTAACAAAATAGATAACAAATTTGAAACAATCAATAAAAAAATTGACAATAAAAATTATGAAATTATTGTTAATAATTTACAAAAACCAATAAAATTATCTTTTAAAAATGCACAAAAACTATTTAAAAAACTTCCTAAAAATTTACGATTTTTATTAATTAATGGTAGAGAAATTAACAATTTAATGGAACTTTATCATGAATTAAATAATATGGATGAAACTACTTTTAATTATCATGTAAATGAACATAAAAATGATTTTAAAAAATGGATTAATGATGTATTAAATGAAAAAGAAATTGCAAAAAAACTTGAAAATGCTACTAATTTAGACTTATTTAAAAAAAAATTGGAATTACAAATTAATAAAATAGAAAACACAAATCAATCAAATTTCATAGATGCAAATTATTCATTTTTAAAAAGAAATTATAATTTAAATCAAAATGAAAAAAATAATAAAATTGATATAAACCAAACCAATACTAAATATTTTGATAAAATTAATACTGATAATAATAATAATAATTTTTCTTCAAAAAATACAAATGAACAAACAATCACATTAGATTTAATAACTTATTTAGATAAAATTTTATCTAATAATAATTCTACAAATAATGATTTTTTTTTCAAATTAATAAAATCAATAAATATGTTAAAAGAAGAAATAGAAATATTAAATGAAAAAATAGATCTAATTAATCGTGAAAATAAAACAAATTTGCACGAATTAATTGAAGCTATAAATCGTGATTATGATTTAATCGAAAATGAACTAAAACACATAGAAAAAATTGATAGTGAATTAAATAAAAAAACAACAAAAATATATAATTTAGAAAAAGAAATTAAAAATAAAGAAAAAAAAATATTAAATTTTTATAATAAAATTAAATAAAAAATGTTTAAAATAAAACCAAAAAAACTTTTTGCAGATAAGGCTTTTATATTAGATTCTCTTGAAAAAAATAATCATTATTCTATAAAATTTTCTAAAAATAAAATAAATTCAAAACATCATAGTTTAAATGATACTAATAAAATTCTTAATAATAATAATAATAATA
>CAZQHZ010000004.1:35184-42239 GCA_964593285.1 uncultured Methanosarcinales archaeon | reverse complement strand
AAAAATTTAACAACTACTAGTCCAGATCTATCAATAAAAAACAATTTAATAAAAATAATTTCAAAAAAAAAAGAAGAAATTAATCAAAAAGAATCATATCTTAAATTTAGATTATTAGAATTAGAAAACAGAAAAGAATTATTAAATAAAGAATATGAAAAAATAATCCACAAAGGGTTTTCTATAATTGATAATGATAATAATAATAATAATAATAATAATACAAAAAATCAACATATTTATCCAAAAGAAACTAAAATAAATAATAATTTAAATTCAACTGATATAAATTTAATAATAAAAAAATTAGAAGAAAAATATAATGAAAAAATAGAAGAATTAAAATTACAAACAGAAAAAAATCAAGACCAATTTAATATTAAAAATAATTCAAATAAAGAGCCAATTGAAAAAAAATATAATTGTGATGATGAACATTTCAATAAATTAAATGAAAAAATAAAACAGAGAATTGAAGAAAAGTATAATGAAAAAATTTTAAATTCAATCAAAAATAAAATATAAGATAATATAAAAAATAAAAAAATAACTATTTTAAAATGAAAAATAAAGTTTTTATATTGTATTAATAATTAAAAAATAAGGTGGGAATAAATGATTAAAGAATTGATGGGTAAATTGAATATACAAGATAATATAAATGAGCAAAAAGCGAATGTTAATAATAATTTAAATCAAGAAAATTTAAAACCTTCAAAACCAGCACCAATCCCACCAACACCTCCAATTCCACCAACACCGCCAGCACCAAAACCAGCTCAAAATATACCAAAACAAGATAATGAGCCAATAAATAACGTTGTAAATAATGAAAATAATAATTTAAAAGATGAAAATATTACAAATATCAATAATGATAATAGTAATAATATTTTTAAAAATAAAGAGGGATTAAATATGGACAATATCGATGGAATAATAATAGATTTAGGCGAAGGAATAAGTTTAAATGTTCCTATTAAAAAAAAGATGAGTTTACACGAATTTTTAAGAGTTGCAGAAAAAGTAAAAGCTCTAGAAATGCTTGCAGAAGACGAATATAAAAGAAATTATTAACTTTTTTCAAAAAATATTTTTTTATTATATTTAAGATATAATTTAAAAATAAATTTAATAAAAAAAACAAAAAAAAATAAAAGAATTATTCTTCATCTTCGTCGCTATCTCTTCTAATAACTTTAATAGCATCTATTTTTAATGTTATAGGAATTGGAACAGCAGCTTCTAATAATTCAACAATGACTTCTTCTTTTGCTTTATCAATCCTTTTAATTTTACATTTTTCCATCTTAAAAGGACCTGAAATAATTTCTGCAATATCATTAATTTTAATATTTATTTCTTTTTTAACTTGTTCTAATAAATGTTCAATTTCAGAATATTTAACTGGTTTTTTTAAAATTCCTCTTGCATATGGGATGTTAAATATAGCCTGCTCTGCATCAATTAAAGATTCAGCTTCTAAAAAAACATAACCTCTCATACCATGAGGTCTAATTACACTATAAACATTAACCTTTTTTTTAATAATGTTTGATCCAAGAAAATCCATAACTTGATCTTCTCTATTTGCAGTTGTTCGTAATGCATAAATTATCGGTTCTTTTTTTGTTTCTGTTTCCATTTTTTACCTTTAAAATCCAAATAAATATTTTATGTTTTGTATTAAAAATCCTAAAATTCCAATTATTAAAATACCAATACCTGTAACTTTAACAATTGTTTTAAATTCATAACTATCAGGTTTTTTTGTAACTCTTAAAACCCTCATATATTCATTAAATTTAATTTTTAATTTATCTAATTTATTCATTTTAATCAACAAATTCAATTCCTAATTCTGACTCCATTTCTTCTTTTTGTTCATCAGCTTTACGCCGTGTTTTACCAAAAATTTGAGATGATTTAACACCTGTAACAATAAGCATAGTTCGAAGTGTATTTTGCATATCTTCACTAATTTGTGCACCCCAAATAACTCGTGCATCCTCATCTAATTTATTTGAAATAGTTTCAACTACTCTTCTTGCTTCATCTAAAGTCATATCATTACCACCAATGATGTTTATTAAAGCACCATTAGCACCTGATATATCAACATCTAATAATGGGTTTTCAATAGCTTTTTGAACAGCTTCCACAGCCCGATTTTCAGAATCAGATTCTCCAACTCCAATTAATGCAACTCCTCCCTTTCCCATAACAGCACGAATATCAGCAAAATCTAAATTAACTAATCCCGCTTTAGTTACAAGTTCTGCAATTCCTTTAACAGCATTGGTTAAAATCTCATCAGCTACTTTAAATGCTGTTTGAATTGGAAGTTCTGGTGCTAATTCAAGTAGTTTATCATTAGGAATAACAATTAAAGTATCAACAATATGCTCTAATTTTTCAAGACCAATCAATGCATTTTCATATCGTCTATTTCCTTCCATTGCAAAAGGCATTGTAACTATACCGATAGTTAATGCACCTAATTTTTTTGCAATTTCAGCAACAACTGGAACAGAACCTGTACCTGTACCACCACCAAGTCCACATGTAATAAATACCATATCAGCTCCAGTGATTGATTCTTTAATTTCATGCTCGCTTTCTCGTGCAGCTTCTTCGCCAATTTTTGGAATTGAACCCGCACCAAGTCCGCCAGTTATTTCTTTTCCAATTAAAATTTTTGTATCAGCTGTAGTATATAATAAATCTTGAGCATCTGTATTTATTGCAACTATATCTGTTCCTTTAATTCCAACTTCAGAAATTCTATTAATTGTATTATTTCCACCACCACCAGCTCCAATAACTTTAATTGAAGCTTTTTGGCTTGAAATCATAGCTTCAAGTTCAGCATCCATTTGATGCTTTTTTGAAATTTTTGGTTCATTATCTGATTTTTCTTCAACATTTTCAGAATAATCATTATTCATATTTTGACTTTTTTCAAAATTTTCTTTATCATAATTTGAATTTCCACCAACCATTTTTATAAAATCATTCATTTTAACCCCACTTATATTACAATTTAGTTGTTTTTAATTATTAATTCATATTTAACTTATATATAAATTCTTCGAAAAATTTAGCCATTAAAGGTTAGTAACTAATTATTTTTGTTTTCTTTTAATAGTTTTTGTTCTTTTATTTCTGCTTTACTATCGTTTTTTATAGTTTTATTTGTTTTTTTTTCTTGATTTTCAACAAAATCAACTTCTTTTATTTCACTTATCACTTCTTTAATGTTTTCTGAAATTTTATCTTTAATTTCCTTATTTAGTGGGAAATTAACTTTAAGGGTTAATTTATTATCTAAAAAAGTAACATCACATGGAATTCCTAAAACATTTTGAACATATTTTTTTGCTTTTTCTGTAATATCGGTTATTATTTTAATTATTTTATATTCATAAATTAAATCTTTTGAAGATAATGGATGATTAAAATCAACCAAAGTTCTACCACCAGTAACAGTTTTTACAATACCTACTGAATTATCAATATTTACCTGTAAACCAGGAACTGGATTAATTTTTTGCTTGTAGAAAACTTTTGTTGGAATTAATTTAATTAATTTTGCAGATTTTTTTCCAAAACCATTTTCTGGTACTATTTCAACTACATAATCTTTATTTATCTCTTTTCCAATCATATCATCTTCTAAACCTTTTACTAACTGATTTTGTCCTAAAATCACAGTAATTGGTTTAAATTGATTATTTTTAGTATCAAGATTATTTTCCTTTGCAATTTTTTCATTTGTAGTATCAAAAACTAAGTTATCATCTTTTGTTTTTGCAGTAAATTCAATTTCAATCATGTCTTTTTCTTTTATCATTTTCTTTAACTCTCAATTCTACCTCTATATGAATGATAAGAAGCAGTTTATAATAGAAAAAAAAAGGTTATATTTAAAGCTTGCTATTTTATATATATAATATATTACTAATTTTTACAAACGCATTTTAACAAAATAAAAACAAAATAAATAAGTTAGAAAACAATTAAAGAATAATAAAATTTTATTTTATGTTAAATCTTGCTTCAAAATCTTCTCTATATTTTTTTCCAATAAATTCTCCTTTAAAAAAATCAACTCGCGCGCAAATTGCAATTTTATCAGCAAGTGCTCTAGCTACTTTTCCTTTATCTTTTTGTTTTGCATTTGAAACATATTGATGCTGAAGTATTAAACCGTGCTTTGGAACTTTTGATCCAGTTTTTAAATGCCTAAATAATGCTTTTTCAGCACCTAAAAGCTGTATAGTTGATGCAGTCATTGTTGCTAATTTTTTAATAGAACCACAATGTTCAATTAATTTTGCCCCAACTAAACTACCACAGATTTCTTTTAAATTAGGACATTTTTTATCCATTATATAATCAAGATATTTTTTGTAAAAATCAATCAATTTGTATATTTCATTTACATGATTTGCTAATTTAATAATAACATCTAAATCTTGGCAATCAAAATCTCTGCCCATAGAATTAGATATTTTTTCATTTTTATTTAAAATAACGTATTTAGCCAATGCACAATTATCTGTTATCTCTTTCGTTTTTTCAGGATTATACAATGCAAACCATTCACGAAGTCTTTTTGAATTTAAATTTGCTGTTTTATTCAATTCTTCAATACAATTAATTGTCTGACTGATTAAATTATCCTCTGATATAGAATCTTTAATTTTTTTTTTTGTTTCAATAAGATTTTTCTCATAAAGTTCATTTAATAATTTTTTTCTATTCATTTTTTAAAAGATAAAATATTACTTTAAAAAGTTATTCTTTATGTATTATTTTCTTTATAAATTATACATTAAATTTAATTTTTTAACTCTCACTTTTAACTATATTTATCCTAAAACACCAAGGAAAATTTTTTAGAATAAATAAATAAATATACAATTTTTAGAATAATTTTTATTTTATATCTTTATTTTTATTTTTTCACTTTTCAAAAAATTTCTAACCCATTTTTTACAAAAATTAACTCTCACTTTTAGTAATTTTTATAAAAAAACAAATAAAACGAAAATTAAGTTTCAAACAATTGTAGACATTATATCAACAATTGTTTAAATTATTTGAAACATATATTATATTTTAGCTTACATATTTCGAATAAATAAGGACATTTTTTTAAAAAAATTATTTATCTATTCGATAAAATAAAAAATAAAAACAGTAAAATCACTTAATCTGTTTCTTTTATTGTTTTTTGTGAATTTTTTATTTTTTCATTCTTAACTAAACGCTGTAATTCCCGTATATATTTTAATGTAAAATCTAAATTATTAGTAATTTTAACTCGTGTTTTATCAAATGCTTGCTCAATTGTATTACCATTAAGCCTATAACCAATAACTACATTATTATTTATATCTATATAACTCACTTTTGTTATTAAATCAATATCAAGCCATCGCTTTAAATAATCATACATCGTTTGCCTTGTAATTCCTGCAAAAAAACCCATCTCTTCAACAGTCATTATAGCAGTATTTGGTGTTTTTTTTTGTGATGCATTTTTTGCCCTTTCATAAAGTTCAATAATTACTTTATACATATTTTCAGTGGAACCTTTTTTTCTTGGCATTAACCCAAGGCGCTCAATAATAACTTTTGATAATTCTTCAGAGCTAGCATTAATATCTGGTTCATTATCTTTTAAAATTATTTTTGTTTCAGCTACTTTTATCACCTCAATTTATTATATTAAAATGTTTATTACTTTATATGTTTTGCTATTTTATCGACATCTGTCGAAACAACATCTAAAAACATTTTAGCAAAAACTAAAAGTTTTAATTTTTTTAGATATAAAAAAAAAATTTGTTAAATAAATACTATTTCTAAAATTTTAATATAGAAAATATGGAAAAAACAAAAAAAAAGGAAAATGAAAAAGTAAAGCGACTTTATAAAGGTAAAGATAAAATGCTAGGAGGAGTTTGTAGTGGACTTGGTGAATATTTTAAATTAGATCCAACAATCGTTAGAATATTGTAGGTTTTTATTAGTTTGATAACAGGCATTTTTTTAGGAATATTTATTTACATAATCCTTCTAATAATTATTCCTGAAAGAAAAATAAATAAATAAATAAATAAATAAATAATAATTGAAAAAAGAATTAATTAATAAAAATAATTAAAAGTAAACTTATTAAGCAATGCTTAAAAGTTTTTATAATTTTTTTTTATATGCTTTATATTCAATTTTTATTTTTATAGTACAAAACCATTGCTAAAATAAAGAAAAAAAGCTTAAAATTTTTAGTTTTTTTTATATTCGATATTTTCCCGAAAATAAGGCACCGAGCAAAATGTATCGATTATGGCATTATTCCGTCTAGTAAGATATAATACCGAAAACAACTTGTTTTTTGGAGAAAATCCCGACAAAATAGTTTTAGAACACTATTTCCTATAACCCCCCTTAAACAATTCAAATCTTATGTTTTAGTGTAAATTTAGATAGTTTTATGTTTAATTCATAGATAATGCCGACAGCCAAGCACTAGTATAGAAAATATGTATATTTTTAACTTAAGAAAATTTTAGATAAAAATTCAAAATTTTAAAGCTAAAAACTTAAAAAACAAATTTTTTTGGATTTTCAAGATATGTAAATTTCTCTTTTAGTGAGTTAATTTCTTGTTCCAAATTATTTTGTCGCTCTAAAATTTTTAAAATCCAATCATTAAAATTTTGTTTTTCAATTTTATTTGAAACAGATAAATTAGTTAAATTTTGATTAATTTCAAAAATATCTTTTTTTACATTACTAAAAGATTGCTTAATGGAATTTTCATTTATCATTTTATTACTTAGTAGTAACTAATTTATATTTAAAGTTTTTGTTTTTTAAAATAAATACTTACATATTTTAATATTTAATTAAAACTTTTAATCGCCAAAATAATTAAAAGTTTTCCTTTTTGATTAAAAGTTTTAATCGTAAAATTACATAATTTTACATGATAATTTACTAAATTTAACTAAATAAAATAACTGTTTTTAACTAAATAAAAT
>CAZQHZ010000004.1:19932-35084 GCA_964593285.1 uncultured Methanosarcinales archaeon | reverse complement strand
ATGATAATTTACTAAATTTAACTAAATAAAATAACTGTTTTTAACTAAATAAAATTAATTTTAAGAAGCAAAAATAATGATAAAAATTATCAAAATTTTTACTAAAATTTTCTATCAAATATTTATTTTTATTAATTTTATATATTTTAGTATGGAAAAATGGTATATTAAAAATAACAAACTTTTTAAATAAGTAGATTAAAAAAGGATATAGTTTTGGGGGCGGTTAGAATCACCAAAGGATAGAGAGTTGGTGTTTCTTTTTTTTATTTTTTTATTCTAAGCAAAATTATAATTAAGATTCTTAAATGTGTCAAAAATCTATACAAAAATTTATTAATTAGATTATATTTAATAAAAAAATGCATAAAACAATTATACCACTACTTGAAGAATTAATATTTCTAAAAGAAGAAAATGCGAAACATAAACGAAATAATGGCTTAAAATATTTTGATAAAAAGCACGAATTCTATAATGTTAAATTCAATTACAATAATATAAAAATTAAAAATTTAGTTGAGAAAATACAAAAAAATATATTAGATTTATCTCAAAGTATAAACAACTATAATTCCGACAACGAATTAATCTTAAAAATTATTTCTATTGCAAAAGTGAGAGATAAAATTTATGAAAATCCAAAAGAAATTTTAGAAAAGATAAAACAGTTAGATAGCAATAATACAAAAAATAAAATAAAAAGTGATGATGATAAGTCTTACTTAATTGAAATCAACAAATTAAATTTACCAAAAGACATCAAAAGTGAGATATTAGCAGACATTAGTGAATTAAACAAATGTTTTTTAAATAAATGTTATCGTGCATGTGTTATTTTATGTGGAAGGATTTTGGAAGTATCACTTCATCGAAAATATTATGAGCACACTAATGTTGATTTATTAGAAAAAACACCAGGAATTGGGATTGGTAAATTAGTTGCAAAAATGAGTGAAAAAGAAATCAAATTAGATCCAGGAATTATGCAACAAATTCATTTAATTAATAATGTGAGAATTTATTCAGTTCATAAAAAAACAATTCCTTTTAGCCCATCAAAAATACAATGTCAAGCGATAATATTATATACTAAAGACATATTAAAAAAATTGTTTAAATAATAATAATAATAATAATAATAATAATAATAATCATCTCTAAAATTGTGAGGATTTTAAAATGGATAACATAAGCAAAGATCTTTTAAACAAATTATTTTCTGTAATTTTCATAATTATAATTATAATTGCAGTTAATTTATGGATATTTCAAAAAATAAATTGGTTTGTTTTTGCACTAACTGTATTAATTATATATATATTCATCAAATTTGTTCAACCAAAATACAATTTAAAATAAAATTAATTATAAAAAAATTATTTTCAAACTAAAAAAACACAAAATTTAAATATTTACATTACATAATTACACTACAATGGATGAAAAATATGATGAAGATCACTTCGTTGAAGATACTGAAATGAATGTATATAAAAAAAAGTCTAGAGATGAATTAGTTGAAAATGATGAAATATCTCCAGAAGAAGAAGCATTCATGCAAGGCTACTATGATGAAGATGATGATGAAGAAGAAAAAGAATAAATTTGTTTATTTTCTATTTTATTTTTTAATTAACATAAATTTAAAACACAATATATTTATTTTAAACAAATAACAATATTTAAAAATAACTTCTTTTTCTAACAAAATTAACCAATGATTTATGATGGCTTTTTTATGCTAAAAGGAGGTTAATGGTTTATTACATAAATTTATGTAATTAATATTTTACTTCTTTTTGCTTAAAATTATCATAATTAAAAATATTATTTTATTGGTTTAAATTGATATTTAAGGAGGATTTTAAAAATGGCTGAAGAATTAAGTAAAGAATTAAATGAAAAAGTACTACAAGCAATAGAAATTGCAAAAACAAGTGGAAAAATTCGAAAAGGTGGAAACGAAGTTACAAAAAGCATAGAAAAAGGAAATGCAAAAATTGTTGTAACTGCAAAAGATGTTACTCCACCTGAGGTAATTATGCACATTCCATTACTTGCAAAAGAAAAAGGAATAAAACATTTTCAAATAACTTCAAAAGAAGAATTAGGTGTTGCAGCTGGACTTCCTGTTTCAACTTCTGCAGTTGCAATTGTTAAAGAAGGAGATGCAAAAGACATTGTTTCAGAATTACTTGAAAATTAAATAATTATGAGGTAAAATGGCAACTAAAAAACAATCAAAAACTACTGCTCAAGAAGATGTAAAAAAAGGAGCTGTTTCATTTTCACAAAGTTTTCCTGCAAGTGTTGAAGAAATTGTTGGAAGAACAGGTTCAAGAGGAGAAGCAACTCAAGTTAGATGTAAAATTCTTGAAGGCAGAGATCAAAATAAAATAATTAGACGAAATGTTAAAGGCCCTGTACAAAAAGGAGATGTTTTAATGCTTCGAGAAACAGAAATTGAAGCAAATCAATTAAATAAGGCTGATAGAGGAACTAATTAATAATTAAAAAATAAAATTAAATGGTGATATAAAATGGATAAATGTGACTTTTGTGGTACCACAATACCAAGCGGTACTGGCAAAATGTTTGTTAAAAAAGATGGAAAAGTTATTAACTTTTGCTCTAATAAATGTGAAAAAAATATGCTTAAATTAAACAGAAAACCTTGGAATATTAATTGGACAGAAGCTTCAAAGAAAAAGAGAGGAATTGTAAAATGAGTACACAACACATTGATACAACACTTGTTTTAATTAAACCAGATGGAGTGCAGCGAGGATTAATAGGTGAAATTATATCAAGGTTTGAAAAAGCAGGATTAAAAATAGTAGGAATGAAAATGGTATGGGTTGATAGTGAATTTTCAAAAAAACACTATAAAGCACATATTGATAAAAAATTTTACATAGGTCTTGAAACTATGATTACAGAAGGCCCTGTTGTTGCTATGGCAATTGAAGGCATTGATGCTGTCGATTTAGTTCGAAAAATGGTTGGTGGAACTGAACCAAAATCTGCACTTCCAGGAACTATTAGAGGAGATTATGCACATGTTAGTTATTCATATGCGGATAGTAAAAACATTGCTGTAAAAAATCTAATACATGCATCAGGAAATACCACCGAAGCTGATGAAGAAATCGCATTATGGTTTACTGATAAAGAATTGCATAGCTATAAAACAGTTCATGAAATGCATACATTTTAATAATTTATTTTTTAATTTTAAAGGTGATAAAAAAATGGCAAAAATGGTTGATAAAGTATTTAATTTAATGGAAAATTATGTTCAAATTCGTAATATAGCAATCTGTGCTCACATAGATCATGGAAAAACTACCTTTTCAGATAATTTACTTGCAGGTGCAGGTATGATGTCTGAAGATTTAGCTGGAAGTGCAAGAGTATTAGATTTTCATAAAGATGAACAAGATAGAGGAATTACTATTGATTCTGCAGCAGTTTCAATGGTACATACATTTGATGAAAAAGATTATTTAATTAATTTAATAGATACACCAGGTCACGTTGATTTTGGTGGTGATGTAACTAGAGCTATGAGAGCTGTTGATGGAAGTATTGTTTTAGTTTGTGCATCAGAGGGAGTAATGCCTCAAACTGAAACAGTTTTAAGGCAATCATTAAAAGAAAATGTTAAACCTATTCTATTTATTAATAAAGTAGATAGACTGATAAAAGAATTACAATTAACACCAGAAAAAATGCAAGAGCGATTTGTAAAAATAATCGCTCATGTAAATAAACTTATTAAAGAAATAACACCTAAAGGACAAACACCATGGGAAGTAAATGTTATGGATGGTAGTGTTTGCTTTGGAAGTGCATTTCACAACTGGGCAATGAGCGTTGATTATATGCAGAAAAAAAATCTTTCATTTAAAGATGTTATTGAAGCATACCAAGGAAGCGATGATAGTTGGAAAGAATTAAAAAAAAAAGCACCATTACATGAAGTTGTATTAAATGCAGTAATTAAACACTTACCAAATCCAAAAGATGCTCAAAAATATAGAATTCCAAAAATATGGAAAGGTGAAGTTGAAAGTGAAGATGGTAAATCATTACTTGAATGTAATCCAAAAGGCCCTTTATTTTTAGTTATTACAAAAATAATTGTAGATCCACAAGCTGGTGAAATTGCAACAGGTAGAATATTTTCTGGTACAATTAAAAAAGGAACAACAGCACATTTAAATATTGCAAATATGGATATGAGAGTTCAGCAAGTTTTTGTTTACAATGGTGCTAAGCGAGAAATTGTTAATTATGCTAGTGCAGGTAATATTGTTGGAGTTGCAGGATTAAAAGCAATTCCTGGTGAAACCATTACATTAAAACCAGCTGAACCTTTTGAAAAAATATCACACATATTTGAACCAGTTGTAACAAAAGCAGTGGAAGCTAAAAAACCAAGCGACTTACCAAGATTGATTGAAATAATGAGAGTTATTCAAAAAGAAGATCCATCAATTAAAATTGAATTAAATGAAGAAACAGGAGAGCATTTAATGCATGGTATGGGTGAACTTCACTTAGAAGTTATAGAAAATAGAATTACAACTGAAAAAAATATTGACATTAAAACATCTCCACCAATTGTTGTTTACAGAGAAACTGTAACAAAACCTTCCGAAACACAGATGGGTAAATCTCCAAACAAACATAACCAATTGTTTTTTAAAGTGGAACCGCTTGAAAAAGAAGTTATTGAAGCTATTAGAAATAATGAACTTCCAGAAGGACGAATAAAGAAAAAAGAACAACAAATTGAAGTTAGAGATATTTTAAATAATTTAGGATGGGATTCAAAAATTAGTCCAAGAGTTAAACAAATTTATAATGGTAATGTATTTTTAGATATGACACGAGGATTAGTACATCTTGGAGAAATTATAGAAATGGTTCTTGATATGTTTGAAGATGTAATGAATGCAGGACCTTTAGCAAAAGAACCTGGATTTAAAATGAAAGTTATGCTAATGGATGCAAAATTACATGAAGATGCAATCCATAGGGGACCTGCTCAGGTATATCCTGCTGTAAGAGATGGTATTCGTGCAGCTGTAATGGATGCTGGTCCTATAATGTATGAACCAATACAAACATTACTTTTTGAAGCACCAGAAGAATATATGGGTGAAATTTCAAAATTAATTTCAAATAAACGAGGACAACTACTAGAAATGGAACAAGAATCCACAAGAATTGTTGTAAAAGCTAAAATGCCTGTTGGTGACATGTTTGGTTTATCAAATGATTTAAGATCTGCAACAGGTGGTAGAGGTAGCTCTTCATTAGTAGATCAGTCTTTTGAAAAAATGCCAGATGAACTTCAACAAAAAGTAATCGAGCAAATTAAACAAAGAAAAGGATTAAGTGATGCAATGCTTGGAAGTAAAAACGAATAATTTCAAAATTTATTTAATTAATATTTATATATATTATTTTAATAATTTATATAAATCGTTAATTTTATAAATGAATGATTTTTCCAATACAATTGCATTTAAATAATTTATTGCATGTTAAATAAATAAAAGGATAAAAATTAAAAAATTATGGAGGATTAATAAAAATGGCAAGAGAAAAACCACATATGAACCTTGTTTTTGTAGGTCACGTTGATCACGGTAAATCTACCTCAGTTGGAAGATTAATGTTTGATTCAGGTAATATTCCAGAACAAGCAATGAGAAAATTAAAAGAAAAAGCACAAGAGTTAGGTAAGGGCGGATTTGAGTTCGCGTTTGTTATGGACAACTTAAAAGAAGAAAGAGAAAGAGGAGTTACAATAGATTTAGCTCATAAAAAGTTTGATACTGATAAGTACAACTTTACAATTATTGATGCACCAGGGCACAAGGATTTTATTAAAAATATGATTACAGGTGCTTCACAAGCAGATGCTGCTGTTGTTGTAGTTGCTGGTAATGATAGCGTTATGGCGCAAACAAAAGAACATATTTTCTTATCTAGAACACTTGGTGTTGGACAAATAATTATTGCAGTTAATAAGATGGATATAGTAAAATATGATGAAGCAAAATATAAAAAAGTAAAAGAAGATGTTTCTGCATTATTAAAAACTGTTGGTTATAAACCAGATGATATTAAATTCATACCAATTGCATCATTAGTTGGAGATAATGTTGTTAAAAAATCAGAAAATATGCCATGGTATACTGGAGAAACATTACTTGAAGCATTAGATTCATTAACTGTTCCAGAAAAACCAACTAACTTACCATTAAGAGTTCCAATCCAAGATGTATATAACATTACAGGAATTGGTGTCGTTCCAGTTGGAAGAGTTGAAACTGGTGTTATGAAAGTTGGTGATAAAATAACTGCAGTTCCAGGTAGAGACGGTAAAGGAATTTCAGGAGAAGTTAAAACAATTGAAATGCACCATGAAATGGTAAAAGAAGCAGAACCTGGAGACAATATTGGATTTAGTGTTAGAGGCTTTGGTAAAAAAGATATTGCAAGAGGTGATGTTTTAGGTCATTCTTCAAACATACCATCACTTGCTACAGAATTTACTGCACAAATTGTTGTATTAAATCATCCATCCGTTATAACAGTTGGATATACACCTGTATTTCACATACATACAGCACAGGTTGCATGCCAAGTTGTTGCAATTGAGAAAAAATTAAACCCTGCAACAGGAGAAGTATTGCAAGAAAATCCAGATTTTATTAAAAATGGAGATGCAGCAATTGTTAAATTAAAACCAATACAACCTTTAGTTATAGAAAAACAAAAGGAAATACCACAATTATCAAGATTTGCTATCAGAGATTCTGGAGCAACTGTTGCAGCTGGTATGTGTATTGATTTAGTTAAGAAAAATTAATTTTTTTTTATTTTAATTTTTATCATGGTAAATTTAATTTATCATGTAATTAAACCTATTGGAGAAGAAAAATGCAGAAAGCAAGAATAAAAATAGCATGTACTGAAATTGATAAAATTAATCAAGTGTGCAATTATATCAAAGATATCGCAGATAAAACTGGTGTAGAGATCAGAGGACCTATACCACTACCTACCAAAAAGTTAAAAATAACTACACGAAAAAGTCCAGATGGTGAAGGTAAAGCTTCTTGGGATAGGTTTGAAATGAGAGTACACAAACGTTTAATTGATCTTGGAATTGATGAAAGAGCATTAAGATTAGTAATGAGAGTTCCAATTCCTGAAGGACTAAACATTGAAATTGAAATGATTGATGTTTAACAATTTCATTAACAATACTTTATTTTATTTAAAATAATAAACTTTATATATAACCTATTAATTTAAATTTATAATAATTATCCCGTTAACTATTTTAATATTTAATAGGAGGGTGGAGGATTAAATGATAGATAAAAAAAACATTTTAACTGCTATAACTGAGTTAAAAAAAAATTCAAAAAAAAGAAATTTTATTCAAAATTATGATTTAATAATAACTTTAAAAAATCTGGATTTAAAAAAACCAGAACAAAAAGTTGATTTCTATACAGTACTTCATCATAGTAAAGGTAAAAAATTAAAAATTGCTGCATTTGTTGATATGCAGTTATATGAAAGTGCAAAAAAAGTTTTTGATTTGGTATTATTACCTGAAGAATTTGAAAAATATACAGATAAAAAAAGTGCAAAAAAATTAGCTGAAAATTATGATTATTTTGTTGCACAAGCAAATATTATGCCACAAGTTGCAAAACATTTTGGTAAGATACTTGGATCTAGGGGAAAAATGCCAAATCCTAAAGCAGGTTGCGTTATACCACCAAAAGGTTCAAATCTTGACCAATTATATTCTAATCTTCAAAAAACTGCAAGAATAATAACAAAAAATAATTTAATGATACAAACTACTGTTGGAAATGAAGATTTAAAAGATGAAGAAATTGCAATAAATGCATTGGATGTTGTAAAACAATTAATTTCACATTTAATAAATCATGAAAATAATATATCAAGGATGTATTTAAAATTAACAATGAGTAAACCAATAGAGATTTTAAAATGAACGAAATAAAACCTAAAATTGCAAACTGGAAAAAAGATAGAGTTACAGAGTTAATTAAACTTTTAAAGGAATATCCTATTGTAGGAATTGTAAATTTAGAATCAGTTCCAGCAAAACAAATGCAAAATATGCGAGAAACTCTAAGGGATACTGCAGTAATTAAGATGAATAAAATTAACTTAATTAAAATTGCAATTAATGAAATTAAAAATGAAAAAAAAGGTATTGAACAATTAAATGAAAATTTAATTGGAATGCCAGCATTATTATTTACTAAAAAAAATCCATTTTCATTATATAAAACTCTTGAAAAAAATAAAAGTAGTATGCCGGCAAAAGCTGGACAAATTGCACCAAAAGATATAGTTGTTCCAGCAGGACCAACAACTTTTTCACCAGGTCCAATAATTGGTGAACTTGGTGCATTTAAAATTAAAACAGGTATTGAAAATGGTAAAGTTGCAATTAAAAGTGATACAGTTGTTGCAAAAGAAGGTGATGAAATAACACCAAAATTAGCTGAAATTTTAACAAGGCTTGGAATTGAACCTATGGAAATGGGTCTTAATGTACTTGCAATATATGAAAATGAAATTATTTTAAAGAAAGATGTTTTAGCAATTGATGAACAAGAATATATAGACAATATTAAAAAACTTGCAATGGAAGCTATAAATTTAGCTGTTTATTCAGTATATCCTGCAAGTGAAGTAAAAGAAATGCTTATTTTGAAGGCACAAAAAGAAGCTATTAATTTAGCAGTAAATTCAGAAATTTTAACAGATGAAACAACAAATATTTTAATTTCAAAAGCTGAAAGAGAAATGAATGTGCTTAAAAATATAATTAGTTAAATTTTAAATTTTTTCAAAAAAAATTAATAAAAGTAATAAACAAAACCGATTTTTTAAAGGTTTCAAGGAGGGTAAAAATGGAATATGTATATGCTGCAATGCTTTTACATAAAGCAAATAAAAAAATAGAAGAGGCGGCTGTTAAAAAAGTTTTAGAAGCTGCTGGTGTAACTGTTGATGATTCAAGACTTAAAGCTTTAGTTGCTGCACTCGATGGAGTTGATATTGAAGAAGCTATAAAACAAGCTGCAGTTACTGCTGCACCTGTTAGTAGCCAAGCTACAACTGAAGATAAAAAACCAGAAGATGACAAAAAGGAAGAAAGCAAAGAAGATGAAAAAAAATCTAATGAAGAAGCAGCTGCTGGACTTGGAGCGTTATTTGGTTAAATTTTGCCATTTTTTTGGCATTTTTCTTTTTTTATTTTAATTTAATAGATAGGTGTTAATGTTAATGACTGAAAAAAAAACAAATGAAAATGAATGTCGAACTGAAGATTCGACAACTAAACAAAATACTAATCCTATACAATCTTCTAGCGATGAAGAAAAAAGTGATTCTAATATTAACAAAAAAAATTCTACAGATGAAATTAAATCTGAAAAAAATGATGATACAAAAGAAGTTGAATTAGAAAAACAAAATGATTCATCTATAAACAAAAAAAATATTAATCCTAACAAATCTTCTAGCGATGAAGAAAAAAGTGATTCTAATATTGATAAAAAAAATTCTACAGATGAAATTAAATCTGAAAAAAATGATGATACAAAAGAAGTTGAATTAGAAAAACAAAATGATTCATCTATAAATGAAAAAAATACTAATCCTATAAAATCTTCTAGCAATGAAGAAAAAAATGATTCTAATATTGATAAAAAAGATTCTACAGATATAGTTAAAGAGAAAAAAGTTGAAGAAGATTTAACAAAAAATAAAGAAAATATAGATGAATTAAAAAAACAATTAGATGAATTAAATACTAAAAAAGAAAGTTGGTTTAAAGAAAAAGAAAAATATAGTAAAGAAATAAAAACCAAAATAAATGAAATTAAAGAGTTTAAAACTAAAAGAGATGAATTAACTAAATTAGTTAAAGAAAAAAAAATTCAAAAAGAACCACTAGAAAAAGAAATAGAAAAAATTTTAAAAAAATTAAACGAAGTTAAAGATGAACGAAATTCTATTTATAAAAAACACAATTTATCTGGAAATCCAGATTTAATTACAAGCAAAATAAAAAATTTAGAAAAACAAATCGAAACTGAAGTTGTATCATTTGATAAAGAAAAAAAAATAATGAAACAAATTAATGAATTAAAATCTAAATTAAAAGATTTTAAAGTTGTAAATGAAATTAATGAAAAAATAAAAAATGTCAATAAAGAATTAAAAGAAATTAAAAAAAACAGATCTGATTATACTAATTTTATTAAAAAAAATGCATCACAATCACAAAAATATCATACAAAAATGATAGAATTATCAAAAGAAGTTGATGAATTAAAAAAAAATGAAGAAGAAGCATTTAAAAAATTTTCAGAATTAAAAAAAGAATTTAATTTATTAAATTCAAAATTAAAAGATCATTATTCTAGCTTAAATATTATCAAAGGACATGTTAAAAAGAAAAAAGAAAAAGAGCATAAATTCAAATTAATCCAAGAAAAAAAAACACTAAAAGAAAAGCATAGCGAAGTTGAACAAAAAATTAAGAAAGGTAAAAAATTAACAACAACTGATTTACTTGCATTTCAAAGTATTAATAAAAAATAAGTAAAATTCTATAATTTATTATTTTATATGTAACTCAACTATATCTTTATCTTTTAAAGTATGATTGGGCTTATGAAATATTTGTCCATCAAATTTCGCAGATTTTCCCCAAACTTTAGCAAATCTAAATTTATCATAAAAATCTTTATGTAACTTAAAACACATATCTTTAATTGTTGCAGGCTTTTGCATAATTAACGGTACATCTAAATCTGGTTTTTCATTAACTTGTTTACAATATATTCTAATAAAATCCAATGAATCATAAATTGCATCTTTTAATTTATCTATATTCAAACCAGTATGTGCTGATACTACTAAATTTGGTTTAATTGTTTCTTTAATTTTTTTTAATTCTTCAATTGAAACTGTATCAGCCTTAGTAACTACAGTAACACTTCGAACATATTTTTTATTATCTTCAATTATATCTATAAATTCATCTTCATCAATATTTGTTCGAACAACTACTTCAGCATTCATAATTTTATATTCTTTTAATATTGCTTGAATTGTTAATTTATTAATTTTTGTTAATTTTACAGTCGAACCAATATTTAGCCCACCTTTTTGAGTTTTTGTAATTTTTACGTCAGGTTTTGTTTTATTTAATCTAAGACCTGCATCATACGCTTCTCGCAGTACTGCTTTATATTGCAAAGGCTGATTTACATCTACTAAGATTAAAACTAAATCAGCATTTCTAAGAACTGCTAAAACTTCTCGACCACGACCTCGTCCAGTTGCAGCACCTTCAACAATTCCTGGAACATCTAATATTTGAACTTTAGAATTTTTATATTCAAATAAACCAGGAATAATATCTAATGTTGTAAATTCATAATCACCAACTTCAGAATTTGCGTTTGTAATTTTATTTAATAAAGTTGATTTTCCAACAGATGGAAATCCAAGTAACACAACAGTTGCATCACCAGATTTTTTAACACTAAAACCAGTTGTATCTCCCTTTTTTGAACTTCTTTGAATTTCCTTTTCTTTTAATTTTGCAATTTTTGCTTTAATTAAGCCAATATGATGTTGTGTTTTTTTATTATATTTAGTATTAGATAACTCTTCTTGTAAATCTTTAATTTTCTCTTTATTAGCCATTTTTTTATATTAAAGAAATATAACCTTATTAAATGTTTTGAAAAAGATTATTTAACTATTCAAATCCAATTTCAAATTTTCCAACTAAAGGATTTTGCTGATTAAGATTTTCAAGAACTTCTCTTGAAGAAAAATAGTAAACATTTATTTTTAAATTACTTTGTTCATCTTTTAATGAAAAAGTATTTTTTATTTCATCAATTATTTTTGATGAAATTGGTTTATAAATTTCATTTAATATTATATCAACTTCAACAATTTCATCATATTTTAAAAACAATAAATTTTCAATTTTTTCAATATCTATTGTAAATAACCATTTTTCCATACAATATTCTTTAAAATCTCTTTTAAGTGACAATTTTGGAATTTTTGATTCTTTTAATTTAATTTCTTTTAATTCTTTTTTACCTAAATTCTTTTTCATTAAATTTTTTATTATAAAATCTAATTCAGTTGTAGTTTTTGCTAAAAAATTTTCAACATAATTTAAATCATCACTAGCACAATATTTTTTAAAAATTTCCCATTCATTATTTTCAGAAAGTCTAGCTTCTATCTTGATAACAATATTTTTAATCTTTTTTTCATAAATTAAAAGCTCTTTTGAATCAACTATTTTTTTCCACATCTTAAATCATATAAAGTAATTTTATCTTTTTATTTTTTTTGGTTTAATTACTAATAAAACTATAAATAGTTTTAAAAATATTTTGTAAAAATATATAAAAGAAATTAAATAAATTCAACTTTTTTTGCCCGAATTCCACTAGACTGTGACATTTTTTTATGACATACATTGCATTCATATCTTAAATCTGTCTTTTTTGTTAATTTTGAACCGGTCATTTTCCACTTACTAATTGCAGGTTTAGAATATCTACCAAATCCACCAACACCCCTAGCAAGACCTCTATCTTTTGCTCTATATTTTGAGCCACGACTAAGCGTTCTTGGCTGCCCTTTTTTTGATTGAGCAACTTTTTGCTCTGTATGTTTTCTACAATATATGCAAAACCTTTTGATTATTTTTGGAATTTTCATAATGTTAATGTAGAAAAAGAGGTTATTTATAAATATAACTATTTTTAAAAAAGAAAAATTTATAAATGTAAAAGAAAATAATTCTATTATTTATTATATATATATAAAATGACAAATGAGAAAGAAATTTTAATTGTCGATGATTCAGAATTTATGAGAATATTAATAAAAAGAGTTTTAAATAATGCAGGATTTAAAAATATTATAAAAACATCATCTGGAGATGAAGCAAAAAAATTATTAAAAACAGAAAAACCAAATTTAGTGCTTTTAGATTTAAATATGCCAAATTCATCAGGGTTTGATGTATTAAAATTTGTCAATGAAGAAAAATTAAAAATTAAATGTATTATTGTTTCATCAATCGCTCAACAATACACAATAGATGAAGCATATAAGTTAGGCGCTGTAGGGTATATAAAAAAACCATTTGATGAAGAAGAACTAATAAAATTAGTTAATGAAAATTTAGGTGAATAAAAAAAATTGGTTAAAATTTCAAAGATACAAGAAGATGCATTAATGGAATTTACAAATATGTGCTCATATCATTCTGCAATCGCTTTATCTAATTTACTAAAAAAACCAGTTGAATTAAATATTAACGCTAAAACAATTGTATCTGTTGATGATAAAGACTCTCATGATGACAAAGCTCCTGTTTTGATGCTTGGTATTTATTCTACTTTAACAAAAGGAGATTTAGATGGAAATATAGTAATTACTTTTCCAAAAGATTCAGCGTTAACTTTATATGATGCTTTAAAAAAAAAAAGAAAAAAAACAAAATTAGTAGATGATGATGTAAAAAATGTATTATCTGAACTTGGAAATGTTGTTTCTGGAAAAATATTGGGTGTTTTAAATAAATTCTTAGGTATAAATTCAGTACATTCAACACCAACAGTTGTCCCATCTTTTGGAAATCAAATTTATGATTATGTTTATTTTAATATTAGTGAAAATTATAAAAAAGGAATTTTAATAAAGGTTGATATGAAATTTAAACTTTCAAAATCAAAAACAGTAGATGGACAAATAATCCTTTTACTAAGCCATAAATCATTTAATGGATTACTTGGAATTATAAATAAAATATCTGGTGGTAAATAAAATGCCTGATAAAAAGAAATGGAATTTGAATATTGACAAAGAAGTCCAGGCAGCTTTATTTATTGTAAAACCTGAAAAATATCAAGATTTTATAAAAGAATTTTCAAAAAATAATTTTAAAAAAGATGTATCTTGCTATGTTACACTAACTAGACCTTTTAAATCGTTAGTTGGTTTTTTAGAAAAAATCAAAATTGATACAGATTCTATCTTTTTTATTGATACATCAACTAAAATGACTGGAAGTAAAGATTTAAATGCAGATAATTGTTTATTTATTGACTCGCCCTCTGCATTAACTAGTTTATCTATATCAATAAATAAAGTTAGTGAAGCATCTGAGCCAAAATATATTCTATTTGATAGTTTATCATCATTACTTATTTATAACCCAGAACAAATGATTATAAAATTCACAAAAGATTTAGTTAATAAAATAAGAATAAGTAAATCAACACTCACACTCATTTGCCTAGATGGTAAAGATGAAGCTAATTTAATTGAAAAAATAAGTATGTTTGTTGACAAAACATACAGAATTGAATAAAGGAGGTAGAAAAAATGAAATTTTTTAGAAAAGGGCAGACAGCTACAGAATATTTAATAATTTTAGCAGTAGTTATTGTTATTGCATTAGTTGTAGTTGTTGCTATGGGAAGATTCCCAGGAATTGGGAGTAACGTAGGAACACAAGGTGCACAGGCATATTGGAGTACTCAAGATGTTGGTGTAATGTCACTTAGTTTAAATGAAGGAGGAACAGGGCAAATAACTTTACGAAATAATATGCGAAATGCAGTTATTATTAACAACATTTCAATAGAGCCTCCTGCAGCATCTGACGCAGATATAGAATACATTGACCAAGATTTACCAACATTATCACCTGGAGGACAGCAACAAATAGATATAGACATGGATGGATTTTGTACAGCTGAACAAAATTTTTTCGTTGCATTAACAATAACATATACAGATTTACAAACAGGTAGTCAATACAGAATAACTGGTGATGGAAATTATTATGAAGCTAACTGTGCAATCTAAGTTTTTTTTCTTTTTAATTTTTTTTTATTTAATTTATTTATGTAGTTAGGCAAGAAATTTAATTTAAAATGAGTAAACCAAAAAACATTAAAAAAACTAATGACAAACAAACTAAACCTAATTCAAAAAATAATTCTAAGAAAAGT
>CAZQHZ010000004.1:0-19832 GCA_964593285.1 uncultured Methanosarcinales archaeon | reverse complement strand
CTTAAAGAAGACATTTCAAAAGACATTACAAAAAAAAAATCAAAATCACCTTTTGCTTCATTAAAAGAAAGTTTGTCTAAAGATTTAGAAAAAGAAAAACCAAAAAAATTTGATATGGCTTTCCTAAAAGCTACAATTAAAGATACTCTTCGAGAAAAAGATCAAGATGAAGGAGAAATTAAAATACCAGAAAATAGGGTTGCGACAGGAATTGAAGGTTTTGATGAAACTATTGAGGGTGGTTTTGTTAAGGATTCTGTAACACTGCTTTGTGGAGGCCCTGGGAGTGGTAAGAGTATATTTGCAATGCAATACTTAATTAATGGAATTGATAAATGCGGTGAAAATGGTGTTTATATTTCATTTGAGGAAGAACCTGAAACTTTAATTGAAGATATGAAAAGATTTGATTTTGATATTGAAAAAAAAATTAAGGAAAAAAAGATTGCATTATTATATTTTTCACCAGAGCAAGTTGATAGAGTAATAGCAATTGGTGGTGGACCTGTAAGGGAAGTTATTGAATCTATAAATGCAAAAAGAGCGGTTATTGATTCTGTTACTGCATTTACTCTACTTTATAAAACATCAAATGAACAAAGAAAAGCGTTAATGAGTTTATTTAAAACACTAAAAAAATGGGATTGTACAACTCTTTTAGTCTCAGAACAAACACTAAATCCAGAAGAGCATGTATCAACTGTTGAAGAATATCAATCTGAAGGTGTTATTTTTATGTATAATATAAAAAAAGGTGATGTTAGAGAACGTAGTATTGAAGTTTTTAAAATGCGTGGAACTAATCATTCAACAAAAATTAATCCTTTAAAAATTACATTTGAAGGAATAATTGTTTATCCAGAACACAACGTTTATTAATTACTAATATTTATTTTATTAAAAAGGGGTGGAAACTTTTTGTATTTTAAGAAAAGATCACAAGGTAGCATTGAAGTCTTAGTATTATTAGCTGTTTCTTTAGTAGTTTTAATGACTATTATTCAAACAAGTCAAAAATCTCTAAATCAATATGAATCAATGATTGATCAAAAAAAAACAGATTCTGTATTAAATGAAATAGTAATGGCAGCAAATTTGGTTTATCAGCAAGGAGATGGTGCAAAAACAAAAGTTTTAATTGATGTTCCAGAAAATATTGAAAATATTACAATTAAAAATAAAACAATTACTGCAACATTTTTTAGTGGAACTGCAAAATATAGAAATTTTAATTATAATGTTTTAGGAGAATTGCCAACAAATGTTGGGAGTTATTATGTTGAAATAGAAGCTCAAAATAATGTTGTTTTAATAAGCACAAATATTTCAAAAATTCATGATATACCTGTTTGTGGAAATAGTATTATTGAACTAGGAGAAGAATGCGATAATTTAAATTTAAATTCAAAAACATGTATGGATTTAGAATTTAGTGGCGGTATTTTACGTTGCAGTGATAATTGTATGTTTGATACAAGTGGTTGTACTGGACATGGTGTTGGGTCATGCGATGACTGCTCTGATGATAATTGCACAGGTTTATATGGACCAAATTATAGAATTTGTTGCAATAATGTAGCCGATTGTCCAGGTTCTTCAAATTGTGTTTCATGTATTGATAATGAATGTGTGTTTGAGGAAAAATTAACTTTATGCAATTCAAGTTTTAAATGTTCCTTTGCAGGAAATGATGGATATGATAGTGGTGGCAAAATACCTAGCCAAGGATATTGTGACGGCGCAGGTAACTGTAACTATGCAAAATCAAATCCTGTATGTTCATTACAAGAAGGAGATACACAAGAAGGATATGAATACAATATGTGTATTGATGGACGTGCTACTTGCATTGAAACTTGTGATGATGGTATTGATAACGATGCAGATGACTTAATTGATTGTTTTGATCCAAAATGTCAAAATTTTATATATTCTGGTGGAGAATTACCTAATTTTGGAGTTGATGAATCTTTATCAAAAGAAAATGGAATTAATATGAGTGAAAATTTATTATTATTTCATTTAAATGATTTAACCTCTAATGTTATAGATTATTCAGGAAATGATTTTAATGGAATTACAAATGCAGATTATGTTGATGGAAAAATTGGAAAAGCTCTATACTTTAATGAAAATAATCATCGATTAAGAGTTGAAAATTTTAATGTTTTAAATGGAGAAAATCAAGTTACAATTGCCGCATGGGTTATGCAACACTCATTATCAGAAAGCCAATATCTATTATGGGCAGATGGAAATGTTTTAATTGAATTTGGAGCAACTTTTGCAAATCCACAAGGCCCAAGTAACTTAAGAGTTCGATGGAATTTACAAGGAAATTGGAGAAATAGTCATATAATTCCTGATATTTTAGATACAAATGTTTGGAATCATTGGGTTTTTGTATTTGATGAAGGCACTACTAAAATTTATAAAAATTCACAATTAATTTATACAGGAAGTGATAGTCAAACAACTTTTAGCACCAATGGTGATAATTATGATTTTGGATTAAGACCTAATAATGAAATATTAAATGGTTTAATTGATGAAGTCGCAATTTGGAATAGAACCCTTATGGATGAAGAAATAAAAAATATTTACAATCTACAAAGTGAATGTGATGTATATTGTCCCTCTATGATGTGTTTTGCAGAAGGATTATGGAAACATTCAATACCTATACATATTAAAGCACAAACAGAAGCTACACCAAAAAATTATCAAGTATTAGTAAATTTAGATTCAACTATAGTTGATAATTTTAATTGGAGTTATGATTGTAATGATATTAGATTTTTTGATGAAAATAAAAAAGTTGTAGATTATTGGGTTGAAACTTGCAATACTGATTTAGAAGAATTAAAAGTCTGGGTTAAAATTAATGATGAAATAACCACAGATGGAACAACTATTACAATGTATTATGATAATGAATTTGCACAATCAGAAAGCAACGTTTCAAATGTGTTTATTAATGATAGTATTTTCTTAGTTACTGGAAGATGTCCTTCTGGAAATGTTGGATGTAATAATTTTGCAAATCATGCTGAAGCTGATTATATTAGAGCAAACATTGGCATTAATTCATATGATATTGATGATTTTGGCTATGTTGAAAAAATAGATCATGATGAGAATATTTTTGGAAATGATGATCATTATTACTCAAGATATAGATTTTTATTTGTTCCAAAGCAAACACGAGAATATACTTTTTTAACTAATAGTGATGATGGTAGTGAAGCTGCATTTTTTCCAGGAGATGGATATGGTGGAGGGATTAAAACATCACACCCATTTGGACCACATTTTACAATTGCAAATTGGTATGGAAATCATGGTGCAAGAAATGGTTGTACAACAGGAGGCGATACTAGCAATATAATTTTAGAAAAAGATAAAGGTTACTGGATTGATTATATGCAAAATGAATTTACAGGTGGTCAATTAGCAAGATTATGTATTGATGATGGTTTTGGTTATAAAACACTAAATATTAATAATTTTGCAGATCAAATTTATGCAAGACAATATACTACTTTAGAACCAATAGTTGAAATTGATTATGAATTACCACCAGATGATCCATTTGAAGAAATAATTGAACAATGGGATTATTTTGTTCCATTAACTATAAATGCACACAATGGATATATTCCAAAAAATTATCAAATATTAATACATATAAATGATACAACCTTTAACAATACATATAATTGGGATAATGAATGCAAGGATTTTAGATTTATTACATCAGATGATTTTGAATTAGACTATTACATCGATGAATGCAATTTAGAAAATAATGAATCATACGTTTGGATTAAAACTAATGATGAAATAAATGAACTTGAAACAACAATTAATTTGTATTATGGTAATAATAATGCTGTATCAAAAAGTTCTGCTAAGAATGTTTTCATAGAAGATGAAATATTTTTAGTTACTGGAAGATGTCCTTCTGGTGCTATTGGTTGCAGTAATTTAGATAATCATGAACAAGCAACTCATATTAAAGCAAATATTGGTCTAAATCCATATGATATTGATGGTTATGATTATGTTAATACAATAAATCATAATTTAAATTTATACGGAGATGATGATAGATATTATTCTAGGTATAGATTTATGTTTATTCCAAAAACATCAGGTACTTATTGGTTTGGAACTAATAGTGATGATGGTAGTGAAGTTACAATATTTCCAAAAGATGGTTATAGTGGTGGTTTTAGAACAACTATGCCATATGGCGAACATGAAGTAGTAGCTCATTGGTATGGTGCTCATGGTGATGGAACTTGTGGTACTTCTGGAACACAGCATTCAAAAGAATTAGAAGCAAATAAAGCATACTGGTTTGATTATATTCAACAAGAAGCAACAGGTAATCAATTATCTCAAATGTGTATAAATGATAATTTTATCTATAAAACAGTTTCAAAAGATAATTTCCCTGGACAAATTTATGCTAGAAGTTACATAACTCCAGAACCTAATATAACATCTAATGATGTAAATTACATAGGGCCAGAACCAATAATTGAAGATCCAATTGAAATAGAATATCCAATTGGTGGAGAAATTTATTATTTTGAAGACTACATTATTCATGCATTTACTAATGAGAGCATAGATAATTTTACTATTCCTGAAGGTTTTGAAGTTGATGTTGAATATTTAATCGTTGCCGGTGGTGGCGGCGGTGGTAGTGGTGGTAAAACTCCAGGTGGCCGAGGAGGAGGAATTATATCTGCTGGTGGTGGCGGTGGTGCTGGTGGATTATTAACAAATGTTGAAACAACTAAATTGCAGCTATCATCTGGAGAACATAATGTTATTATCGGAAATGGTGGATTACCAGATTCTAAAGGAGAAGATTCATCCTTTGCAGAAATTACTAGTGAAGGTGGTGGATTTGGTGGTAAACACAAAGATGGTGCTATTGCTGGTGGCAATGGCGGTAGTGGCGGTGGTGCTGGAAGCAATAGTAATTTAGATTCAGGTAGTGGTATAACTAATCAAGGTCATGATGGAGGAGATACTATAGATTCATACGCTGGCGGTGGCGGTGGTGCTGACAGTATTGGTGAAACTGGTACCATAGCACCTGGAAGTGGTGGAGATGGACTAGATTTTAGTAATTATTTTGGAACTGACTATGGTGATAATGGATGGTTTGCTGGTGGCGGTGGTGCTGGTATTGCAGAAAATGATGCTGGAAAAATTGATAATGCAGGACTAGGTGGTGGTGGCTCTGGTTATGGTTCAAATCAAAATGATGTATATTATGACGAAGATGGCATACCAAATACTGGTGGTGGCGGTGGTGGTGCTGGAAGTGAAAATCCTCAAACAGTTTATGGTGGTAGCGGTGGCTCTGGAATCGTATTAATTAGATATAAAGAAAGCGATATTACAAAAATTTAATATCAATCAAAAATCTGTAGCATCAATTTAATACACTAGTAAAAAATAAGGTTTTAAAATAATTAATGCTTTAAATAAATTTTACAATGAAAAACAAATATAGAAAAAGCCAAGCAAATGTTGAATTTATAATGATTTTATCTATGTTATTAATTTTTTTTACCATCTTTTTTTCAATTACAATGAATAAACAAAATCAATTTAATCTAAAAAATGATGAATTTTACGCAAAAGCAATAACCGAAAAATTTGCACTCCTTATAAATAGTGCACATTTAGTCGGTGATGGTTTTTCAAGCTACATTTATTTACCAGATGGATTAAATAAAATAATGAACTATAATATCACAATTTATAATGAATCTAAGTTAATTGAAATTAATTATGATCATAAAAGATACAACTTCCCAATTTTAACCTCAAATATAAATAATAAAAAAATGGTAAGTGGACGAGTAAATATTACAAATATTCAAGGTAAGATCTATGTTAATCAATAAATATAAAAAATCACAAACATATTCACTAGATGCAATAATTGCATTAATCATTTTTATAACCATTTTTTTATCTATTACAAAAATATGGGATTATTCTGTTACAAAAATAAATGATAATGAAAACAGAAATGATTTTGAATTAGTAATTAGAAATTCATTTAATGGTATATTTTCAGCATCCGGAAATCCTTCAAATTGGTATTTATTAGATAATTTAAATGAAACAAAAAGCCTAGGCGTTATTTCAAATAATAAATTAAATTTAAAAAAATTAGATAAATTAATGAAAGAAGAAAATTATAATGAAACAAAAAAATTAATTGGTTTAATTGGACCAAGATATGAATTCAAGATAAATCTTTTAATTTACAACGAAAATTTAAATATTGTCAATAACATAAATTATGGTTTTAAAAATAATTGTACACATTCAATTATTCTAAATAAAATTAAACCAATAAATAATACTAATTTTGCATTTATAAAATTTACAGGGTGTATTTTAGAATGAAAAAATTAACAAAAAAAGCAATTTTATTTTCTTTAGATGCACTAGTTGCATTATTTATATCTTTTGTTTTAATGTCGAGTATATTTTATTACTTAAACAAAATAGAATTCCCGCGTTATAATAATCTAGAAATGCATGAAATATCATCAGATTTTGTTCATTTATTAAAAAACAATAATGAATTTATAAAGTCAATAAAAAATAATGACATTTCAAATATTGAAAAATATTACAAAATATTACCAAATCATTTTTGTATTGAATTAACTATTTTAAATAATAATCAAATAAAAATTTTAAATTCAACAAAAACCAATTGTATAGATTTTATATTGCTTGATTCAATGCAATACTATGAGCCGATAATTTATGAAGATGAAATTTATATTACAAAAATTAGAGGTTGGTATAAATGAATACCAAGTTATTTAAATCAAAAAAGGGTGTTTTATTTACAGTAATTACCATTCTTTTAATTAGCACTTTAATTCTATTTATTTTAGGGTTTAAAAATCGAGTTGAATTTAGAAATGAAATGGTTTTAAATTTATTAGAACCAACAAAAATTAAAAATGCCCAAAAATTTATTGCAAATGATTTTTTACAAATTATGGATTTAAAAGATTTAAATATAAAATTTAATCAAACAAACCAAATAGTTAAATTTAATCTTAATTTAACAAATGAAAAATTAGATTATAAAAATTTATTAGATAATTATTCAAATTTTTTAAATAATCAATTTTCACAAATTTCAAATACTAATCTGTCAGTAAATTTAAATCCAAGCTTTTTAATTAATCCATATAATACAACAGTTTCTATAAATAAAACTAAAACAAAAATAACAATTAATCAAATTAATCAAATTAATTTAAATATTACGTTAGATACTTTAAATAACCATTCTACTATTAAAAATTTTAATTTAAATCCAGGTGAGAATTTATTAAAATTAACAATCCTTGATAAAAACAAGGAAATTATAACTAAAGATGAATATTTTATTAATTTTTCAAAATCAAACAATTTTTATTTTGAATTTAATAATACTCTGCCAAATCCAAAGTTTAATATAAATTTTGAATCATCAAATCTTATTATAAATACTACAAATAATTTAAATGCTAAAATAAATCAAAAATTAATTTATAATTTAGATAGAAAAATTTATATAACAACGAACACAGATAGTTTATTTAGGAGTGAAAAAATTAAAAAAGAAGGCTTTATTTTATTACTCAAAGGCTAAAAAAAGGGGTGGAAATAGTCATGAAAAAATTAATATCTACAGATATTGATAAATTTTTTAATATAATATTTAAAAAAAAAGAAATTTCCCAAAATGAAATTTTAAAAGAAATGAATCTAGATATTAATGTAATTGAAAAATATGCTCAAATTCTAGAAAATAAAAATAAAATAAAAATAAAATATCCTATTTTAAAAAAAGCAGTCTATATTTTAAATGAAGATAATTTAAATAATTCTAAAATAATAAAAAAAGATAACTACAACCTTAATGAAAACAAGAATGTTACAAATAATAATAATAATAATAATAATAATAAATCAAACAAAAAAAATGAAAAAATAGATTCAAATGAAGAGAAAAAAAATAAATCTTTATTTAAAAAAATCAAATCTTTATTTAAAAAATCAAAAAATAAATCAAATTAAATAAAACTTATAAACTTAAAAAAAATGGTAACGCAAAAAAAAACTAAGAAAAAAATTAAGAAAATTAAAGCAAAAAAAGTTATACCTAAAAAAAACGTTAAAAAACAAAGTAAAAAAATAATAAAAAAGGCAGACAAAAAAGTAAATAAACAATTAACTAAAAAAAAAATAGTAAAGCAAATTAAAAAACAAAGCATTAAAAAAGCAACTAGTAATAATATTAAACAAAAAAAAAGCAAAAATACTTTAAAAAATAAAAATAATATTTCAAAAAAAAATACAACAACAATTAAAACACCTAATATAAAAAAAAGAGAACATAAAGCAAATAATAAACAAGATACAAAAAATATTATTACAAAAAATGAAGAAACAACAAACCAAATTAGTTTACAAGAAATTAAAGCAAAAATACCAACAGCCATTGAGATTTTAGAATATTATAATGTTACTTGCGATGATGTTAAAGCATTAATTGTTATATATAATGTTAAAAATGAAAATGTGCCACTATATAAAGTATTTATACCAAAACTTGATGAATGCACAAAATATGTTGTTGAAAATATAATACATGAATTATCATATGAAACAAATATTTCTATTTCTGAAATTACAGATGTTAACAAATTATTTAAACTAAGAAATAAATTTTTTAAAAATGCATTAAATAAAATAAAAACATACTTTCCAAATTTAAATCAAAAAGAACAAAAATTAATTTCTGGCTTAATCGTTCAAGAAATGTATGGTTTTGGTGATTTAGATATTATAATGTCTGATGATTTCTTAGAAGAAGTTTGTATCAATAGATCTGATGAACCAATATGTGTTTATCATAAACATTATGGGTGGGTTAAAACTTGTACCCATGTAAAAGATGAAGAAGAAACATATAATTATGCTTCAATGATTGGACGAAAAGTTGGGCGAGACATAAATGGATTGAATCCAATAATGGATGCACATTTAGTTTCTGGCGACCGAGTTGCTGCAACATTATTTCCAATTAGTTCTGCTGGAAATACTATAACATTTAGGCGTTTTTCAAGAAGCCCATGGACTATAACGCATTTAGTATCACCTAAATTTGGTGTAATGAATTATGAAATTGCAGCTCTTTTATGGCAAGCTATTGAATTTGAATTAAATGTTTTAGTTTGCGGCGGAACTGCATCTGGAAAAACTTCAGTACTAAATGCATTAAGTGCACTTCTTCCAAAAAACCAAAGAATTGTATCAATTGAAGATACACGAGAATTTATTTTACCAGAAGATTTAAACTGGAATTGGATTCCAATGGTTAGTAAAAAAGAAAATATTGAAGGTTTTGGAAGCATTAGCATGCTTGATTTAATTGTTGCAAGCCTTAGAATGAGGCCTGATAGAATTATTGTTGGAGAAGTTAGAACACGAGAGCAAGCAGAAACAATGTTTGAAGCGATGCATACAGGACATAGTGTTTGTACTACAATGCATGCAGATACAGTTGAACAAATGACTCGAAGATTAGTTGAGCCACCAATTGCAATTCCAAAAAATGAAGTTGAAGCACTTCATTTAATTTTAGTACAACATAGGGACAGACAACACAATAAAAGAAGAACTCTTGAGATTGGAGAAATTTTACGAGGAGGAAGACTTGACAATGATTTAAGTATCAACTATCTATATAGATGGAGACCTAGAACTGATACTTTTGAAAAAATAGAAAATAGTATTAGATTACTAGAAGATTTAAATTTAAGAACAGGAATGACACCATCTGAAATTGAAGAGGATTTAAAAAAACGAGAAAATGTTTTAAAGTGGTTAGTTAAAAATGAAATTTATGACACAAATGTAATTGGGAAAATAATGAAAGTATATTATCGAAATAAAAATGAATTATTTACTGCAATAAATAAAAATTCAACTTTAAATGAGGTTATAAAAAATGAAGAATGAAAGGATTCCTTTTGTTTATTTTCCACTAAAACCTGCAGTTAATTTTTCTAAAAGAGCAAAATTTATTTCTAATTTTTTAAATAAAATTTTTCCTGACACTAAATTTGCTTTAAAAACAACAAATCTAAAATACAAAACAGATGAATTTTTTACTCATATGTTCTTTAATTCAATTTTATGGTTTATATTTATTTCAATTTTTTTATTTTCACTTTTAATAATTCTTGAAGCTAGAAGTTTTATTGAATCAATTTACTTTGCATTAGGTCTTGGATTTTTTTTGTTTTTTATAATACTACTTGTAACAATTAGATATCCTTCAATTATTGCAGGTAAAAAAACCGAAGAGATTGAAAAAAATTTAGTTTTTGCACTAAAAGATTTATTACTTCAAGTAAGTGCAGGTAAACCCTTATTTGATTCAATGGTTGCTGTAAGCAAAGCTAATTATGGTCAAGTTAGCTTAGAATTTGATAAAACTGCAAAAAATGTTCAATCTGGAATGAGTATGGAAAAAGCTTTAGAAGAGATGGTTTTACGAAATAACTCTGATTTTTTAAAAAGAACTGTCTGGCAAATTTTAAATGTAATAAAATCTGGTAGTAATTTAAAAACTGCTCTTAAAATTGTTATTGATGATATGCTTTCAAATCATAAAGATAAAATTAAAGGATATGCACAAGAACTTAATATGTGGTCTTTAATTTACATGTTATTTGCGGTTGCAATCCCAACTATTGGTTCAACAGTAATGCTTATTTTAACCAGTTTTTCAGGTGGTGGATTAAATGAAATAACATTTATTACATTTGGAGTTATGTGCTTATTTGTTCAAATTATAATAATTGGATTGATTCAATCAAGAAGACCTGCAATTAATATGTAAAAAAAAATGGTTTTAGAAAATTTTTTTAGAAAAATTGGTAGTTTTTTTCCAGCTAAATTTAAAAATAATTATAAAGATTTTATTAAGTTACTTGAAAAAAATTATAATGTTGAAATAAAACTTGGAAAATTATTTTGCTTTTTAATTTTTATTTATTTAACTACCAATATTATATTTTATTATTATTTTAATCAATATTTCATTTGGTCTATTTCAATTGGAATTATTGTATTCATTTCAATTATTTTTATTGATTATATATTGATTTACTTTAAAGTTGAAGATAGAAAAGAACATATCGAAAAAGTAATGCCTGATTTTTTGCATTTAGTATCATCAAACATGCGTGCAGGTTATACCCCTTTCCAAGCACTAAAATCTTCTGCAAGAGAAGAATTTGGTCCATTAAAAAGAGAAATAGAAATTGTAACAACTAAATCGCTTGGCGCGAAAAGTTTTAAAAATTCATTACTAGAATTTTCAAATAGATTAAAATCTAAATTAGTTTCAAGAATTGTTGTTTTATTTATTACATCAATGAAAGCAGGAAGTCACATGGCTGATTTAATGGAAGAAACCGCAAAAGACATTTCAGAAACTAGATCTTTAAAAAAAGCACTAGCAACTGGAACTAAAACATACACTATGTTTATTTTATTTACAGTAATTATTGGTGCACCAATGCTTTATTCTGTATCTCTTCATTTCGTTGATATAATGGAGGGTATGGGCGGAGATCAACCCGAAACACAAACAGAAATAGAAACAGAAGATGAATTTGATTTAGGTTTAATGGGTGGTGGTATTGCAATATCTTCAAAATTTATTTTTTGGATGTCTGTATTTATGATAGTTGCAACATCAATTTTCGCATCGATTCTAATTGGAGTTTTAGAAGAAGGAAACAAAACGCACGGACTTAGATATGTTCCATTAATAACGATTGCAAGTTTAGTAATTTTATTTATTGCAAGATTTTTAGTTAGTAATATGTTTCGATAAACAATTTAATAAATTGAAAAAAAAATAGCAAGATAAATAAAAAAATTAAAAATTATTTTTATCAAAAAACTATTTATTAAATTATAAATTAAGAAAACTATATCTAAATATTTCTAAAAAATATTAGTCCTTACGGATATGTATTTAATGATTCATGATTAATTCAAATTAGAAAATATAAATCAATATCAGAAAACATACAAAAATTTAAAAAACAATTTATAAATTTTATAAAAATAACAATATTAGTTACTAAAATTTAATAATATTTTATAATTATTTATGCTTTGGATGTTCATGACCTTTTTGCCTTCGTCTTTTTAAATGCTCTATATGTTCAATTTTTTCCTTTATAAATTTATCTGGATCAAACATATACTTTTCAATTAAAGTTGAGGCATGAGTTCCACCTAAAAAATGAGGCATTATAACATATGTTGCACCTTTTGAATATAATTCGATAGAATTATCAATACTATGGGAAACTGCAATAATTATTATATTTTTATTAATTTGTCTAACTTTTGTTGTAATTAACAAATTACTCTCAAAATCGTTTATAGTTGATACAACCATTCTACTATTTTTAAAATTAATATCATTTAACAATTCAACATCTGTTGCATCACCATATCTTGCATCTATTTTTTGTTTTGCAAGTGAGATTATTTTTTCTGGATTATGATCAATTATTAAAAATTTTGATCTTATTTTTTTAAAAGATTCCATTAGATTAAATCCTATTCTATCATAACCAAATAAAATTATATCATGTGAATTATCTTCATATAAATTATGCTGATCTTTTTTCCTACCCTTTCGTTCAAATAATGAAAGAAAATTTGAAATATAAGGATATATTTTATTACTATAAATTATCATATAACTAGAGCCTGCAATTGTTATCAATAAAATTGCGGTTATAAAAGATAAAACTTTTTCATCTAAAAAATTTTGATTTATTGCCATTAAAACTACAATTAATGAAAATTCACTAATTTGTGCAACAGTTAACCCTGCAAAAAATGAATTTCTTTTAGTATAACCAAGTAAGCCCATCAAAATAATAACTATTAGCGGATTTCCAATCAATATAAAAAATGAAAAAACAATAATATGCAATAAATATTCATGTAAATTAGAAAATTCCATGTTAAAGCCTAAAAATATAAAAAATAATACAATAAAAAAATCTCTAATTGGTCTCATTTTAAATCCAATTTCATGTCTATATGGAGACATAGATAAAGTAATACCAGCAAGTAATGCTCCAATTTCCATTGAAAAGCCAAAATAATAAAAAAGTGATGCTAATGCTAATGCCCAGCTAATTGAAAATAACAATAATAATTCTTGAGATTTTGCAATTATTTTTGTTAAACCAGGAAGAACATATATACTAATAAAAATTAAAAGAATTAAAAGTATAGTGCCAATTAATAATGTATGAAAAGCAAAATTTGCAAAAGTAAAATCACCACCAAGTGATGTAATTATCATTAAAATAAAAATTGCAATAAAATCTTGCACAATTAAAAAACCAATTGCAATTTTACCATATAATTTCTCAGTATCTCCTTTATCAGTTAATAATTTCATAATAACAATTGTACTACTAAATGCAAATGCAATACTTACAAAAATAGATTCAATAACTGTTAAACCAAGAGCCATACCTATAAAAAAACCGATAATAGAAGTAAATAAAACTTGTCCAACTCCTGTAACTAACGAAACTAATCCAACCTCTTTAATTACCCTTGGATTTAGATGAATTCCTACAATAAATAACAATAAGGCAATTCCTATTTCAGAAAAAATTGAAATAATATCTTCGGATTTAATAATATTAAACAAATATGGACCTGCAATTACACCTGTTAATATATAACCAATAATTAAAGGTTGCCTTAGTACCTTGACTAGAATAGCAATAATTGTTGTAATAGTTATTAAAATACTAAGCTCTAAAAAAACTTCCATTTCTAAATCACACCTATTTTTAGTAAAATTTGTTATTAGTTAATTATAAAAAATTAAAAAAAATTTTTTACTAAATATTTATAAATTAATTTAATAAGTAATATAAAAAGATTATGATTTTTCAACAAAAAAACAAAACATTTATAAATATAAAATCAACTCTATTTATAAATTTAATTAATTTTTAATATAACTTTTGAAAAAAGTATATTCAAATTATAATTTTAAACATTTGGGGGGTAATTTAAAATGAGTCACTATGTAAAAAAATGTCCAGAATGTGCTGGAATAAATTTGTTCTGGAATAAAGATAAAGGTGAAGTTATTTGTAAAGAATGCGGACTTGTAATTGAAGATAAGATGGTTGATTTTGGTCAAGAATGGCGAGAATTCGACGATGATAAAGGAGCTAAAAAGAGAAGAACTGGAGCTCCAATGACTTATACACAATATGATAGAGGTCTTGGAACTGAAGTTGGACGAAAAGCTGATTTATATCAATTAAAAAATAAAGATAGAAATAAATTCTTTAGACTAAGAAAGTGGCAATATAGAATATCAACTGCAATTGAACGAAATTTAAAATTAGCACTTGCTGAATTAAAAAGAGTTAGTTCGTACTTAAAATTACCAGAATCTGTTGAAGAAGAAGCTGCAAGAGTTTATACATTGGCAGTACAGCGTGGGTTAGTTCGAGGAAGAAGCATGGAAAGTGTTGTTGCAGGAAGTTTATATGCTGCATGCAGACGACATGATGTTCCAAGAACATTAGATGAATTATCTGAAGCTAGTGGAATTGAAAAAAAAGAAATTGGAAGAACTTATAGATTCATTACAAGAGAATTAGGAATTACAATCCTACCAAGTAATCCAGCAGACTACATTGCGAGATTTTCATCATCATTAAAATTGTCACCTGAAACTCAATCAAAATCTATTGAAATTTTAGAGATGGCTCAAAAATCTGAATTAACATCAGGTAGAGGTCCAACAGGAATTGCAGCTGCTGCATTATATGTATCCTCATTAATACATGGAGAAAAACGAACACAAAGAGAAGTTGCAGATGTTGCTGGGGTTACTGAAGTTACTATAAGAAACAGATATAAAGAATTATTAGATGAATTAGGACTTGAAAAAGACATTAAAAAAACCAAAAAAAAGAAAAAATATGAATAATTTTTTTATTTTTTTTAATTATTATTTAATTATTAATTAATACTTATTAATTATTTCTTACCACCAATGCTATATCCAGTAGATAAAGCATAATTTGCTTTAGGCATATTTAAAACATTACTAGATAAAGAAGGTGGCAGTGCTTTTTGATATGGTTTTCCTTGAGGTAGTGCCTTTAAATTATATAAATTACTGTTAGCATTATAAGGCATTAAAGCTTTTTGTGGTTTTGTATAATTATTTTTTTTAACAATTATTGGATTTTTATAATTAGATGAAGATTTTGGTTTTGGTATTAAATTTTTAAAATAATTTTCTTTTTGTTTTTTATCATTTGAAATTATTTTATCTACACTGCTATAAGCTTTAGGCATTTTATCTTTTTTTATTGAATTATAATTATTTTTTAATTTATCTACAATGCTTTGAGTATTATAACTTGTTTGTGATTTAGTGTCTTTTTTATAAGGTCTTACTTTTAATTTTTCACTATCATATGCTTTTGGAATGCTATAAACAGAATTTTTTATATTTTGCTTAGTTGTATTATTATAGTTACTTTTACCATTATACTCTTTAATTAAATCATCTGATTTTATTTTTTCTTTTACAAATTTATTTTTACTTTCAATCTTTGGTAATGCATAAATATTATCTTTTTTAGCTTGATTTAAAGCTCTATAAGGTGTTTTATTTTTTTTATAATTAGCTACTAATTTATTTTCTAAATTCTTTTTATAAGATAAATTATTATCTTTATAAGGCATTACTTTTAATTTATCACTTTTATATGTTTGATTTTTTAAAAGATTATTAATTGGCTTTGGAGTTTTTTGTAATTTTATAGAATTTTTATAATCTGCTTTTGGTAGTTTATAAACATTTTTATTGCTTTGAAGATTTTTTGGATCATTACTCATTAATCTATTTTCAAGATTATTATAAGCTAAATTGTTTTGTTTAAATGTTTGATATAGATTATTTTTCAAAATTTTATTGTTTTTAGTATTATTTTCATCATACATCAAATTATTACTAGATTTTAATTTTTGAATCGAATATTCATTTGTTATTGGAATTTTTATCAAATTTTCTAGTGTTTTTTTATTATCTGAAATCAAATTCGTAGTTAAATTTTTCTTTTTTTGATGAGAATTGCCATCGTAAGTTAAATTAAATATATTTTGCATATAATTAATTAAAACATTATTAATTAATAAATTGTTTTTATTATTAAAATTATAATTATTTTTATCATCTACATTATTATTAATAGTTAAATCTTTAATAGGAAAATATTGAAATGATTTTTCTTTTTTTAGTAACTCTTCTAATAGTGAAAAATTTTCTGCATTAAAACTCTTGTTTAATTTTTTAAAATCATTTAAATCATTATACAAAAACATTAAATTGTAAACATTTTTATTATCTGGAGAAAAAAGACATCCAAGTGCTTTTCCTTCATTAAAATTTATTGAATACATAATAGTTGACATACTACAATCTATTTGTAAATTTTTTTGACCAAAGGAATTGTCAATAGATTTATTTATAGATTCCATATTTTATAGAAAAGTAAAATTTGTTTATAAAGTGATGTGAACAAAATTTCCTCAAACAGCTTTTAAATCATTATCAAAGATATTTAATTTTTTCTTTTTCCTTTTGCTCATTTTGCTTTATTTCTTTTACTCGTTGTTTTTCTGCTTTTTCTAATTCGGTTTCTTTTTGTTTAAAAGAATCAGCTTTAAATTCATCAATATTTTCATCGGTAATAATTTTTTCAATTGAACCTTTTACCCCAGTATAATACTGTTTAACAAAATCTTGCATTCTTCTAGTAGAAATTTTTAAAGCTTTTGCTGCATCATTAATACCATGTTTTATAACTTCATTTTGTTTTAATTCAATTGCAACATCATATCCAAATTCTTTTGCAGCATTATAAAATCCAAATGTTCGTGCCACATTATTTGCATAAGTTTGTTTAAATAATGATGTATCTTCTTTTAAATCAAAACCATTTTTACTTGCATTTAAAGCAAAATATCTTTCAATTGGATCTTTTATATCATTCTTAAAATTAGTAACAAAATTAGTAGTAAAATTAGTAGTAAAATAATTTGTATTGGCACTATTATTTACAGTTTTTGCTATATCATCAAGTGAAGTATTTGTCTTTTTAATTATTTTACTCAATCCTTCACGTGTAACATTTAAATTTTTTCGCAAATCAGTTATTTTTGTAGTATTATAAAATTTTGAAGCACTACGAATATAGTTGTTTAAAAAATAATTCGTTGCAGTTTTTAATGGCATTGCACTATATGTTGGAGTTTGATTTAAATAAGCATCCATTTCTAGTTTTTTATATGGTTGTAGTAATGATGCTTTAGAATACTTATGACTAAGACAATCATTACAAGCATTATAATTACTAATAGCTTTATACATAATTATCTAGAAAGTATATTTTATTAATAAATTTTTTTAAAAATTAATTAAAATTTTCAATTAATAAACATTCAATAAATCTACTTTAGTTATCAACCCAATGTACCTTCCTTTTTCAAATACCATAATTAATGTGTGTTGCTTTAATAATTCTTGTATTATTCTAATCCCCGTATTTTTTGAAATAATTGGAGGTGATTCATTTATTATTTTTTCTATTTTTTCATTAATATCAAAATTATTTGTGATTGCATCTAAAATGTCATGTTCTGCAATTATTCCAATCAATTGTCTATCTTGAAAAACAGGAATTTGGGAAATATTATATTGTTTCATTTTTTTAATAGTATATTTTATAGAATCATCTATATTTGACGTAATTATCTTTTTATTCATTAAATCAATTGCTTTTTTTTCATTTTTTGAAGTTAATGAAATTAATGCCTGATTTATCTTTCTAACCTTAGAATAAGCTGGATCAATTCTTCCAGATTCAATTTTTGCAATTAAGGATTGTGAAACTTGAGAAGACTCTGCTAGTTGTTTTTGCGTTATATTAATGTTTTTTCTAATTCTTTTTATGTCTTTAATATCTTCAATCATAATTTATAAGAGTAATTTATTTTATTTAAATTTATTCCAATTGGAATATTACTATCAATAGGTTTTTTATATTATTTAAAAATTTAAATATATAAAAAATTAAAAAGGTGATTTAAATAGAAGAAAAAAATGTAGAAAATGGAAATTTTTTATTTAGTTCTGAATCAGTTACTGAAGGACATCCAGATAAAATGTGCGATATTATTTCTGATTCAATTTTAGATGACATATTAACACATGATAAAGATGCAAGAGTTGCAATTGAAACATTTACTAAAACTGGTTTAGTTGTAGTAGGCGGAGAAGTTACAACAGATACATATGTTGATATTCCAAAAATTGTAAGAGAAACAATTCTTGAAATTGGTTATGATGATGGTAATAAAGGCCTTAATGGTAATTCATGTGGTGTTTTAAATTGTGTTGAAGGTCAAAGCCCAGATATTTCTCAAGGTGTTAGTGAAGGAGATGGTTTATTTAAAGAGCAAGGCGCAGGCGATCAAGGTATGATGTTTGGTTATGCAACAGATGAAACAGAAGAATTAATGCCAATGCCAATAATGCTTGCACATAAATTAACTAAAAAATTAACAGAAGTTAGGAAAAAAAATATTATAGATTATCTAAGACCTGATGGAAAAAGTCAAGTAACAGTTGAATATGATGAAAATTTAAAACCAATAAAAGTTACAGCAGTAGTAATATCAGCACAGCATTCTCCAGATGTTGAATATGAAACAATAAAAAAAGATATAACAGAAAAAATAATAAAACCAGTACTTGGCAATTTACTTGATGATGAAACAACAATTTACATAAATCCTACAGGCAAATTTGTTATAGGTGGGCCACATGGAGATACAGGACTTACTGGAAGAAAAATAATTGTTGATACATACGGAGGTATGGGAAGACATGGTGGTGGTGCATTTTCTGGAAAAGATCCAAGCAAAGTTGATAGAAGTGCTGCATACATGACAAGATATATTGCTAAAAATATCGTTGCTGCAAAAATTGCAAAAAGATGTGAAATTCAATTAGCATATGCAATAGGTGTTTCAAAACCAGTATCCATTTATGTAAATACTTTTAATACATCAAAATTTAAAAGTGAAGAAATTTCAAAAGCAATAAACGAAATATTCCCATTAACTCCAAAAGGAATAATAACCCATTTAAAATTAAAAAATCCAATATATAAACAAACAGCAGCATATGGACATTTTGGAAGAGAAGAATTTTCTTGGGAAAAGACAGATAAAGTTAATGAATTAAAAGAATTTTTTTCTTAATTTTTTATTTTTTTATATCATAAAAAAAATTATAATATAAAAAAACCAACAGTAGTTAAAGTAATACCAAACAAACCTAAAATAACTACAAAAATTGCAAGGATTATAAACTGTAAAAGCCATGCTAAAATAGTTCTAATCCAACCCATTTCAAATATAACTTTATATACAAAAATCATTAAAATAAAACTAAAAATAGTCCAAATATCAACATACATTTCAATTAAAAAAAATAATACTGCATAAACTAAATTTGCAAATAAAACTTTTAAAATAGACGATCTACCACCCATAAATTTTACTGCAATATTCATTGGAATTGCACTTAATATCAAAATAAATATGTACCACAAAATATTAAA
>CAZQHZ010000003.1:60927-70369 GCA_964593285.1 uncultured Methanosarcinales archaeon | reverse complement strand
CTACCATGGCTAGAATGCGATATACATCGCTCAGTTGTCGTAATTTCATCCCTTAATGGTAGACTTAAATCAGAACCTATATTTATTAATGAAGAAGCACTATTTGAAATAAGAAAAGATGTTGCAAAAAATAAAATACTTCCTTTAAACATATTTTTTTTCGAAATTTTTCCATCTTCACTTAAAATAAATGCTTCTAATTTTTTTTTTAATTTAGGAATTTTATAACTCATAAATTTTTTAAATTTTTTAAAATATATAAATTTTATTATTTTAAAAGTTAAAATACATAAAAAAAACAATAACTTCCACCGCTTAAAAAAAAAATATTCAAATAAAACGAAAAATTTTCGGTTTTTTAAATCAAATTTTTATAAAATTTATAAAAAGATTTAAATATATTTATTATTTTACAGTAATAATGCAAGATAATCAAAAGCCTACAGATGAAAAAAAGGAAAATATACAATCAACTATTGGCAAAAATGAATTTATAAACTCAATAAAAAATTGGACCAAAAAAAAATCAAAGATAATTTCTAAAAGAAAAAAAGAAAAATACACTAAATCATTAAATAAAATTAAAAACTATTTCAATAATAAAAAAAATAATTTATATGAAAAAATAAATAATTTTTCAAAAAAAGAATATAATTTAAATTATTTTAAAACTTCGATTTTAGGAATTGGACTACTAGGCGCTGTTGCATTTAGCAATTTTTACAATAATTATCTTAATTCTAATTATAATTTAAATAATACAAAAAATCATATAGAATCCTTGCAAGAGTATAAAAATCAAGCAAAAAACTTTAAAATAACAACAAAAAATAATTCAATTTACTTAACAATTACAAAACAAAAAGAAAAATTAGAAAAACAGTTATCTCAATTAAAAAAGCCAAAAACAAATTATATAGTTAAAAAAAATGATAGTCTTGAAAAAATTGCACGAAGCATTGAAGGAGATAATTGGAAGGATGGTTTAAAAACATTATCCAATAAATTAAAAAAAGATTATCCATATTCACAAGATGGAAAAAAATGGTTTAATTTAGATGGTAGCCATTCATTAAAACCAGATTCAAAAAATCCTCATTATCTTCCATTAAATATAAATGGAAAAGATAACATAATTAATATCAATAATATGCCTACAATTCAAGAAGATATGAATAAATATAATAATGCTTTTAATAAACTAAATCAAGAAAAAAAAACACTTGAAGAAAAATTAAAAACAATTAATCCAAAAGAAACTATAAAAAATGATAATTTAAGTGAAAAAATACAAGAAGATATTTTAAAATATGAACAAAAAGCACATGAACAACAAAAAGAAAAAAAGAAAAATGGGTTATATTCTATTTTAAGTTTAATTCCAACAATCTTTGCTGGAGGATATTTATTTAAAAATAGAAATAAAAACAAAAACAAAAAAGGAGGGGAAAACAAAAATCCAAAAAAAAATAATATTCCTCATCTAAAAGATAATAAAAATGATGAAAAAATAAAAGAACCAAAAACAACAGCACAATTCAATACAGAAGAAAAAAATAATACTTTAGAAGAAAAAACAAATTTAACAGATTATAAAAATAAACAAGATACAAATATAAATTATAACCCAGAAAAAAACAATTTTAATATTAATAATTTTTTTGAATCTATAGAAAATAAATACACAACAAAAATAGCAAATAATTTACCAAACAATTTTGAAATATTTAAAAATAATAAAACAATAAAAAATCAAGATACAAATAAAAATATATATCAAACAAAAAAACAAGATGATAAAATAGAACACAGAGCAAATAAAAAAGAATATAAGAAAATAAATTATAAAAAAATAAAAAAAGAATACAGCATATTTCAAAGAAGAAAAAATAATTATGAAACATATAAAAATATAATTAATTTTAGACAGCAAAATAAATATGCAAGATTTGATACATATAATACTATTAAATATCAAGCAAAAAAGCAAAACATTTCTCCAACTACTTTTAAAAGAGATATTAAATGGTATGAAAATTTTTTAAAAAATTATATTAAAACATAACAAAATTTTAAAAGGAAATAGCTTTTATTATATTATGCTTTGTTCTAATTATTCTTGCTTTTATTTTTTTTTTATTTTTATTACTAATAACACTAATAGCCCTATTTTTTAAAACAGATAAATATTCATTTTTTAATTGTAAAGGAAATAATAATTCCAAATTCACTATTTCATCTTTTCTAAAAGGATTGTCTAATTTTTTTGTTTCATGTATTAAAAAATCTTTTTGTTTATAAATTAATTTAACTAAATATTTTTCCTCTAAAGATTTTAATTTCAAATAAAAATCATCCATACTAATACTTTTAGTTGGATTTCGTCCATGTTTATAATTTAAAAAATTTTGGATTCCAATTTTTGCATTAATTTTTTTTGAAAATAATATTATTTTTTCAATTTCTAAATCATTTATTCCTTTAATAAATAAAGGTGCTAAAATTAAATTTGTTTTTTTTGAAATGTACTTACAAATATTAATAATTTTATCTACATTATATTTTGTATCTGCAATTTTTTCTGCAATTTTTTCATCCATAGAATCTATTGAGATATTAAATTGAGTCAAACCACTATTAATTAAATCATCAACCATTTTTTTAGTAAGCATTGTCCCATTTGTATCCATTGAAATTCTTTTAACTTGTTTTATTTTTGAAATATCATTTATTAAATCAATTAATGGTGAATAAAGTAAAGGCTCGCCCTGTGGATTTATGTGTATTTCAATATCATCATCTTGCTTTAATTTAACCAATTTTTTTAATTCACCAACAATATATTCTTTTTCAACAACAAAATCAACATTTTTTTTAGAACTAACACCTTCGTCTATAGAACAATAAATACAATTCAAATTACAAGATGTATTTGGTCTAATTTCAATTAAATTTGTATTTCTATCAACAATACCAAAATACTGTGAGCCTAGTAGTGGAATATTTGAATTAGAATGAATATAAATTGTTTTTTTTTGAGTTAAGTTATTTACTAAATTATTAAAACCCTCATTAATTAATTCATTTATTTTTTTTTCAAATTTTTTTATATTATCTATTTCAAATAAAATATTTTGATTTTCAATTCTAAAATTTGAAATTTTTAATAAATCTGATTTTAAAATATCAAAATAATACATTTTCAAAAAAAAAGCCCTTATTTTATCTTTTTTTTCAAAAAATTTAATATCTTTAAAACTTAATTTATAAACCATTATTTAATAGATAACATAATTTATTTTTAAATATATTCAAATTCTTAATAATAAAATACTACTTTATAAAAGTGATAAAAGTTTATATAATCTATTTTTGTTTTTAATAATATGGAATTTAATATCCACAAAAAAAATAAAACTTCCCTCAAAGAAAATTTTGAAAAAAAAGATATTGATTTAGCTTATGAATTTACAAAAAATATACACAAAGAATTTGGATCATTTGTTAAAGCAATTGTTTTATTTGGAAGTAAAGCAAAACATCCTGAAAAAAAAGAAGGAGACATTGACATTTTACTTGTAATTGATGATATTTCATATTATTTAACTGCAGAAGTTGTAGAAGCATACAGAGTCATTATTGAAAAAAATATTTTAAAAGTTTCAAAAAGAATACATGTAACTACATTAAAGTTTACTTCATTTTGGGATTATATTAGAATTGGCGACCCTATTGGTTTAAATATATTAAGAGATGGTGTTGCCTTAATAGATACAGGTTTTTTTACACCACTTCAAATGTTATTATATTCTGGAAAAATCAGACCTTCAAAAGAGTCTATGCTTTTTTATATATCAAAATCACCACAAGCATTATATAATTCAAAATGGCATATTTTACAAGCAACATTAGATTTATATTGGGCAGTAATTGATGCAGCACATGCAAGTTTAATGAAAATTAATATACTCCCACCAGCACCAACAGAAATTGCACATGTGCTTGAAGAAAAATTAGCAAAAAATAATTTAATTAACAAAAAATCTCCAAAAATAATGAAAAAATTTTATGATATTTCTAAAAAAATTATACATAAAGAACTAAATGAGATTTCTGGAAAAGAATTTGATAATTTATACAAAGAAGCAGAAGAATTTGTAGAAGATATGAAAAGTTTTATCAAAAAATAAAATATATTTTAAAAAATTATAAAACAACTTCAATATCAAATACAGCACTTGGTTGCTCATTTAAAAAATCAATCATCCCTTTCTTATGGCCGGCACCAACAACAACCACCATTTTATTAATATCATCCCTTTTCATTAAATGAATAATCTTTTTTGACATATAAACATTCCTTTTATGAACTAATACATTATAAATACTAGGGTACCTAAATTTCAAATAATTAATCATTTTTTCAATTACTTCTTCTTTTGGAACTTCATTTAAATTAAAACTTATTCCTAATTCTTTAATTTGTTTTTTAGGGTTAAATAATGCTTTAAAAAAATCAGCAAAAAATTTCATAATTTCCCTAAATGTTAAAGATTTAGAAAAATCAGATAATGTAACATTAATATTTTGATCAATTAATGCAACTTTAATATTATTTTGATTTGCAATAAGTGATGCTTCAAGCATTTCACCACCAGGTTTTGTACCAGTATATTTAGATAATTTTTTTATACCATATGAACCAAACATTGCAAAAATAAAACCCTTAAAACCAATTTGTCTAATACTTGAAATATAACTATATTTTTTGTTAGCTCGATTTTTATTTTTGTATTCTAAAACTAAATTTTTATATCGTAAAACATCTAATTCAATTCCAACAACATCTGGTTTAAATTTTAATATAGTTTCCTTTACTTTCTCAACACTATCTTTTGCAATATGAGATGTTCCAACAATTATTAATTTTTTTTCCATTTTTTATTAAAAACCAATATTTTCAAAATTTTTATTTATAATAAAATAGAATACTGATTAATAATTTAAATATTTAATGTAGAAATTAAAAATTAAATAATAAAAATACCAAGAAATATAATTATATAGTAATAAAAATAGCACAAAATTAAAAAAATCAGAAAATTTATATTTTAAATTATAAGTAAACATAGAAACATTTAAATAGTTTTATAAATTTGTATAGTAATATAATATTATTAGATTTATTTGGAGGTATTTAAAATGCTTAATATGAAAAAAATAACCGAAAGCTATGAAATGAAAGTTTTTACAGATTCAGGAGAATATTTTGGAGATATTGAAGAATCAATATTAACACAAAATAAAATATTTGGTTGGAGAGTTAGATCGACTAAAAATTCTTATTTAAATAGAATTTTAGGAAGCGCTAAAGGTGTAATTGTTCCTCATCAATTAGTTAAAAGTATTGGTGATATCATGATTATCTCAAAAGCTGCAGTTCCATCATACAATTCAGATGAGGATGAAGAATAATTTTTTATTTATTATTTCTTAATTAATCCATTAAAAATAAGACAATTGTTTTTGTGATTTATTTGCTTTTTTCCATGTATTCCATGATTTTCTAAAAATAGGCAAATTATAATTTTCTTTAATAAATTCAATAGTTTTTGGATCTGAAGGATATCCTGAACCAAAATCACCATGTATCTCCTTTAATTTTACAATTTCTCTATCTCGTGTAACTTTAGCTAAAATACTAGCAGCACCAGAAACCATATACTTATCGTCGGCTTTATGTTCAATTATTAATTCAATATTTTTATCATCTAAAAGATTTAAAAGATAATTTTTATAATTTAAACAATTACTACTTGGACAATCAATATAAGCTTTTTTTGGTTTTAATTTATTAATAATTTTTGCAGTGTTTATAGCCTCAAGCCAATTTAGATTAATTGTCGCACTTTCTAGTGCATCATCAATCTCTTTTGGCGATATTTTTATAATAAAAAATTTTGAATCTAATTTAATTAATTTTTCAAAAATTTTTTCTCTTTTATTTGGTAAAATTTTTTTTGAATCTTTTATTTCTAATCTTGTTAATTTATCTAATAAATATTCTTCACACATAAATCCAGAAATTACCATCGGACCAATAACAGGACCTCTTCCAGCTTCATCTATTCCACAAATTAACATTTTAAATTAATAATATTTCGTTGTTTTTATATTTTGCTTATAAAATTATGAAAAATTTATAATTTTTTCAAGTTACTTTCTATAAACATTATCAAAATGTTTAATATCAATAAACACAACATGCTTTTTTTCAATAATAAATAATAAGATATAATTATCAGTTAAATGTATTCTTTTAAATTGATTCATTGGTGATTTTAAATTTTTATACATACTTATTGACTTTTTATCTCTATTAATTATTTCTTGAACTTTCTTGTAAAAATTAAAAAAATAATTATCTTTTATGATAATCTCTCAATAATTGTTTTGCAGTAGCTTTTTTTGCATATTCATTAGAAACAATTCCAGAAAGTCCCTTATCATTAAATATAGTCATTACACTTTGTTTATTTAATTCTAAAATATCTTTCAAACCATATTCTTTAGATAATTTTAATAAATCATCATGGTTTAAATTTAAAATATAATTTGTATTATCTCTAACATTTAAATTATCCAATTTTAAATGCATTGTATAATTTAAATTATCTTTACTTGAATTTTTATAAACACAAGTAATTTTTGCAGGCTCAACCGTATATTTATATGAAACATCGTGCTTTGGATAAATCATTAAAAACCCCTCCGATTTTATTGTATAACTAAATAAATATTTAAAATTTGTGATAAATAAAAATACATAACATTTTCAAAATATGGTTGTTTATAAAAAATTATGTTTTTGAATTGATTAACATCTTATAAATTGAAACATATTAATATACAAAAAAAATTGACTTTAAAATATACATTTACGACAAATAAAAATTATAAAAAATATCTAAAAAAGATTACTAACAAATTAATAAAGAAGAATAACTTAAAATGATAAATTTTAAATATTATCAATATTTACAATATTGTAAAATGGTACAAACTATGAATAAAAGGATTCCGGTTTCAGAAGAAATGTGGAAAACACTTGGAAAAATGAAGGAAGCTGGTCAAACATATGATGAACTTCTTTTTGAATTAATGAGATCTTATAATAGAAAAGAACTTTCAGCAAAAATGAATGCCGCACAAAAAGGAAAAGGGAACTGGACTAATCTTGAGGATATTTAAATGCCTTATAAAATATTATTATCTGATGATGTTTTAAATTTTTTACATTCCTTAAATTCAAAAAGTAAATCAATATGTAAAAAGAATCTTGAAAAACTTTATTTCCCATATCCAGGAAGAGGAACAGGTGACAAAGAACGAATTATAATTGGTGGAAAAGATAGATATAGATTACATATAGGAAGATCTTATACTGCTTTTTATATAATTAATGAGAAAGAAAAAATTGTGCGAGTTGTTGAAATATTATCTATTGAATCTGCACATAAAAAATATGGTTTTTAGCTTAGTATCCATATTGTAACTTTTATAAAATAAAAATAGCAATAAAATTATGTAAATATTTTTGCAATAATAACTAATCTAAAACAAAGTAATCCAAACAAAGTTATTAAAATAATATGCAAATAATTATAACATAATATAAAAAATTTAAACGAATTATATATAAAAAATAAAAATGGTTGTAAATAAAGAATTATTGGAAGAAATTAAAAATTGTTTTTTAAAATCAAAAGGAAGCCATGATTTTGAACACACAAAAAGAGTTTATAATCTTTGTATGCATATTGGAAAGATAGAAAAAGGAAATTTAAATGTTTTAAAAATTGCAGCATTAATGCATGATATTGCAAGAAATAAGGAAGATAAAGTAAAAGGAAAAATATGTCATGCTGAATATGGAGCAAAACTTGCAAAAAAAATTTTAAAAAAATATAATTTCAATGAAAAAATAATAAATGAAGTAATTCATTGTATTAAATCACACAGATTTAGAGGAGAAAACAAACCAAAAACCCTTGAAGCAAAAATTTTATTTGATTCTGATAAATTAGATTCCATTGGTGCAGTTGGAATTGGGAGAGCTTTTTTGTTTGCAGGAGAAGTTAATGCAAAATTACATGATAAAAATGTAGATATAAAAAATACAAAATCATATACAAAAGAAGATACAGCATATAGAGAATATCTTGTAAAATTAAAAAAAATAAAAAATAAAATGTTAACAAAAGAAGGAAAAAGAATTGCTAAATCAAGAGATAAATTCATGAAAGAATTCTTTGATAGATTAAATAAAGAAGTTGATGGTTTAGTGTAAAATAACAATTAATAAATAAAATTTTTAAATAAATAACTAATTTTCTAAAAAATGGATGATAAATTACAAGAATTAATTTTTAAAGCAAATAAAGTATATAATGAAAATTTTAATAATGAAACTTACTTTGGAAGATGCATTTTTCTCAGCTGGTATTGTGATAAAGGTAGCTGTGATTTTTGTTTTAGATCAACTATAAAACATAAAATTAAACATTCAAAAAATGCAAAACGAAGTGTTGCATCTATTTTAACAGATGCATATCTTGGGAAAAAATTAGGTTTTAAAATAGAATTTTTAACAGGAGGATATGGCATATTTGAATTTGATGAAATAGTTGATATTACAAAAAAAGTATCAGAAATTTACAATGAAAAAATTTGGATTAATTTAGGTGTTTTATCAAAAGAGGAAATGATTAAATTAAAGCCATATATTAAAGGTATTTGTGCATCAATTGAAACAATTGAAGAAGAATTACATAATAAAATATGTCCAGAAAAACCAATAAAACCATATGAAGAGATGTTAGATATTGCTAATTCATTAAAACTTAAAAAAAGCATCACAATTGTAATAGGATTAAATGAAAAAAAAGAAGATATTAATTTATTATTTGATTTTATAAAAAAACACAAATTAGATCAAATTACATTTTATGCACTAAAACCAATAAAAGAAACTCCTTACACAAAAAGTCCTTCAATTGAATATTATTCTTGGTGGATTGCAAATACTAGAATTAATTTTCCAAAATTAAAAATAATTGCAGGACTAACCCCAAAAACCCCAGAATACACAAAAATAATCTTAAAAGCAGGAGCTAATGCAATAACAAAGTTTCCAGTATTAAAAAAATTTAATACAAAAGATACTAAATTAATTGAAGATCAAATAAAAGAAGCTAATAGAAATATGACTAGCAATTTAACAAAATTACCAAAATTTGACATTGATAAAGATTTAGAAAAATTTGATTTTAATACTGAATTAAAAAAAAACATGAAAGAGAAAATAATGCAGTATATTAATAAATTTGAAAAATAATATTGTTATAAATTAAAAATTCACTCTTTTAAAAAAATAATTTTT
>CAZQHZ010000003.1:29012-60827 GCA_964593285.1 uncultured Methanosarcinales archaeon | reverse complement strand
TGAAAAATAATATTGTTATAAATTAAAAATTCACTCTTTTAAAAAAATAATTTTTCCATATTTTTATTTTAGCACGTCCAATTATTGATCCCATCACTAAACCTATTCCGGCTCCAACACCAGCAAAAATAGGTGCATAAATTGACCCAATTATAATCATTCCAAAACCAAATCCTATACAAACACCTAATATCAAACCAAATCCAACATATTTAGTGAATTCTTTTTTTTGTTTTTTATCCATTTTAAATTACTTTCTCTGTTTCAATTTTTTTAACTAAAAGCCAATCAATCATAATTATTTTTATCAATTAAAAAAGATCTTATTTCCTTGTTTTGATTGTTTCTCTTTTTATTTTTTAATCACTAATATTTCATTAAAAAGTTTTTAACTTATAAAAAATTAATAAAATCATTCGCTTCGCAGAGCGTCTACTGGCTTTAACTTAGATGCTTGATTTGCAGGTAAAAATCCAGATAAAGAACCAATTAATGTTGCAAATAAAATGCATGCAATTACAAGCCACATTGGAAAATAAGGTGTTAGCATTCCAAAACCTGCAATATTTGCAATATAACCTATAATTGAAGCAACAATATAACCTAAAATTACACCAAGGATTCCACCACAAATTCCAATAAATCCAGATTCTATCATAAAAATATTTCTAATATAATTATTCTTTGCACCAATACTTTTCATTATACCAATCTCTTTTGTTCTCTCCATAACTGTAGTATACATAGTATTTGCAATATTAACTCCTGCAACCAAAACTGAAACTAATGCAATTAAAATCAAAATACCATTTAATAAATTAACTAAATCATTAAACATTTTAATTTGTGATTCTAAAGTTTCTATATTAAAATCTTCCTGACCTAATTTTTGATTTTTATGTCTCCGTAATCTATCAGTTAAATATTCTGCTAAATCACTAGGGTTTGTATTTTGCTGTGCCTTAATATAAATCATACCATATTTATCTTTTAAATTAAAAAGACCTTCCGCATCTTGTGTTGATAAATAAATTTGACCATCATCTTGTGGACTTCCAACTTCATCAAAAAAACCAATAATTTCAAATCTTTTTTCATTTATATAAATTCTATCTCCTGTTTTTAATGCCCTTTGAAAAATTTTTCCATCAAACATATAATTATAACCTAAAATCACTTTCCCTTTTTCACCAATGCTAAAATATCTTCCATCAACAATATCAAACATACTAAACATTTCTCTTGCAAAATGGTAATTTTGTGAATCAACTGGCATTCCAATAATATAAAACCATTTGCCTCTTTCTTTTAGATTAACCTTTATTTCTGCCTGATTAAAAACAAAACCAACTGCATTATCAACACCACGCTGTCTATTTATAAAATCAACATCAGATTTAGTAAGATAAGTTCCAGTTGCACCAGGACCACCAGCTCCTCTAGGCATAGCAGTTAAAGTATCAACACCCATATCTTCTGCCATATCATTTACATATTTAGTTAAACCTTGACCAAAACTAAGTAACGCAAAAATAGCCATTATTCCAAAGGTAATAGAAATAATACTAAGAATACTTCTTGTAAAATTTAAAAAAAAGTTTTTTGAAACGTATTTTATCAAATCTTTTATCATTTTTATTACCTATTTTTTATGTCTTAATGCATCAACTGGATGTAAATTAGATGCTTTAATTGCAGGAATAATTCCAAAAATACTTCCAACCACAAATGAACCTAAAACTGACGATGCTATTAATATTAAATTAATATTAGCTTTTATCTGTATTGCACCACCTAAAAATGCTTCAAGAGCAAAAGTTCCAATAATTGCAAATATTGAACCAAGTATTACTCCAACAATTCCTCCAACACAACCAAGAAAACCTGATTCAATAAAAAATAAACCAAATATTGTACTATTTTTTGCACCAACCGATTTCATAATTCCAATATCTCTTGTTCGTTCAGTAACAGACATAAACATTGTATTCATAATACCAATCCCACCAACTAAAATTGAAATTGCAGCTATTGCATAAACAAATAAATTAACTCCACCAACAATTGAACCAACTGAATCTGCAACATCTTTTGCAGTACTTACTGTAAAATCTTCATTACCTTCTCCTACATTTCGCTCTTTTCTCATAAGCCTTTCTAAATCTTTTTTAGTTTCTTGAATTTTATTTTCATCTCTAATTAAAACAGTTATTATATCATATGCATCTGATGAAACATTAAATAAATCTCGTAAATCATCTTCATTCATATAAACAGATGAATCAAAAATAAAATTTCCTTGTTTTTCAATAATTCCAATAACTTCAAATTGTTTATCTTGAATTAAAACTCTTGAACCAACAGTTATTTCTCTTCCAAAAAATTCAGTCAAATCTTTAAAACTATATCCAACTAAAACCTTTCTACTATCAGATGCTCTAAGTAATCTACCTTGATAAATTTCATTTTTTAAATCATTTTCAACAATAACTCGTTCATTTTTATCAACAGGCATACTAATTGAATAACCAAAACTAAGTTTTTTATTATATTCAAATTTACCTGATTTAACTAATGATCCAGATGCAACATCAACATTACTCACACGTTGAATTTTATTTAAATTAGACACAGTAAGTGGTTTTACAACACCACTTCCAGGGGGACCAAAACCACCCGTTGCACTAATAGTAATTTCATCAGTTCCAAGAGTTCCAAAAATACCACCTAAAGCAACCTGAAGAGCTTGGCCAACACCAATTAATGCAACAACAAAAGTTATACCAATAATAATCCCAATTAATGTAAGCCAACTTCGAAGTTTTCGCCTCAAAAGATTTTTCAATGCAAACTTAAAATAATCAACAATCATTTTTTAAACCAACTTTCTTTTTAATAAAAATATTTAAAAAAAATAAAAAAAAGAAATTATTTTTTGCATCTCCTATAAAATCTATAAATTACAAATCCTAAAATTAAAACAACTACTAAAATAATTATTGGTAAATTATTTTTTTCTTCAATAAATCCTAATTCATTTAATCTTTCTTCTGTAAATAAATTAACTTTAATTTCTTCACGCATTTCATATTTATTATTATTTGAATCAAAGAATTCATATTTTATAGGAATCATTAATTCTTCAACACCTTCCTTAACATAAATATTAAAATCTGCAAAATCAAAATCATCTGAATCTATGTTACCTAAATAAACATTATTTGAAGATAAAATTTCAAAATCTTCTGATTTTTCAATCTCTACATTCAAAAATTTAATTACACCAAGACCCTTATTTACAAATTTAAAAGAAACATCTCCTTTAGTTTTAGCTCGTTTTATATCTGTATCATCTAAAACAACACCGACTTGCGATTCTGAATTTACAACAACACCAATTAAATCATTTTTTTCAAATTCATTTCCTAAAAGATCATAATATTTAATTACTACAGGTATTTTATAAACCCTTGATTCTGCACTCGGATATGCTCTTATATTAAAATTAAATATAGCTTCTTCTTTTGAATTTAACTTCCAAATTTTTTTTTCTTTTCCAGAATCCATTGGAGCAAAAGGTAATGCTTCAATATTTTGAGTTCCAAAACTTAAAAGTGTTAAATCTAAAATAACACTAATATCTTTTAGAGGAGATTCTGCTAAATTTTTTACTTTTAAAGATATAGTTGAATCACTTCCAGGTAATATTGGTGATGGATTGGTTGTTACTTGTTCAAGCGATAATGTTGCATCTTTTACCCTAACTCTTATGTCAAAACTATAGGTAAGCCAATCACCATCCCCTTTTTTTAAACGTAATTTTAAAGTATTTTCACCTTCTATTGCATTATTATCAACTCTAACTTTATACTTAATAATTAAAGCATTTTGATCTTTTTGAAAAGATGCCAATTTACCTATTTTTTTCAATGCATCATCTTGATCTAATGTAAAAGGATAAGTTTCTAAAAATTCAACTTCTATATCATCTAAATCCTCAGAACCAATATTTTCAAGCATAAATCTAACATCCACATATCTACCAGGTTCAGCCGGATCTGGCTCTTGATTTACAAGACTAATTCTAAGTGCATCTGAATTTGAAATTTGTGCAAATACAAAACCCATACAAAATATCAACATTAAAAAAGATACTAACAAAAATTTATTTATTATAAAATTTTTTATTCTCATATAAAATCACCTTTTTATTTTTTATTATTAATTATTTTTTTATTATTTTTTAGATAATCTTTAATTATTTCACCATCTTTTAAATATTCAACACGTTTAGCTTCTTTTGCTAAATTTAAATCATGAGTTACCATAACAATTGTTTTATTTTGTTCTTTGTTTAATTTTTTTAAAAAATTTAAAACATTAACCCCAGTTTTTGAATCTAAATTTCCAGTAGGTTCATCTGCAAGTATTACTTCAGGATCGTTTGCTAACGATCTTGCTATTGCAACTCTTTGTTGCTGTCCACCGGATAATTCCGTTGGACGATGGTTATAGCGTTCTTTTAAATCAACTAAATCAAGTAATTTTATTGCCCTTTTTTTTCTCTTTTCTTCACTAACACCTTGAAAAGTCATTGGAAGCATTACATTTTCAAGTGCAGTTAAAGTATTAATTAAATTAAATTGTTGAAAAATAAAACCAATTTTTTGCCCCCTAATTTGAGCTAAATCACTTTCATACATCAAAGTAATATCTTTTCCATCAAGATATATTTTTCCTTTTGTTGGAAAATCTAAAACACCAACCATATTCATTGCAGTAGATTTTCCAGAACCAGATGGGCCTATAATTGAAACAAATTCACCTTGTTTAACTTTAAAATTTAATCCTTTTAATGCAGGAACTAAAACCTTTCCCATTTTATAAATTTTCCAAACATCTTTAAGTTCTATTATATATTCACTAGCCATTTTTATTTTCTCGTTTTATAATAAAATTATTTGTTTTTTTCAAATTTATTCCTTTTTTTGAAATTTTATTTTTTCTTCTTTTAAAAAATCAACCAATTTTAAGTAAACTTTTTCAGTCATTAAAACTTGCTTATAATAATTATTTATTATTTTCAATTTTTCTTCTTCAACTTTTGATAACTTTAAATTTGAATATTTATTAATTAATTCTGGAAGTAATTTTTTTACAGGTTTAATTTCTGCATCATATGCTTTTTTAATTTTATTTTCAGTTAATTTTACAATATCTTTTTGAAAATAATAAAATACTTTTTTACTCCCTGGTTTTTTTATCCTTTCAACTAATCCTATTTTTTCTAAAAATTTTAATTTTAATGAAACAGATGCCAAGCTGTAACCAGTAATTTTTGCAATTTCATCTAATGCAATTTCTGTTGGCTCAATATATAATACTGCCATTATTTTGCAACTTAAATTATCAAGTCCATAATTTTTAAATACAGTTTCTAAAAATGAAATAAATTCAGTTTCCAAACCATTTTGTTTTTTAATTGACATTTTTTAATTTTTATAACTTTTAATAAATCTTAAAAGTTTAAACATTTAATAATATTTAAATTTTATGAAATTAAATTCCAATTAGTTTTATTTTAAAACTTAATTTTTTTTAACTTAACAAAATGATAATTCCGAAAGCTTTTAATAATACCTATAGTTTGTTTATTTAACTACTATACAATAAAACATATTTTTATTAAACATTTTATCAAATTACAAAAAACTAAAAAAAGGTGTATATATATGGCATTAAAAGAACCAGAAAGTATGGAAGAACTTGTATATTTTACAAATCGTACATTAGATAATAATGGAAAAATAAAAGCGTGGGCTTATAAAATTGATTGTCCTAAATGTAAAAAAGAAAAAATGGGAAAACCAATTGAAAAAGGCAAAGTTAAAATAAGAGCAAAAGAATATAAATGCCATTCTTGTGGATATATAGAAGAGAAAAAAGAACATGAAGATAAATTAACTGTTGAAATAATTTATACATGCCCACATTGTGGTTTTAATGGAGAAGCAACAACAGAATATAAAAGAAAAACATTCATGGGTGTTCCATCATTTGTATTTAAATGTGAAAAATGTAACGAAAAAATTGGAATTACAAAAAAAATGAAAGTTAAAAAAAAAAAATAATTATTAGGTGCTAAAAAATGAGATATATAAGTATAATTAACCAAAAAGGTGGCGTTGCAAAAACAACTACTGCTATAAATTTAGCAGCAGGTTTATCTAGAAATAATAGAAAAGTATTACTTATTGATTTTGATCCACAAGGAAATAGTTCTTTTAGCTTAGATTGGAAAAGCATGAATGATTTACATGATTATTTAATTGATAATATTGAACTTTCACAATGTGTAACTAAACTTGGTAAAAATTTAGATATACTTGGAACTAAAGAAAATTTAAGTTTAGTTGAACAAGAATTAACAACTGAAAAAAAAACATTAAAAAATATTGTTAATAAATTTAGAACAATTAAAGGATATGATTATATTATTTTTGATTGCTCGCCAGTTGTTAGTTTCTTAAATGAAGTGGCAATATTATCAACAAAAGAAGCAATTGTTCCTTCTTCAACAGATGTATTAGGTCTAAGAGGTACAAGCAACACATTAAAAATGATTGAAAAAATTAATAAAAAATATGATCATGAATTAAAAGTTATTAAAATTGTTCCAACATTATATGATCAAAGAAATAAAATCTGTAAAAAAACACTTGAAATAATGAATAATATTTATTATGATTTAATAAGTGATCCAATTAGAATTAATTCTAAATTAAAAGAAGCACCAGAAAAACGAATGTCTATTTTCAATTATGCAAAAAATAGCAGAGGAGCTGAAGATTATGGAAAACTTGTTACAATGATTTTAAATGATGAAGTTTTTAAAAAAAAAGAACAAGCAAATAAAGAAGCATCAATTGCAATAACTGCATAAATATTATTTTTTTTATTTATATTAAAAATTATTATTTTATATATTACTTATTTTCTATAATAAATTAACTATTTTTTTGGACGATTTCGATAAAGTCTTTATTTAAAAAAGAAACATTTAAAAATATAAAGTAAAAACAATACAAATAGATAGCCCCGTGGTGTAGTGGCCAATCATCTAGGATTTTGGAGATATAAGCCAATTTATAAAAAATTTGACTTTATCGAAATCGTCCTGGGACCTCGGTTCGAAATGTTTTGAATGAAACAAAAGATACACGGTTTCAGACTTACTACGAAAGTCCGAGCGGGGCTATTTTTCTTTAATTCCTTTAAATGAAAAATAGCCCAAATAATAAAAGAATTCTTATTTTTTCTTCTACATAAAATTTAATATAATTCTTTTTTATCATAGAGTTTTTTGCTGTCTATATAATAATTATTTTCAGAAAAGTCAACTATTTTTACAGAATAATTCCAATCATTATAAAAACATACAAAAGCAAGATTCACTTTAAAATCTAATTCAATTGCTTTTTTATATAATAAGACAGAAGATTTTGTTATTTTTGGCTTAAAACCCAAAGATTTATTGTATATATTTTTTGTTTTTATTTCATAAAGAAAAACATTTTTTGTTTTATTTATAAAAACTATTTCAATGGCATCAAGAGAATGCCAGTATTTATTTAAAAAATTAATTTGTTTATCATTTAAATACTTACCAAATATTTCAAAATATTTTCTTTTATTCCAATATTTGTTTAAAATTGCATATTTTCTTGTAAGTTTAAACATGCACTCACCAATAAGACCTTTATAAGTTCCTTTTGCTTCTTTTAGTTTAAACATATTATTTTATTAAATTAAAATAAATTAAATATTTATTGTCCATTTATTCGTAAATTTTACAAATTCTACTAATAAATTTTCAACTTTATGAAAATTATTAAATAAATTCATACCTTAAGTAAATAAACTTCGAAAACTACAAAAATCCTTTTATTATAATTAGTTTATAAAACTAAATTGCAATTTATACTCTTATGAAAAATTATTAAAACAAGCATAATTATTATAATTTTTTTACAATTTATCACCAAATTAAAAAAACTAATTTAAGTATTTAAAGATATGTATTAATAAATAAGTAAGTATAAAGTCAGGTATAAAAAAAGGCAATATCTTCAAGACTTTCTATGATTTTATTAAAGGTTCTGCGTTCCCACATGAAGCATCCCCTCACAAGCGAACTATATCTTTTGTTATAATAAAGTTTTAACCTTATGATATTGCCTTTTTTCAAATATAGACTTTATACTTACATAAATAAAAATATTATAAATAAAATTAAAAAAATAAAAAGAATAATTACTAAAAAATGGACCTGGCCGGATTTGAACCGACGATCCTCGCCAAGTCAAGGCGATGTCATAGCCACTAGACCACAGGTCCTGATTAAAAAAATAAGAAAAAACAATCATTTAAAAAATATTACTTTTAAAAAAATGAAATAAAAAATTAATGTTGTAGAGCTGAGCCTATTAATGCAGCACCTGTTACTATTCCAGTAGTTAAAATAACCCAGTTTCCATCTAAATTACTAAATCCAGCCCATCCTGCACCAATTTTTATCATCCAAATTGTAACCATAAAATAAATTATACCTAAAAATATTAAAATTAAAGATGCAATAATGGTTACAGACAAATTTGCAATTCCTTTTACAATTCTCATTTTAAAACACCTCCTAAATTCTTAATTTATTTATATGTAATACAATATAAATATTTAAAATTTATTGAAATTTAAAAAAAACTATATTTTTATTAGCAATTTTTTATTAAAATAAACATATTTATATATTAATTAAAAATAAATAAAAAAATGAATAAAAAAATTACAATTATTATTTTTACAATATTAATAATTATTATAACTTTGTTTTTTACTTTTCAAAAAAATGATGCATCAAAAATTAAATCAGAAATAAAAAAAGCAAATTATTGTGAAATTGATTCTGATTGTGTTGATATAGGAGGGAAATGTCCTTTTGGATGTTATGTGTATGTAAATAAAAACGAAGTTGAAAAGATTTCAAAATTAATTGAATCTTATGATTCCAATTGCATTTATGGTTGTGTTTTGTGTAAAACTGTAGTTTGTCAAGATAATAAATGTAAAGAAGTATGTTAATAATATACGTTAAAAAAATTATAAATTAATTTTATAAAAGATATTACACACTATTTTTAAAAATAATTACATTAAAAAAAACAATAAAAACATTAATTTTATAAAGCCTATCAATATTACTAAAAAAATGGTCTCAAAAATAAAACAAGTTTTATTATCAATTGCTATTGCACTAATATTTGCTTTTTTTGTAGGATTTGGTATAAGTACATTCTATAAAGCACCAAATTATTCTGATTTTTGTAATAATACTGATTTTAAAACGTATCAAACACAAGAGGAATGCATTAAAAATAATGGAAAATGGACTTCATATGATGAGGAAAAACCAAGAATAAATAACCAATTAACATGCAATAAAATTGAAGAAAACAATACAAATATCATTTTAAATTGTAACCTCAATGAACTTAAAAAAAATGATGGAAGGTGTGATATAAATCATTATTGCAGTCAAGAATATCAAAATAAAAGAGAAAATTATAATAGAAATATATTTATTATAACCACAATAATTGGTTTATTAACATTAATTATTGGTGTCATTTTACTAAAAGTTGAAAGTGTTGGCTCTGGAATTATGAGTGGAAGTATTCTTATAATGATATATGGAACAATTAGATATTGGCAATTAGCAAGTGATTTTTTAAGATTCATATTACTTGGAATTGTTTTAATTGTATTAATTTGGATTGGATATACTAAATTAAATCCAAAACAAAGAAAAACTAAAAAATAATTATTTTTTTTTAGTTAAAGAAAAATTAAAAACAACTAAAAAAATAACAATAAAAATAATTAAAAAAATAAATAAAAGTAAAACTAAATTATTTACAATAAATTCATAAAATAAATTTTTTTTCTCTTTATTTAAAACAACTAAATTAATGTCATCATTATAAGTTTTTAAACCTTTTACATTCTCAGCAACTAATTCTAAATTCCTCTCTCCATACCAATCCTTATCAGGAGTAATAACAATTTCTAAATTATTAAATTCAACAGTTAAATTATCTATTTGTTCAGCTAAAGAAAGATTTATTTGATCTTTATTTGAATCATTTATAAAATTTGTTAAATCAATTTTTTTAACAGTATTTTTATGCCATACATAATTTGTTGAATTTTCTTTTATATCTTGAATTTCTTCATCCAATAATAACTGATCACTATCACTAATATCTTTTGATTTATCTAAGCTATAATATGAAAAATAAACAATTAAAAAAATTAAAATAAAAATGACAAATAATAAAATAATTAATAATAATTTATAACTAACACTTAAATTATTTTCATATTTAATTAAAAAAATTATAAAAAATATTAATAAAATAAATAAAATAATTCCTATAAGGATAAGTAAAAAATTATTACCAAAAAAATTTTTAATAACATTACTTGATTTTTTTGAAATATCATCCATTTTATCAACTAAAACATACGCACTAGCATTTTCTGTAATATTAACATCTAATAGTGATTCATTATCACCTGAAATATTTGATGAAAATTCTGGAGGTGGCGCTATTGCTGTTTCATTTTCAATTAAATCTGAATCATTTAAAGCTGTTTCATCTAAAACATAATAAGTAGAACTAAATGGAATTAAATAAAATAAAAACAATAAAATAATTAAACTACCAAATAATAAAACTATAAAAACAATAAAAAAAATAATCCAAAAATAACTTTTTTTTTCTTTTTTTACAGATTTTTTAATTACTTCTTTCTTACTATAAACTTTATTATCTTTAACTTTTTCTAATTTTGATTGAACAACTACTTCTTTTGGACTTTCTTTTTTTCTAACAAAAAAATAATAAATAACAAACAGAACTATTAATAATAAAAATAACAATGCCAATAAATAAAATAAATATTTATTAATTGATTTTTTACTTTCATCATTTTCTTCATAATCACAATCGAAAAGATTTTTTTCAATAACATAATTTTTTGAATAAAAACCAACATTAGTTATAATTTCAATATTTGATTTATAATAACCTAAATTTGAATCAAAAACATCAAAAATAATTGAACCATAAACTGAAGAATTAGGCTCAATTTGATTAGATGAATTAAAATACAAATTAAAAAAATCATTTCCTTTAAATTCTACATTATAAGAATTATTTACTTCACCAACATTTTTTATTTGAAATGGAACCATATAAGTATTATTTTTACAAAATTCAAAATAATTATGTTCATAATATGAAAATTCTTCAAATTCTGTTTGATTTTCATAAATAATTGAAGGTAAACCTAAATTAAAATCAAAATCATAACAATCATCTCTAATATCTAAAAATAAAGGTGTTTTAGCAATATAATCTGTTGATTTTGATTCTACAAATAAATTAAATTCATAACTATCTGTTTTATCACAAGGCAATATTACTGATAAAACAAAAGTTTTCGTATCTTTTGGTGCAACCAAAATGTCTGAATTTAAAACACTATAGTATTCATCTGGTAAATCTGTATAAATAGAAAAAACATCCGCATAATTATCAGCAGTATTTGTAATATTTACATAATATAAAGTTGGTTTACATGCACAATTTGAATAACTATTTTGATAAACACTAACACCAACATTATTACAAGTCCTAAGATTTATATTTTGTTTAACATTAAATGTTTCAGAATTTGTTTTAACAAAAAAATTATTTTCATATAAACCATCCTTTAAATCAAAAGATGGATTAAAAAATTGAAATATTTCTAATTCTTGATGTGGTTCAATAATTGTATTTGTCAAAGAAAAAGAAGACCAATCAAAAACATTATTTATTCCTTTTTCAATATCAATAAAAGAAATAACATCTATATTACTTTTAATAAGTATTTTATTTGTATAAATTTCACCTTTACACATTTCAAAATCAGTTTTATCGGTAAAAACTAAAAAATCATTAGCAGAACTAAAAGATAATAATAACAAGAATATACTTAAAAAAACAATTAATTTTGAATAATTTTTTAAAAATTTTATTTTAATCCCTCTAATATTATTTTATTGATATACCAATATGAAAAAGAACATAAAAAAATAAAAATAAAAAAATTAATAATATGTCTCCTTTGATTCAGACTCATCATCATCAAATTCTCTATCATTGTTTTTTAATTTACTAAAACCAATAATAAGTCCTAAGATAACAAGCAAAATTACAAGGATTAACAAACCAATTAATAAAAGGTTTCTCAAATCTAATTTTTGATCAGATTCTCCTTCAACTACATTAGCTTTTAATGTCATTTCCTTTAATTTTTCTGAACCAGACTGTATAGTTAAACTAAACATTTGTTCTCCAACTGTTGCATCTTCTTTAGCTGAAACATAAACATATAATGCTTTTGCTTCACCAGCATCTAAAACAACAATGTTTTCTGGACTTACTTCAACAGTTCCAAAATTCTCATAGCCTTCTGCAGTAACAACATATGTTTTTGATGTTTTTCCTGTGTTAGTAATTGTTAAAGGATAAATAACTCCAGCATCTCCAATTACTACATCTTGATTAGTTGGACCAACTGCAATTACTGTTTTATCAGATTCTTCCTCTTCATCAGTAACACAAGTTTCATCTTCAATAACTTTAATCTGTTTTGTTACTGTTTCTTTTTCAGTAAATGCATGATACTCTAAAGTAAAAACAGCATCATATACTCCTGCAGGAGTGCATTTTGGAATTCTTAAATAAAGTTCTTCGGTTGTAACAGCTTGATCTTCTCTTAAACTATCAACATAACCAGCAGCAGTAACTCCAAGATCTGGAATATTAACAGAAACTTTTACACCATCTGTCTGCTTAATCATACCATAGTTTTTAATTCTCATTAAAGATAAAAGAGCTCTTCCTGAAATAACTTCATTTGAAGGACTAAATACAACATCTAAAATTTGTACATCATGTCTTTGATTTTCAATTTCTAAATCATATGTTAATTGTGTTGTATCTCCATATCTATCTTCTACTCTAATTCTCAATTTATACAAATCTTTATCCATCCTTGTTGGTAAATCTAATTTTAATGATTCTCTATATGTTCTATTTTCAGTCATGTCTCTAACACGTGTTAAATCTTGAATTTGATCATCAAAATCATACCCTCTAAGAACGCCTTCAATTTGTACGTTTTTTACATCTGCTGTTGCAGTAACTTGAACAGTTATGTCAAGTTCATTATTTCTATCCATAGCATATATGGAATTAGTATTTGATGGATCAAGTGTGTCTCCATTAACTTTAACCCAATCTATTGTTGCAGGAACAGCTGATGCAACATTCATTGCAACTAAACCTACTAACAAAAACAAAAAAATACTCAAAATGTTTCTCATCTTCATTTTTATTAACCCCCTATTATTCTAATTTCATTATGAGATTAGACAAATTTACAACTGTAGTGTGGTACTATTATTTAAATGTTTCGAAACATTTACTCCTTCTACAGTAGTGTTTTACTCTAAATTACTATCACATCCCTATAAACTACCCGTCTAATGTCTTCGCCAGATATTGTAATTCTTAGTGGATAAACACCAGGATCTACATATTCTGGAATATCTAGGTATAATGCCCTCATAGTATCGTAGTCGTTATTTAGATTAAACGGTCCTATTGAATCTCTTACTGCAATATCATTCATAACTGCCGCTATTTTCAAGTCATTTAGTCGTGTATCACCGGTATTTTTTACAACCATATTAATTACTAAACTATCACCTGCACTAACAACATCACCGTATGGATTTATAAAATCAATACCAACAATACTTAAAGCATCTCTTAAATATTCTTCACTGTCATCATCATCTTCAACTACTACTACATTATTAATAGTAAAAAAATCACTTTCATCATATGCTGAAAGATTAGTAACAGGATTTTTTGCTACAACCTTTAAAATATAATTTGCTACATCTGGATAATTATTTGTATTCCACGAATAATTTCCTGTATTTTCTAAATCTTCAGCAATAAAATTCCATGTTTCACCTTCATCAATAGTATAAACTAAATCTATTAATAAATCTGAATTGTCCATGCTTTCTGCATCCCATAAAACTTCAACAGTATCTTGTAAAACTTCTCCACCCTCAGGATATAATAAATCAACAATTATTGTATCCAAAAATGGTCTTCGCTGAAGTGTAACATCTAAAGTTACATCAGAATCATTAACCATTACACTACCAAGTGAATCATAATAATTATTTGCTGAAATTGACCATTCATAATTTCCAGGTAACACATTATCAAAAATTGCAACCCCATTTGAATTTGTATTTATTGTAGTTCCATTTAAATCAACAACTGCATCTGTAATTGGAAAATTAGTTGATGCATCAACTACATTAAATTGAACAGTATAATAACCTTCAGTACTAACTAATTCAACTAAAATACTTACATTATCATCAACACTAACTGTCCCTGAACTTGAATTATATTCTGATGCAGTAACATCATAACTATAATTTTCTGGATTTACATAAAAATTAACAAAACCATTTGAATTTGTATTGCCAGACTCACTACCAAGTGAAACTAATGCATTTTCTATTGAATTATTTGTAACTGAATCAACAACAGTAAAATCAACATAATATTTTTCAACATCCATTATATGATAACCCAAAGATATTACATCATTTGAATTATTTAAACCATCACACAATGAACTTTGAGCAACACCCTCAATTCTTATATTATAATCACCACCTTGTGTTGAAACCCAATTAAATAAATGATTTTCATAATTTAATCCATCTTGATTTGCAGACAACACAAAATCACCATTCTCAACAACATTATTACTACTATCAGTAATTTGATAATTTATTAATGTATCAACAGGTGTTTTAACAAAACTTGAATCTGCATAATTACTAATTTTATCAAAACTAACATTTATTGTAGATCCAGCGGTTGGATATAATGGTGTAGCTTCTAAATTTTGAAGTAATGTATAACATTCATTATTTGGCCTTTCTTCAAATACATTAAAATCTTTACTTGAAGACCTTTCAAATGAACTATCACATTGACAATCTAAAATATCTGTTTTAACTCTAGCAACATAATCTCCTTCTTCTGCTGGAGTCCATGAAAATGTTACATTTTCATAATCTCCTGCAAAAATATAAAAATCTTCTGAATCTGTATGAACAACATCTCCATCTTTTAAAATTTCAAGAGTAACTGTAGTTTGAACTGAAAAATGCTCTTCATATCCAGGTGGAATTTTATCATAACCTAATTCTAAAAAATAACTATATGCAACAGCTTCAAGAGTTGAACTAACATTCACAACCAAAGGCTCATTTACATAATTATCATTAGTTACATTAAATGATTCAATTGGTGAATGACAAGATGAAGCTTTTTTAAAATTTACATCTTGTTCAAATTCATATTCATCTTCAACATCATAAATCCCACCTGATGGTGCACCCATTGGTAAATAACATTCCTTCAAAAAGAACCTATAATAATAAACTGGATTTTCATAAGTTGATGAAGGAACACTTGGGTATTCAAAACTAATTACATTAGTTGCATCTGAATTATGATGAAACACTTCAGATCCCAAATTTGTACAATCATCATCTATACAATCATATAAAAAACCATCTACATTATGTATTTGTGAATTAGTTTGTTCATCAAAAAAATAATGAGTATGTGTTATTCCGGAACTTGCATATGCTATATTTAACATTAATACAAATGATAATGCTATTATTAACATTATTTTAAATTTATTTTTCATTTTTCTAAAACCCCCTAAAATTTATTTATATTAAAAATGATTATGAATATATTTTATTAAATTTAAAAACCTGGTGGTGCTGTTGGTGCTGGTGTTGGTACTGGTGTTGGCTGTGGTGGTGCTGTTGGTGCTGGTGTTGGTGCTGGTGTTGGCGCTGGTGTTGGTGCTGGTGTTGGCGCTGGTGTAGGTGCTGGTGTAGGTGCTGGTGTTGGTTCTGGTGGTGAGGTTGGCTCTGGTGTTGGCTCTGGTGTTGGTTCTGGATCATCTTTTTCTTTCTTTTGTTCCTTCTCTTCATTTAAACCAAGATGTATTTGATACATTATGTACGCAAGAGCAGTATTCCAAGCAGTAATTGCATACTTATCAATCATTTTACTACCTTTTACCTTTTCATTACCTATAATTGCTCCACCTTCACTGATATAAGTACCATTTTTACCAAGTAAAACTAAATCATTATTTTCTTTTCTTCCAATTGAACCAAAATATTCTGCTACTGATAAACCAACTAATTTATCATCTTTATCATAAATTGGTCGTAAAACATTCAAATTTACAGAATCAAGTAAATTTGCAATATTATCTTCTGAAAATTTAACATCTAAATTAATTTGATTATTTTTTACAAAATTTAAAACTTTTGAATAATTTAAACTATCCATTAAATTAGGTATTGCTGTAAAACCTGCAACCAAAGGAGTTGTATATTGATATAATATAGCAAAACTTGCAATATCTGCTAAAAATCTCTGTTTTGCATTATCATCTAACAAATGACTTATTTGCATATTATCTTTAATATGTTCCTGCTGTGAATATTTTTTTATAATTTCATCTAATGTTTCTTTATCCATATGAATTGGCGAAAAAGCATAACCATCTTTTTGTAAATCAATAAATGGCCTGACAATACCGCTATTTTCATCTCTAGCATTAGCTACATACATTTTAATATTACCAATTAAACCACTATTTTGTAAAACATTATAAGTTAAAATTTCATTAAAATCAAAATTTTCAAATTTCTCATCTAAAAAGTTTTTTACAGATTCTTTTGTTAAATCAGTTACAGGTCCATATGATGAAGGAATTCCAATAGTTTCACCGGTTTTTGGGTCAATATAAACAAAACCACCATCAAATTTATTTTTACTATCATAACTTTGGTTTTGTGTAACAATTTTTTTAAATTCATCACTAGTTAAATTATCTTTAATAAAATCAGCAACATTTACAGGTTTTAATTCATCATTTTCTTCATACAAACTAAACCCTGAAGGTAATGCTAGGCTTGGACCATAAGATAATAATAAATTATTAACTTCTGAGTTTTTAGAAGTTGAAACATTTTCTAATTGATTACTACTTAAATTTAAATTATAAAAATCATTTAAATTTTCTAAAAATTCTTTATATGCATTAGGATTATATTCTGGTTTTTGAAAATTATTAACAATAATATTTTCAAGAGAATTTTGAAGTTCGATATTTTGATCATCTTTCTTTTGTTTTGCTGTTTCATCTTTTTTTTCATTAACATAATTATTTTCATTTTGTTTTTGTAGTTCTTTTTGTTGATCAATAAATTGATTTGCACTAACTGATTGTTCATAATGCATAGGTGGATTTGTTTTTACAGGTGAACATCCAACACTTCCTCCTAAAACTGTTGCTAAAACTGATAAAGATAAAACACCATTTCTTGCATATCCTTTTCCATTTTCAACTAAATAAATACATGCATCATTTAAACTTGTTTTAATGCCATTATAATTCTGTTTTATATTATTTTTTATTTTTTTATACATTCTAAATCACCAATTAATTCTTTAATAAAATATCAGATTGCCCTTTTAAAAAATCTACTACTTCATCATTATTTGAAGAATTTGTTGATTTTTTTTCATCTTCTTCAATTGTTTTTTCTTCTAATGGCATAACCTGTTCTGATTTTTTTGATTCTTTATCCAATCTAACTGAATTTCGAAAATTAACATCATCATTATTATTTACTTTCGCAAAACCAACCGCAGAAAATTCATTAGATGAATAACTATCACCTGGATTTAAAACTTTAAAACCACCATCCTTAAGTTGACCAATCAATGATAAATTATCATCATCTATATCTTTAGATAATGTTGGAATAAAGGTTTTATTCTCTTGATCTTTTTCAATATGTAAACCATACCATTGTGTTTTTAATTTTTCATCAAATTCTGAGGATTTTGGATCAACTTGCTTAGGTTGAGTAAAGGTTAAATTATTTATTTTTTCAATAACACCTTCAAGTGTATTTTCTTTAGAATTTTTATCTACATCAATTACAGAAGGAGTTATATCTTTTGAATTAATTGCATAAACAGATGCTGGTTTTTCCTCTTTAGTCTCATCTACTGCTTCCTTATTAAAAGCTGCGTATGCACCGATAGATAATGCTGCTAGTGAAGCAACACCTAAAGTTGTATAAGCAACTTGTCTCTTCCAAGAATTTTTATTCTGAACATTTGTATTTTCTTCTTGTCCAATTATTTTTTTATCTGTTTTGTTTTTCCCAGAAAATAATTTATAAATAGGACTTTTTTCTTTAAAATTTAAAAGTCTTCCTTTAATTTTTGAAAAATATGTTGCTTGTTTTTCTTCATCTTTTACATTAACATCAGATTTTTTTGTATCTACTTTTTTTGAATTATACCAATTTTTAAATTTTGAAAACAAAGATTCTTTTACGTTTTCTTCTCTAGATTCAACAGAACCATCATTTAAAACACCATCAATTGTATAATCTTTTTCTTTTTTTAAATCTTGATTTGGCTTTGGAAGTGGATTCATCATTGCACTTCCAGGTTTATTTGGATCTAATTCAATTTCAACATCTGATTTTTTAGAATAAATATTTTTAATTTTATTAGCGATTTTTGATTTTTTATCTTTTAAATTATTCTTAACATTATGATAAGTTAAACCAATTAAATCACCAATACTTTTTATTCCTTGAGCTGCAAAACTTACTGCATCTTTTGCAGGCTGAGTTACATATTTAATAGGCGGAATTATTGTCACACCATGTAAAATTATACCATTATCATGTGGAATAAAAAATCTTTCATTTGTATTATAATTACTAGGATTGTCTCCTAAATTATCACTAACATCTGATTTTAAATTGCTTTGTTGATTATTGATATAAGAATTTAAAACACTATTAATACCATTCATACTTGTATTAATCTTATCTAAATAATTTTTTGTAACTTTTCCCTTATTTTTTGTCTTATAATCATTAACTAAATTATTTACATATTCTTTTGCAAATTTTGCTTGTGAATCACTTAAAGAACCATTATCTGTTTTGGTACTTATTAATTCATAAGCTTTTTCAAATTTATCAGAATATCTTCTAGAATTTTTCATCTCATTATTTAATTCTTTACAAATATCAATATTACTTTTATCACTAAGTAAAGAATCTAAAGTTTTAACTTTATTTTCAATATTTTCTCGAGTTTTAGTTTTTCGCCCTTGAGTATTTTTAAGATAACTATCAAAAGCACCATTATACGTATTTTTTAATTCAGACAATTGATTATCTGAAAGTGAACTAACATATTTCATAGAATCATTAAAAACTTGATTAAATTTAGATTCATATCGCTTACCATTTTTTTTCCCAGCTAATTCTGCCTGATTTAATAGACTATTATAAACATTTTTCATTTTAATATTACCCCCAACAATTATAACTTATTCATAACAAAAATTTATTAGTATTAAATAGTGAAAAACACAAGTTATATTTAAATGTTTTGAAATAGTACCACTTCCAAATAAGAACAAATTAAAGAAAATTATTTAATTTAATAAATTTTTTTATTAAAAATGGTTGGAATTATTGGTGGTGGCCCTGCTGGATTAATGTGTGCATATCACCTTTCAAAAAAAGGAATAAAAACAACAATTTATGAAGAACACAAAACTATCGGTAAACCAATACAATGTAGTGGGATTGTGACAAAAGACATTCTTAAAACAATTAATATAAGTAAAGAAACAATTATAAATAGAATAAATTATGTAAAAGTATTTCCAAATATTTCTGATAAATTAAACGCAAAATTAAAAATTAATGACTATATTATAGATAGAACTAAATTTGATAATCAAATAAAAGATATGGCTTTAAATGCTGGTGCCAAAATTTTTTATAATAAAAAAATAATTAATATAAATAAAAAAAATAATTTATATTTTTTAAAAACGAAAAATGATTTATTTAAACATAAAACAGTGATATCTGCAGAGGGTGCTTATAGCAAAGGAAGAGAATATATTAATAATATTAAACCAAAATATTATTTTGGAAAGCAATTCATAATAAAAGGAGAATTTAAAAAAGATACAATAAGTGTATTTTTAGGCGATAAAAAACAACAATTTTTTAGCTGGATAATTCCTGAAAATGAAAACATAGCTAGGATTGGAAGTTGTAGTATTAGTAATCCAAGCTTAATTTTATCAAATTTATTAAAAAACAATAAATTAGACAAAAATAAAATTCTTGCAACACAAGCAGGATTAATTCCAATATATAATCCAAAAATTAAAACACAAAAAGATAATTTTTATCTCGTCGGAGATAGTGCAGCTCAAGTAAAAGCAACAACAGGTGGTGGAATAATTCAAGGATTAATTTCAAGTAAAATCCTAGCAGACTGCATTTTAAATAAAAAAAATTATGAAAAACAATGGCGAAAAAAAATTGGAAAAGAATTACTAATGCATTTATATATTAGAAAAATATTAAATAAATTTACTAATAAAGACAATACAGATTTAATTAAGATGGCTTCTAAAAATGAAGATATTTTTTTAAAATACAACAGAGATAATTCAATCAAATTAATAACTTCATTACTTTTTAGAGAACCAAGATTATTAAAATTTACAAAAAAAATTTTATTTTAAATCCTTTTTTAGTTTTTCTAAATCATCCATATTATGCTTAACTTCATCTTTAAAATCATTTTTACTAACAGGTTTTTTATAATTATCTCCATTAAATTTTTCACTAACTGGAAAATCTGTTTTTATATTAGCTTCTTTTCGCAAATAGTCAATAGAATCTATAATATCAGGCGTTGAATCATTTTTTAATTTATTAATTTGTTTAGACATTTTCTTAAAACTTCTTTCTTTATATGTTCTACGCATCCTGTTTAAAATAATTAACAATAAAGGTAGAAAAATTAAAATAAATAAACCAAACTTTTCAATAAATTTAACAGCACTCTCGCTCCATTCATTTCTAATAACATGTTCAAAAATTAAAGTCTTCATAACAACGCTTTCATCAATTCCTATAATTTGAGGTAAAGAAAATAATGCATCATTTTTATCTGTAATATAAGAAACTTTCCAAACATCAGACTTTTTTAAATTTTCAATATCCCACAATCCCTTATCTTTAGGCATTATTGTAATTTCCCGAAAAACATCATCTGTATTTAAAAATTCTTTAACTATTAAATTATCAATACCATATTCTCCAACATTATGCACAAAAATTTCAACAACATATTCATCATTTAGTGATTCTTTAACTTTTTTTTGAACAAAAATTTTTTTATCAGGGATATACTTTCTAATAAAAGATGTTCTTTTCGTATAAAAAACACCACCATCATAAATTACTTCTGCAGGCTTAAAATAATCAACACCAAGCATTTCTTCATCAACATATTTTAAATTATACGTAAGTCTTTTAGTACTTTCAGGATTTATATTAATTTGCCAAACTAATTCACTACCATCAGCATTTGTTGGTTCATTACCTGAATCAAATAAAAACCCAAGTGGCAAAAAATCTTTAACAGTAACATTTCTATTAATTGGAGCAAAATTGTTAATCCTAATATCAACTTCAATTAAGTCCCCTGGAAAAATATGTGTATCTGAATAGGATTTTTTAACATATAACATATGTTCTAAATATTCACTTACATTAAATTGTGTACCATTAATTGAAACAGTTATATTTTCAGGACTTAGTAAATCATCTTGACTATATCTTAAAATACTATTGTTTGAATTTAAAAATAAATTAAAATGGGTGTCTGTTTTTGTTGTAAGCCAATAAACATCATTTGGTTTAGCATCAAAATCCACAATATCTTCTTCATATTTTTGATTTTCCTTTAATATTAAAACATCATCAAGTAAATCCCACTGATTAACTATATTATTTGGATCTAAATCAGGAGTTTTTAAAACAGTTATTGAAGTTACATTATATTCAGCACTTGTTGGATTTTCTAATGAAACAGTAATAAGTCTTCTTTTTGCAACACTTTTTACATCACTTGTATTTATATCAACTGCTTCAATATCTGCTTTATTCAACTTAGAAATAATTAAAGAATGCAAAGAAACCTCATCAATTAAAATAGATGAAGCTAAAACATTTTTATTTTGTTTCATTGGATCAAATGCAGTAATTCCACGAATTTCATAATCAAAAGTTTTTGTTTCAAAAGGATCAAACATTGAAAAACTAAATTTATTTTGATCAATAAAATTTGTATCTACTTCAAAAATATTTAATGTATCTAAATTAAATGGTATTTCAATATTAAACATTGTAGAATTATAATTATTTGTAACATTAATTGTTCCATTTATTTGAACAACATAATATTCATCATAATAATTAACAACTTTCCCTTTTTCAAAAATATCCATAAAAAAACCTTCAGTACTAGAAAAAACAGAAAAACTAAGTAAACAAAAAATTAACAAATATAAATAAAATTTCAATTTTTTAAAATTCCTCCAAATAATTATCTTAATTTTTTATGAATAATAAATGTTGCCAAAATTGTTAAAATAATTATCACGCTCCAAAATAAATTTACAGCCTTAACACCTGTTTTTGGCAAGGGTATTTTAGAATATTCTAGAACCATATTACCAGTATTTGTCCATTTTACTTCACTAAACTTTTTATCATCTTTAGTAACTTGGCTAACACTTGCATCTTTTGCAAAAGTAACTTTATAATTTGAAGGAATTAATACAATATTTTGATTTTTTTTTATAGGAATTGTAGTATCTTCAGTTGGAACATTAAATTCATAAAACAAAAAACCTTTCGGTTCAAAAACAATATCATAAGTTAAAAATATTTTATAACTAAATTTAGGTAAAATTGGCTCCCAAACACTTACAACCAAATCTGTTTCAGTATTACCTTCAATAACTCTAGAATCTAATTCTTGATCACGACCATTTATAGTATTAAAATTTAAAATTTCGGAAGGAATTTTCTCACCTTTTTTTAATTCATGAATTTTAAAATGTAATTCACCAGGAATTATAGGATCAGAACCAACATTTTCTAAAGTTAATTCCTTAATTACATGTAATTTGCCATCTTGCAAATGAATTGTAGTTTCATAATTATTAAATACAACAATCTCTCCTAAACAAAAATTTATTACAAAAATAAACATAAATACATATACTAAATATTTTAAGTTTATTTTCAAATTTGATAAAATCAAAATACCACTAACCCCTCTTTTTTTTAAAATAAAATTATTTATTTATGGTTTTTAAGTTTTTTGTTAATATTACTAGTTATAAATAAATTTGCAATATTAATAACTATTAGTAAACCAAAAATTGATACATAAATTAATTCTTTTGAATAAGTTTGTAGCCCCGAAATTACTGAAATAACAGGTGATGTAAATGCACCATCAACTTTCAGTGGGTCTAAACCAACAATATATAATTCTGAAGCCCGATAATCACCAGTACCATTTACTATGTATGATACATTCCATGAATAATTTCCAGGACCTGTTTTATCAGGACCATTTTTTGGACCAAGTGATGAATTCATCAAAGGCTTTGGCGGGATATTCCACCTATATGACATACCATAATAATTTGTAGTAGGATCACCCACAGTTTGATTAATCATATCATCCTCAATTGAAAAGTTCCACGCACTAAATTCAATTGGAACAAAATCATATACAGTAACAAATTCATCTTTTGGTGTCCATCCATTACCTATATTTTCAACATAAGTAAAAACATGATATTGATCTTCGCCAATACTTGTAATATTTTTTTCAATTTCAAGCCAATATCCATGAACAACATAAATATATTTCATATATAAGTCTTCTCCACTAACAGTTCTTGAAAAATTAAGTATTTGACCATATTTATTTTTTATTCTCCACTCAGGCGTAATCCAAACAACTGGCGGATCTGTGGAATCTGTGTAATTAAAAAGCCATTCACTACCTTCCCATTTATCTGATAAATTTAATTCAACTAAAGGAACATTTATACTATTATTATATGTACGATTCAATCCAGTATCTTCATTAGGATCACCACCTACACTAGTAACCCACAAACTTACTTTAAATAATTCATAACTAATATTAATTGGAACACTAACTTCTGCATTTGCACCCCATGTAACATTATTATTTTCTTCATCATCTGCAGGTTGAACAATTCGTTTTTGTGCTTTATTATTAATTTCTGCAGTTGCATTAATTTCATTAATAGTTAAATTTGACATTAAAAATGGTGCATCATATGAAATATTTTCAATTAATGCTAAAAAAGTTGCAGTAAAAGGAACTGATTCTGGTGCTTGAATAGTATAACTAACATTTACTTCTTCATCAGCATTAAGTATTCCACCATTTGGTTGCCACCACCAAGTTTTATTTGATGTTCCATTTCCATGTACATTGGTATAATCTCCAAGTGGAAATAAATTTCGCAAATAAAAATCAAATTCAGTTTCATTCCAAACAACAGGTTGTGAATTCATTGTAATATTTATATTTGTAACATCATGTCCTAAATATAAATTATTTTTTGCATACTGTGTTACTGTCCAATTATGTCCTGCAAGAACTTTTCGGTTTATATCAGGATGATCTAAATTAGAATAATTTGTAGAAATTTTTACAGGTGGCTCAGTTCCATCGCATGTAATATTATAGATAAATGTTGTATAATTATTATTTCTAAGTTCTGGAATAAATAAAACAATAGGGCCATACATAAATTCTTTAATGAAAATTTCCATATTTTCAGTTAAAACATTATTTTCATCTGTTTCACCAATTATTGTAACATTTGCATAATCTTTTGTTCCTGATAAAGTTTGATTAATTAAATTCAAGGTAACTGGAGTGGTACCTGCATTAGAAATATCTTGACCAAACGGAATTGAAAGTAAATTTGATTCAGAACTTAAATTAAATATTAAATGAGTTGAATTAACATACATATAATCTATTAAATTATCATCATCTAAATCTTGAATTAATTCAACATTATTAATTCCACTTTCAATCCTACCATATTCTTGTTCAGTAGCTAAACTTCCAGAAGATTTAGTTGCATTCCTACCATCAACTAAAACAAAATCAGTAATCATTCGTTCATAATTTACAAATTCAATATAAATTGTATTTACAGTATCTTCACTTGGATTAGTTATATTTAAAGTACCATGAATTTCACAAAATGTATTTTCTTCTTCTAGATAAAAATCTTTAGCATAAGTAATATTATTATATACTATTTCAGACATAGTAATATTGAGCCTATTTGGCAAATCTGCAAATGCAAATGTAGATAAAACAACAAGTATAAGAATTGGTATCAATAATTTTTTAAACATTTTTTCCTCTTTTTTGTAAGTTATAATATATTTATAAGTATATTAATATATTTTCTAATTAGATAAATTAGAATTTATAAATTTTTCGTTTTTTTAATCATTTTTATTATAGTTAAATATAAATTTTACTTCTATATATAATTATAATTTATATCTAAATTTTACAATTATTGCTAAGTTTTTAAATATTTCTATTTTTTTATTTACATAAAATAGTTACTACAAGATTACTAAATCAAAAAAAACAACCATAAAAACTACAAAAACTACAAAAACTTTAAATATAACTTAATGATTATAAAGAATAGTTTAAATTAATACAAATAATTTTAAAATAAAAAATTGATATGAGTGAATAAAATGGCTGAAGATGATAAAAGATTTTCTAAAGAATTAATAGGTAAAACAGTTGTAAGCAAATCTGGAAAAAGATTTGGCGAAGTTGGAGATATAATATTTGAAACAAGATCTGGTGAATTAATACATATGTTATTAAAAAACCCAACAACTTATACAGAAAAACTAGAACTTGAAAAAGATAAATCAAATAATATATTAATTCCTTTTAGTGCAGTTATTGCAATAGGCGATTTTATGGTAATTGCAGAAGAAGACATAATTTAATTTTTAAATTTTTATTTCTACTTTTTATAAATTTATAATATAATTACAACATCTAAATAACAATAATTTTTTAAATTAATAACTATTTCAAATATTTAAAATGATTGATAAAAATGCAATATGGACTGAAAAGTATAGACCAAAAAAATTCAAAGATATTATAGGACAAGAAGATATTGTTTCTAAAGTTAAAGCTTTTATTAAACAAAAAAATATGCCACATTTAATGTTTGCAGGATCTGCTGGGATTGGTAAAACAACACTTGCATTAGTTATTGCTCGTGAATTATTTGGAGATGAATATAGACAAAATACTCTGGAATTAAATGCTTCAGATGAGCGAGGGATTGATATAATTAGAAATAAAGTTAAAGATTTTGCAAGAACAAAAGCAATAGGTAACGTTCCATTTAAAATAATTTATTTAGATGAATGTGATGCATTAACTAAAGAAGCGCAGCAAGCCCTAAGAAGAACTATGGAAAATTATACACAAACAACTAGATTTATTTTAAGTTGCAATTATTCATCAAAAATAATCGACCCAATACAATCAAGATGTACTATTTTTAGATTTAAACCACTAAAAAAAGAGGAAATATTCACAATTATTGATAATATTGCAAAAAATGAAGAATTAAATATTAATAACGATGCAAAAGAAGCTTTATATCAAATTTCTAATGGGGATTGCAGGCGTGCTGAAAATATTCTTCAAAGTAGTTCATCATTAAATAAAACAATAACACAAGAAGAAATTTTTTCTATGGCATCATTTGCAAAACCAAAAGAAATAGTTCAAATATTAGAACTTGCAATTAATAAAAAATTTATTGAATCAAGAAAATTATTACTTAAAACAATGCTAAAATATGGACTTTCTGGAATTGATATAATTAAACAAATACAACGAGAAATTTGGAATTTAAATATTTTAGAAAAAGATAAGGTTTTTCTAGTCGATAAATGTGGTGATATTGAATTTAGAATGACTGAAGGATCTGATGAATATCTGCAACTAGAAGCATTACTTGCAAATTTTACATTAACTACTATAAACAAAGAATAAAATAAATAAATAAATAAATAAAAAATATTTTTTATGGATTTTCTTTAATTCTAATTTTATGAGAAATCCAATCTTGATAATAGTATGTTAATTCTAAAGTTACAGCTTTTTGATAATTTGCACCAGCTTCAACATTTCTATTAGTACATAAAATAACTGTTTCAGTATTACTTCTAACACCGTCTTGATGAGTTATTCGCGCAATACTTGGGTTTCCTCTAGAACGACATTCCCAGTCTCTATCATTAGTTTCAAAATATATCTCATCATGAACTGAATTAAATTCATGACTTTCAGCAGGTTTAACTTTTCCTTTACCAACATTTTTAATAGGAATTTCAACAATAATACTTCCTTTTCCAATATATCTTTGAGTTACTGTACCAATCTGTATAGGGCCACCTGAAGCATGTGCAGAACGCACACTATCAACTTTACAAATAGTAGTATCTTTTGGATCGTACTTATAACATACATCTTGTACATTAACTGTTGTTTTGTAAGGATATGTATAATATATGAAAATTTCTGCATCATAATGAGTTCCAACTAACCTATTATATTTAGCACTTCCAAAATCAACATAAGTTTCACCACCATTAGGCATAAATTCTGAAACTCTTTCAATTGTTTCTGAATTTCTTTTAGTAAAACTCAACCCAGAAAAATCAGATGATGCAATACCTTTAATTTCAAAAAAAACATCATTTGCAGGCACTTCATACTCTCCTCTATTATTAACATAAATAAAAACAGGAAATGTTTCATCTTCCCAAACTTGGCTAAATGAACCAGTAAAATCAGTTGTCTGATCTATTTTTTCAAATTCCACAACCAATCCTTCATACCCACCAAGCCATGGCGACCCTGTTTTATCTTCTTGATCACACCCAAAAATAAAAACAGACAATCCTAACACCAATATTAATAATAATTTATTGCAAAATTTGAAATTTTTCATATTTATTAAATCCTCCTTTTTTCATAAAATAAACAAGATTATTTATATTATTTTAAAATATATTTAAATAATTTTTGGTTTATTCACATATTAATTTATAAATAAATATTAAGTTGGAATTATTTTTATTTCCTTTTTTGTTGAAATTAAATAATTATAATCTAATGAAATTTGAAGTGGGGTAGTATAAGGTGATGAAACAATTTTTTCATTATCTTTTAATGTTGAAAAAACACATTCAATCCTCGCTTTGTCATTAAATAACTTAACTTTACCTTCTGGATAACATACTGGTTTTTCTAAATTATCTATCTTAACTTCAAATTCAACAATATCTAAATCAGTATCTTCTAATTTTAAAGGACAATTGCTAAACGATTCTTCATTATTTAAAATAACTCTTCCATTGCCAACATTCTCAATTGTTATATAAAATTTATTGTTATTACCAACAACTTGTGTTTCAACTTTTGTTACAGCAACAGGTGCACCCTGGCTTGACAAACTTATTGTTGATGGCTTGCAAACACTAGAAGTTTTCAAAACAGAACTATCAGGTAATATACAAACTGTTGGTGAAAGAACAGTTTTATAATTAAAACATGTACTTAAAATAAATCTTGGATTATAAGTTTTTGAACTTTTTAAATTAATATCAGAACTAGATGCAACAAAAGATACTCTATCATATCCTCCATCTTGATAAGCACTTTTACCCATAATCTTTGGAATTTCTTGATATAAATAATTTAATTCAACACCATCTTTTGATTGAATTCTTCTATCAAAAGAAATAACTGTTGCATCAAAACCATGTAGATATATTTTTCCAGAAGGTTCATTAAAAGCACCAACATTTCTAATTTCTGCAACAATTTCTAAATCTTGATTTTCATAAATACTATCAGGAACAGCCCCTGACATAAAATTAACTAATAAACCTAAATTTCCTGTTCTATAATCTAAGTCTAAAACATCCTCATCTGGAACAACACAAGAAACTAAACTAAATAAAAGTAAAATAAACAACAAAATTAAAATATATTTTTTATAATTCATTTTCAATCAATATTGGTATTTTGATAAGTTCCAGGCTGTTTTGCCAATTTTAGTTTTTTATAAGTATTTGTATTATAAAAATATTTAATATTTATTTCTAACTGTTTTGTATACATTTCAGCTCCAATTTCTTCATTATGATTCTTTGTAAATTCTGGTCTTAATTGAAATTTACAAAAAATAACCGCCTTTCCATTAACCAATCTTGCTCGACCATTTGGAGTGCATTCTGGATTTTGAGTATTTGAAAGTTTCATTTCAAATTCAAACTCATTTAAATCATCATGTTTTAAATTTAATGGACATGCATCAGCACTTTCTTGAGTTGGTGTAATAACATTTCCTTCTCCAACATTTTCAACAGTTACAATAAAAGTTGTAAAATCAGCCATAACTTCCTGTTCAACTCTGGTTACAGCAACAGGTGCACCTTGATTTTGCATAACAATTGGCTTAAAAGGATCACATATTTTTGACTTTGAATTAAATGGATCCAAAGAAATACAAACATTTGGTGTAGCTTTAGTTTCATAATAATAACAAAGACTAAGCATCAAATTTGGTTCATATTTTTCAAAATCAGATAAATATATACTATTTTTTGGAATTTCAAAACTAACTGTATCAAAACCTCCATCAATATTATAAGGAGATCTTGATTCAAGTTCAGGTAGATAATGAACTGCATAATTATCATATGCAACTAATTCTCTAAAAGGCATAATATGCCTATCAAAACCACTCAAAATAACTCTTCCATAAGCTTCATCATACGAACCTTTATTTTGTAAATTAACAACAAGAGAAAGATCTTGCCCTTCATAAATTGTATGATCTAATTTATCTTCAAAATTTGCAACAATCCCTGTAGTTCCACTATCATAATCCAAATTTTGCTGCTGGTTACTACAAGAAATAATAAAAATACAAATTATTAAAAAATATATTTTTTTCATTTAAATTCTCCTCTCAATAAAAAAAGATTTTGAAAAACTTTGAGTATAACCATATTTTAATTTAACTTCCATTTGTGCCATATATTCTGGTGATGAGCTATCTAATGGATTTTTTATTTCACATCTAAAAATTCCTTTTTCTCTTGATAATTTAATCTCATCATCAAAACATTCAATTGTGTTTTCATTACCTTCCATACTATATTCATATCCACCAATAATTATTTGATCAATATGAACAACACCTAATTTAGTTCTATCTACAGACTTTGAACTACAAGCATCTTCTATAAATTCATAACCTAAAACATTTCCTTTTCCAACATTTTCAACATGAATATTAAATCTTAATTTAATATTATCATCCCTATTTGTTTCTGGAATCAATTCTATTTTTTTAACAGCAATCGGTGCACCTTGATTTCTATAAGTTTCGTCTTTAAATTCACACACTTTATCAAATTGGGTGGTAGTTGAATAAGCCTTTGGATCTATACATATATCATCTTGAAAAAAAGTTGAATAGTTATAACATGTTGTTAAAATAACTGTTGTTTCATGTTTTGTCTTTTGAGCTCTAGGAGTTTTTGATTTTAAATTAAATAAAATATTTTTTTTATCACCATCAGGATTATGTAAACTTTTTCCATCTAAATTAATTTCTTTTCTAGGGTTTTCATCATTTTCAACAAAATCATTTTCAACAGTTAATAATAAAAACCCATTAGTATTATATGCACCTTTGTTTTGAATTTGTGCATTTATATTAAAATTAGTTTCTTGAGTAACTTCTCTTGGTGGTGAATTTTCAGTGTAAATAACATTTATACCATCACTTCCTTTTCGTAAATCTTCTAATTTTAAAAAATCATCATCTCGTGGCTCACATGCAGTTAAAACTAACAAAACCACAAAAAATACAAAGATTAAATATTTAGTTCGTTTCATAATCATCACAATAAAAAGTATCTTTATTTCTAATAATTGCTTTTTTAATTTCACATCCATTCTCTTTTGCCTTTTTGTAATCACAAGTTGCAAGCATGTAATTCCCATCTTTATGATCTATACAACTTTTTGGATTACTACAACATTTATGTTCAAAATTAGGGTTATATTCTACTTGAATAGTGGCTTTATAATTATTTGGATTGTATTCTTTATTTCTCATTAATAAACCAATAATTTGATAATTAGTAAAATCAACTTTACAATATTTTTCAATAAAATTTTCATCAAAAATTAAATTACAAATATTTAAATCATTCAAACTTAAATCTAAATTAAAACTGGTTTTCGAAAAACCATGATTCATTGATGGCTCTAATAGTAAATTAAAAGTATTAAGAGAAATGGATTGTATGTTTCTTTGAACACTTATATCAAAATTATTTGTGTTTTTAATAAAACCTTTATGATATTTAACAGATAATTTTAAAGCATTTTCAATTTTTTCTAATTTTACCAAAACAAAAGGATTATTACCAAAAATATA
>CAZQHZ010000003.1:25869-28912 GCA_964593285.1 uncultured Methanosarcinales archaeon | reverse complement strand
CATTTTCAATTTTTTCTAATTTTACCAAAACAAAAGGATTATTACCAAAAATATAAAAACCATCATCAATTGCTTTTTTTCTTTTTGGGTTTGTTGAAATATCATCAATTGAAGTAGTTAACAAATTATTATAAATCAATTTAATATCTTTTATTTCATAATCTTCATCAATTAATAAGTTGAAAGGTTCATTTAAATTCAATTTATATTTTGTTCCATCTAATTCAATTTCAAATGGTTTGATATAAACATGTTTTGAAATTGAATCAGTAAATCGTATTACTTCTTCTTGCAAATTTTCTAAATCAGTCATTGGAAGAGTTGGAGAGTTTACTTGTGATGTTTCTTCTTTTTTTTCAATTAAAAAATCATCAACTACATCTTTTTTAATATAATCTTCCTTACCTTTTATTAAATCCAAAATTTGATATTTAAACCCAGCTATATTATCTTGTTGATCTTCATCTATCTTAATATTATCAGCAAAATTAGACAAATCTTCCTTTTTGTAATAAAAATATAATTTTTTTTCAGATTCTCCAAACTCCTCGTTATCTTCTTGTTTTAATTCTACTAAAAAAGTAACTTCTCCGCTTTCACATTTTCTATTTAATGGTAATACTTTTTCACTAACATATTCTTGTGTTTCTTTTGGTATTAAATTACTACTAAAACATTCAGAAAACAAAATATATTCCCCATTATCATCTCTACAAGAACTAGTTCCACTTCCAGGACCTGCATTATATTCTGAAAGAGCATAATTTAAAATTTCCTCATCTCTATTTTTTCTTTCTTTTGAAATTTTACTACTAGCACTATTTAATCTTTCAGCAAAATAATATGTACCAAGCAAAATACTATGTTTTGGATTTTCTAAATTGTATCTTTTAAGACCAATACTTTCTGCATGTTCTTTTAAATCTTTATCTCTTAAAATTTTATCAACAATTTCCTCTGCGGTTGTAGGCATTAATTGCATTAAACCTATTGCACCTGCCCGACTTCGTGCATTTGGATCACCACAAGATTCATGAAATATAATTGAAGCAATAATACATTCAGTTAATAAAGATTCATCATTTATTTCTGGAACTTCTAATTTCTGATTAATTAATTCTACAACTTCAGAAATTTCTTCATAAAACTGTGAAACTTTTAAATTACAACTACTAGAACCCGGTTCATATGTCTTATGAGGAGTTGTTCCTTGTTTTATTTGAGCATTAACATCATCTTCTAAAACATAATCATACCTAGCTTTTGATAAAAAATAGTGTGTTGCAAGAGGATTATTTCCCAATGTTTCATTAATATCTTTTTCACGAAATCTACAATTAAATGTTTTAAATTCTTTTATATCCTCAAATTCAGAAGGATTTTTTGAAACATTTAATGAATATATATTATAACCTTCTGTTTCTTCTTTACAATAATTTATTAAACATTTTTCAAAATCACTTATTTTATCAGAAACTAATGCTGTATCATAAAAATCACCCTCTTCATAATCAAAATGATTTGTTGAAATATCTGCTTCATCTAAACAATCATTTAATTGTCTTGAATGATATTTTTTATAACCTTCAACGCATTGATTTTGATAATCATTATTTTCTATTTTATCAAAATCAGCCGTACATGAATGAACATCTAAATCAAAAGCTTCTGGAACCATTATCAATAATTCATTTAATTTTTTTATATAACCACTCCAACCAGTATTTGGCTCAATTGTAATTCCAAAACTATAATCCCTACTTTGATATTCGTCTAAACCAATTAAACCATCAACTTTCATTCCAATCATTACAGGACCATTTGTATAAATAGATTTTGGATTTCTATCAGTTATTCCAAATTCTCTTAATGGATCTTTTCCTTCATTTACCAAAGCCCTCATTCTTTCATTGTCCATAAAATAAGATTTTTTATAGCCCAACGTTTCAAAATTAAAATCAGCTGCAACAGTTATTTTATGAATTCCTCGATCATTAAATCTACCCGCATCAAAAATACAATCAATATTTTCACTTTCTTGTTTATAATAAGTTCTTGCTTCTGTTGGATAAACTTTGCTTGCTTTAAGTTTTTGATTTCTAACTAAAGTGTCAGTATAACAACTTACATTAACTTTAATTCCATCATCAAGTGTTAATACTCTAAGTCTTGCACTAACACTTACAGGATTATCTGTTGAAAATTCAGGAGCTGTAGGTCTTAAACTATCAATATAAACCCCAAGTGGTTCATCTTGATATTTATCAACCGTGCCAACATAATAACCACCCGTTGCAATACTTATTTGTCTTCGCCATTCATTTCCTAGATTTTTAAATCCATCAGAAATTAAACTAGGAATTTGTGTAAACCAAAAATTTTTAGATTTTTCATATAAATCAAAAAATTTATCAGATTGTGGAAGATTTGCAAAATCAGGAAAAGATACATTTGCAAAACTAACAGCAGGAATTGATAAAATAACACCAATCCAAAAAGCTATAACAAGTAAATTAAAAAAATGAATAATTTTGCTAGGTTTATTTGCACCATTTGCATAAATTAATGCAAAATAAAACCACCAAGGTGTAAGTAACCTATTAAATAAATAATATTGAACATATTTATTTTCATATAAAAAATCAAAATATCCTAAAATCATCAATAAAAAAACTTCTAAAAACAAAATAATAAAAATACTTCTAAGACCTTTGCTATCTCTATCAATTTTTGTAAAAATAAAAAAATAAACAATAATTGCAAATAAAACATCAAAAATCCATGTTGCACCAACATTAAAATTCAAACCATACTTTATAAGATGTATAAATAATGCTAAAATTATAAAAATTAAACCTCCATGCCTATCTTTATAAAATTCAAAATTTTTACCAATATTTTCTCTTTTAGAATCTTTTTTTTTCCCTTTTAAATCATCAATTTCTAGTTTTAATTTATCTCTTTCTAAATCATCATTATAAGCCTTTTTTGAATTATCAACAAATGGTTTTTTATTTTCTGCTTGACCATTTGATTGTTGATT
>CAZQHZ010000003.1:19487-25769 GCA_964593285.1 uncultured Methanosarcinales archaeon | reverse complement strand
AATTTCAATATTCTTCTAACTATCTAAATCATTTCATTAATTAAATAATATTTAATTGTTTCTATTTATATTAATATATAAGAAATAAATTATTTTTGTTTTACTTCAATTTCTAATTTATTTATATCTAAATTAGAAACTTGTGGTTCAATTTTAATTGAATTAGAACCAGGTTCTAAATAATTAGCAATATTTCGTTCATATTCACTTCCAGTAATATCTAAAAACACTTGATAACCATTAACATAAATTCGTGCAGCTTTTCTTTGTCCATCATCAAAAAAGTCCATCTTAAGCCATGCTTCATATCCTTCTCTAAAAGAATGTGTTTCTTCAAAATCATCTTCTTCATTAGGACAATCAAATTTACCTTCTTTTGAAATCCAGTCGCCTTCTTCACAAATAAAACATTGACTCACATGCAATGAACGCTTACATCTATGTTCACTACCATATTTTGGAACAACACTACACCAATAATTTTCTTGTGAATCCTCAAAACAACAATTTTTATCATAATTTTTATTACAATCTAAAGGACAATCACCATCATTATTATCTCCACACATCCCTTCACACAACTCTGGAACATTACCATCTTTATCAACATAACCTGCAGGACACAATTCACAATCGTCAGCACTTCTAACAATCCTACACCTATCATTATTATTTTCAGTTAAAATAGGACACCAATACTTAGAAGTTTCCAATAAACAACAATCCTCATCTAAATGTTCAGCACAATCACTTGGACAAATTCCATCAACATCACCACACATTGGAGTTTTTGTACTTTCTTTTTTAACTCTAAATAATGATTCATCTATATAAAAATTATAAGTTGGATATGACATACTTTTCATATTTGTTTTAATTAATATTTGATCAATTAAATAATGTCCTTTTTGTGCTTCAAAAACAATATTATTTTGTCCAGCTTCTAAAATATGAGGTGAAATTGTAACTTGATTAATACTTCCACAATCTGGAACTGAAGAAAAAACATTTTGATTATTTATTCTAACATCTAAAACACCAACTTCATGTGGATTACAATCTGCATTAAATCTAAAAATAGCTGATTGTAAATTAAACTTTTCAGATTCATCAAGCATAAATGTTAATTTGCTCTCCTGACTTGTAAGATCAGTAAAATCATAAAATAAACGCAAATTATTAAGCCTATATTCGTTAGTTGTCCAAAATTTATATCCAACATTAGAAACTTCAAACCTTAAAACATTATTTGTTTTTAAAAAATTTTTCCGTAATAATAATGGCTCAGTTAAACCTTCACTTTTTACTTTTTGACTATAAATTAAATTATCATTTAAATAAATTGAAAGAACACCTTTATTATTTGCATTAGACCCTAAAGAAAACATAAAATATAAATTATCTACCTGATTTAAACTAGGTATATCAAAGGTAACTTCTTCATTTTCTCTATCAAAAATACTATTTTTTACAAAAACAACATTAGAAATCAATTCTTCCTTTGCACTTGTTGTTGTATATAAATAAACTGAAGGAATGTTATGCTCAAATTGTGATTGTTTCAAATAATCAATTCTTCCAGGAACAACAGATAATAAAGTTTTATTAAATTTATCAAAAAATAAATCATTTTCATTATTATTATTTTTATTGTTATCATCATCTATTGGTTGATCATTTAATAAATCATTTCGTAAATCTGGTGGTATCAAAAACAAATATAATAATAAAAAACCTGCAATTATTGCAATAAAAGAAGCTGCAGTTCCTGCAGTTTGAGATTTTTTAAAAAATTTTTTCATTATAAACAAATTTATTTATTTTTATATATAAAAGCTTTTCTATTTAAATTAACAAAATAACCCAAAATAAACAAAAAATTAATAAAATATATAAAAATGCATAAAATATAACATTAAAAATGGGATTATTTAATAATATTTTAAAAAATGATGAAACTTTATTTAAAGATGAAATTGCATTAGATTTTTCATTTCAACCAAAATTAATAAAACACAGAGAAAATGAACAAAGAGAAATTGCATTTGCAATAAAACCATTATTTTATAAAAAAAACGGTAAAAATTTATTAATTCATGGAAAACCTGGAGTTGGAAAAACTGTTGCCTTAAAACATGTTCTAAAAGTTATAGAAGAAGGAGAAGAAGAATTAGAAGATGCAGATTATGATGATATTTTTACCATATATATTAATTGCTGGCAAAAAAATACTTCTTATAAAATAATTGTTGAAATTTGTGAAAAATTAAATTACAAATTTATTCAAAATAAAAAAACAGAGGAATTAGCAAAAAAAATAACCTCAATAATAAATAAAAAATCAGTAGTTTTTGTTTTTGATGAAGTTGATAAATTAGAAGATTATGATTTTTTATATACATTACTTGAACAAATATATAGAAAAACAATAATTTTAATTACAAATTATAAAGATTGGATAATTAATTTAGATCAAAGAATAAAATCAAGATTAATGCCCGATATAATTGAATTCTTACCATATAACAACAAACAAACCAAAGACATATTAGAGCAAAGAAAAGAATGGGCATTTTATCCCAATGTATGGACCGATGATGCTTTTTTTAAAATAATAGAAAAAACAACAAAAGAACAAGATATAAGAACAGGACTACATTTGATGAAAGAATCTGCAAACTATGCAGAAATTAAAAGTAGCAGAACTATTGAAATAGAACATGTAAATAAAGCCCTAGGAAAAATAGAAGAAATGAATATTAAAAACCCAGAAGAATTAACTGATGAAGAAAAATTCATTTTAGAAATTATTAAAAAAAATTCACAAAAAAAAATTGGTGAATTATTCAATATTTATAAAGATGAAAATGGTAAAAATACTTATAAAACATTTCAACGAAAAATTAAAAAATTAGCAGATAACAAATTTATATCAGTTAAAAAAATTCTTGGTGGAAATGATGGTTCTACAACAATAGTTAATTTTCAAAAAACAAAAAAATTAAATGAATTCTAAAAAATTTTTACAAAATTTTCATAAAAATTATCTGGACTTTTTTTTTGCATTATACTAAAATATGCTGTTCCAAAAGCATGCGGTTCAAAAAAACCAACCTTTTTTTTGTAATTACTATTACTTTTTAAATTTTCATTATAATCAAGATCAAAAATAAACAAATCTTCTTTTATAGGTTTATTAAAATAATCACATAAAACAGAATATGCCATTAACAAATCTCGACCTTTATCAACATAAGGATATATTAAATAAAGATCATTTTTTTCATGTTTAGCATATTTTTTTGCAAAATCACATTGAACAAATCTTGCATGACCTTCCATGAAATATGAATGTTCATAATTTGGTTTAATAAAACTTTTAAAAGAATGATTTTTTAAATTTTGTTTATTTAAACCTTTTTTCCTTTGAATATCATGAACATATTCATGAATAAAAGTTGTTTTCATAGATTCATGGTTATCTGAATTTATATTTATAACACTAAAAAAACGATTCCTTGAATTAGTTTTTTTATAAAATGAATATGGAAATACTTTATAAGATAAAAGAGCAGAACTTCCAATTACTCCTGCATTATATAAACTTGGCTCAAAAAACGAAGCGAATACACCACTACAAAATATTAAACTCAAAAAAGAATTTGAAATATCTGCTGATTTTGATTTTATTTCATTAAAAAATGATGGAGTATAGCAAATTGGCATACTTATTTTATCAACACCAAAATAATCATCAACTTCTTTTTTTAAAGTTTTAAATAAATTTATTGGCTTTTTGAATTTTTTTGTATAGGACAATTTTTTCTTTTCAAATTCATTTTCAACAATAAACAAATCGTCAATTGTTTTAATTATTTCCTCTTCAAGTATGTTAATATTTTTAGAATTGAGTACAACATTTTCAATATGATTATTTTTAAAATAATAATTGTCTTTTTTCATTCTAAAACTACTACAAAGTAATAACTATTTAAATATTTTTATGTATTCTACTTATTTTCTATATAGAAAATAAATATAAAGAATTTATTAAAAAAAATAAAACTCAATAAATAATATAAATAATTAAAACATTCACCAAAATATGAAAATTTATACAAAAGATGAAACCAAATTGCATGAAGAAAAAATAATTTTAAAAATATTAAAAGGAAATTTATTCATTTATCCAACAGATACAATTTATGGAATAGGTTGTAATGCAAAAGATAATATTGCTGTAAAAAATTTAAGAGATACAAAAAGACAAAATACTAGACCATTATCAATAATTGCACCAAATAAAAAATGGATATATGATAATTGTATAATTAATCCAAAAATTGAAACTTGGATAGATAAACTTCCAGGACCATACACATTAATTTTAAATTTAAAAAATAATAAAGCAATAGCACAAGAAGTAAATTTATCAAATAAAACAATTGGTGTTAGAATACCAAATAATTGGTTCATGGAAATTATAAAAAAAGCGAATATTCCAATAATTACAACTTCTGCAAACATTACTGGTGAAAATTTTGTAACAAACATAGAGCAACTAGATGAAAACATAAAAATAAATTGTTCTTTTAGTATAGATGAAGGAGAAAAAAAAGGAAAACCATCAACACTTATTGATTTGACATCAAAAGAAATAACAATCAAAGAACGAAAATAAACAACAAATAAATTTTTATAATAAATTAACATCCTAAATAAATTATGAAAATATTTGCAGCAGGAGACATTCATGGAGACATAAATTTAGCTAAAAGATTAGCTAATAAAGCTAAATCTGAAAAAGTTGATTTAGTAATTCTTTGTGGAGATATTACCCATTTTGATAAAAGTAGTGATAATCTCATAAAATATTTTGTTGAAAAAGAACTAAAAGTAATTTTTGTCCCAGGAAATCATGATAGTTTTGCAACAGCAAATTTTTTATCCAGTACATACAATATAAAAAACATACATGGTTATGGTGTAAAATATAATGATGTTGGAATTTTTGGTGCTGGAAAAGCAAATATTGGAAACGAAAAATTAACTGAAGATGAATTTTTTTATCACTTACAAAAAAGTCACAAACAAATAAATTATTTATCAAAAAAAATAATGGTAACGCACGTTCATCCATCTAACTCTAAAATAGAAAAATTTACCACACTTTTCAAAGGAAGCAGTGGTGTTAGAAAAGCAATTGAAACATTTAATCCCGATTTACATCTATGTAGCCATGTTCATGAAGCACAAGGGATTGAAGAAAAAATAGGAAATACCAATGTCATAAATGTCGGAAGAGATGGAAAAATTATTGATATTTAGAAAATTTTATATAAACAAATAAAAATAATAAACAACTAATGATTACAAAAGAAAAATTAATTACAATAATACTTGCAATCTCATTTCTATATTTAATATTCATAGTTATTATTTATAATCCTGAAATTACAAGCAAAATTATTGCAGAAGGCGGGAAAGTTAGCTCACTTGATATTGAATATTCAAAACAAGAAATATATTGGTATGGAATTTATGGCTCTTTATCTGAAATTTCAAAACAAAATCACATTCAACTAAATAACTACTATGAATCATTAATTGAATTTAATCCTAGCTTAATTAGATGTGATAATTCAAAAATCTATATAACAACATCAAATAAAATTGAATGGGAAAAATTACAACCAGCACATCCACAAGATATTAATAACATTTTAAATTTAGATAAAAATGATAAACAATCTGCAACTAATGTGTATAAATTAAGAGAAAATTTTAAAATTATAAATCAGACATATCTACTTTATTCAGCCAAAACACATTCAAAAGAAGAATCATTTATTCAAGGATTATTAAAACAAAATAACGATTTAGTTTATGTAACAAAAATTAAATTAAACAGAATTGGATTTAATGGAAAAATAATAGATTATCAAATAATGATACCAAAACCAAAAAATAAAGATACAAAATATTATTTTTTTTTAGATCCAATTGATCTAAAAAGATGCAATGAAACAATAGCTGAAAAAGAAGATACACCAGGAAAAATAATTAGAGATGAAGATGAAATAGAAGATACAACCCCTCATATAGATACACCAGATGAAATACCAATAAGTGCCAAACTTAAAATTTTCCATCATAAAGAAGATTGGAATAAATTAACATTTTTAGTATTAATTTTCATATTAATAATTTTATTAACCTACAATATTTACGAAAAAACAAACAAGAAAAATAATTAATATTTCTAAAATATTTCGCTATTTA
>CAZQHZ010000003.1:0-19387 GCA_964593285.1 uncultured Methanosarcinales archaeon | reverse complement strand
ATTTCGCTATTTACAAAAAAACGAAATAAAAATTAAAAAAAAGTGAAAAAATAAATGAATAATTGCTTAAAAAAGCAAAAAGAAATTGAAACTAAATTTAATATTTTAAAAGAAAATATTCAAAATAAACGAGATTATCTAATTTTTAATCTAATTTTTTTATTCAATCAAAATAGTTCTAAAATTATCAATTTAAAAAAAAAAGATATTAAGATAATAAAAAATGAAATTACAATTAACAAACATAAAGAAAAAATAACTGAAAAGAAATTACTAACAATATTAAAAGAGTTAATAACTAATAAAAACAATGAAGATTATTTATTTGAAAATAATCAAAATAAAAAATTATCAAAAAGAAGAATAGAACAAATTTTTAAAGAATTATCAATAAAAACAAAAATAAAAATAACTCCACATAAATTAAAACTACTAAAAACACAATTAATAATTTTAAATTCAAAAAATAAAATCATAAAAATAAAAAAACAAAATAATATTAAAAAAATAGATTCAATAAATTATACCAATTTAAAAATTAATGAAAGAGATTTTTTAATTTATTCTATAATAAAAAACACAGGATGTAAAACATCACAAATTACTGAAATTAAAAAAAAAGATATAACTAAAAATAAAATATTTATCAGATTTAAAGATTCAAAAATAGAATTTAACATAGATAAAAATACAATAAATTTAATAAAAAAATATTCAAAAAATAAAAAAGATGACGAATATTTATTTTCTAACAAAAAAAATAAAAAATTAACAAAAAGAAGAGTACAACAAATTTTTAATGAAATATCTAAAAAATTAAACCAAAAAATAACTTGTAATAGTCTTCGAAAAAATTACATTATTACTAATTATCTTAATGGAGAAAATATTGAAAAAATAAAAAATAAAATTGGCTTAAAAAGAATTGATTTATTCACACATGGAATTATTGAAATTTAAAAATGAACAAAAATAAAATAACTAAAAATTTAAAAATTTACTTTTTAATAATCATGATTGCATTAATTAATCTAAATCTTATAATTGCAAATAATGATACAATTGATAAAAAAACACCAACAATTGAAAATAATTTTGATAATTTTATCTACAAAAATAAAAATTATAATAATTTAACAGAAGAAATTATTATTTTTATAGATGAAATAATAAATAAAACTACAATAAAAAATAATAAAACAATTAATCTAAAATTAATAATCAATACATACAACAATTCAGAAAAAATATTTAATGAAACAATTAATCAAAATTACACTACAAATAAAATCATAATAAATCACAACAATAATTATACAAATAATTTAAACCAAACAAATATAATAATAACTAAAAAAAATATAACTAATAATATAACAAAACATATTAAAAATTTAAAATTAGAAAATAATACTAAAATAAATCAAACAAAAATAAATTATAATTTATTTTCAATAAATGACACTAATAAATTATTATTCTTAGATTTAAACAACAAATTAAATTCAACAATAAATAAGACAAAAATAATTAATGATTATACCAATTTAAATGAAGAAGAAAAAGAACAACTAAAAGAAGAAAATAAAACAACAAATGTAGCTAATAATTTAATACAAATAATTACGCCTGAAAATAATAAAATAATAAAACCACAAAATCCAATACAAATAATAGTAAAAGAAAATAAAACAACAAATAAAACAATTGAAAAAATAAATGGAAAATTAATTCATGAAGGAACAGAAATGAATTTAGTCTTTTCTAAAAAAGAAAATCTCCATGAAACAATTTTTATCTCATTAATAAATGAAGGTGAATATGAAATTTTAGTTAATGCATACAATATAGATAATAAAATGATAACAACTATAAATCAAAGTTTTTATGTTTCAACTAAAGAAGAATCAAAAATAAAAAATGAAAAAGCAAACGAAACAAAAATTGAAAATAAAACAAAAATTGATGAAGAAATAATAGAAATTATTTCACCAATTAATAATTCTAATTTCACTAAAGATGAATTTATTCAAATTGTTGCAAAAATTAATGATGATATAAATTTACAAGATATTAATGCAAAAATAAAATGGGAAAATGGACAAATTACACAAAAAATGATTGATTTTAATAATAACAACATCTATGAAACAGATTTTTTTAATGCAATAGATTTTGGAAAATATAATATACAAATAACAGCAAATTTAGATGATAAAAAAATAAAATCAAAAAATACTACATTTTATTTAATTAATGAAACAAAAGAAAATAAAACAAACAATAAAACAAAAATTATAGAAAAAGATGATGAAATTTTATTAATAAAAAATATACCAAACATTACTTTATTTGATAATGAAGAATATATTATTAATTTATATGAATATTTTAATTCATCAGAAGATTTAACATTTCTAGTACCAATTACTAATGAATTTGATATAAACATCATTGAAAATAAATTACATATTAAACCAAAAGAAAATTTATTTGGAAAAACTAATATTTCAATAGTTGCAACCAACAATATAAATACTATTGAAAGTAATTTTTTTGAAATTAAATATACCCCTAATAATACATATGTAGATATCCAAAATGAAAAAATAAGGATTGGAAAAAATGTTTCATGGACTATTAATATTGAAAATAAAAACAAAGAAAAAATTGAATTATTAATTCCAAAAAATGCAAAAGAAATAATAATTAATGAAAGAAAAAAAGATGAAAAAATAAAACATGAACCATTAATTAATGAAGTTGAATCAAAAACAAAAATAATAGAAGATATTAAAAAAACAAAAACAATTTCAAAAAATAAATTATTAAAAGAAAAAGTAAATAGAAACATTAATTTAGAAGAAAAATCAATACAAATTGCAGAAGAAGTAAATAATTTAGAAATTAAATATAAAACCTCAGCACCACAAAAAATAGAAGAAAAAACAAATAAAGGAAAAAAAGTTATTGTTTATAGTGATGAAGAGTATGGTTATGAAAATATTATTTCACATACAAATATTGATCAAAAAATTAAAATAGAAGAAAAAGATAAAATAAAATTATTTTGGATTGAAGAGGACAAATTTATTGATTTTTTAGTAAATGATACAAATAACGATGGATTTATTGACTATATTGAATGGATTGTCCCTCATCTATCAACACAAACATTTGAAATAATAATTGAAATCACTTCAGCACACCACCTTGATTCTAATAAAACATTCATAGAAGATATTTATGAACAAGTTTTTAAATTAGATGATATATGGAGCTCTGTAATTAAAAACCAAGAATACATAAGAGTTACATTTGAAAAAAATCTAACAAATAAAAATGATATTACAATTTTTCCAAAAATAGTTTCTGGTAATCCTATTATTGAAATATATGAAATTGATTCAAATGAAAAGTTAGCAGAATTTAAAAATATTAAATCAAATGAATACAATAAAGTATATTTAACAAATTTAATTAAAACACAAAATTCTTTTGATTTAAAAATAATCAATGGTTCAATAGAATTTGATCATATAATAGATCCCACATCAGAATTAATATATAATGTAGAAATATTTGACACAGTAGGTACACATAACTGGACAAAACCAGAAGGTATTGATTTAATTGATATTTTGATTGTTGGTGGTGGTGGAGCTGGTGGATCAAGCCTTAGTTATAGTAATGCGGGAGCTGGTGGTGGTGGTGCTGGAGGCCTTATTTATATTGAAGATTTTAATATAAGCCAATTTTCAAATCCTATTCAACTAAAGGTTGGCAAAGGAGGAATTGCTCCAATATTAGGAAATACACCAGGGGAAAATGGAGAAAATAGTACTTTTGCAAATTTAACTGCAATTGGAGGAGGTGGTGGAGCTGGTGGAAACATGCAAGGAAATTCAGGAGGTAGTGGCGGTGGAAGTCGTGGAAACCCAGGAGGAATTTCATTACAACCAGGAAGCATTTCTAAAGGATTTGGTAACAGAGGAGGAAACTGTCCAAATAGTCCTGCAGGAGGTCCTGCATCAGGAGGGGGTGGTGCAGAAAGTGCTGGAGAAGACGGATCTTGTAATAGTGATGACCCTGGAACTAAAGGTGGTGATGGACTTGAAATAAACATTACAGGAATACCAACATATTATGCTGGTGGGGGCGGAGGTGGTGCTGCTCAAAATAGAAATGACCCTGGTGTTGGTGGTCTTGGCGGAGGTGGAACTGGTGGAAACACTAATATTGTTCCAACAAATGGAATCGATGGCCTAGGCGGTGGTGGTGGTGGAGGTAATAACGATGTTCCAGGAGCTAATGGAGGATCTGGGATAATTATTATAAAATATATACAACAAAATATTACAATAAAACAACCAAAAAACACAACAGCAGGACAAACAATTCAAGGCCCACCAAGTGTAAAAATAACGACAAAAAAAGGTGAACCAAAAGTTGGAAAAAATGTCACTGTAGAACTTATAGGTGGAAACTTTAGTTTAGGAACAACAACAAAAACAACAAATACATCAGGAATTGCTGTTTTTGATAATTTAATAATAAACAAAGCAGGAACATATAGACTTAATTTTATATATGAGGAAACAGGAAAAAATATAGAATCTGACTCATTTACTATACAATCAAATATTGCAAATAACTTATCTGTTATTGTTGAACCACAAAACTCTTTACAAGAAGAACCAATAAGAGGTCCACCAACAATACAATTAGTTGATAAATTTAACAATTCAGTAAAACAAGAAAACATTACCATAACTGCAACAATAAATGACTCAAGCTTTACTAGTGAAAGTATAACAACAGTTAATACTAATTCTTCAGGAATTTCAGTATTTAATAATTTGATAATACCTAATAAAGGATTATATGAAATAACTTTTAGTGCAACAGATATTAATTCAACTACAACTAATAGTTTTTCAATAATAGAATCAGGAATTAGTTTTATTAAGCAACCAACAAATACAACTGCAGGAGAAACAATCGACGAAATTGTTGCACTTTATAAAGATAATTTAGGTAATCCAATTGCTGGTGTTGACCTCAACCTTTCAGTCATGGGGGCAAATCTTTTTTTTGGAACAACAACAAAAACTACAAATGAATCAGGAATGGTTGTTTATGATGATTTAATAATGACAACAGCAGGAAGTTTCAAATTACAAATAGATAGTAGCATTAGTGAAGAATTTTCTTTATCAAATAAATTCTCAATATTTTCAAATATACCAAAAAAAATAATTTTTATTCAACAACCAAGCAATACTATAACAAATAATTTTATACAAGGACCTCCAACTCTAAAAGTAGTTGATGAATTTTTAAATGGAGTCCAAAATGAACAAATAACAATAAAACTCAATGATTCAAGTAAAACTCTTTTAGGAACAACAACAAAAACTACAAACAATCAAGGAATAGCAGAGTTTGAAAATTTAATCATAAACCAAAAAGGAAATTATACGCTTAATGCAACACTTAATAGTTTTTTAAATATAACAAATGAATCAGAAAAATTTAGTATATTTAGACCAACATTAACATGGAAAAATTATGATGATTGGAATAATGCGCAAGCAAAAACAAATATAACAATAAAAGGAGAAGATAATAATGCAGAATTATTTCTGAAAAATAAAAGATATGCACTCAATTTATCAGGTTTAGGAGATTATTTAGAAACAACAGCAACTGCAAGCGACCTTAATATTGATGGCGCAAAACCAAGAACAGTGAGTGTTTGGGCAAATACAAGAATCTTCGATGATGCAGGAGCAATTTTCTCATTAGGAACAACGGGTAATAATGGAGAAGATTTTTCTCTAAGAACACTCAATTCAGAAAATAATTGGAGAGCACAATTTTGGGGATCAGAAGATATAAATTTTGATACTACAAATATAGGAATACAATCATTTAATGAATGGACACATTTTACAATAACTTATGATGGAACAGAAGTTATTATTTATGTTAATGGAACACAAATAGCAAATGAACTAGTTTCACTAAATACTGTAGATGATGAAACATTTAAAATCGGTTGGTGGACAAATAGGCCAGAAACAGAAACTTTTGATGGAATCATACATGATGTACGTGTATATGATAGAGTTTTAACAGAAACAGAAGTAAATAATCTTGCATCAGGAGAAGATATAAAAATGGGATTAACCCTACATTTACCAATGTTAGAAGGAGAAGGAACAACTACTTCTGATATTAGCAATAATAATTATGATGCAATATTTATTAATAATCCTAAATGGATTGATAATGTCCCAATAGAAAAAAAAATTAAATTAACCAAAGGCTTGTTAGAAACAGATACAAGAACACTAAATATACCAATAAAACCTAATATCAAACAACTCAATTATACACTTGAAAATGGTGGAATTAATATTACAGTAATTGGCTCACCAAAAACAATTAATGAAGAAATAAAAAAATACGAAATTATTGGTCAAACAGAGCAATCAATTTCATGGCAAAACGAACATGAAAACTTTAAAATATTAATAAAATTAACAAATTTAGAAAACGAAAAAACAAGTCCAAGTTTTAATTCAATAACACTTCAAGATCAAAAACCAACAAACCTCTCAATACTTGTCGAACCAACAAACACTACCAGTGAACAAATTATTAATCCACCAATAAAAGTTAGTTTGCTTGATGAATTTGCTCAACCAATAGTTGGAAAACAAATTGATATAACACTTAATACTGGAAATTTTTTTTCAGGAACAACAACAAAAACCACAAATAATTCAGGAACTACAATTTTTGATGATTTAGCAATTAGTACAATAGGAACATACACTCTAAATATAAGTTCATTAAATTTAAAAACACAATCAAAGCAATTTAATATAATTAAAAAACCAAAACCCAACATAACAATACATTCTCCTATAAATGCCATGATTTATAACAATCAAGACATCTTGGTTAATATATCTGTTGAAGATGAAAATCTAAATTCCACATGGTATAATTTTGAAGGAACAAACGAAACATACATAAATCCAATAAACATAACATTTCCAGAAGGGCAAAATACTTTACATGTATGGGCAAATAATACTTTTGGAAGTATCAACCACACTAATGTTACATTTACAGTTAAAATAGATAATTTCAATATTGATTTAATTAGTCCAATAATTGATAGTGCAACTAACATTAATGCAAGCTTTAAATTTAATGTAACAAACAACAACCAAGTAAATAATTGTTCTATATACATAGATGATGAATTAAAAAATACCTCTAATACCATATTATTAAATCAAATAAATACTCTTAATGTTAATAATTTAGATATAAAAAGAAATTACTGGTTTATTAATTGTTCAGATGAAACAAATTCAATTAAATCAAACACTAGTTATTTTGATGTTATTGATTTATCAGAATATGATGGAATTACAACAAACATGAGCCAAATAAATACATCTAATATAGAAAATTTTTATGTTGAAAAAACAGACATTGGAAGAATTAATTTTACAGATAATTTAAATTTAAGTGGTGGTGCTGATATTAATAATATAATTAAAATTGAATATAATAACATTACAATAAACACATCATTAGACAATAGATTAAATAAATCTGCAATTCTAACATTTAATAATCTACCATATAAAACAACACCAAATATCTTTAAAAATAATTTACATTGTGATAATTTAGAATGTCAAATAACATCATACAATTCTGAAACTAAATCATTACAATTTAATGTATCACATTTTACAAGCTATACAACAAAAGAAAATACAAAATTAACAATATGGGATGAAACAGATATTGAAGGTGGAAATTTAATTAAATATATAGACGAGCAAGTTAAAATATTTGCAAACTACACAGATTATTTAACAAAAGAATCAATTAATGGAACTAATATTTTTTGTGAAATTAGTTTTAATGATACTGGCGTATGGTCAATACCTGTAAATATGACTTTTAATAATACACATTTACTATACGAACATAATAGAAGTTTTCAAACAAACAATACTTTTTATTATAATATTAGTTGTAATGGACAAGAAAAAGAATATGAACCAATATCATTAATTGATTCTTTAATTATCAATTTTGATAATAACATTTATTTCATTCCACCAACACCAAACAATTATCAAACAATATATGATGATAGAGAAGAATTTATGGTTAATTTAAGAGAAGAAAATTTATCTATATTTAACTGGAATTTTGATGAAACAAAATATTCAATTTACAATAATTCATTAAAATTAATGCTTAATTTGAATAATAATGCAAATTTAGGTGAATCATCAAATACTGCAATTGATATATCAAACAATAAATATTCTGCATCAATTACAGATGCAACATATACAAATGGTAAACATGAAAATGCTCTTTTATTTAATGGGGGAAGTGCAAGACTTAGAGTTCCATCATTTCAAGATTTAAATTCTAAAAATTCAGCAACAATTAGTGCATGGGTTAAACAAAATACTATATCAGAAGATCAATATTTTTTATGGGCTGAAGGAAATGTTTTAATTCAATTTGGAGATAGTTATAATGTTCCTGGTGCTAGTAATTTAAGAATTAGATGGCATTTAGGAGGGGATTGGGGAAATAGCCATACTGCAATTGATGTATTAAATACAAATGAATGGAATTATTGGACTTTTGTATTTGATAGTGGTGATACAAAAATTTATAAAAATGGAGTAAATATTTACAATGGCAGTGATTCACAAACACAATTTAGTAGTATTTCTCCAAACTATGATTTTGGAACAAGAACAGGTGATGGCTTAAATGGTGTAATTGATGAAATAAGAATATATGATAAGGTATTAACCGATGATGAAATTTTAATGAATTATTATTCTAATTTAAATAAAATAAATAATACTAATTGGCAATTTTATTCAAAAATAGAAAATTTAAAAGAAAAACAATATAGTTATTATGCTTCTTTTGAAAATAATGATAGTTATTTTGAAAAAACAGAAACTAGATTTGTAAATTTTATAATTCCAAATTCACGACTTGAAATTTGGGATGATACAGATATTACAAAGGGTGGACAGATGATGTTTGCAAATGAATCAATTAATTTTTATGCAAACTATACAAATATTACTGATGGTAGTTTTATTAATGGAACAAATGTTAATTGTAATATTAATTTTACAGATAAAGATTCATTAATGGAATTTAATGAAACAACTAAGTTATATGAATATAATAGATCATTTGATGAAGTAGGAGAATATAATTACACAATTCTTTGTAATGGAAGTATTTTAGAATATGATATATTAAATAAAACAAATACATTAACAATAAATGAAGGAGAAATTGCAATTAGAAATTTAATATTAGAATCAGATTCTAAATTAAATCATACAACAGATAATCTAACATGTAGTTATGAAATTGCAGGTAGTTCTACTATAAGTGCTATAAATTGGTTTAAAAATAATAAAAGTATATCTTTATTAAATATGCCGTTTGAAGGAAATTCTACTAATGCATTAATTGATTATTCAACAAACAATAATAATGGAGAATATTTTGGAAATTCACATTGGAATTATGGTAATGGATTAAATAATAATGGTAATATTGTACTTGATGGAACAAATGATTGGATAAGAGTAAATCATTCAGAAACATTTTCACAAGCATTAGATAAAATGACTATTGAAGCATGGATATATGACACTGCATCTGACACACAACCACGAGGTATTATTTCAAAAAGAGATTCTGCATCATCAAATAGAGCATTTTCATTATTTCTATGGACTGGAAGAAATATATATTTTGATGTTGGAAGTGATAGACATTCAAGCACTACATCAATTAATGCAAATACATGGAATCATGTTGCAATTGTATTTGATGGAACAGTTGAAAGCTCTCAAAGAAAAAAATTTTATATAAATGGAGAACCTGCAGGAGTAAGCTCATCAACAAACACACAAATTCCAGTAACACCTGCAGATATATACATTGGAATCTTAGATGCAAATTATGGTGATTCATGGCAAGGAAGAATTTCTAATGTTAGAATTTATAACGATTCATTATCGTATGAACAAATTAAACTATTACATGAAAATAAAGAAAACATTATAGCTAATAATGAAACAAAAATAAATGATGAATTACAATGCAGTGTTACAGCATTTTCAGATAAAGATAAAAGTGAAACATTATTTTCAAATAAATTACTAATAGATGATAAATTACCAAAAATTACACTAATAACACCTGAAGATAATTATATTACTGAAGTTAATTTATCAATAAATATTACATTTAATGCTACAGTTACAGATGATTATGGATTAAATAATTGCTCACTGTGGCATAATTATACAGGGATTTGGCATGAAAATAAAACAACAATTTTTAATTATAATAATTATTTTTCATATGAAGAATTAGAATATAATCTAACAAATTTAAAACGAAATAAATTTATTTGGAATATTTATTGTTATGATAATAATAGTCAACTAAATTATGCAGAAAATAGAACAATTAACATAATTGATACAATAAATCCTAGTGTTTTCATATTAGACCCAACAGAAGGTGCAAATTATCTTGCAAATCAAAAATTTGAAATAATAGCAAATGTTACAGACAATGATGAAATAATGATTGTTAGAGCAAAAATAGAGCATTCTGGTGGTGAAGAATTTATAACATTATATGATAATAATGATGATGGAATATATAATGCAACATACAATCCATTATATCTTGGGCGAAATAATATAACAATCCTTGCAAGAGATTTATCAAATAATTTAAATGATACAAAAACTACTTGGTTTAATATAAGTTATGATACAGGAGCTGCAATTTATTGTGAAAATTCTCCATGCATTGCAAATGAATCATTAATTATTTCAAGAGACTCAATTGGAGGCACACAAGAACCAAATCAGCCAAACACTATTGATGATTGTACTGATGGAACTTCAGGAACATATATGAGTGATGAATCTATTGATCATATTTCAGTTAAAAGTTTAAATGGCAGTGAATTTAGAGCACTTGATACAATTGAAGTAAATATTACTGCATATTGCTATGATGGAACAAGTGATAATGTTAATTTTATCTATGGTAATGATTCAGAAAATTTAAATTGGAAAGTTATGGATTTTATAAACCCATGTCCAGCAGTAGGTTTTAACACAATAACAAGAACATTTATTCTTGATAACACAACTGGAATTCATGCATTTAGAGGAAGCATACAATACCAAGGAACAACTACAACTACATGTGGCAGTGGTTCATATGATGATAATGATGATTTAGAATTTTTAGTACTAAAACCAAGAGAAGAAAATCCACCTACAGTTGAAGTAATAATACCTGAAAACAAAAAAACCTATTTTTACAATGATATTATTCCAATACAAGTAAATGTAACTGATAAAAGCGATATAACAGAAGTTTATGCAACAATTAAAAAAGGAACAAAAGAATGGAGAGTTGATTTATATGATTATAACTTAGATGATATTTTTATTGGAGAATTTACAAATACTAAGTTTATTGGAAACTATAGTTTAAAGATATATGCAACAGATGAATTTGATAATATAAATAACACAGAAGAAATTTGGTTTATGGTTAATGATACAGGAACTTTAATTGTAAAGCAACGTGGCTGTATTCCATCAATTATTGAATTAAATGATACAACTACTTGCCATGGATATGTTAATGATGAAAATGTAAATATAAGTAATGTATTAGTTAATGTAACAATGCCAAATGGCACAATAAAAAATATTAATCCAATACAAAACATAACAAATGAAACATTATATTATTTTGAACTTAATAATACAAGTCTAGTTGGAAATTATCTAGTGAACTGGTGGGCTAATAACACAAATTCAATTTCAAGAGAAGATGAAACAACATTTTTTGCAAGAGAATATATTAATCCAAGTGTAAAAATAATCACTCCACTAAAAGGAACTGAATTTAACACATCAGATAGAATTAACATTACTATTAATGCAACAGATGATACAAAAATTCAAAATGTTACTGCAAAAATAATTCATCCAAATTTAGATATTAGTGAAATACAATTAAATCATTTAGATACCGATATATATAGCAATGAATTTACAGATACTAGGCAAATTGGAAATTATTCAATTCAAATAATTGCAACCGATACATCAGGAAACATAAATAATACAGAAGACACATGGGTTATGTTAAATTTTGTATCGCAAGGTGCAATATATTGTGAAAATTCCCCATGTATTGCAGATGAATCATTAATTATATCTAGAGATAATATTGGAGGCACACAAGAACCAAATCAGCCAAACACTATTGATGATTGTACTGATGGAACTTCAGGAACATATATGAGTGATGAATCTATTGATCATATTTCAGTTAAAAGTTTAAATGGCAGTGAATTTAGAGCACTTGATACAATTGAAGTAAATATTACTGCATATTGCTATGATGGAACAAGTGATAATGTTAATTTTATCTATGGTAATGATTCAGAAAATTTAAATTGGAAAGTTATGGATTTTATAAACCCATGTCCAGCAGTAGGTTTTAACACAATAACAAGAACATTTGTTCTTGATAACAAAACAGGAATTCATGCATTTAGAGGAAGCATTCAATATCAAGGAAGCACTGAATCTACATGTGGTACTGGTGAATATGATGATAATGATGACCTAGAATTTTTAGTATTAAAACCAAGAGAAAAAAATCCACCAAAGCTTGAAATATTATCTCCATTAAATATTATTTATACAATAAATGATACAATTGAAATTAAAGCAAATGTTACAGATCAAACAGATGTAATTACTGTTTATGCAAATGTTTCATGGGATAATAACTATGAGATAATACAATTACAAAAAGAAAATATATTTAGCACAATTTATACAAATACATTTACAAATACAAATTATGTTGGAGAATATTCAATTGAATTTTTTGCAAATGATACATTCAATAATATAAATAATACAGAAGCAATAACATTTAATATTGATAAATACCCATACAACATATTTTATGGAAATGCCACTGCAAATTTAATGCTTGGATTTGATAACAATATATTTTACGAATACAACAAACCAACAATAAAAAATATATATGCTATAGATATTGATTCAAATATAAATTATGACCACTTAATTCCAATTGGAAGAAACATACATAATAATCCTGCATCAAATGACTTTTATAAATTAGATGTTTTATTAAATTTAACTAACAGAAGTGATAGTATTAAAAATTTATTTGCAACAGACAATTCAACTCCAAAACAAACTGACACTTTTAATATTTATGGTAGAGTTGTTGAAAATGTTCCAATAATTAATAGCACAAATAATTCAAACTTTATAACTGGAATATTATGGGATTCATACAATACAATAAGTGAAGAATTTGATATTAATGAAAAACAAAATATTGTATTTATTACAAAATACAATGAAGAAAAACAAGGTAAATATGGTATATATGGCTATGAAATAAAAATTCCATATACTCTTGGAAATTATTCTAAAAGTAATAATAACATTGTATTTTATAAAGAAATTTATTAATAAAAACAAAAAATAATCAATAAAAAATTAAAACAAATTATTCTAATATTTTTTTTTAATAATACAATTTACATATTTACAACTACATGTAGCTTGCCCATTTTGTAAACTAACATAAAGATTTAAAAAATTTAAATCATATGAAAATAATTTTTAACATTTTTCTCTATTTTCTACCATGCTAATAAGTGTATTCTCAGAATTATATATCTTAAAATAAATTAAAACTAAAATACAAATAAAAAACAATAAAAACTAATAATAATTATCGAAAATTTTTTTTTACATTAATTTTTTTAGATTTAATCAATAATAATAATAATAACTTACATAAAAATTTTAATAACAATAAAATACTAAAAAGAAAATTAAAAGTTTCTATATGTTGGTGGTGGTGGTGGCATAAATTTATTCAAATTTTCTTTATTTGAATTTCTTTTTCGTAAAACAAAAAACACCAATAATAAACAAACAATAACACCAACAATTACATAATAAATTAAATTAGATTTAACTTTTAATTCCAATTCTGTATTTTCAAAATTAAATAATAAATTTCTCTGTGAACCATACCACAAATTAATATTTACAAAATTATTATCTAAAATATCTTCATTACTAAGTCTTGCTCTAATATTGATCTTTTCTTTTTGTTTAGGTTCAATTCTAACAATTTCTTTACTATACAAATTTTCAGGTCTATTATTAAAGATAAAATCTTCAAGATATGTATTAACAAAAACAGTTTCATTACCTATATTTTCAACAATAACAAAAAAACGATTAATTGATTTATCAAAATAAAATTCAATAACTCTAATATTTGAATTATCAGTAAATCTAATAAAATCTACTACCTTATCAAGTAACAATGCAGAATCTAACGACCTTGAATCTTCACCATATAAAATATTTGATTTTACAATTAAATCTTCATTTGAAAATTCTTCTAAATCAATATCATAAACTCTTGTTATACTATTACCTGGAGAGATAAAACTAATTTCATCATCACCAACATTATCGATAGTTTCTTCATCATTTTCAATTGTAAAGGATGCTCTAAACATAGTTGGAGCATTACCTAAATTTTCAATAGTTACATACAATTTAGAATTAACTAAATTATACATAACATCACTAATTGTCAAGTCATAATCTAATTTTGGAAGTTCTATAATATCTAGTGTATATTGAACTTGATTTATTCCTTTTGCAAATTTTATAAAAATTTTCATATCAGCATTATCTCGAAGTGATACTGCTAAATCATTTAAATCGTTTCCAATTAAAATTGCATTTTTTATATCGCTTTGTTTTAAATAATTAAAAACAATATCTGGAATATTATTTCTTCCAATTAAAATAACTGGACTTTGTTTTGAAAAAAATCCAGGTTCTATAAATAGACCATTTGTTAAAATATATTGAGTTGGCTTGTTTATTTCTTTAAATTTTTTTACAATCTCTAAATTATTTTCATATTTGCTTCCTTTATTTATAATTTCAGGACTAAATTGATTTAAAGCATTTGTAACATCTCTATCAACATAACCATAAATAAGAATATTATCAGGAGTATTTTCTAAAAAATAATCTTCAATTAAATCAATATTATTACTATTTGCAAAAATAACATAAGAATTGGTAAGTATAGCATAAGGAGCAATTGAAACTGAATTATAACTATATCTTGAATCAATTACAATAAAATTTTCAATATCAATTTCTGAATTTAATAATATTTCTAAATTCATATTATCTTGATAAGAAAAAACATCTGTGTTAAAACCTGCTGAATTTAATTGTACATTAAAATTTCTAACATACGGCATAGAATTTGATTCAAACAATAAAACATTTTCTTTGTCTTTATTTAAAGTTTGAATTAATAATGTTGCTTGTGTTTCTTCAATAGGATAATTTGCTGTAACTTCTAAAAGATTTGAATAAATCATTACAGAATATACATCCTCCCAGTTTCTAGAATTAACAATAATTTGATCAGGTAATGCAAATACATAACTAGATAAAATAATTAAAAACAATAATAAAATTAATTTATATCTCAAATAACACACCCATTTATTAATTAAAAAGATTAAATATTTATTGATATTTAAATATTTCTAATTTAATTTTTTATAACTAAAAATAATTTAAAAAAAATTAAACTAAAAAAATCAATTTATTTTTCAAAAAAAACTTGCAGTAACTTAAGTCTTAAGATAAAAAGCAACATAATAAATGACGATAAACTTAGTAGATATTTAAGAATTATTTAAGAAAAAGAAAAAAAAAGAAAAAAATATATTACTTATATACTCATATAAAAGTAATATGTTTCTATACCATCTGCTGGAAGCATTAATTCATAATTATATGTACCACCATCAAAACCAGTAGCTCCTGCATTCTCTACAGTTGCACCAAAAGCAACATCGTCTTTTGAAGCTGGATTTGCAGCAGTACCAATTGCATATGAATTAAAATCACTAGTTCTTGGATTAACACCTAATGCATCTGTATATCCATCGTTTGAAATTGTTTCAGTATATACATCTACAATTTGATCATCTCCATCAGTATATCCCCATGCAGTATCTAATCCAGTAACATCGTCAACATTTGTAGCACCTGCAAAATTAAAAGCTTGATTTTGTGTTGCATAAACTGCCTCAACACCAACAGTTCCAAAGTCATAAAATACATCTGTTGCAAGACCTAATTGTAATGTTGCACTAACATCACCATAGAAACCTTGCCATCTTTGTGTACTGTAGGTTCCATCAAGATCCACATTTGTAACATTTCCACCTTCTGCTTCTGCATCTCCTGCAGTATCTGTTTCATCAAGTGTTCCACTTGTACCAACAGTTGTTTCAGCTTCTCTTGCATCTGCCATTACAAAGCTTGCGCAAAATAATGCCATTACAAGCACCAATACTAACATTTTTTTCATTTTTTCAATTCACCTCATTTTCACGCGTTTTATTTACATCTTTAGCGTAATTATGTAATTTAGTATACTTTTATGTAAACTTATATATAAATGTTTCGTTTTTCACTTTCGATAAAAAAGTTTAAATAATTAACAATTTTACCACTTAAAAATACTATCTAAAATGACAAAAACTCTTGAAGAAAAATTAAAATATTTTAAAAAAGAACTTATTGAAACACTTAATAAAACAGAATTAACTATTAATGAATATGAAAGTTACTGCTATAACTTATTAAAAAAAAACAACATAATAGATGAAAAAGATTATAAAACAGCAAATGATACTTCTAAAGATTTACTATTTAAAGATCCAATAGATATTAAATTTGGATTAAAAAATGATATATATGTAACTATTAAAAATAATGAACTAAAAAACGATAAATACAAAAAAGACATTGAAAATTTTGAAAAACTAATTAATCTTGCAAAAGAATATACTACTAATATTGATACAACAAAAATTACAAAACATGAATATAATCAATTACTTAGGGATTATTTAATAAATAAACCTGAAATGAAAAAATTAACTGTAATAAAACAATTAATAAATTGCTATGGAATTGCAAAATTAATAGATTCAGATTATAAATTTAAAAAAGAAAAAGAAACACATAAACAAAATGAAATAAATAAAATACTAAATAAAATTTAAATCAAATAAAGATTTATTATATAATATAATTGAGAGGTTATAAAAAAATGGAAAGAACACTAGAAGATAAATTAAGAAATGTTAAAAAAAATATAGTTAGCATATTAGAAAATAATGAATTAAACGAAAAAGAATATTTTTGTGAAATGTACAACTTAACTAAAAATGAAGAAATTTTTATTGATAACGAGGAAAACAATAATACTTGTAGTGATTTAGAAAAATCAACTTTTATTGGATCAATGTTTAGAGTAATTAGGCCAATAAAAATAGAATATGGATTAAAAGATAATTATATATGTCTTGAAAATAATGAAATCAAATCAAAAGAAATAAAAGAAGATATTAAAAATTTTAAAAATGTTGAAAATATTGCATTACAATACTTAAAAAATAAAAATACAAAAAAATATACTAAGGAAGAATTTGTAAATAATTATTTAACTCATATGAAATCAGAGCCAATTTTAAAAGATATTAAAGATGAAAGAAAATATCTAATTTGTTTAAGTATTTACAATTGTATTATACCACATGATGCAAAATTTAAAACAGAAGATAAAGTAAGCCAATATAAAGAAAAATTATATAACATAATTAAAAGACTATAAAAATGAAAAACGAAAATTTAGAAAAAAAATTAAAAAATGTAAAAACTAAATTAATCAAGGATTTAAAAAAAGATTATTTAGAAGAAGAAAATTATGATAAAATAATCAATAAATACTTAGAAGATGAACAAATAAAAACCGATAAAATAAGTTATTTTGATTTAGCAGTAATTACAACACAAATAGCAAAATCAAAACCAATAATTAATAAAAATGGTTTTAAAAAAGACTATATTACATTAGAAAACAATAAATTACCAAATGAAGTAAAAGAAGATATAGAAAAATATAATGAATTAGAAAAACAAACAATGAATTACGTAGATGAAACAATAAAATCAAATGAATTTACAGCAGATAAATTTATGGATTTTGTAAAATCATATATTGATACAAAAACAAATGATATAGATAAATTTAGAAAAACTACACTTTCAAATAGAATTTCAATTAATATAATTTTAAATTCAAAATATAAATTTAAAGAAGAAAAAGAAAGCAAACAATTTTCTTTTAAAGAAATATATAATTCAAAAAAAGAAGAAAAATTAGATAACGAATTTTCATTTGAACAAATATACGATGCAATAAATAAGATTTAAATTAAAAAAATAAAAAAAGGTATAAAAAATGGAAGAAAAACTAGAAGATAAATTAAGAAATATTAAAGCAAAAATTGTTAATGATTTAAAAGAAAATTATTTAGAAGAAAGTAAGTATAATGAAATAATTACAAAATATCTAAAAGAAGAAGAAATAATAACAAATAATATGAGTGAAATGAATAAAGGATTAATAAGAACACAAATTGCAACATCAAAACCAATAATTAATCCATACGGTTTAAAAAAAGATTATGTTGCATTAGAAAACAAGGAATTACCAAATGAAATAAAAAAAGATATAAAAAAATACAACGAACTAGAAAAACAAACAATAAATTATCTAAATGAAACAATAAAACCAAATGAGAAAACAGTAAGTGAATTTATAGATATAGCAAGTTCATATATTAATAAAAGTGCAAACTTAGAGGATAAATTTAGAAAAACTATAATTTCAGGTAGAATCCCATTTAATTTAATTGGAAAGATAAAATATCAATTTAGAGAAGAAAAAAAATTTCAAAAAGAAGAATACAACCCTATAGAAATATGTAGAATAATAAATAAAATTTAATTTTTTTTCAAAAAAAATTTTTATTAAATAAAATTAATCTAAATTTATGGAATTATTAAAAATTATTTTTTTAGGATATGTGATATTAATTAATGCAATTATTTTAAACATAATAGCAAATAAATTAAATATTATAACATGGTATCAATTTTTAAAAAACATAAGCAATAAAGGTTTTTTAAATACACTAAAACAATTAAACATTTTTTCAATTCTTTTTTTATTTATATTATACCCATTTATTTTAGGTTTAATTTCTTATCAATTAATTAAAATA
>CAZQHZ010000002.1:72567-102169 GCA_964593285.1 uncultured Methanosarcinales archaeon | reverse complement strand
AAAAAATATTGCTTTTTTAAAAAAACAACAATTAAATTTATATACCTAATTCTTTTTATATTAAAAATGGAAGATAATACTGCATTAAAAGAATTCATTAGAGGAGGTGGTGCAACATTTATAACACTAGCCATAGCTTCAATTTTATCATTCTTTTATAAATTAATATTAGCAAGAACTTATGCTCCTTCAGAATATGGATTATTTGAAATGTTAATTACAATTCTTGGAATAATTACAATAATTGGCGCATTTGGATTAAATGGTGGATTAAATAGATTTATTCCATTATATAAAGATAAAAAAAATGAATACATTAGAGGTTACATAAAAACTGTATTTACAATACAAATAATAACATCAATCTTAGCATCAGTATTATTAATTTTATGTGCAAAAAATATAACTTTATTTTTTAATTTTCCAGAAATTTTTACAAAAATGCTCTATATCATAGCAATAATAATCCCATTTAGAATATTCAATGCAGTCTTCTTACTAATACTAATGGCATATAAAAAAGTATTAGTTGCAAAAATTGGAATGGATGTAATACATAAAATTGTTTTAATTTTAGGAGCATTTTTTTTATTAATATTTAATTTAAAAATATTTTATATTGCATATGTCTTATTATTATCATATATAATTCCATTAATATATTATTTATTTTTAATAATTCCACTATCAAAAAAATTTAAAACAAAAACAAAAAAATATGAAATTAAAAGATGGTTTAAATATTCATTACCTTTATTTTTTGCAGGTATTTTAGGTTTTTTATTAAACTGGACAGACAACTTCGTTATAGCAAAATTTTTAACACAAGAAGATTTAGGAATCTATGGGATTTCATTTAGTATTGCATTAAATTTATTTATGGGTTCTAGACTTTTTGGTGGAATTTTTATGCCAATCATGACTAAATATTATGAAAAAAATAAAATTCAATTTAAAAAAATATTTCAAATAATTAGAAATTGGACTGTTTTATCTAGTTTAACAATTGGTTCAATTTTCATATTATATTCAGAAAAAGTATTATTGTTTTTATTTGGAGAAGAATATATTGGTGGAAATTACAGCCTTAAAATTCTTACCTTTTTTTTTTTACTAACAAATTATTTTTATTTTAGTTCAAATTTATTATTACTAGAAGAAAAATCAAAAAAAATATTTTATGGTGATTTAATAACACTAATATTAAACTTAATAATTACAATTTATCTAGTTAATCAAATTGGAATAATTGGGGCTGCAATTGGAACTGGATTTAGTTATTTTATATTAAGATTTTATTTTCATTTAGAAAGCAAAAGACAAATAATAATAAAACATGACATAAAACATATAATAAAATGTTTATTTTTAACATTTAGTGGAGGAATTATAAGTTATATAATTACAAGCCAAATATTTAATTATTTAAACATTCATTTTATATTTTTCATAGCACTAGCAGGGATAATATACAGTATAATATTAATAGTTGGGATTAGATACTTAAAAATATTAAAAAAACAAGACATGCTAATAATTGAAATGACAGAAAAATACACTAGATTAAACTTAAATTTACTAAAAAAAATATTGTATCGATAAACTAAAATTTCTTATATCTAAAAACAAGATAATTCAATGCTACCTTATAAAATAATTCAAAAATCAACTGGCATACCAAAAACATTGTGAATAAGCAAAAAATCATCAATTACAACATAATCATTCTTTTCAAAAGCACGACTTAAATATTAATTGTTCATTACTAATGCAAACTTTTGTATATTAACAATACACAAAGAAAAATAGTTTAATTAAATTTTTGACTTAATGCTAAATTATGTGCTTTGTAGTAATTATTAACTAAATCCTTCCAATCAGCAAGTTCTGATAATTTTTTTGCAATAATTTTTTGTCTTGCTCTTTTATTTTTATCTAAATTTGAATATTTATAAAAAATTTCAAAAATACTATTAACAGATTCATCATAATTCTTATCTAGTCTATCAACAACAAAAACACCTTCATTTTTTGTTGTATTTTCTTTAATAAATTTACCAAATCCAGCTAAATTTGAAGTAATACAAGGAACCCCAAAAATTGCACTTTCAAGTGGTGTATAACCCCAAGGTTCATAATAACTTGGAAATACACCCAAATGACAACCAGAAATTACATCATAATAATCTAAATTTAACAAATTATCAAAAATATCTAAGTAAACTGGATAAAAAACAATTTTTACTTTATCTTCTTTTCTATTCAAAAGATTTTTTTCTTTTAAATTATTTAATATAGAATCGTTTTCTTCATCAAAAAGTTTATGTGTACAAACATCTACAAAATCAGAATTTTTATCATAAAAATCATTATTTTTCAATTTATCTATATCTTCTTTATCAAGTAAATTTAAATAAAAGTCATCATCAATATTTTTGTTTGAAATTAAATTCAATATTAATTTTTTATTAATTTTTGGATTTAACTTTTTAATTAAATTTTTTAATTTATCATACTTTTCTTTATTTTCAATTAATTCATTTTTTATTCCTTTAACACCAGTTGGAATAAAAAAAAATGCAATTATTGTTTTTTTAAAATTTTCACTTTTTAACCTTTCATTTAATTTTGAAAGTGCATCAATATACATATCAACACCTTTATTTTTAAATTCATATCTACCTGAAATATAAAAAAATAAACTTTGTTTTAAATCAAAATCATAATGTGGGAAAAATTTATATGAAATAAACTCTCTTAATTTCTCTCTATATTTAACATGTAAAATTGAAGATTCTTCAAATGAAGGAAATTTATCAATGTCTAACCCATTTAATAATAAAATATCAGGTCTTCGCCCAAGTATTTTTTCAGCTTCAATAGAAGTTATCTCTGAAACTGTTGTAAATACATTAGCATTATTTGCACAAGCTTTTTCAGTTGTAAATTTATCCAAAACACAACAATCAATAGCTTCCTTGTGAGGATTCATATTTTCAAGCATACCATATAAATCTTTTCCTCGGCCTGCAATGGACCTACCAAGAATTGTTGCATGTGTTGTAAAAACTGTTGAAATATCAACATTATATTTTTTTAAAAATAATAAACTAATCCCAGCCATCCATTCATGAAAATGAGAAACAACCTTTTTACCTGGTAATTTTTTTACAATTAAATTTAAAAATTCATATATTGCATAACACCAAAGCATAGGCTCTTCAAATTCCCAAGACGAATTATGTGTTTCAATATCATAATCTTCATACAACATTTTTTTTAACACATTTACTTGATAACTTAAACTATAAAAATCAATAAGAATAACATAGGGTTTTCCTTTAACTTTCCACTTTCCAAAAATACAATGAATATTTTTATTAGATAATTCATCAAAAACTTCTTTAATAAAATCTGGTGGACTACATTGTTCAAGCTCTTTTGGAATTTTTGTTTTATTTAAAGGACCGATTAAAAAATAGTTTTGATATGCATTATCCATTAATTCAACTTTTGATTTTAAAACTGTATAAATACCACCAACCTTATTACAAACCTCAAATGAAGCTTCAAATAAATAATCAGCATCAGGAGTTATATTTTTATTTTCAGATAAACTTTCATCCATAAAAAATTATACTTAAATACAATTTAAAAACTTTTAACACCACTTAAAAATAATAAAATGATAAACTATGATTTTATTTAACAAGCCATGCTATTTCATCATCTAATAAATCTAAAAATTCACAAATATTTTTAGAATTTTTTTTATCTTTCTTTATCATATATTGTAGATATACAAAAGAAGAATTAATTGCACGCTTAAGCGATGTATGTGTTTTTTCTGCTATTTTTTTTGAGATTAATTTTCTCTTTTGATATTTCATATTTGCAATATAAATTTCAAGAGGCCTTTTTGATTCTTTATAATCAATACAATTTTTATTCTTTTCTAATTTTGAAACACTAATTCCAGCAGAAATTAAAACTTTTGCATAAATAATAAATCTCCAATGTTGCCATCGTCTAATTCTTGACATAAATACATTAGCTTTAGATAATTTATCATATGCTAATGTTAAATCATTAAAATTAGTATATTCATAAGGTAAATTTTCATCAACCCAAAGCATAATTTTATCTATATCTTCATTTAAATTATCAATTGCATTTAATGAAATCAAAGAATTATTTGATTTAAAAATTTTAGTTAATGCACAAGCAATATTATCCTTTTTTTCTCGTAAACTTAAATTATCTAGATCTTCTTTTTTAAATGAATTATTTATAGCACTAATTGTTTGTAAATCATTTATTGCAGCTCTTAAATCGCCACCAGCCATTCTAGATAAAGATTTTAAAGCAGATTCATCATAGATTATATCTTCTTTTTCTGCAATATATTTTAATTTATCAAAAATAACAGTATATGGCAATAAATCAAAAGATAAAACATTTGAAATTTTTCTAAGTGAAGAAAATTTACTTTCATAAACATTTTGTGCAGTTAAAATTATTGGAAATTTAGACTTTTTTGCAAGATTGACTATAGTTAAAATACCACCCCTATCTTTAGTTCCAGACAAACCATCAACTTCATCAATTAAAATAATCTTTTGTTTAAAAAATAATGATTGTTGATTTATTGCATTTCCAACAATTGATTGAATTTTATCTTTATTTCTAAAATCAGATGCATTTAATTCAATAATTTCACAATTTTTTTCATTTCCTATAGCATAAATACAAGAAGTCTTACCAGTACCAGGTGGCCCTTGTAAAATTAGACATTTCTTTTTATAGGTTTTTTCAAATAAAAATTTTCTAATTTCATCTAGTTCTAAATCCCTTCCAAAAACTTCTTTTGAAGAAACTGGTAAATACTTAAAAATCCAAGGTTTTGACATAAATTTAAAGAATATTAATTTATTTATTAAGTTTTGTATGTTTAATTTTCATAATTAATATTTAAAATTTTTATCTTTCAAAAAATTAAAATATTCTGGGCTTTTTTCATTTTTTAAAATTTCACTATTATTTTTAGATAAAATATTAATTTCAAACACAACTTCATCCAAATAAAAAGGCCTATCAAAATAAAAAATTCTTTTTTTCTTAGGATTAACATGTGATAAATAAGAATTTAATTCCTTTTTTGTAAATTTTGGAATTAGTGCAGAAAAATAATCCCCAAGTTTTAAACTAGTCGATGAATTAAAATAAATTTTACCAATTTTTGTTTTTTTATTTAATGGTTTAACTTTAATTTTTGTTAAATAATTTAAACCACCCTCATAATTCATAGATTTTCCACCAAAAATTAATTCAGAATATGGAGTAAAATTTGTTTGAAATGCTTCTTGCACTGGATACTTTGCTACATAAAATTTTTCATAAACAAGTAATTCCTTTAATGGTTTTGAGTTTTTTTCATATTTTTCTTTTTGCTTTTCATAATCTTCCTTAATTTCCTTTTCAATATCTAATAACTCTACTTTAGGGTCATTTTCATTTAAACTACTTAAAACATCATTAATTGTAAAATGCGAATTTGGATTTTTATTTTTATTTTTAGCCATTAAAAAATAGATAATTAAATTAAATATATAAATATTATTAAAATAATTAAAAAATTTTAAAAATAAACAAGAATTTTACCCATATTACAAATAATTAGCAAAATAAAAATTAAAAATGAATAAAATTTATATAAAAACTTTCGGATGCAGTGTTAATTTAGCTGATTCTGAAAGCATTAGTGGGATTTTAAAAAAAAATAATTATAATATTACCCAAAATGAAGATGAAGCAGAATTAATTATAATTAACACTTGCATTGTAAAAGGACCTTCTGAAGTAAATTGTTTAAAATATATTGAAAAAATAAAAAAATTAAATAAAAAAATAATTGTTGCAGGATGTATGGCTCAAGCAATGCCCAAAAAACTAAAAGGAATCTCTATAATTGGAGTAGAGCAAATAAAAAACATATGTGAAGTTGTTGAAGAAACATTAAATGATAATATTGTAACATTGATTGCAAATGAAAACTTTGAAGATAGAATAAATTTACCAACCAAAAAAAAAAACAAAATTATTGAAATAATACCTATTTCTAGTGGATGCCTTGGAAACTGTAGTTATTGTATTGTAAAAAAAGCAAGAGGAGAATTAAAATCATATAAACCTGAATTTATAATAAATAGAGCAAAAAATGCAATAAATGATGGTGCTAGAGAAATTTGGATTACAGCTCAAGATACAGGTTGCTATGGAAAAGATATAAACTATTCTCTAATAAAATTATTAAGAGAAATAATTAAAATTACAGGAAATTATAAAATTAGAATTGGAATGATGAATCCAGAACATGTTGCTAAATTTATAGATGAATTAATTGAATTATTAAAAATAAATAAATTTTTTAAATTTTTACACATACCCCTTCAATCTGCAAACAATAATGTTTTAAAAAATATGAATAGAAATTATAACGTAGAAGATTTTAAAAAAATCTTTTTAAAATTAAAAAAAGAAATACCAAACATTACCATTGCAACAGATATTATTTGTGGATTTCCAAAAGAAACAGACGAAGAATTTTTAGATACAATTAATTTAATAAAAGAATTAAAACCTGAAATTGTTAATATTTCACGATACTGGAAAAGAAACTATACTACTTCATCCAAAATGAAACAACATCATTCTAAAATCATAAAAAATAGAAGTAAAAAATTAACTAACGAATTTTTATGGATTAGCTTTGAAAATAATAAAAAATGGAAAAATTGGGAAGGAGAAATTTTAATTAATGAATATGGAAAAAATGAAAATAATTTTATTGGAAGAAATAAATATTATAAACCAGTAATTATTGATGGAAATTATAAATTAGGTGAAATTATTAAAGTTAAAATAATAAAAACAACAGATTTTAATTTAAGAGGAATTGAAATTTAAAAAATTATAATGTATTTTTTCCATTTAAGATATTAATTTTATGTTCGCATATTTTTTGCATATCTAAAATTGTGTTAGTTAAAAAAAATCTTGGATCAAAATTTTTTGGATTTAATTTTAAATTTTTTCTAATTGAAGAATTAAATGAAAGCCGTAAATCTGTATCTGTATTAATCTTTTGAATTCCAAATAAAACTGCTTTTTTTAAATCACTATCACTAACACCTTTAACATTTTCTAAATTTGCCCCATATTTATTAGCAATTTTAACAACATTTGAATAAACACTTGATGCACCATGTAAAACTAATGGAATTTTTAATCTTTTTCGAATATCTTTTAAAATATCAAATTTTAAATTAGCCTTACCTTTAAATTTATAAGCACCATGACTTGTTCCAATTGCAATTGCTAAACTATCACAATTAGTTTTTTTTACAAATAATTCTGCTTGATTTGGATCAGTATAATGGTTTTTTGTTGAAGTAATTCCATCTTCAACACCTTTTAACTGTCCAAGTTCAGCTTCAACAAAAACATTATATTTTTTAGCAAAATTAACAATTTTTTTTGTTAATTTTACATTTTCATTAAAATCTAAATTTGAACCATCAACCATAACAGAAGTAAAACCTTTTTTTATACAATCTTTTATTATTTTTTCATCTCGTCCATGATCTAAATGTAAAATTGTTTTTATATTTAATAATTTAGAAGTATTTTTTGCAATAGAAACTAAATTTTCAATCCCTGCATATTCTATAGCTTTTTCGCTAACACCTAAAATAACAATTCCCTTTTGATTTAAAGATGCATTTAATATTGCAAATGCTGTTTCTAAGTTATAAAAATTAAAATGAGATATGGCATATTTTTTTTTTATTGCATCAGCAAAATATTTTTTTGGATTAACTAACACCATTAAGAATTTTATTCAGTTACTATTATATAAATGTTTTTAAAATTAAAATATACTAAAAAAATTAAATTTAAATATATCAATAAAATATTTAATTTAAAATGCTAAATAAAAAAGAATTTTTAAAATTAAAAAAAGAATTAGAAGAGTTTGATAATAAAAGAGAAACAATAATTGTTAAATCAAGAGAAGTTACAAGATTATCAAAACATGCAATATATTTTATTCATAATAATGATTTAAATAGTGCAAAAAAAAAGATAAATGATGCAAAAAAAATAATTAATGAATTAAAAAAACTAATTAATAGTAATAAAAAATTACTAAGTGTTAATGCTTTTTCACAAGGAATGCAAGAATATTGTGAAGCTGTATGCTACCTTGGATATATTGAAAATAAAAAAATCACACCAAATTCTATAATTAAAGCAGATTATGAAGATTATTTACTTGGTTTATGTGATTTAACAGGAGAATTAACAAGAAAAGCAGTAGTTTTAGCAATTGAAAAAAAATATGACGAAATTGAAAAAATTAAATTAATTATAAAAAATATTTTTGAAAATTTTTTAGATTTAAAAATTAGAAACAGTGAACTTAGAAAAAAATCAGATGCAATTAAATGGAATTTAAAAAAAATTGAAGAAATAATTTATGATATAAATATAAAAAAGAAAGAATAAAATGATAAAAGAAAATGTTAGATTTTTATTTGAAATGCTTTCATTAAAAAATCTAAAAAGAACAGGATGGAATTTTCTTGGAATTACTAACAAAGATAGTGTTTCAGAGCATAGTTTTAATACAATTATGATTGGTTATATTTTAGCAAAAAAAGAAAATGCTAACGAAAATAAAGTCATAAAAATGTGTATGATACATGACATTGCTGAAAGTAGAATAAATGATTTAAATAAAGTAAATCAACGATATATAAATCATAAAGAGATTGAAGAAAAAGCATTTTTAGAACAAATTAATAAACTTGACAAAAATATCAAAGAAGAATTTTCAAACTTATATTATGAATTAAAAAATCAAAAAACAAAAGAAGCAATAATTGTAAAAGATGCTGATTATTTAGAATGTGCAATTCAAGCAAAAGAATTTTATAATAAAGGAAATAAAGATGCAATTGAATGGCTAGAAAATGCAGAAACAAAATTAAAGACAAAAATTGCAAAAAAAATAATTAAAGAAATTAAAAAATCAAATAATAAATGGTGGGATAATTTAAAAAAATTAGATTAATTGATAAATTAAAATAGCATTATAAAAAAATGAATTATTTAAAATTTGGATTAGAAAATGCAATAAACAATTGTATAAAATTAAAAAAAAATGAAACTATAACTATTATTTCTGATAAAAAAACTATTAAAATTGGACAAGAACTATTTAAAATTACAAACAAGATTACACCAAATGCATTTTTATTTATTGTTGAAAATTTTTCTAAAAGACCATTAAAATTTATTCCAAAAATTATTAATGAAAAAATTAATAATTCAAATGTTGCAATAATTGCAATGCAAGGACAACTTAATGAATTAAAAAATTTTAGACGACCAATTTTAAAAAAAGTTGAAAATAACAAAAATTTAAGAATTGCAAACATGATTAATGTTACAAAAGATACAATAAAACAAGGCATGAATTATGACTATAAAAATTTGCAAAAATTTACTAAAAAAATTTATAATCTTTTAATTAAAACAAAAAAAATAAACGTTACAACAAAAAAAGGCACTAATTTAATTATTGAATTTAATTCAAAATACAATTGGATTATTAGTGATGGAAATATAAAAAAAGGTGAATGGAAAAATTTACCTGATGGTGAAGTTTTTACATGTCCTTATAAAATAAATGGAAAAATTGTAATTGATGGAACTCTTGGTGATTATTTTGCAAAAAAATATACTAACTTAAATAAAGAACCACTGATAATTGAAATTAAAAATTCAAAAGCAATAAAAATTAATTCAAAAAATAAAAATTTAGAAAAAGAATTTAAAAAAATATTAAAAACTGATAAGAATTCATCAAGAGTTGGAGAATTTGCCCTTGGAACAAACCTTGGAATTAAAAAATTAATAAATGTAATGCTTTTAGATGAAAAATATCCAGGAATTCATATTGCATTTGGAAATAGTTATCCAAAAAAAACAAATTCAAATTTTAATTCAAAAATACATATAGATTGTGTAATAAAAAAACCAACAATAATTTTAGATAATAAAAAAATAATGAATAATGGAGTGTATTTAATATGAAACCTGAAGCTGTAATAATTAATGTTTGTATGAATATTAAAACAAATGAAAAATGTTTAATAATTTATGATAATGAAAAAAAAGACATTGCAGATAATTTATTTAATTATTGTAAAGACTATTTTACTGTTGAAAAGATAAAAATTTCAAAATTAAAATACAATGGACAAGAACCACCAATAGAAATTTCTAAAAAAATGCTTGAATATGATGCTATATTAATTACAACACAAAAATCATTAACACATACTAATGCTGTTAGAGATGCTGTTAAAAATAATGCAAGAGTTGCAAGTATGCCAGGAATTACAAACGAAATAATAAATAGAGCAATAGATATTGATTATAAAAAAATGCATTTATTAATTGATAAATTATGTGATATTTTAGATAAAGGAAAAGAAGTATTAATTACAACAAAAAAAGGTACTAACTTAAAATTATCAATTGAAAATAGACTAGGTTTTGGACGAGAAGATGGATTATTTTATAAAAGTAAAAAAATGGGTAATTTACCTTCAGGTGAAGCTTTTATTGCACCAATTGAAGAAAAAACTAATGGAAAATTGGTTGTTGATTTATCTATTGCAGGAATTGGAAAACTTGAAGATGAAGAAATTATTTTTGATATAGAAAATGGAATTATTAAAAATATAGATGGTAAAATTAAAGCTAAAGAATTTTCTAATATTATTAATAGTGTAGATGATAAAAATGCATTTATTGCATGTGAACTTGGAATTGGAACTAATCCAAAAGCTAAAATTTCTGGAATTGTTTTAGAAGATGAAAAAGTTTATGGAACATGTCATATTGCTTTTGGAAATAATATTTCATTTGGTGGAAAAAATAAAGTTTCATTCCATAGCGATGGTGTAATTGATAAACCAACAATTATTATTGATGGTAAGAAAATAATGGATGAAGGAAAATTTTTGGTTTGATTATTAAAAATATTTATAAATAAAAAATAATTTTCTAAAAATTAGATAGGATAGTTAGTTTAGCTATCGGTAATTTATTACTGAGGAAAGTCCACCCACAATATGCCTATGTATTAGGTGATCACTCTTTTTATAAGAGAGTCTTAATAGGACTGGCAACCATACAGAAATAAAACCACCTATAAAATGAAATGATACATGCGAAATATTTTGGCAACAAAATATGAGTTAACCTGTTGATATCTTTATAGGAAAGGATGAAAAGATGAGCCCTTGATCTGTGCAAGTTCATTTGAACGCTAAGTAGAATGCTAAATGAAAGTTATTCTTTTTTAAAAAGAGACTTTACAGAAGGTGGCTTATTACTATTCTATCTATTTTATAATCAAAAATGAAAATAATTCATAATATAAAAATAAGTGTCCTTTTTTTGAATTCAGAAGAAGAACAAATAGAAAATGCATTATTAAAACTATTGCCAAAACAAACAAAAAAAGATTTAGAAAACAAAAAAAATGAAATCACAAAAGAAAATGTAAGTGATGAAAGCAATTTAATTATGTATAAATTAAAAATTGTAAAAAATAAACAATGTAATTTATTCTTTGAAAATTTAATAAATAATTTAAAAGATGAATCAATTATAGAAAAAATAAAAAAACGAATTGATGAAAAATGCAAATTATTTATTAGATTAAAAAAAGATGAATTAATAAAAAATAATTATAAATTAACTTATTGTGGTGATTGTTTTCATATTAAAATGACTATTGCAAGCTATCCAAAAAAACAAAAGATCGCAGAAGAATTAATTACTAAAAAAATAAAAGAAATAAAAAATTAATTTTTAATTTTTTTATCAAGCAGTTTGTTATTTTTATCAAATAATGAAACATTTAAAGGCATTTTTCCAATTGCATGAGTTGCACATGACAAACACGGATCATATGCTCTAACTGCCATTTCTACCATATTCATTATTGGCTCTTCAAGTCTTGAAGCATTAACATATTGTTTTGCAGCTTCCTTTACAGACATATTAATTCCGCCATTATTTCCAACAGTTGCAACAATTAAATTACACATAGTAATTGTTCCTTTATCATCTGCTTTATAATGATGTATTAAGGTTCCTCGTGGAGCTTCAATTATTCCAACACCTTCACCTGCTTTTGGAGTAACTTTTACTCTAACATTTTTTGATAATAACTCAGGATTAGATAAAATTTCTTCAGATTTTTCAATTGCATGGATTAATTCTATAAGTCTTGCCCAATGATATTGAAGTGTTCCATTAACAATTCTTTCTGAATTAAAAAATTTTCTAAACTCCATTAATTCATTATTAGCAATACTAGTTGAAATATTACTTGCAACATTTAATCTAGCCAAAGGCCCAACACGATACATTCCATCTGGCCAACCAATTTTTTTGACAAATGGAAATTTCATATAAGACCAAGTTGCAACCTTTTCACCAATATTTTCTAAATATTTATCATAAGTAAAAGTCACTATATCTTTTCCTTCTGGTGAAATAACATTTAACTTACCATCATACAACTGCAAATTTCCAGCATTATTTATAGAACCCATATAATTAGTTTTAACTGGTGCAAAAGAATTAATTAATTCTTTATTATCTGAAAAAATTTGCTTTGCAACAGGATATAATTCCAATGCAAGCTCTTTTGCTTGTTTAATATAATTATCTAAAAGTTCTTTTTCTTTTGATGAAATAGGTTTACTAACACCTCCTGGAAGTGCAGTTATTGGATGAATCCTCTTACCACCAGTTATATGGATTATTTCTTGACCACATTTTCTAAGTAAAATTGCTTTTTTCGCCATTTCTGGATCTGCCCCAATTACACCTAAAATATTTCTTTTTGCTGCATCCATTGGATAAAAAAAATCAGGTGCCCCTAAATAAAAGAAATGCAGTGCATGAGAATGGATAAACTGACCCATATGCATTAATTCACGAATTAATTTTGCAGATTCTGGAATTTGTGCACCAAATAAATCATCACATGCTTTTGCTGATGCCAAATGATGACTAACAGGACATATACCACAAGACCTAGGAGTTATTCTTGGAGCTTCCCAAACTTTTCTTCCTTCCATTAATTTTTCAAATCCTCTAAATTCTACAACATGAAATTTAGCATCATCTAATTTACCTTCATCATCAAGATGCAGTGTAATTTTTCCGTGTCCTTCAAGCCTAGAACATGGTTCAATAGTTACTACTTTACTCATTATGCTCACCTCCCTTAGGTTGAAGATTATTCGCAATTTTTTTCATATCACCTTCAATAATTGAAGAAGGCAATGCAAACCTATAAAATGTTCCAGGTAAATCTTCTTTTTGAATTAATGCACCTATTGGAACAATTGGTGCTAATGCATTTGCCATTTCACAACCCTGTTCTATTGCTCCTTCACTAGGACCATAACAACCTCTACAAGGCATGTTAGCTGCAGTACATCGCCCACCACATCCTGCAACAGTTGCAGGACCCATACATAAAACACCTTGTTCTAAAAAGCATTTTTCACTATCTAAATCAGATTCCATAACACTTTCAACTGTAAAAGTATAAAATTCACGATTCCCAGGTTCAATTTCTTTTTTCTTTCTGTGACATTCTTCACATAAATTTTTAGTTGCAATTTTTGGAACATTACCTTGAGCTAAATCCTTAATTGCTGATAAAACTTGATCAGGTTCTGGAGGACATCCTGTAATTTTATAATCAACCTTAACAACCTTGTGAACAGGTAATGCTTTTGTAAGCATTCGTGGTACTTCTTTATAAGGTATTTGACCATCAACTGTTGAAACATTATTCAAATATGCTGCATCTAAGCATTCATCAACACTAAAATAATTCCTAAGTCCAGGTATTCCACCATAACTAGAACATGTCCCAAGAGCAATTAAGATTTTTGATTTTTCTCGTATTTTTTTTAAAATTTCTAAATTTTCTTCATTCTCAATTGTACCCTCAATCAACGCAACATCTACATCTGGTATGTCTTTATATTTAAAATCAGTTAAAACAGAACCCCATTTTAAATCAATTAAATCAAATAATTCTGTAACTCGTTCATACAAATCAGTTATTGTAACATGACAACCATTACATCCACCAAATGCAATAACTAAAGCAGTAGGTTTACTCATTGTTCATCTCCTCCTAAACTATTAATTTTATTTTTAAAATCATTGACGGCTTCAACAAAATCTTCTCCTCTTGAAAAACAAACAGGAGAAATTTTTATTCTATCTTTATTAATTCCTTTAGCTTCAAGAAGTGGAATTAATAAATCAATTCTTTTACAACAATCTTCATTTCCACCAATATAATGACATGAATCAGTTTCACACATACCAATCATTATTCCTGAAAAACCTTTATTTAAGGCATATTCTAAAAATTGTGTATCCACTCTTCCAGAACATGGAACTCGCACAATATATACATTTTTAGGTAATTCATAACCAATACGTGTAGCTTGATCAATTGCAGGATATGCACACCCATTACATGCATAAATTAAAATTTTAGGTTCATCTGATTTATATTCACTTAAAACATCAACGCTTTTCTCAAGCATTGAATTTGGATATAATACTAAATCTCTTGCACCCTGTGGACATGCACTAACACAATTTCCACAACCTCTACATAAATTCTTATCAACAACCGCAATACCTCTATTAGTTCCTTCTTTCTTTTCATTTTTAATTGCACCAAATAGGCATGTTCTAATACAAGTACCACAACCACCACATAAATCTTCATTTGTTTCAGAAATAAATAACTCATTTATTCTTTTATTATTTAAAAATAAATCACTAACTAAATCAGAAACAATTCTTCCATCAAACATTCGCTCTGAAATTGTTTTTGGGCTAGAACAAGTTCCAACAACAAAAACTCCAGGGTCATATGTTGATATTTTTTTAGTTAAAAAATCAGCTTCTCTAAAAAAACCATTTTTATCTTTATCTAAAACAATAATTTTTCTAATTAAATCAGTATCTTTAGAAGGTTCAGTTGCATTAGCTAATACTACTAAATCTGCATCTATTTTTTCTGGAATACCTTGCACATAAGATACATTTTGAATTGTTTTTGTATCATTTAAGTATGTTTCAGAGACATTATTAAATGCTCTAACTTCTTTATAATATACAGTAATTGATGCATCAGGTAAGTGATGGTGTGTTTGTCTAACAGATGATGCAGTCATTTCACAACAATATTTTGAACAATAACTATTTCGCTTTGGATCTAAACTGCCATTACATTGAACAAATGCAATTGTTTTTGGATCTTTATTAGTTGATGGAACCACTATTTTTCCATTTGTTTTTCCAGATGGAATTAACATTTGATTATACTCTGTTAGTGAAATAACATCGGGATTTTCTCGAACATTATGTTCTCTTGCAAAATATTCACTACTTCCAATAGCAACAACAATAGCTCCAGCTTCAAAACTTTTATTTTCACCATCCTGTTCAAACAATATTTTAAAATCCCCAGCAGTTCCAGTAACTTTTTTTATAGTTGAATTAAAATGAACAGTAATATTTGGATCATTAATAACTTCAGAAACTACTGATTTTAAACTTCCAGAACTTGTATCATCCTTTGGAGGCATTCTATAATAATTTAATAAAGAACCACCAAGCTTATCAGTTTTTTCAAGCAAATCTACTTTATAACCTTTTTTTGCGATATTTATTGCAGAATACATCCCTGAATATCCACCACCAATAATCAATACATTTTTAGAAATATTTACATCTTCTAAAGCTAAAGGATGAACATTTTTAACTTGTTCTACTGCAAGCCTTACATACATTTTTGCTTTTTCATTAGCTAAAGGAGGATTACTTCTATGAGCATAAACACAGTGTTCTCTTATATTTGCAATAACTAAAAATCCAGGATTTACACCTATTTTTTCAAGCATATCCATAAATTTTTGTTCATATAACTTAGGACTACATGCACCAACTACAACTCTATCTATGTCGTTTTCTGCAATTTCTTTTGCAATATTATCTAAACCATCAACAGCACACAATGCATTATCAAGCATTGAAACATAAGAAACACCATCTAAATTTGAAATATATTTTCGTAATTCATCAAGATTTATTACTTTTTTAATTTCATTATCTCCTTCACAAAGAAAAACACCAATTTTCATATTTAATCCACCTCATTTTTGAATATCAATATATTAATAATATTATAGATATTAAATTTATGTGTTAGTATAAAAAAGTTGTTCTGTATTTTTAAGTAATAACAATTTTAAAATACTATAAAATTACAAAATCATTACTTTTGTGTTAAAACAAAACTATTTATATTTAATTAATGGACAATAATTATATGGAAAAATTATTCAAACCACTAAATACAATGGTAGTTAGTTTACTTGGATTTATTATATCTGCAGTTTATACTGCATCTGGAAGTTTTGAAATTTTTTTTAAAAACTTAGGTCTTGGAGAAAATTTTGGATTATCACTTGGATTTTCTTTTTGTTTGGTATTTTTAATGATTTTTATTGCATCTTTTGTATTAATTGAACCAAATGAAACAAAGAAATAATTATTTTAATTTATCATATTCATTTTTTAAAATATGTTTGTGATTCATTTCTTCTAAACTTAAAAAATAAAATAAATTTTTCAAATTTTCATCATTTGATTGTACAAATAAATCCAAATAAAACTTATAAGAATTATTCTCGCGTTCAATTGCTTTTAAAATTTCTTTTTTTAAAGATAAAAATTCAAAATTTATATTTAAATCCTCAGTTATTGAATAATCATAAGCCCTATTATAAATTTTTTCTCTAGCTTTCATAAAATCTTTTGTTTTTAAAAAATCCCTCAGTAATGCAACATGCTTTAATTCTTGAATTGCAAGTTTTGTAAATAATTTTTCTAAATTAAAATCAACCCTAGCTCGAAGAAGTTTAAGATAATGGTTATATGCTAATTCTTCTTTTTCTATAGCTAAATAAACCAACTTTTCTACTTTTTCATCCATTTCACTAATAATTTTTTATGAATTTAAATGTTTTATTTATTTTTGTAATTATTAATTAATAGTAAAAATTATAAATTCTGCAATCTTACATAAAAAAATGGACTTAAAAGAATATTTCAATAAAAATAATATAACTAAAAAAGACATTAAAACAGCAACAAAAGAACATATAAATATTTCAAAAATAATGGATGACTCAATTTATTATGACTTATATTATAAAAGCAATCTAGATGATTTCATAGACTCTGTTGATTATGATTTAAACTTAGATTTATTTCAAATAATTTTAAATGAATCAAAAAAATATTTAGATTTATTTGAGCCATGTTGTCAATCAGGACTTCTTGGAAATTTTATTTATTTAAATAATAATCATAAAAATAATTTTTCATATAATGGAATAGATATCAATGAAATTGCAATCAATAAAGCAAAAAGAAGAGCAATACATAATTCATCAAATGAAAATATTTTTACAATAAATGATTTTTTTGAATACAAAAAAGAACATGAAACAATAATTGGAAGGTATATATTAAATGACAAAGTAAATAAAATAAATAATAAATTTATCGATAAATCAAAAGAAATTAGTAAGAATATAATTACAATACAAACCTTTCAAGATAATTTAAATTATAAACAAGGAATTTTAGAATATGTAGCAGCATTAAAAAAGCACGGATTTGAAAGCGATATATTAAATAAACCAACAAAATCAAATGCAACTAATGCAATAAACTTTATACTAAAAGCTTATAAAAAATAAATTTAAATATACACTAAAAATAAAAATCACAAACCAATTTTTTCAACAATTAATTTAGAATCAAATTCTATTAAATCATCATAACCTTGCCCAACACCTAAATATAAAATAGGTTTTTTTGTAACATAAGAAACAGAAATAGCAGCTCCTCCTTTATCATCAACATCAGCTTTTGATAAAATAATACCATCCAAATTTACAGTTTCATTAAATTTTTGAGCTTGCTCAATACAATCATTTCCAGTAATACTCTCTCCAATAAACAACTTTAAATCTGGTTTTGAAACTCTAATTACTTTTTTTAACTCATCCATTAAATTTGTATTAGAATGTAATCTTCCTGCAGTATCTATTAAAACACAATCAATATTTCGCGAATTTGCATATTTAATTGCATCAAATGCAACAGCTGCTGGATCTGCATTATAATCATGCTTTATTAATTTGACATCTAAATTATTTGCATGTTCTTCTAATTGTTGAATAGCTGCAGCTCTAAATGTATCAGCAGCAGCCATAACACAACTTAAATTATTTTTTTTTAATAATTGTGCAACTTTTGCAATAGTTGTAGTTTTTCCAGAACCATTAACACCAACAAAAACAATAACATAAGGTTTTTTTTCATTAATTTTAGAAATTAAATTAAAATCACTATCAACAAACAACTCAGAAATAGATTTATTTAATGTTGAACTAATTATATCAGAAGCCCTGCCCCTTATCTGTTTTGTATCAACTAATTCTTTTTTTAAATCATCCCTTATTTTTTCTATAACTTCAATTGCAACATTGTTTTCTAGCATTGCAATTTCTAACTCAAAAAACAAATCATTAAATTTACTCTCAGACAATGATTTCTTTGCTACAGCATCAACAATCCCTTGACTAATTCTACCAAAAAAACCACTTTCTGACTTTTTTTCAATATCTTCTACCTTTTCATCGTCTTTATCTAATTCTTCATCATCTTTTTTTTCATAAATAATTTCTTCTTTTTCTTCATCTATAACTTTATCATCAATCAAATCCTCTTTATCAACTTCATCAATTTCTTTAGAACCTGAAAATCTATCTTTTAACTTACTAAAAAAACCTTTTTTTTCAGAAACTTTTTCGTTTTTTTTTTCTTTTCCATCTTCCGTTTCTTGTTCTTTTTTATCTTCTGTGTTTTCTTTTTTTTCATCGTCTGTGTCTTCTTCTTTTTCGTCTTCTGTTTCGTTTATTGATTTTCTTACTGGTTTTTCTGTTGCTTTTTCTGTTCGTTTTCCAGCTTCTTTCACTTCAGATGTTTTATCTTCTTTGATTTCTTTTTCTAAATCTTCATGATCTTTCTTTTCAACAATTTCTTCTTTTTTATCTTTAATTAATTCTTTTGATGTTTCTTTTGACTTTTCTTCTGATTTTTCTTCAGGCTTTTTTTCTATTTCAGCTTCTTCTTTTTTATCTTTTGATTTTACTTTTTTTAATTCTTCTTTTATCTTATCATCTTTTTTTAGTATATCTTCTTTTTTTTCTTCATCGTCTCTTACTTTAGATACTTTATCTTCATCTTTTTCTTGAGCAACTTTATCATCTTTTTTTAGTTCTTCTTTTTTATCTTCTGCTGGCTTTTTTTCAATTTTAACTTCTTCTTTTATTCTTTCATCTTCAATAATTTCAGAACTATCTTCAACTTCTTTTGAAAAACTACCAATCGCATCTTTTAATTTCTTTTTTAAAAATCCAAACATTTAAAATCCTCTAAAAACAATTAATAATTCATAAGTTCTTGTTCTAATTCAACAAGTTTTTCATTCAAATTATGTATATTATCAAGCAAAGTTTCTTTTGAATTAGTCATTTCTTGCTTTTGTAGATCAATTAATTTTTTTGATTCTTCAATATTTTTTTTAACAACAATATTATTTCCAACATTAACATAAAATACTTTTGAATCTATAATTTTTGCTTTTATAAATATACCATTACTAACTGGACATAAAATAGTTTTATCTTTTTCTAATTCAGAAATTTCTCCAATTGAATTATGAATATATTTTAATTCTAAAATATTATCGGAAATAGTATTTAATTGCTCTTCTAATTTTTTCAATTGTTCTTCTAATAGCTGATAATCAATATATTTTTGCTGAAGCATCTGCTGATTACTAGCCAAATTATTTTTATTTATACTTTCTTCATCAACCATTTTTTTAAAAATCAAAATTTAAAATTTTTCATTCCACCAAATTTCTTCATCATTTTCTGCATATTTCCTTTAGAACCACCAGAACCTTTAAACATTTTAACTAATTTTTTACTTTGCTTATATTGCTTTAATAATTCTCTTATTTCTGATTCATCTCTCCCAGAACCTTTTGCAATTCTTTTGATCCTATCAACACCAATAATTTCAGGCTCTTCAAGCTCTTTTTTAGTGCAAGAATCCATGATAAATTTCCATTTTTTTAATTTTTCTTCTTGAACATTAAGTGCCTCTTTTGGAATCTGCATTTGACCCATTCCCGGAATTAAATCCATAACTTTACTCAATGGACCCATCTTTTTCATAGCTTGTGTTTGTTCATATAAATCTATTAAATTAAATTCACCTTTCAAAAATCTTTTACTAAGATCTTTTGCATCTTCTTCTTTCATTGCATGACTTGCTTTTTCAAGTAAATTTTCAATATCTCCCCATCCAAGTAATCGTCCAACAAAACCTTTTGGATTAAAAATTTCTAAATCATCAACTTTTTCACCAACACCAATAAATTTTACATTAGTGTTTGTTATAGAACATGCAGATAATGCTCCACCACCTTTTGCAGTACCATCAAGTTTAGTAATTATAACTCCAGTAATATCACATGTTTCACTAAACTTTTTAGCTTGACTTTCTGCAGCTTGTCCAATATCTGCAGACATTACAAGTAGGGTTTCATCTGGTTTAATTTTTTTATTTAATCTATCAAGTTCATCAATTAAATCATCACTTAAAGCATCTCTACCTGCAGTATCAATGATTACTATATCAAATTTTGATAATTCTTTTTCATATTTTTCATAAATAACTAAAGGATCTTTTTCTTTTTTAATCCCAAACATAGAAACATCAATCTGTTTTGAAATTTGCTCTAATTGATCATATGCAGCAGGTCTCCAAGTATCAGTTTGAATAACCGCAACTTTATTTGCACGTTTTTTAAAAAATTTTGCAAGTTTTCCTGCAGTTGTAGTTTTACCATTTCCAAATAATCCAACAAGCATAATTTTTAAGGGTTTTTTAGATAAATCAATTTTATAACCTTCACCACCTAAAAATTCAACTAATTCTTCATAAACAATATTAACTAAATATTCTTTTTTTGATAAACCAGATGGTGTTTCTTCTTTTAATATCCTTTTTTTTATTTTTTCAGTTAAAGAAAAAACTAGTTTAACATTTACATCAGCTTGTAATAATGCACGCTGAATTTCTTTAATTAATTCATTAACTAACTTTTCATCAACAAATATTGCATTAGCAATTTTTTGCAAACTACCTTTTAATGAATTACTTAATTTTTCTAGTACCATTTAAATCAACAAAACAATTATTTATTTATAAATATTAGTGAAAATTCACTTTATTTTAAAAATTTACTGTTATAATATAAAAAAATAGTAATTATATAAAGTATTATTAAGATATCAGAAATGAGGCTGCAAGGATTTGAACCCCGATTTGACACACCCCATGCGCCAATGATACCAAGTTACACTACAGCCTCAAAGTGTTTATTTGTTTGGTATCAAAAATAAAAGAATATAAAAATTTGTTGGTAACCATCAAAAAATAAAAAAAACTAAAAATAAAATGTTCCAGTAATTTAAAGAAATGTTTTTATAACTTTTATATTTTATATTTTATATTAGTTTATGGAAAACGAACTAAAATTAATTGAGTTAAGAGAAAGACACAGTATGAGTGGCCAAGGAATAATTGGAACAATAATTACAATATTTATTTTAAGTATATATTTTATAATATGTTATTATATTATTATGAAATTTAAAGAATTTTTTGCTTAAAATAAGTATTTTCAACAAAATAAACATTTAATTTAACAAGATATATAAATACTAACAATTTTTATTGTTTAAAATGGTAAAAGCATATTGTGTAAAATGTAAAGAAAAAGGTGTTACAATGAACAATCCAATGATTCATATGACACCAAAAGGTGGATACATGGCAAAAGGATCTTGCCCTAAGTGCTCAACAACTCTTTGTACTATGATGTCAAAAGACAATGCAGAAGCAGCAATTAATAGTAGCGAAGCCAAAAGAGCATAATTTTTTTTATTTTTTTATATACCTACAAAAATTTAATTTACATTTTAAAAAAAATTAAAAAGAAAAATTAAATCATTTCACCAAGTTCTACAAATTCATCATCTTCAACAACTAAATCATCTAATATTTCATCTAAATCTTCTTCACTTGTTGAATTATTTGTTAAATTTTCTTCATTTGGTAGATTTATATCTGTATCACTATCATCTATAGATACCTCATTTTGAGAGCAACCAAAAATAAAAAATGAAACCATTAATATTACTAAAACCAATATAACTTTCATTCAAATTACCTCCTTTTGAAAAAATAATATAATATAATATAAAAAAGTTTCTAAATTATTTTAACGCCTATTTGAATTTGTAGTATTTCTGCATTCACCCTCATAATTTACTGGAACTTCCATGCATCTTGCTTCACACACATTATCATAGGTAACACCATCTAAACCACAAACAGGCTCATAAATTTGTGGACAAACACAATCTTGAGTAAAATTTGAAGAATTATTTAAATTATCATCAATTTCTTTCTTTTTTGTATCCCTTTCTTCAAAAAATTCATCTGTTAAATTTTTAAGAACATCTTTTGTTTCATTAATAAAATCTGAATTATTTTCTGATTTATTAGTCATATTTTGTAATTTCCTTAAAATTTCATCTCTTTTTTGATTAACATTTTCGTTTATATCTTTCTTTCTATTTTTTAATTCTTCATTTATATTTTGTTTTATTTCCTTAGCCTTTTCTTGTCTTTCTTTTGCTCGCTCTTTTAATTTTGCAGTTAATTCATTTCTTAAATTTTCAGCCATTTCTTGCCTTTCTTTTGCTCGCTCTTTTAATTTTGCAGTTAATTCTTTTCTTAAATTTTCAGCCATCTCTCTTTTTTCAATTTCTCGCTTTGTTATTTCTTCTTTTATTTTAGATGTAATTTGATTTCTATTTTGCTTATTAATTTTAGAAATTTCTTCACCTAAAATTTTTTTGGCTTCCCTAAATGTTGTTTCGTTATTTTTAATTTGTTCAATTAAATTTAAATTTGTTAAATTAAATTTATAAATTAAATCCTGCAAATATTCTAAATTACGCTCAAAAAACATATTTTGAATTTCTTTTTTTTTTTGCTTAACACGTAATTTATTTTCTTCATGCAATTTTGTCCTCAATTCCTTTTGCTCTTGTTCATTAAAAACTGTTTTTGAAATTTCTCTAAAATCTTTAGTTAATTTTTTAGCTTCAGATTTAAGATAAATAAACTTTTGTTCTAATTCAAAACCTTCATTAAATATATTTTCAAAATCATTAAGTATTAATTGTACATCTTCAAGTAAAAGTTGCATTTCCTTCAAAATAGTATTTAATTTTTCTTTTTTTTCTTCATCTACCACATTTTCAACAATTAATAAACCATTATCAATATTTTTTTCTATTGATTTTTCTAATTGAACTAACCTAACTTTCGCACCATATGGTGTATTCATTATTTTTGTTAATTCTAAATCACTTGATGTTAACTTGACATCATCAAAACTTTCATTAGTACTATTTTGTGCTTTTAGACTTGTTTCATTTGCAAAACCAAAATTTGCAAAAACCACAAATACAAAAAACACAAAAATTAAACTTGTTGTTCTTTTCATTTTCTAAAACCTCCATTTAAAATAAAATTTAATGTATATAGTAAAACTGGAACAATATAATAATTTTTACCAAAACAATACGGAACAAATAGGAACAAAAAATTAAAATGTAAAATAAAAAGAATTATTTATTTAAATAAATAACATTACTAATTCCTTTTTGTTTTTTTATAATTATACCTTTTTTTTCTAAAGTGTTTATGTTTCTTGAAATTGAGGATTTTGGCAAATTTAATTTATTCATAATTTGTGTCTGAGTTAAATTTTCTTTTTTTAATAAATCCACAATTAATTGTTGTCTTTTTGTTAAAATAATATTTTTTTTTTTGATTACTTCTTTATAATTTAAATTATTTAAAATTATATTTTCTTTTTTATCATAAACAATATTTTTTCTATTTAAAAAAAATTTATTAATCACCAAAGCTAAAATAAACGATATAATAAATATAATTATAAAAGACAAAATGATATAATTAAAATAATTAATATTTCTTGATTTTATTCCATTAATTGAATATTGGACTAAAATTTTAATTTTTTCATTTTCACCAATTCCAATAATAGTAATTCCACTATCAGTTGACTCAATCCGAGATAATGATTTAGTTTTAATATAATTTATACTTGTTCCTTTTGGAAAATTAATATAATAAATATAATCAGAAAAAACATCATCAACACTAATATTTAAAATCCAATACTTGCCATCTTTAGATGTAAACTCATCGGTTTTTTCTATTTTAAATAAGGGATGATTTGTTTTTGAATCTAAATAAATAGTTCCACTGTTTGTTAAAGTTAAATTAAAATTACCATAATAATCAATAGAATAAATAAAATTTGAAACAAAAATAAATATTAAAACTAACAATAATAATTTACACCAAAAAATTTTAGTAATCATAAATAGATAAATATAATATTAATTAAATATTTTTTGTATTTTTTTTAGTTTTTTAAAGACAAATTATTAATAAATGTCATAAATAATACTAAGTAATATACAGATAAAAAATGATAAAATATACTAATAAATTTGAAAGAATAATAAATAAATTAGTAATTATTTCAATAATTGCAATACTAATAATGCTTTTTATTGAATTTATATTAAAAAAAACAAAATATTTAGAAATTTTTTTAATAATTGATTTATTTATAAATTTAATTTTTGTAATAGATTTAAAAATAAATTATAAAAAAAGAAAATCATTCAAATCATTTTTAAAAAATCATTTTCTAGATATTATTGCATGTATTCCATTTAATAATTTATTTAGGACTGTAAAAATTGTTTCAAAAATAACAATTTTTTTAAAAATAATATCAAAAAATAGTTCAATATTAAAAATTATATCTAAAACACCCATAATTAAAATAATTTTAATTTCAAAAAGTGCAAAAATATTAAGCAAAAAAAATGAAAATAAAAAATAATAATTAATTTCTTACATTCTTTGATAAAATAAATTCATTTTTAAAAATTTTCAAAACTAAAAAGAAATATGAAAGTAATAATGGACCTATTATTAAACCAATCGTTCCAAATAAAGAAAAACCAATAAATACACCAATAAATGTAATTAAAGGATGAATCATACCAATTTTTAATTGAATTATAGGACGAAATAATAAATCTATATTACTAAAAATTACACCAAGAATTACAAAAATTATTGCAACAATTGGATCATCAGTTATAAATAAATAAATTGATGAAGGAATCCATAATATGGTTGGTCCAATTACTGGAAGAAAAGAAAAAATAGTAGCTAAAATCCCAAACAAAATAGGGGTATTAAAATCAAATAACCAAAATAAAATACCAAATAAAAAACCCTCAATTAAAGCAATTAAACCAGAACTCATAATTATGGTATGAGTTATTTTTGAAAAATTATTTAATAATTCTTTTGTATTTTTTTTATTAAATGGACTAATTAAATAACCTAATTTTTTTATTTCATTTGAATTTATAAACATATAATATAATAATAAATACATCATAATAATAGTTATTAAAATATGTGCAGTTTTACCAAGCCATGACATTATGTTTCTTTGAACTAGATTAGTAAAATCTGCAATTTGTTTTAACAAAAAACTTTCAATATCTATTCCTGTAAATAAATTTGAAAACAAATTATGTTCTGCTAAGTTTAAAATAGTTTTTTGACTTGATTTTAAAATAATAGTTGCTTCTTCTGCAAGATTAAAAACTAAAAAAAATAAAGGTAAAACAATAATAAAAATAGTACAAATAATAACAATAATTGCACTTATTCGTTTATTATTCAAATATTTAAAAATAAAATCATAAAATTTCTGAAATAAAACAAAAAGAATTAATGCTCCAAAAAAAGCATTTATATAAGGATAAAGTGCAAAAAATAAAATAATTGTAAGTAATGCAATAATAAATACTGCTCCTTTTTTTCTTAAATCCTCAATATCAAACATAAAAAAAAGATATTATTATAAATATTTAAAGTTATTTATAATTTTTAAAAGATTTTACTAATCTTGTAAATTTTTTGTAAAATTTTAACAAACACAAAAATAAATTTTTAAAACAACTTTGAAAAAACATAAATTTTAAATAATATCCAAAAGAATATTTATTAATGGCAAAAATTAAATTAAGAAACCAAAGAGTAAGTGATGCAAAAAAATTTTATGAAATACTAAATAATCCTAATTTTTTTTATTTAGATATAAAACCAAAATCTATTGAAGATGAAAAAGAATGGTTAAGAAAAAATGCAACTAAAAGAAAAAATAATTTTGAATATAATTATACTATTTTATACAATAATAAAATAGTTGGTGGATGTGGAATTAAAATAAATCAACATCGAAAATACATTGGTGAGATTGGATATTTTTTAGATGAAAAATATTGGAATAAAGGAATTGTAACAAAAGCAGTTTTAGAATTAGAAAAAATAGCATTTAATAAACTTAAATTAATAAGAATTGAAATAATAATGACCAAAAAAAACAAACCAAGTGAAAAAGTTGCAATTAAATGTAGTTATAAAAAAGAAGGTATAATAAGAAAAGTAGTAAAATTAAATAACAAATATGAAGATTGTTATTTATATTCTAAAGTAAAATAATTATTTAGATATAAATTTTCTTGCAATAAATATTCCAGTTGCAGCAGCATTCATTATATCCCTTGTAAGACCACCACCATCACCTGCAAAAAATAAATTATTTATTTTCAAACTCATTAAGTTTTCATCATGTTTTGCTTTAATTGAATGATATTTTATTTCTGGAGCATAAAGCAAGGTATTATCTGAATTAATACCTGGTGCTATTGAATCAAGTTTTTTTATTGCTTCTAAAATATTTTCAACAATTCTATAAGGCAGAGCCATTGAAATGTCACCTGGTGTAAAATTTTTTAATGTTGGATTTACAAAAGATTTTTGTATCCTAGAAAATGTTGATCTTTGATTGTTTTTTAAATCACCAAGTGTTTGTAAAATTACTTTACCGCCACCAATAGTTGTTGCAAGCTGTGCAATACTTTTTCCATATTTTAAAGTATTTTCTTGTGGACTTGTTAAATAAACCCTAGTTAGTAATGCAAAATTTGTATTAGTGCTTTGTTTATTTTTTTGTGCATGTCCATTTACACCAATAAAACCATTATAACCTTCAGATGCAACAAACCCTTTTGGATTTGTACAAAAAGTTCTAACAAAATCTTTATATTTTTTAGTATAAATATGTATTTTTGGATCGTAATTAATATCAGTTAAATCTTTAAAAATATCATATAATGTTTCAACTCTAACACCAACATCTATTGGATTATATTGAATATCTAAATTGTGATTTTCAATAATTTTATTAAACCACTCATTACCGCTCCTTCCTGGAGCTAAAATAACTTTTTTAGAATAAATTTTTTTATCATTATCTAAAATTACACCTTTTACATTATCATTTTTAGTTATTATATCAAAAACCGTTGTATTTAATAAAAAATCTCCTTTTTTTTCAATTTCTTTTTTTATTTTATCAATTAGCTTAGGTAAATTATCAGAACCAATATGTTTTTGTCTAATTGGAATATATTTTATTCCGGCTTGAGAAGCTTTTTGTTTTAGTTTTTGGGTTTTTCCATTATTTAACATCATTTCTTTTGGTGCACCAAATTTAACAAATATATTATCAACATAATCAATTATTTCATAAGCTATTTTTTCATCATTAAATAATTCTTTTAAATCGCCACCAATATATGGGTCAATGTTTAATTTACCATCACTCATGCAACCAGCACCACCAACACCACACATAATATCATCCTTATTTCTTAATCTTTCAAGTGGAGCCTTACCTTTATCAATAATTAAAAATTTTAAATTAGTCTTTTTAGAAATCTCATAAGCACAAAATAAACCTGCAGGACCTGCACCAACAATTATTAAATCATATTCTTCCATTAAATATCAATTTAAAGAAACAATGCAACTTAATAAACTTTTCTAAATAATCTTATAAAAAATTACAACAATTTAATGACGAAAAGTTATTTTTTTAAATAAATTGTCCTTGATGGGAATGCAAATTCTATTTTTTCTTTTTCAAAAGCAGAAACTAATGCTAAATTTATCTGTTGCTGAATATCCATATATTTTGTATAATCTGAAGTATCAACATAATATACTATTTCATAATTTAAACTAAAATCCCCAAAGCTTTTAAAATGAGCCCTATCAAATTCTGAAAGTTCAATTTTTTGAATTATTTTTTCAATAATCTTTGGAATCTTTTCTAATTTTTTTTTAGGAGTACTATATTCAACACCAATAAAAAAAGCAATTCTTCTTTTACTCATTTTGTTATAATTATTTATTCTAATAGATGTTAATTCTTTATTAGAAACAATTAATTCTTGGCCTTGAAGTGTTTGAATTCTAGTACTTTTAATTCCTATTTTTTTAACAACCCCCATATCTTCACCAATAATTATAAAATCACCTTCAGTAAAGGGCTTGTCAAAATAAATAGAAAATGAGCTAAATAAATCAGACAAAATACTTTGTAGTGCAAATGCAATAGCAATACCACCAATACCAAGTCCTGCAATTAATGAACTTATATTAAAATTTAAATTAGATAAAAGCATTAATAATGCAAGAATTAAAATAAAAGCCTTAATTAATATTCGTAAAACATCTAAAAAAGAAACTCCTTCAGATAAATTTTCTTTTGTTTTTTTTTCAATCTTTAAATTGATAACTAAATCTAATACTCTAAAAGCAACTTTTACAGCATAATAAATACCAACAATTAATAAAATATAAAAATAAGATTGAATTAAAAAATTAGGTAATTTTATAAAAAAGATTGATGAAATATATAATGAAAACACAAAAAATAAAGGCCAATTTAATGATTTAAAAATTTCAATAATTATTCTTTTATAAATATAATCTTTATTTTTTTCTTTTTTACTAATACGATAAGAAACAAATAATTTAAATAATTTAAAAAATAAAATTAATGAAAAAAATAAAATAATCGAATACAAATAATCATTACCACTATTTTGTGCAATAGATGTATTAAAATCTTCAATGATATTTATACTATTATTACCTAGCATAAATATTAATAATCATTTAATCTTTTTATAATTTATTGTTTCTA
>CAZQHZ010000002.1:68738-72467 GCA_964593285.1 uncultured Methanosarcinales archaeon | reverse complement strand
AAATAATTGCTAAAATAAAATCAATTTGATCAAATGGAATAAAAGGCTTTCCTGGATTTATATTAATTTGTCTTTTAATAAAACTTTCAATTGCATCGCCAAATAAAGCAGCAAATCCAAATAAAAATCCAATAAATAAAGAATTAAATAAAGTATAATCAATATAACTTATTTTTTGAATAATTTCAAAATTAGATATTAAATATTGTACTAAACCAACAAACATTCCACCAATTATTCCAAAAACAAAACCCCTTACTGTTTTATGATTTCCAAAAATTCTTTTATTGTTAAATTTATAATAAAAATCTACTGGAATTTTTAAAAATTTAAATTTATTTTTAACAAAAATTGGCATCATATTAGAGATTAAACCAGGTAATACAAAATATAATGAAATTAAAATAATAATATAATTAAAATTAATAAAATATTCAATAATTAAATTAATATTAAAAACAATTAAAGTAATTACAATTCCACTAATTAATCCAAATATAACTTGCAAAAAACTATGTCCAACTAATTCTTTTAATTTTAATAAATTTAATCTTTTTTTTAATTTTAAATCAACAATAATTTTATTTAATATAACAGCTTGATCAGAAACATCTTTTCGTATTCCAAAAGCATCTCTTACAATAACACTACAAATAAAAAAAGTAACAATAAAAAGCAAACTAAATCCATCTATCAAATAAACACCTAAAATTAAAGAACTTGCAAGTGAAGAATGACTACTTGGCATACCCCCAGTATCCCATAATTTTGAAATTATAAATTTATTTTCTTTAAAAAAACTCACTAAAAACTTAAAAATTTGAGCAAAAAAAACAGATAAAATAACACTTAAAATCAAATAAACTAATAATATATCTTCAATAACCATTTTTTTCTAAATTTTTTTAAATTTAATATCTGAAATCATTAATATACCTAAAATAAAATATATGAAAAATAATATGTTAATAAAATAAATTGTATTAAATAAAGTAAAATATAATAATGGAAAAATGATTCCATTTAAAGTAACAGGCATTCCAATATAACCTTTAATATTTAAAATATTAAACCTTGCTAAACGAAGCTGGGAACAAATTAAAAAAAATATTAATGAACTAATTAATAAAATATTATCTAAACCAATACAAAAACCAAAAATAACAGGAGTTATACCAAAAGCAACAATATCTGATAATGAATCTAATTCTTTTCCAAATTTATTTTCAGATTTCATAAATCTTGCAATTTTTCCATCTAAAAAATCGAATAAAACACATAACAATAAAAAAATGGATGCCAAAAAAAAATCATTTTTTATCGAAAAAATAATTGAAACAAATGCACAAACCAAATTTAATATAGTAAATAAATCTGCAAATTTTAACATTTTTATAATTTTCATTTTAAATTAGCAATTATTGTTTTTCCCCCATATACTTTTTGATTTTTTTTCACTTTTAATTTAAATTTTGAAGGAATAATTAATGAAACTTGCGAACCAAGGTTAATAAAACCAATTTTTTGTCCTTTAATAACAATTTGGTTTTTTTTAACAAAACAATTAATTCTTCTTGCTAAAAAACCTGCAATTTGAATTACTTTAATTTTCAAATTATTTTTTCCTTTAATTAATATTTCATTTTTTTCATTCTCTAATGCTATTTTTTTTGAAACAGCATTATTGAATTTTCCTTTTTCATAATTTATATTAATTACTTTACCAGAAATTGGACTTCTCTGATAATGTACATCAAAAGGAGTCATAACAATTGAAATTAAAATATAATTTTTTGAAACCTCTTTTGCTAAAGTATTAATTTTTCCAAAATAACCTTTATTTATCTTAATATTATTTTTATTTGAAAATATAATTTGATTTATAATTCCATCTGCAGGACACACTATACAATCTTCTTTTGGAATAATTCTTTTTGGATCTCGACAAAACCAAAATTTCCAAAATAATAAAAATAAGATTAATAAAACAAGAAATATAATTACAACAATTAATAAAATTTTAAAGATAATACTTAACATCATAACCAAAAAAACAACAAGAAATTATAAAGTTTTTGATTTATTTTAATAAATTATCTTTGTTTTTAAATAATTTACATTCAAAAGCGATTTTCAAATCCAATAGTGTTTATTAATTATAATTATTGACTATAATAAAAAGAAAAGACAATGCAACCAAGATTTAATTTATTAAAAATTCTAAAAAGAAAAGATGCTACGACCAGAATTTAAAGTAAATAAACTCATTAGCATTCATGACCTGTTTTAAATCCAACAATATCTATTAACTAACATAGAGAGAGTAGAATGTGCCACCTGGTCACGCAATTTATCATCATAATTCTTAATTTTACCGTCTATATCTCAATGTTTAGTCAGCCGGAGTGCCAAAATCAGCAAGTCCAAAACTGCCATATTATTTATATGGTGGGGTATCATATTTAAAGATTTCCTATTAAAACGCCATTTCGGAAAGGTCTGAGGGGTAAGGTACCTTTTTGGGTAACTTATTTTGTACTTTTTTGTTCCCCACTTCTATTTATAATATGACAACCAGTAATTATAAAAGATAGGATGATTGTAAAAAGGCTTTTGAAAATAAATATATTTAAATATAAATATTTGTTTCTTTTTAATAACAACAACTAGATAATAATTATGAAAAAAACAATTGCAACTTTAGTAGCACTTGGAACAATTGCAGCTCCAAGTCTTGACACTTTAGAAAATAGAATCTCAACAACAGATTTAAATCCGGCAGGTATTATGGAAGTCTTTTCTCCAGAAAAAGCTTATGCTGGAGAAAAAGAAGCAGTTGCTTACTTCAGACAAGGATTTGCAGCTTACGATAAAAATGATTTTAAAACAGCTTTCAAATTTTATGAAAAATCTAGACTTGAATTTGAACAATCAGGATTATCAAATACACCAAATTATGCAGCAGTTTTAAGTGAACTTGCTGATACGATTTTCTTTTTATGGGATAAAGGAAAAAGACCTAAGAGTGATCTTGTTACAGCAAGAAGTTATTGTAAAGAAAGCTTAAAATTGACTCAACATCTTGCAAGCCAGGAAAAATATGCTTGTTCGATTGGTGGACTTCACAGTCAAATAACTGCTTTTGAGATTGTACTTGGAAATAAGAGTAGCGCTATGTACCATGGCAAAATGGCAGTTGAATTTTGTCCACAAGATCCAATTTACCAAGATAATTACAAACAAGCTAAAAAGATGTAATTTTGACTTTTAAAAATAACATAATTTAAAATTTATAAAAAGAATTTATTTGAAATACAATATCTTCCATAATTTTTATATGGTGGTCAGAAGTGTGATGTCGATGAGCCACTGTATGATAAAATTAGAAGAAAAACGCACCGAAATTATGTTTAGGTGGATAAAAAATCTACGACCCGGATTTGAACCGGATAAACTCATTAACATTCATAACCCGCTTCAAATCCGATTTGATTTAATAATAATTCTAAAAAGAAAAGACGCTGCGACCCGGATTTGAACCAGATAAACTCATTAACATTCGTGACCCGCTTCAAATCCAATTTAATTTAATAATAATTCTAAAAAGAAAAAACCTTGCGACCCGGATTTGAACCGGATAAACTCATTAACATTCATAACCCGCTTCAAATCCGATTTGATTTAATAATAATTCTAAAAAGAAAAGACGCTGCGACCCGGATTTGAACC
>CAZQHZ010000002.1:16857-68638 GCA_964593285.1 uncultured Methanosarcinales archaeon | reverse complement strand
AATTCTAAAAAGAAAAGACGCTGCGACCCGGATTTGAACCGGGAATTCCAGAGGAACTGGCTCTCAAGGCCAGCGCAATACCAGATTATGCGATCGCAGCAAAATTATTAATTTTTTTAATTTATACTTTATTTATATAACATACTTTTTATATGTGCTTGAGCGTAGCGAAACGCATTTAGGTTTCGAAAGGATGAAATCCCTTCGCAGATAATGCGATCGCAACATAAATTTTTAAAAACTAATCACAGTTATATAAATGTTTTTGTTTATTTTAATAAATTATGAAAAGATTTAAATAACTATTGAAATATATTTATATTTAATTAAAGGGGTGTTTACAATGGAAAGAGTTTCAACTGGAATTAAAGGATTTGATGAATTAATTGAAGGAGGTTTTCCAAAAAAATCTAGCATCTTAATTTCTGGATCGCCAGGAACTGGAAAAACCATAATGGGTCTTGAATATATTTACAATGGTGCAAAAAATTATGATGAAACTGGAATGTTTATCAGCTTTGAACAAAATCCAAATGATTTAAAAGAACAATGCAAACAGCTTGGATTTGATATTGAAAAATATGAAAAGGAACAAAAAATTATTTTTGTATGTTTGGCTGCAAATTTAATAGATAAAGAAACATCAACAGACATTATCCAAGAAATTAAAGATAGAAAAATAAACAGAATTGTTTTAGATAGTTTATCTGCATTGTTAATTAATGCCCCGCTTTATTTAACAAAAAATAATCCACAAATACAAACAATACTAAACGATCCTTTAATGAATAAACTAATGAATCTAGATGATATTAAAAAAAATTTTATTTATAAATTTATTAAAGAATTAAAAATAGCTAATTCAACATCTATTTTATTAACAGAAGTTGATGAACATTCAACAAATTTAAGTTCTGATGGAATTAGTGAATTTGTATGTGATGGTGTAATTAAAATTAATTTTGAAAATTTGGGTGGCGATTTTTCTAGAAGTTTAATTGTAAAAAAAATGAGAATGACAAAAAATAGCGAAGATGTTCATCCAATTGAAATTACAAATAATGGAATTGTTATACATAATTTACTATAGGTGAATAAAATGAATCATAATGAACAAATAAAACCTTTAAGAAAAAAAATTGCAGAAATAGATGATGCAATTATTACATTAATTGAAGCAAGACTTGAAATTGTTAATAAAATTTGGAAAATTAAAAAAGAAAATAAAATTGAATTAAGAGATAAAAAAAAAGAAAGAGAATTAATTGAAAAATTAAAAGAAAAATCAAGACTAAACCCACAAATTATTGAAATTTTATATCAACAAATATTTGAAGAAAACCAAAGAATTTATGGATAATTTATTTTTTTAATTTAAAATTTTTTTCAAATCTTTTTATTTTTTCAAAATTAACTTGCATTTTTTTATTAGAGTAATATATTAATCTTGTAAATATTTTTTCATCATAATATTTTCCAAAATTATCCTTTAATATTGTTTCTAAAAACTCAGTTCCAACAATCTCTACAACAATAGAATTTTTTAAAGCAATTATTCCAGCTCTTCTAAACCCTGATAAATTTGCTAAATTTATTAATTTTTTTGCATTTAATAAACTATCACAACTTACATGAATTATTATCGGTTCAAATTTTAACCAAATTTCAAAATCATCTTCAACATAACATTTATCAATTAAATCCAAAATTTTTAAAATATCTTTTTTTAATATTTTTTTATGTGATGTATATAAAAACTCACAATTCTTTTTATAATTATTTGAATTTTTAAAAATAACAATTCTACCACTACACGAACTTGTTGTATAAAAATTATCTGAAGAATTAATTAAATTAACTAAATTTCCTATTTTTAAATCAATTTTACCAATATTACTTTTATCTTTTTTAGCTAAAACATCAATTTTTCTTTTATCAAAAATATCTTTTTCCATTATTAAAATAATAAATTTCAAAACTATTTAAAAATTTTAATAAAATTTTCTAAACTATAATGTAAATTATTTAAAAAAACAGACTCACTGGTTTTCATAGCTTATTATTCTAACAACTTGGCTCACTATTGTTCGTAGGTTACTCTTCGAGCAACCATACTCACTTGCGTTCGTAGGTTGTTATTCTAACAACCATTTCCAAACAGGTTTTATTGAAATTTTCTTATTATCAATTATTAATTCATCTTCCTGTTCATAAGTTAATATTAACCCAGAATTTAAATTATAATTTTTCATTGCATCAATTAAACCATCTATTTCTCTTTTTTTGTTTTCATCATTTAAGATATAACAAACCTGTATTGCAGATGTAATTTTTAATCTCTCTTTTATTAAAAAATCACATTCATTTTTTTGTTTGTGATAATAAATTTCATGACCTTTTCTTTTTAATTCAATAAAAATTAAATTTTCAAGTAACCTTCCAATATTTTCACTAAATGAAAAAGAATTTAAAACAATAATTCCATTATCTATACAATATATTTTTTTTGGATTTATTAATTGTTTTTTTACTGAAAAATCATATTTTTTTAAACCAAAAACTAAATAAGATTGTTTAAAATGATTCATAAATTGTATAATTGTATTAGTTGAACCAACGTTTATTAAATTTTTTAATTTATTGTATGATACCTCTTTTCCTATGTTTGAGATAAGATAGTATAATAATGATTTTATTTGTGTTTCACTTCTTATTTCGTTTCTTTGTAATATATCTCTATAAAATATATCGTGAAATAAATTTTTTAATATGATATCATCATCTGATTTTAAATATTCTGGAAAACCTCCTTTTCTTAGATATTCTTTGAATAAATTCATGTTGTGTTTTTTATTTTTTAATTTTAAAAATTCATTATAAGAAAATGTAAACAGTTCTTGTGTTATGTGCCTACCTGTTAATTTAGTTCCAAGTTCTTTACTTAGCATATTTGCATTTGATCCTGTGATTATTACTTTTTCATTTCTATCAACTAAATTTCTTATGTAGTTTTCCCATTTTTTTATATTTTGTATTTCATCAAAAAAGAAAATACCGTTTTTTCCTAATGTTTCAATGGATATTTTTTCTAATTGGATAAAATCTTTTAATTCAAATTCTGCTAATGAAATATCTTCAAAATTAATATAGTATATTGGTTTTTTTCCTTTAAGTGATTGTTTAACTAAAGTTGATTTACCACATCTTCTAATTCCAGAAATAATTGTTACAAATTTATTAATAATTTTTAAATTAAAATCTCTTATTATACCTAAATCTTTTTTTAGATATTCTTGGTTTTTTAATACAATCTTTTTTAATTCATTTTTTAAGAACATTGTTTCTGGTGTGCATTACTAATATATAAAAGTTTGCATTAGTAATGAACACTTTGCCTTTTTAAATTATTTATTATCAATTAAAAAAAGTAAGTAATTAATAATTATTAACATTAAATCAAAATCTAATTTATAAGACTTAACGCATCCAATAATCTATTTATTTCTAAAATTTTTATATTTATTTACTTCATAAATTAAAATAATTTTAAAAACAGAAAATTTTTATTTATTTTTAGTTAAATAATATCAATTTTAATAAAAAAATCTAGAAAATTAATTTATAAAATTTAAAATATTAATTATAATCACGCCAAATGTGTTTACATTTTTCACATTTCATAAATTTTGTTTCAGGTTCATCTGATGCACGAGTTTGAACAGTCCAAAATCTAGCTTTATTATGAGAACATTTTGGACATTGTGCATCTATTAATGGTGATGGGTCTATTTCTGTATAAACAACATCTATATCATCTTCTTTTTTTATGTTCTCTTTTATCTTAAAATCTTTAGACTCTTTTTCAACATAACCACAAGAGCATGCTAAAATACCTTTTTTTCCTTTCTTTGGAAGCATCAAAGAACCACATTTTGGACAAAACATCATTTTAATCTTATAAACATTATTAATTTATAAAGTTTACTAATTTAAATAACCCAATATATTCTAAAAAATTAACAAACCCTATTTTAATCCATCCTAAATAAGGAATTTTAAAAAAAGCTTTTCCAATAACATTATCTTGATGTATATTTGTATCTAAAATAGGATCTATTTCAGGATTATGATCACCTTTTGTTGTATAATAATAAACACCATCTTTAAAATCAATATCTACAACTCGATGTATAATTGGATAATCTTTAGATGCTGCAAAAACTATAACATTTCCAATTTCAATATTTTCAGGTTTTATACCCCTAATTACAATGATATCACCTGTATTAAAGCCATTTTTAAAATGAAAATTTTTAAATTCTTCTTTTACAATACCTAAATTTTCATAAAAATCTCCACAAGAATTCCAAAAAAATTCAAAATTAGTTTTTGGTTTTTCATCAAAATATTCATCACAAATTCTATAAGTAGATGTATCTCTTATTGAACAATCACTATCAATACATGGATGAACTGCTTTATGTTCCATACTTCCAGAAATAACAGCAACAACAGGAAAACCCGTTCCAAGAACAAAACCAATAACAGGATATACAATAAATTTAATCAAAACAAATGCCAAAATAATATTTACAATCCAACTTAAAAGAGAATTATCTTCCCAAATAAAATACCAAATTTTTCCAAAAGTCGATTTAGGTTTTAATTTTTTTTCCTTTTCGTTATTTTTTTTTGACATTAAATAAAGCTTTGATTAATTAATTATAAAATTTTCTATTTTTTAATAAATTAAAATATTTAATAGATACATAATATTTTTAAATAAAAATTAAATATTTTAAGTAACCACTGGACATCAATCTAAAAACTTTTACAGACTACAAAAGTAAATTATTTTAAAAATATTTCACTGGACATTTTAATATAATACTTATAAATTAGAATTGTATATCTAAATAGTATGATCCAAAATATTAACAATAAAATAAATAACACTAGAAAAGTTTCAAAAGAAACTCCACTAAACGAATTAATTTTACGAAAATATGAAATGCCCTATGAAATTGATACAAGAGAACTACTTAAAAAATTTTGCTTAAGTTTAGGATTACTACAACCAGGAGACTCAAGAGATGTTATAGTTGATGTAATTCATGCATTACTAATACAACTAAAAGAAAAAAATATGCTTAATTCAAAAGAAATTGAAAATAAAGTAATACAATTAAGAAAAGAATCAAATTTACCACTGCTTGGAATTGCATCTTCAAACATTAGAAGACAGATTAAAAGATTAAGAGACTTACATTTAGTTGAAAAAATTAAAAATGAATATAGGATTAATGAATTTAGCAATTTATCTTTAATATTTGAAGAAAAAATAGAATCTTTTGTATTACCCTCAATATTAAACAGAATTAAAGAATATTTTAAAAAAATTGATGAAAAATTTACTTAGATTTTAAATTATGTTTGCAATTACAAGTACATCCAGAAAAATCTGCCCAAGAATTTGAATAACTCATATTTTGATAATCACAATATTTTTTACATTTAAATTCACAAAATTCATTATTTTCTAACTTTTTTTTATGCAAAACAACACATTCATCATAAGAATTTCTTAAATTTGTTGAATTTTGATATTCTATAAATTCAATACACTCATCCCTTGCAGTAAAAACAGTTTCATGTACCTTAAGACATCCATTTAAAAAAATAAACAATAAAATAAATAAAAATACAAAACCATACTTAATTTGAAATATTTTAAATATCATTTTATAAAACTTAATTAAAAATAGATATATAAATGTATTGAATTAATTAAAAAATGATATATGAACCAAAAGAAGATTCCTATTTAATAGAAAAACATATAAAAAATTATGCCAAAGGTAATGTTTTAGATGTTGGAACTGGTAGTGGAATTTTAGCAAATAAAGCAGAAAAATTTGCAAATAAAGTATATGCAATTGATATTCAAAGTGAAGTTATTAAATATTGCAAAAAAGAATACAAAAATAAAAATATTATTTTTTTAAAAAGTGATCTATTTAGTGCATTAAATAAAGAAAAAATATCATTTGATTTAATTATATTCAATCCACCATACCTACCAAATGATCCAAAATTTGAAGATATAACATTATTTGGAGGCAAAAAAGGATATGAAACAATTGAAAAATTTTTTTTAAATGTATCAAAATTTTTAAAATCAAATGGAAAAATATTATTATTATTTAGTAATTTAACAAACAAAGAAAAAGTAGATGAAATAATCAATAATTATGGCTTCTCATTCGAATTAATAGATAAAGAGCAAATTTTTTTTGAAATTTTATATGTTTATTTAATTAAAAAAACAGAACTATTAAAAAAACTTGAAAATAAAAAAATTAAGAAAATAAGATACTTTTCAAAAGGAAAAAGAGGAATTATTTTTCAAGGTATTTTAAATAATAAAAAAGTATTAATAAAATCTAAAAATCCAAATTCAAAAGCGACATTTAGAATTGAAAATGAAACTAATATTATAAAAAAATTAGAAAAATATAATATAGGACCAAAAATAATTGATTATACAAATGAATATTTCATTTATACATTCAATGAAGGAATATATTTTTTAGACTATATTATAAACAATTCTAAAACAAAGATAATAAAAGTAATTAAAGAAATATTTAGACAACTAAAAATTCTTGATGAATTAAAAATTAACAAAGAAGAGATGCACAATCCAAGAAAACATATAATCATTGGTAAAAATATCACATTAATTGATTTTGAAAGATCTCATTTTACAAAAAAACCAAAAAATATCACTCAATTTTCTGAATTCTTATGCTCAAAAACAATAAAAGAAATTCTTGATAAAAAAAATATTTTAATTGATAAAAAAAAAGTAATTAAACTATGTACTGATTATAAACAAGATAAAATTAATGCAGATAAATTAATTAGTTATTTTTTAAAGGTATAAGAAAAAATAAAAAAAAAATAAAAAAAATTTAACACACAATATTTAAGATAGCCTAATTAATATATAAAATTATTTCATTTAAATATATACTTTCGTATTTTTTTATTTAAATACTTTAAAAGCAGATTTAAAACTTTATAAAACTTTATAAATACTTATTTTAAATAATAAAGGCATTTAAAAGCTTAAAAATGAATTTTAAGCTTAAAAAACTATTTTTAAAAAAACAAAACTATTTAAATTAAAAAAAATAACAAATAAATATGCTTATTAAAATTAATAGATTTAATAAAAAAATAGCATTATTTTTTTTAATTTTCGTATTAATATCAGTAAATCTAACTTATGGTGCAATCATAAAAGGACAAGTATATAATAGCACACTTGATGAAATAAATGATGTTATAGTAATAATAAATTCAAATCCAATACAAAGATATATTGTAAAAGATGGAACATATTTCTTTGAATTGCCTCCTGGAAGATATAAACTAATAGCAAGAACATTTGCAGATGAAGAAAATGTTCTTGGAACTGATGTTGATTTGATTATAACTAAAGAAGGAAGTTTTGTAGTTGACTTAATTTTAGAAGAAATGACTAAAGAGCAACTAAAGGAAGAAATACCAAAACCTTATGAAGAAGAAACAAATAATAATGAAACTAATATTTTTAATAATATTAAAGCAAATACAATCATAACATCCTCATTAATTCTAATAGGCATAATATTATTATTAGCAATTTTAATTTATTTAATAAAAAATAAATCAAATTTAAAAAACAAAAAAAAAGATACAACACAAAGCATAAATTTTGAATTAATAAGTGACAATAATAATAGAGATAATGATGAAATTTATGAAATAAAAGATACAACAAAAAAAGAAGATATAAAAGATGAAACAAAAATAGATATAAATTCAAACGATGAATATTTAAATAAAGTACTAAATTTGATAAAAAAAGAAAAAAGAATTACACAAAAAGAAATAAGAAAAAATTTTGATTTATCTGAAGCTAAAATATCTTTAATTATCAGTGAATTAGAAGAGAAAAAAATAATTAAAAAAATCAAAAAAGGTAGAGGAAATATAATTATTTTTAATAAAAACTAATTTTAACAACAAAAATAAAAATTTATTCGAAAAGTTTATATAACAACTAAAGTTTTTCAATATTAACTCTTATCTATAAAAAATAAATTTTAAAAAAGGTTAAAAAATGACTAATGAATATAACTCAAATAGTATCCAAGTATTAGAAGGATTAAGTGCTGTTAGAAAAAGACCTGGAATGTATATTGGAGATACTAGTAAACGTGGTCTTCATCACTTAATTTATGAAGTTGTTGATAATTCTATAGATGAAGCAATGGCGGGTCATTGCACCAAAATAGAAGTTGTAATACACAACGATGGCACAGTTACAGTTATTGATAATGGAAGAGGGATTCCAATTGATATGCATCCAAAATATAACATTCCAGCAGTAGAAGTTGTTATGACAAAGCTACATGCAGGAGGTAAATTTGATTCAAAAACATATAAAGTTTCTGGTGGTTTACATGGCGTTGGAGTTAGTGTTGTAAATGCTCTTTCAGAATGGCTTGAAGTTAAAATCAGAAAAAATAATAAAATTTATAGACAAAAATATGAAAGAGGCATAACAAAATCAGAACTAAAAGAAATAGGTGAAACAACTGATAATGGAACAATTATCACATTCAAACCAGATGGTGAAATTTTTGAAACTCTTGAATTTAATACTGAATTAATACAAGTAAGACTTAGAGAACTTGCTTTTTTAAATAGAGGTATAAAAATCAATTTCAAAGATTTAAGAGTAGATAAAGAATTTGATTTTTATTATGAAGGTGGAATTAAATCTTTTGTTGAATTTTTAAACAAAAATAAAAATAAAATACACGATCCTATATATATAATAAAAGAAAAAGAAGATATGGAGATTGAAATTTCTTTTCAATACAATGATTCATTTAATGAAAATATATTTAGTTTTGCAAATAACATTAATACAGTTGATGGTGGAACGCATTTATCAGGTTTTAGAACTGCAATGACTAGAATAATGAACAATTATATAGAAAAAAATTATACTAATAAAAATATTAAATTATCAAGTGATGATGTAAAAGAGGGTTTAACTGCAGTTATATCTGTTAAATTAAGTAACCCACAATTTGAAGGACAAACAAAAGCTAAACTTGGAAATAGTAATGTAAAAGGAATAGTTGATTCAATTATTACAAATGAACTTGGAATATTTTTAGAAGAAAATCCAAAAATTGCAAGAATTATTGTTGATAAATTAATAAATGCAGCAATTGCACGAGAAGCTGCAAAAAAAGCAAGAGATTTAACAAGAAGAAAATCTGTACTTGAATCTAGTTCACTACCAGGAAAATTAGCAGATTGCCAAGAAAAAGATCCATCAAAATCAGAAATTTTTATAGTTGAAGGAGATTCAGCAGGTGGTAGTGCAAAACAAGGAAGAAAAAGAGAATTTCAAGCAATATTACCATTAAAAGGAAAAATATTAAATGTTGAAAAATCAAGATTACATAAAATTCTATCTAATAATGAAATAACAACACTAATAACTGCACTTGGAGCTGGGATTGGAACTGATTTTAATGTTGAAAAATTAAGATATCACAAAATAATAATCATGACTGATGCAGATGTTGATGGTCAACATATTTCATGCTTACTATTAACATTTTTTTATAGATATATGAAAGAATTAATTGAAAAAGGAAATTTATATCTTGCAAAACCACCACTATATTTAATTAAAAAAAATAAAAAACCATATTATGTTTATTATGAATCTGAATTAGAAAAACTATTAAATGAAATAGGCAGAGAAAACATCTCACTTCAAAGATATAAAGGTCTTGGTGAAATGAATCCAGAACAATTATGGGAAACAACACTCGATCCAGAAAATAGAGTATTAAAAAAAGTAGAAATTGAAGATGCAGTTGTAGCTGACCAAACATTTACTCTGTTAATGGGAGATAAAGTTGAACCAAGAAGAGAATTTATATTAGAAAATGCAAAATATGCTAAAAATATAGATGTTTAATTTTTTATATTATTTCTTACAATTTCATTTATTAATTTACCATCAGCCTTACCTCTATAAATTTTCATAACCTCGCCCATAATTGCACCATAAGGTAAATTTTTATTATTATCAATTATTTCTTTAATACCTTTTTTTAATTCAACATCTGAAATTGTTTTAAATTTACTAAAATCCAAATTATTATTTTTTGAAACATCTACAATTATATCTAAAACTGATTCTTTTGAAATCTCATTTTTATCAAGAGCATTAAATATTTTAATTAAAATATCCTCAGTAACTAAATCAGGATTAGTACCTTTATAATTTCTTAACAATTCTGATCTAAATGAAACCAAAATTTCAGCAATATATGCAGGTTTTACATTTTTTAATTTAATTAGATTTTCAAATAATAAATTAAAATCAGATTTTGAAATCTCAAGTGCTAAATCTTTTGAAAAACCAAATTGATTTTCATATCGTTTTGCTTTTTTATCAATTAATTCTGGTAATTTGATATCTTTAAAATCCATTTTTATAGGCATAACATCTGTTTCAGGATACATCCTAGCACCAGTTGGCATAGGTCGCAAAAAAGTAGTTGAGCCATCCTCATTTGCTTTTCTAACTTCTTTTAATACACCACTACTAATTAAATTAATCCTCATAATAACAGCTAAAATTGCTTTTAATGCTTTTTCTTTAACATCAGAAATTAAAATAAATGCATCATTAATATTACAATTTAATTCATTTTTTATATTCAAAACTTCATTTTCAGTAATACCATATTTAGGCAATTCATCAGAATGAAATAATCCATTAACACCTGCTTTTGATTTTGCATAATCAGAAATTTCAGTTCCAAATCGTTTATTTGTTTGAATTTTTGCATTAAATAAACCATTAAAATCATTAATTTTAATAGCATAAACAACACCTTTTTTCTCGAATGCTTTTTTTATAACACTACATTTAGTTTCAGTTAATAAATTTGTAATATCAACAAATTTATTAGTTAATTTATAATTTTTAAATTTATTTTTTAAATCAATTAAATATAATTGTCTTTCTACTTCAAATTCAATAATTTTAGGTATTTGTCGTAAATCTTGAACACCTTTAATTTCAACTCTCTCTCCACCTTTAATACTAACATTTACATCCTGCCTTATTGTTCCAATACCACGTTTACACATTTTAGTTGAACGTAAAACTATGCCTATTTTTTCTGCAGAAATTTTTGCATCTTCTGGAGTTTTTATATCAGGAGATGTTGCAATTTCAATTAAAGGAATTCCAAGTCTAGATAAATTATACACATCTCCTTCATTTGATCTTTTTACAATATTTGCAGCATCTTCTTCAATACAAATTGAATCAATTTTAACATCAGTTTCCAAAATTTTACCATTTATTGAAACTAAAGCTGTTCGCTGAAAACCAGTAGTATTAGAACCATCAATTACAGTTTTTCTCATAACTTGTATTTCATCAATAATTTTTGCATCAAAAAATTTTGAAACAATAAAACCAGCTTTTAATGCTTCTTTATTAATTTCATGTGGTGGCTCTTCATCTAATTCAACCAAGCAACAATTTTTTTTATAATAATTATAAATAAATTCCTTCTTTTTATTTTGTTCATAAACAGCAGCTGTATCAATTTCACCGCTTTCACCAATAACCGCTCTTAAATTTCTCTTAATTTGTAAATCTGGAGAGTTATCTAAAATAATTGTTTTACAATTACAAAATAGTTTTTTCCCTTCAAGTTGTGCATGAATTTCAAGGCCACATTTTAAACCAAGTTTTTTATAATCATAAGCCATATTAAAATAAAGAAAATAAGAAGGTATTTATTAATTTTGGTTTTTAGCTAAGTCTTTTATTAGTCATTATACCACTAATTTCAAAATATTTATCTTCATCTATAGAAAAATAAAGCAAATTAATTTTAATAATTTTAAATTTTTTTTCAACTGTTCTTTTTATATGGTTTTTTTTAAAATATCTAACATATTTTTTATCTTTAATAGTCCACAATCTTTTTGGACAATTAATTTTACAATAATTTGAATCATTAGACAAAGAAATTAAATAATATTTTGTTTTATATTTTGACAAATTAGATAAAATTTGCATATATTTAGATAAAAAACTCATTTTTATATACTGCATAAAAGATATATCAAAAATATAATCAAAATTTAATTTATTTTTTTTTGAAAATGAAAAAAAATCATCAATTTCTTTTTCATAATTATCTTTTGAAAAACAAAACGATTTAATATTCAAATTTTTATTTTTTAGATTTTTTAAATCAATTTTACCAAGAAATAATATATTACTTTTTTTATCTACATTTTTTAAAATAGAATTTATTTTTTCAGTCACAAACAAATTAAATTCATCTTCTTTATAATACTTAAATAAATTTAAATTATTACTCATTTTATTATGGATAAGATAATTTTCTATAAATAATTTGTTATTAAAAAATTAATTAAGAAATGAATCAGCTAAACTTCTTTCATCTTTATCTTGCATTAAAAATAATTTAGTTGCTTCATCTTTATTTTTAGCTTTTGAAAGTATAACCCCAAGTTTTACATAAGAAGTTTCAGGAGTTAAATCCTCTGAAAATACACAATTTAATTCAACAGATAATTTTCTTAAAGTTGAATAAACATATTTGTGAGTTTTACCATAAATTGTTTGAGATGAAATTACAACTAAAATACCATTTTCAATTGCTTTTTTAATATAAGGTAAAACATTATTTTTCCCACTAGAGCAAACATGACCAAGTGCAGTTGCTGCAATTACTATGCCCTTATAATTATTTTCAATATAAAAATCAAATATTTTTGGATTAAACCCAGGATATACATAAATTAATGCAGTTTTTTCTTCAAATACAGGTTTTAAACTAACTTCACTTTTTTTAAAATTATTATTTTCAACATTTTCTTTATAATTTTCATCTAATATATCAATAACTCCATTTGTATAAACTTTTGCAATTATACTATCATTAATTGGTCTAAATGCATCTCTTCTACTTGTATGCATTTTTCTCAATTTATTACCTTTAATTAAAATACAATAATCATCATTAGTCGTACCATGCATACAGCTAAATACACCTGGATGTTTAAATTTAGATGTAGCATTTACACTACAAATTAAATTCATAAATGCATCACTTGAACCACGATCAATACTTCGCTGCGATGCTGTAAAAATAATTGGAATGTTTAAACGCTCAAACATATAATGAATTGCTGATGTTGAAAAATGCAGGGTATCTGTACCTTGAGAAATAATAATTCCATCTACCCCTGTTTTTATCTCTTTTTCTATTTCTCTAGCCATTATAGTCCAATCTTTTGGAGTAAAATCTTCACTCATTTTACCCATAACTTTTTTTGCTTTAATATTTGCAATATCAGACAATTCTGGACACATCATAACAAAATCTTCTGCAGTATAATCAGCATAAGTACCACCTGTTTTATAATCTACTTTTGAAGAAATTGTCCCACCAAAAGATAAAACACTAATTGTTGGTAAATTTTTTTTAAATTCTATTTTTTTTGGTTTTTCAACTTTAGGCTTATATTTTGATTTTAATTCTATTTTTTTTATATTTTTTTTATCAATTCCAATATTATAGCCATTATTTAATTTTATAACAACAATATTTTTATCTAACAAACTAGGTCTAGGCATTAATACGCCTTCATAAGTATTATCATTTGCATAAACTAAAACATTATCTCCAAATTCTGGTTCCATATTTTTTAAAAATTAATAAGAATTTAAATAATTTACTTTTAATCAACAGTAATTTTTAAAGGAATTAAATCATATAGGTTATCTAGATAAAATTCTATATAATTTTATAATTCAAGAATGCAAATCTTATAAAAATATTAGAAATTAAAATCATTTAATCTTTACATTAAAAATATCCTTTTTTAATTCCTTAAAATCAGGATATGTCTTTGTTAAATTTTCCATTTCACTATCCCAAATTGTTTCTTTATTATTTATCATCTGTTTAAAAGTTTTCATTTGAAATTTTAAAGAGTATAATTTTAATTTTGTATTAATTAAATTTTTATCAGCTTTTACTTTACCTTTAATCAAAAAATATAAATCATATAAATCTCTAGCTTTATTTCTTGTATATATTGCTCTTATTTTTTCAGCAAAAATTTCTTCTTTTGACATAACAATAATATCAAATGAGGGAATTTCATCTATATGAAGTCCAATTCTAGAAATAATTCCATCTACTATGTTTTTTTCTCTTAAACTAAAATCTAATGAAACTTTACAAAATGAATTTTTATTTCCATTATATAATGGACCTTTTAATCTATAAATCAAATTTTTTGAATTTTTATAAATATTTTTAACTACTTCAAACTCTATATAAAATTTTTTCAAACCACTAGATATAATTTTTTCAACATCAGTATCTAAATTTAAATTAAAATCCAAATCCTCAGAAAATCTATCAAATCCAAAACATTTTGTTAATGCTGTCCCACCTTTAAATAATAATTCCCTGCCAAACTCTCGTGATAAAATAAATAAAATAACCTCTTGATAATAATCAATTTCTGCCTGACCTAAATTAAATGATTTTAAATTTGCATATTCTCTTAATTTTTCAATTGAAATCATGTTTTAATCTCCATTTACTATCAATTTTTACTCCTTTTTTAAAAAAAGATAAATGAATATAATTCTTGTCATTAATATTTAGTTCGTTTGATAAATCTATACCTTTAAATTTTTCAAATAAAAAACCAACTCTTTTATTTAATGAAATGTTATTTATTTTTTTAAGATATGTAATTATTTTATTTTTGCTCAAAATTGACTTTTTTAATATTTTAATTAATTCATCAAAATTTCCAATAAATCTTTGAAATAATAAACAATCAATTATTAATTTTTCATCATCTACAATAAATTGAAAAAAATTACCTACTCTTTCTTTTTGATAACCAAAAAAAGTAGATTTACTAAATTTATGAAAACAAATCTTATAATTCTCAAAAATAATTTCATTATGGTTTTTTGTTGTAACTACATGAATGGTATTAACAATTTGTTCAGTATAACCTTTTAATGACGATGCAGTCCAAAATGAAATATAAGATGGAGTATATAAATTTGAAGATATAACATAAATATTATCAATTTGAGTATATTTACCTTTAACAATTTTTTTTATTTTATTTTGTTTGTAAAGTCTATTTAATTTAGTATATGCATAATCATCATTACAATTATATTCTTTTTTTATATCTGCTTTTGTGATAATAGGAAAACCTTTCATATTTATTATAAAATTAAACCTATATATAAATCTTATTATTTTACTATAAACTAATCAAATATGGTTAGATAAATGAATTAAAATAAGATTTTTGTTTTTTTTATTGACTTAATAACCCTTTTTGTGTGTATTAATAACCTTTTACATGAAAACAAATATTAAAATTCCTTAAAAAATTAAAATTTTTAAATTTTGCATGTATTATAAACCCCTAATAAGCACCTTTGTGTTTTTTGATAATAAAATAAAAGTATTAAATACTTTATATATTTTTCAAATCATTAGATTTAAATACAATGCCTAAAAAACTATCAAAAATAATTTAATATATTTCTTTAATTGAATAATAACTTTTTTTTAAATAATTTACTTTTAATCAACAGTAATTTTTAAAGGAATTGAACCATACACATTATCTAAATCATCCCTTATTGGAACATTATAATTATAATTTCCTTTATAATACCATTACCAATAATTAAGATAAGTAATGTAACAAAATTAGCCATACTAACATCAAAATTAAAAACTATAAAAATATTTTTTAAAATTAAATATTGTTAGTTATACTCCAATCAATTGTAATTTCACTAACTTTATTTAACAAACCAATAATTCTTCGTTTATCATATAAATGCTTATCTTGTTTTGAAATTTTTCCAATTGATTTTACTTTTTTTGTAAATTGAATTGCAATTTCATAATCAATCCTAAATTTATTTTTAATTAAATCTTGTTTTTCAATATTATTTTTTAAAAAAACAATAACTTCTTCAATTTTTTTCAAAAAAACAATATCTGTTTTTTCAAGTCTAATAATATGATCAACAATTCTTTCTAAATCTCTTGAAATTAAAGAAATATAATATAAATCAATCATTTTTAATTTTGGAGCAGCAGCTGAAGTCATATAACTAATAACTGATTTTTCAATTAATGTTTTAATTCTATCAATTTCTTCTTCATATTTTTCTATTAATTCTAAATTATAACTATTAACCATTATATAAATTAAATTTTTAATTTTTTTAATCATAGTTTTTAGCAATAAATCAGGGTCTGGTGAAATTATCATTGAATTTGAAGAAATAACATTCTTTTCAATTTCAACAGATTCTAAGCTAATTATATTTTTTTGATTTAATAATTTAGTACTATCTAAGCTCTTTTTTAAATTAATATTAAAAGATGATAATGGATTTATATAACAACCCATAATAAGCATATTAATAATATCAATATTATCTTCATTTGTATGGATTTCAAGATGTATTGGTTTTTTATTAATTTCATGAGGAAGTAGCAGTAAACTACCATTACTATTTTCCTCTAATATTAATTTAGAATCAGAATTAATTGAAAATTTTTTACACCAATTAGTTGGTAAATATACATAATTCATATCCCCTGTTTTTTGAACCTTTCTAAATTCCATATTAAAAACAAAGTTAAAAAAGTATTTTATAAATATTTCTATTTATACTAAATAGATTTAAAAAACCATATTACCCAAATTTAAGTAGAAACTTATAAATAATAAACAAATAATCCACAACATATGAAAAAAAAATTAGGAATTGTTGATACAACTTTTGCAATCATTGATATGTATAAGTTTGCAAAAAAAGCAATTAGTGATTTTAGTGAAAATATTGAAATTATTAGATATACTGTTCCTGGAATTAAAGATATAGCTGTTGCATCAAAAATATTATTTGAAAAATATAATTGTGATATAGTTTTAGCACTTGGAATGCCAGGACCTAAAGAAATAGACAAACAATGTGCAAATCAAGCATCAAATGGAATTATTAATACTCAACTTTTAGTAAATAAACACATTTTAGAAGTTTTTGTTCATATGGATGAAACTAATAATAAAAAAGAATTATATGAAGTTACAAAGAATAGAACATACAAACATACAATAAATGCGATCAAATTATTAAAAGGAAAAAATGAATTAAGTAAAAATGCAGGACAAGGAATTCGTCAAGGATTTGATGATGAAGGTCCAATAAGGGGGTAGAAAATGTCAAATGAAAAAATAGGAATTGTTGTTAGCGATACATACAAAGATATTACAAATGCAATGCTTGAAGTTGCAAAAACACATGTTGAATTTTTAGGAGCAAAAGTTGTTAAAATAATAAATGTTCCTGGAAGTTTTGAAATACCTTTTGTTGTTAAAAAAATGTTAATAAACAAAGAAATTGATGGTATTGTAACTTTAGGTGCAGTTGTACAAGGCGATACTGACCATGATATAATTGTTGCACAAAATGCTGCAAGAAAAATAATGGATTTATCACTTGAATATACAAAACCTGTAGGTCTTGGAATTAGCGGTCCTAAAATGACTAGAATGGATGCAATGAAAAGAATTGATAAATTTGGAAGAGGAACTGTTGAAGCAGTTATTAAAATGCTTAGAAATGTTTAATTATTTTTTCTATTTTTATAATTTTAAAAATTAAAATGAAAAACTATTTTCTACCAAAAATATTATCAACTTATTTATTAAATCTTTTTGAAACATTTATTTATGAAAAAAAAGAAAAAAAAGAAGGTGGATATTATACATATAAACCATTAACAATTAATTTAAATTTCAATTTAAATATTAAAAAAAAATTAAATACCTATTTTAATTATTCAATTTATAACAACTATTTTAACAATATAAAAATAATTTCTTTCTTTAAAATAAAAATAAATCCTAATAAAATTATTAAAAAACATATGCACGAACATACATTTGAAATTTTTCTTTCTAACAAAAATATTGTTTTTTTTGTAAATGATTTAAAAACAAAAATTACAAAAAATAATGCATTAATAATCCCAAAAAAAACATGGCATTTTACAAAACCAAAAAATACAGAAATAATTTTCTATGGAATTAAATTCACAACAAAAAATTATAATATAAATGATGATAAAATATTATATTAATTATTTTGCTAAAACATCAATTACAACAATTTCATTATTAGATAAAAACCTCAATTTTGGTCCCCATGTAGCGATACCACTTGTTACATATAAGTATGAACCATCATATTCATATAATCCATAAATATATGGAAAAGCTAATTTTACAAATAAAGAAAAAGGAAAAATTTGACCCCTATGGGTATGGCCTGAAAACATTAAATCAATTTTATCATTTTTAGCATCAATAAAACCATTTGGTCGATGATACAATAAAATAGAATAATTTAATTCATCTATAGATATATTTTTCAAATTAGTATAAACTTGATTTGTATCTTCAGAATCATCAATTCCAATTATTTGAATATTTTTATAATATATTTTTTCATTTCTTAAAATATTAATATTAACATCATTAAAAATTTCATTTAAATATTCATCCCCCGCATAAATTTCATGATTTCCAAAAGTCAAATAAATAGGATATGTTTTATTTTTAAAAGAATTAATTAGATTAAAATTATATACCCCTGAGCCATCTACAAAATCCCCACTAACAATTACAATATCTGGATTAATTAAATCAATTTTATCAAAAATTTTATCTAAATAGTTTATTCCATAAATTGGTCCTAAATGTAAATCTGCAATTGAAACAATTTTTAAATCTTCATCAATTTTTTCTGACTCTACTTCAACATAAGTTGTTTCTATTATAAAAGAATTAATAAAAGAATAAATTATAATCAAACCAATAATTGATAAAATAAAATAACCCTTATATTTTAAAAAACATTTTATTCTATATGATTTATTTTTAAATATTTTATTAATAATGAAAAATAAAGAATTAAAAAACAACATAAAAAATAAAGAAATAAAAATAATTCCAAAATATAATGTAAAAATAAAATACAAAAATTTAATTAAAAAATTAAAAAAATAATTTTCTAATAAAAAAATCACAATAAAAAAGATTGGAATTAAAAAAATTAATAACTTAAAAAACAATGTTTTCTTTAATTTAAGATAATTAAAAATATTATACAAAAAATAATAATTCATTAAAAAAAAGATTAAAATAAAAATACCAACAAAAATCAAAAAAAATAAAATATTTATCATTTTCAAAATAAAAAACAACTATTATAAATAATTATTTTAAATTTTAATAATATTTTTATATTAAATAATACATTCTATTAATTATGGCAAAAAATAAAATAATTAAAATTGGCTTTATTTTATCAATATTTGCAATTTTATCAATTATTGGTTGCAAAAACGATGAAATAACGCAAAATCTACCACCGCCAGAAATTTTAACATTATCAGAAGATTGTCTTGAAAGTATTGATTTAAGCGAACAATGTTGCAGAAATGATTGTACAAAATATTGCACAGAAAATAATAATAAATACCATAAACATATTTTAAATGATAAAAGTTGTGCATGCTGGTGTTCTTAATTTTTTTTACTTAATTTTTTTAATATTTCTTCTTCCATAAAATGCATTTTTCCAGGAACAATTAAACATTGTAAAAATAAATTAAAATTATAACTTTTCAATTCTTCAATTTTGCCATATTTAATAATTGGATTATCACTACCAATAGCACAGCAACCAACAATATAAGTTTCTCTATCAAAACCATTTTCAATCAAATAATTAATAGCTTGATTAATAGTCATATATTTTTCATTTTCAGAATCAATATCAAGTAAAACTAAAGTTGATAAACCAAGACTTAAATTATCTTTAATAACATTAATTGGAGAAATTATGTTTTTATTATCAAAAGGAATTGTTGTAATTCGTCCAAATTTATAAATATCAAGACCAGTTATTGCAATTGAATTTATAATTGATGCATTATTAATAATATTTACTTGAGCATTTTTCTCAATAGCTCTAAGCCGTAAATCAATATGTGTTGTTGCACAAAATGGATCGCCAATTACTAAAAAAGAAACATCATTAAAAATAGCATTATCAATAATCTCATCAGCTTTTGATTCAACCATTTCTCTATCTGCAACAATAATTTTTTTCTCATAAAATTTTTCGAGCCTTTCAAGTGAAGAATCAAATTTTGAAGTATAATTTTCCAAATAAACATATTTAGATTTTTTTACCGCTTCAAGTCCTTTAATAGTTATATCTTTTTCATCAAATAATCCAATACCAATAATGTATAATGCCATAAAATAGTTGGGTTTTTTATTTTTTTAAATGTTTTTTGATAAAAAATAAAAAAATAAAAAATTATTTTAAAATGCTATAAATTTCCTTAACATAATTCTTATGCTTATTTGGTATGTTTTTATCCTCAAGAAAACCATTTAAACGAGTTTTTTCACTATAACCACCATTATATTTATGCTGAGCCATAACATAATTTGCAGAATTTATCAAAACAGTTGCGTTTGGTATCCCTTCAGAAAAATTAATCCTATTTTTATAAAGATTATTTTTTTTAACTAATTCTTTTGTTTGTGTTAAATCATCTATTAAATCATCTATTTGTTTATATTTTATATTATTCATCTTAAAATCACCTTTATTATTTTATTATATTATCATAAAAAAAGTAAAAAAAATATTTATCAATTAAAACTTTCAAAGAATTTCTGTTTCACTTCATTTCATAAAGGCTTTTCAACACCCAAAAAAAATAAAGCTTATCAGAAAAAATGATAATTAAAAATACCAACTAAAATAAAAGAAACTAAAACTATTAAAATTATTACAAAAATTTAATTGGTTTAATAAATTCATTTTTTTTAATAAAACACAATAATTTATAAATTTTATTGTCTAATTAAAACTAATTTTTAAATTTTCAATCTCTCTTCGAAGTTCATCAATTTGATTTTGTTGATTTTCTATAATCTTTTGCTGTTTTTCAATTTGAGTTTGTTGTTCTTTAATTGACTCAATTAAAGGTGCTACTAAATTTGCATACTCAATAGCTTTCATACCTGTAATGTTATTAGTATGAACAACCTCTGGAAAATATTTTTCAACATTTTGAGCAATTAATCCTATGTTTGTTTTATTATTTACTGAATTTTTCCAACTAAAGCTAACACCATTTAAATTTAAAATTCTATCTAAAGAACTATTTATATAATTAATATTTGTTTTAAGTCTAAAATCAGATGTATAAATAAAAGCATTTGCATAGATATTATTACCAACTTCTAATGTATCTGAAACATCCATATTTATAACAGAAACACTGCTAGCATGACTAAAATTTACACAAAACAATAAAATAATTAATCCACATAACACATATATAATTTTCACAACAACTCACCTTTTTTAAATATAATTTACTTTATTATCCTTTATATTTAAATATTTTTTGATTTTTATTTATTATAAACATATAAAATTAATATTTTACAAATAAATATTTAAATAATAATTTTTTATAAAAAAATAATGAAACAAAATACTAAAAATGAAAAAATTAATACAAAATGGAATTTAACTAAATTTTATAACAATTTAAATGATTTAAATTTAAAAAAAGACATAGATTCAATAATGCCTTTAGTTTTAAAATTTAAAAATAAATACAAAACAAAAATTTCAACATTTAAACCAAAAGATTTTATAACATTTTTTAATGAACAAGAAAAAATTACTAAAAAATTAAATAAAATTTCATTCTATTTAAATTATAATTTTGCACTTAACACACAAAATCAAGAAATTATAATAAAAAAAGCTGAATTTGAAAATCTAATAACTAATGTTTCTAATGAATTATTATTTATTTCACAAGAAATAAAAAAAATAGGATATAAAAATTTAATAAAATTATCAAAAAATAAAGAATTAAAAGAATATAGTAACTTTTTTTATCAAACTGCAAAATCAATAAAATATATTCTAAATGAAAAAAATGAATTTATTTTAAACATTAAAGAAAATTCAGGAATTACAGCATTTAATAATTTATATGATGAATTTGTAAATTCATTTTTATTCAAAATAAAAATAAATAATAAACAAAAAACATTAACAGAATCAGAAATTAGAACATTGAGACAAAGTAGTGATGAAAAAATAAGAAAAGATGCATTAAAATCTATTAGAAAGATATATAATGATAAAAAAACACAAATTGTTCTTGGAAATACTTATAATGCAATTGTAAAAGATCATATAAATGAAATAAAGATTAGAAAATATAAACATGTTTTATCACAAAGAAATATTAGTGAAGAATTAGATGATGAAGTTGTAAATATGTTACTAAATGAAATTAAAAATTCATATTATTTATATCAAAAATTTCTAAAAATAAAAACAAAATTATTAAATAAAAAAAAATTAAATAATTATGATATATATGCTCCAATTAATTCAAAAGAAAAAAAAATAAATTTTAATGAAGCAATTAATCTCTATTTTAAATCTATTAAAACTTTTGATAATATTTTTTACAAATATTCAAAAGATATGTTTAAAGAAGCAAGAGTTGATGTTTTTGCAAAAAAAGGAAAAATGAACGGAGCTTTTGCATCATTTACAAAAGGCTTTGAAAGCTATATTTTATTAAATTTTAATAATAAAATTGATGATGTATTTACATTAGCTCATGAAATGGGTCATGCTATACATGGACATTTAAGGCAACATTTAAAATCAGAAAATTTTTCTGCACCGCTTATATTAGAAGAAACATCATCAATATTTAATGAAATGCTATTATTTGATGAATTAAAAAAAAATCTAACCAATAAAGAAAAATTAATTTTAATTGAAAAAAAATTATCAAGTATATTTGCAACAATTTTTTTACAAATACAATATGTTTTGTTTGAAAAAGAGATACATGAAAAAATATTAAATGATAATCAACTAACATTCATTGACTTTAATAAAATATGGAGAAACAAACAAATTGAAATGTATGGTAATACTATTAAATTTGATTTACCAAAAAATCAAGAAACAGGCTGGTCAATGATTCCACACATATTTAAATCTCCATTTTATTGTTATTCATATGCATTTGGAAATTTACTTAGTTTTGCATTATTTAAAAAATACAAAATACAAGGAAAAAAATTCATTCCAAAATACATAAACATATTAAAATCAGGAGGCTCAAAAAAACCATACGATTTACTAATTGAAAATAACATTAATATAAAATCGAAAAAATTCTATCAAGACGGAATAAAAATAATAAAAGAAATACTCAATGAATTTGAAGAATTATCAAAAAAAATAAAATAAAAATTATAAGAATTTTCTTAGTTCTTTAGATTTCTCTTCTGCAATTTCAATCATTTTAATTATCTCATCTGAGACTAAAGGCGAAAATCCACCTTTCTGTAAAGCACATATTTTATTATCTTCTGTCATTGCAACACTAAGCCTTGCATCAAAATTATTTTCTTCATTAGGTAATGGATCTACTAAAAAAACATCACCAAGCTTAAAAACAGTTACAGTTATTGGTACCTTATTTAACTCAAGTTTTTTATCTGATTTTTCCTTATAATTTATTTCATCATTTTCATATTTTGGAAAAACAGTATTTTTTAAGGCAGCAAGCACTGCAAGTGCACTTGCATCAAGTAAATTTCCTGAATCATTTATTGAACAAATATCCACTTGAACTATCCAACATTTTTCTCCTTTTTTAATTGAAAGTTTTTTTAAATCAATTGCTTTACTTTCTCTAATTCCTCTATCAACAACCCTTGCAAGTTCAATAGCTTGCATTCCAGGAGGTCCTGATTCAAATTCAGGACTTGATAAAGGTAATAATTCAACATTCATCATAATTGCACCCTCGTCAGGTCTATCAGGAAATGGTGTTCCTATACCTAATTTAACTCCAGCCATAACTTCAGTTGTTCCAATTTTTACCCTAGCAGAACCCTCAGCAGTACTAGATACATCTGTTTCAACAACAATTTCTCGTAAATCATTACATTTTCTACCATCAACTCTAATATCTTGCTTTAATGATTCTAGAATGTGTTTTTTTAATTCATTCTCCATTTAAATCAGCCTCAATTTTATACTTTTCTTTAAGTGCATTTTTTTGTAATTCGTTTATTTTAAGACATGCTTTTTTTCCAATTTCAATTGCATTAAACAATTCATCCTTATTAATTTCACCATCCATTTGAAGTAGTGTAATCTCACCGGTAGATGGAATTATTGCAAGAGGAATATCTGCAACTTCTCCTTCATCATAAGCTTCTTCTTCATAATCTAAATCAACAACAATTAATTTGTCAACTTTTCCAACAGAAACAGAAGCAACCAAATCTTTCATCAAAATTCCAGCATCTGCTAGTGCAACAGAAGCTGCACAAATAGCTGCACACCTTGAACCTGCATCTGTTTGTGGTAACTCTATAAAAACATCAACTACAGAATTTGGAAAATCTTTTAAATCTACAACATTTTTTAATGATTTTTCAATAACCATCGAAATTTCTTTAGAACGCCGATTTGCACCAGGCCGTACTCTATCACCAATACCAGAAAATGGCATCATATTATAATTACAACGCAAAACTCCACCAGATGGATCTTGCATAAATCTTGGATGTAAATCTCTTGGACCATAAACTGCACAATAAGCTATAGTTTTTCCAATCTTAAAATAACATGACCCATCAGCATTTGGAATAATTCCAGCTTTTATTTCTATAGGCCTAAGTTCATCGTTTCCTCGTCCATCATGTCTTTTAGTATAAGTCATTTTTATTCACCTTTATTAATATTAATTTCTTTATTTAGTTTTTTTTCAAGAAATTCTTTTATTCTTGTTGTAAGTCCAGGAATATGTGCTTCTTGTTCAATCATTTTTATACACATGATAGCAATTGTTTCATTCTTTGCTTCACCCTTAAGCCAAATTAAACCATTTTGACCAACAACAATATAACAACCTGTAGCATCTTTAATCATACTAACCATTGAACCTTGTTTACCTATAATTCTTGGAACTTTATATGGATTAACAGTAATAATTCTACCTGAATTTAACTTTTTTAATCCAGGCCCTTTCATAGTTAAATCAACTAGTTTTTGAGAAGTTACATTAACTATTTTACATACCATATATTCACCTAAATCAAAAAATTTAGTTAAATCAGCACCTTTTTGTATAAATTCAGAAGTTGCATCCTTCATCATTAACATTCCAGAATATGCAGAATTAATATTTAATCTCCAGCCACTCATAGTAATGTCAATAACTTTTCCAATAACAACATCGTTTTTTTTAGGAATATATCTTCCTGTTAGTGGAGTTAGCTTAATTGCTCTACCATCAACTTTTATAAGACCAAGTCTTGATCCTATAATTAAATCTTTTTTCCTATATGTTCCAAATCCAGGTAAATAATCCATCCCTTTAGCTAAAATATCTCCTGGAACTGCAACATCTCTGTTCTTAACATAAATTTCGCTCATTTTTCTTTTCACCTTATTATTATAAATTTAAAATAATTTTTTTAAATTAGATATTATTAAAAATTATTTTTCAACGATTTTAATTTCAACTTCACCTTTAGTAATACTATTTAATTTATCAATTACATCGTTTTTCAATCCTGCAGGAACTTCTATTAAACAATCCCATGAACCATCATTTAGCCAATTCTCTTTTTTTATTTTTGAAATTTCTTTAACTAATGGAAAAGCTTTAGCTGCATAAATTGAAGGGATATTTATTTTCAAATTAACAAATTCCATTTTTATTGGAATTATTGATCGTAATTTTTTTATAATATCTGCAATTTGTGAATCATCATCTTTGTGTTCACTAATTTTTATTTTTGCTTCTTCAAATGCCAATTCCAATCTTGTTAAAGGTATAGGATTTCCTGTTTTACTATCAATGCAATATGTTTGAATTTTATTTATTATTCTTTGTTTTTTTTCCAAAAATAATTTGTTTTTGTATTCTGCAGTTACTTGTATATCGCCTTTTTTAATAATTTCTTTTGCAACTTCAAAAAAATTAGTAGTTCCAAAAAATTCTTGAATTTTATTTTCTGAAGCTAATTGGCCTTTTTTTGCATCAAAAAAAACTTTTTGTGTTGATACAATTTCTTGAATATCTATATTTTCTCCTTCTTTAAATTTTAAAGCCTTTTCAGAATCTACAAGTATTTCAAGAGTAGTTCCAGAAATTCTTAATCGAGCAATAACCGCTTTATCTACATCAACCATTTTTATCACATCTTTTTAGATTTTTTTTGATTTTGTTTTATATTATTTAAAACATCTAAAATTATTTCGTTTGAAAATGTTTTATACTTCTTTTCTGTTTTTTCTATATAAACACAATCAAGACGATCAACTATTAAATCATCTCCAATGAATGAATGAAGTGCTTTAATAGCTAATTTTAAACCTTCTTTAATAGTTATATCTTCAGAATATTCTTTAGTTAAAATTTCTTCAACTTCAGTTTCACCTTCTCCAATTGCAGCAGCCTTATATTGGAAAAAAATTCCTGTTGGATCTGTTTCAAACAATTTGCAAGTATTATTATCAATTCCAGCAATTAATAAAGAAACACCAAAAGGTCTAAGACCACCTGACTGTGTACATAATTGTTTTAAATTTGATAAATCTTTAACAACTGTTAATGTATCAATAGAACTATCATATGTTACAGAATGTTGCTGAGCTTTTAATTGAGCTCTTTCAACTAAAATTCTTGCATCAGATAAAATACCTGAAGCTGTTGTTGCAATGTGGTCATCTATTTTAAAAATTTTTTCAACAGAATTTGGAACAACTAACTTATCAACAATTCGTTTATCTGTACATAATAATACTCCATCCTTACATACAATTCCAAGAGCAGTACTGCCTTGTTTTACTGTTTTTTTTGCATATTCTACTTGCAAAAGCCTACCATCTGGACTAAACATAGTAATAGCCCTATCATATCCCATTATTTGATGATTCATCGGTTGCATTTTTTCTCCTCCTTTAAAATTATTTTTTAATTTTATTTAACTTACTTCAATTAAGTTTGATGCTTTTTTTATTGAACCATATACTTTAATAGTTCTAACCATAATTTTAACATCATCAATTTTTGTAATCAAACAAAATGAAGCTTTAAGCATTTCTAAATATTGATTATCTATTTTGATTATGCCTAAATTACTATTACCATTATTTTTAAAAAATTTTTTTAATAAAATTATACCTGAACTTGAATAGGCAAAAACTCCAAAAATATTTTTTAAAATTTTATTTAAATGAAAATATAATTTATTAGTTTCTATAGTTTTTTCTAAAATAATTTCAAAAACTAAATACCTTTTTTTTTCTTTTAAACAAGGTAAAATTGGTTTAATTTTATTTTTTACCATAATTAATTATTTTTTCAGGCTTTTTTTCAATAGAGAAGAAAAGCTAATTTTGCCTGCAATCTTCTCATTTATCTCTCATATACTTTTTGAACAATTTATTTATTTATAAATGTAATGTTTTTACTTTACAAATGTAAAAAAAGAAAAAATTTAACTAAAATATGCATTAATTACATATTGTTGTACCATTCTGTGTGTATTAAAAAAAGAAGCATTTATAGCAATAGAGTGCCTCATTATATCAACCCATTCTTTTTTATTTTCATAAAATTTAGGCAAAATTAAATTCTCTAATTTATCATATAAATCCTTTGAATCTATTTCATTAGAATTTTCAAGACATTTTTTTGGATGAGGCCCAATGCTCCAACCAGTAATACCTTCTATATGCCCTTCAAGCCACCATCCATCTAAAACAGAAAAATGAGGGATTGCATTATGAGAAGCTTTCATTCCAGAAGTTCCAGATGCTTCCTTTGGCCTCATTGGAGTATTCAGCCAAATATCAACACCAGAAGTTAATAATTTTGCAATTTCGATATTATAATTTTCAATATAACAAACTTTAATTTTATCTTTAACTTGCTTCATATGATCAATTATTTTTTTTATTACTTCTTTTCCTTGTGTATCACTTGGATGTGCTTTACCACCATAAATAATTTGTATCCCATCATATTTTGAACCAATTTCAATTAATCTATTTATATCATAAAATAATAAATCCCCTCGTTTATATGTTGCTGCACGTCTTGCAAAACCTATAGTAAAAACATCATTTTTCATTTCTAAATTATATTTTTGATTAACAAAATCTATCAATTCCTTTTTTGTTTTCATATGGGCATCTAAAATTTCATCCTTTGAAATACCTAAAGCATATCGAAGACAAAAAGGATCACTGCGCCAACCACTAAGTTTTAAATCAAATAAATCCTTAAATGGTTGAGCTGTCCAAAAATTTGAATGAATTCCATTTGTAATAGATTCAATATAATAACCAGGAAACATATTCCTTGAAACTTCACTATGCTGCTTTGCAACTCCGTTAATAAATTTACTAAAAATTAAGCCCAAATAAGTCATATTTAACATAGAATCTTTAAAAATTACTTCTTTAAATTTATCTTCTAAATATTCACCAAGCATATTTTCAACTAAACTTTTATCAAAAGAATCATGCCCTGCAGGAACTGGCGTATGTGTAGTAAACACACATTTTTTTCGAGTATTTTTTAAAAAATTTTCTTTTTCTAAATCATTTAAATTTTTTGCAACTTCAAGTGTTAATAATGAAGAATGCCCTTCATTCATATGATATTTTTGAATATTAATAAATCCATTTGCCAAAAGCATTCTAACTCCACCAATTCCTAAAATAATCTCTTGAGCAAACCTATATCTTCTATCATTAGCATATAATTTTTGAGTAATTTGTTTATCATAATCTGAATTTTCTAACAAATCACTATCTAAAAATACAATTGGAACTTCAAAGCCACTAATTCCAAAAACCTTATAATACCATCCTTTTAATTTAACTTCTCTTCCTTCAATATTAATAGTAACGGTATTTGGTAATTCTGTAAATTCATCCTTATAATTAAAATCTTCATCTTCTTCAAGTTGATTACCATTATCATCAATTTTTTGTTTAAAATAACCTTTTTTATAAAGTAGAGTAACACCAACGATTGGTACTTTTAAATCTGCACAGCTCTTTAAAGTATCACCAGCAAGAACACCAAGACCGCCAGAATATGTTGGAATATCAAAATCAAGCCCAATTTCCATGCTAAAATAAGCAATATGTCTATTTTCATAAGAATCCATTTTATAAAATTAAAATACAGATTATTTATATATTTTATGAATTTCAAACATAATAAAAAAAGATTAAATTCCAAAAATATTTAAATAATAAATTTAATAATTTGTCCAAATGATAATAGATTTATTATTCACTGCAAAATCTGCACAAAAAAGACCTTCATTAATGATATTAGTTGGTATGTTTTATACATTTGTTGCAATGTTTTTAGCTTATTTAATTCAACCTGATTACTCATCTGTTTTAAAAGTTTTTTTTACAGTTCTAGCATGTATGCCTCTTGTTTATAATACTATAAAATATGAAGAAAAAAAAGATGAAACATGCTTTAATGAAACAAAATTACTAAAACAACACTCAAAAGCACTAAAAGTTTTTATCTGTCTATTTATTGGGATGAGTATTGCATTTTCACTTGGAAATATATTTTTACCAGAAGAAGTAACTGATGAATTATTTGAAGCACAATTAACTACATATGAAAATATGATGAGTGGAGCATATAGTTTAGAAGGAGCTTTCTTTGAAATTCTTTCTAATAATTTAATTGTTTTAGTTCTTTGTATGTTTTTTTCATTTATCTATGGTCTTGGTGCTATATACATATTAGCTTGGAATGCATCTATTGTTGGTTTTGCAATAGGAAATTTAATTAGTACAGAAATTGCAAAACTTGCAGGTCTTGTTGGATTTGAACAAATTGCAGGTTACTTTAAAGTATATTCGTGTGCATATTTTATTAGATATTTACCACATGGCATAATTGAAATGGTTTCTTTTTTCATTGCAGGTCTTGCAATGGGAATAGTATCTATTGCTGTTGTAAAACATTCATTCACATCAAAAAAATTTTCAAACATCATACTTGATAGTGGAACAATGATTACAATAGCTTTTGGCTTATTAATCCTTGCAGCAATTATAGAAATATTTGTAACACCAATAATTTATGGATTAATATGTACAATTTAATTAAATAAAAAATAAAATAAAAAATAATTTTTACAATATCTTCTTTTTAAAATAATTTTACATCTTAAAAATATTTGAAATTATTAATTAAATCAATAATAATTATTTAAAAATTAAGAAAAAAACCAATCTAATAAACTTTTAACAATTTTCTAAGAGTTATACTAAAAAAAATTGAAAGTAAAATATATGTACCAAGCCACCCAAAATTACCAACCCATGGAATAGAACCTAAAATACCACCAACAAATGGTGCATCTTTTAAAGGTCTAACTCTTTGATTATTAACTTCTACCCTTTCAATACCAAATTCAGAAAACATTTGATTATCTTTTTGTGAAATAACAGGAGATGCATATTCTCGTTTTTTTTCATCTTTAGCTATTTTTATAATTTTTTCAAATATTTCATCTTTAAAATTAAACTTTAAATTATAATCCCCCTGTTTTCCAGTTAAAACCCACTCTGTATTATAATCTGCAATTTTTTGATTTAAATCACCTTTAACTAAAAACACATCATTTGGTAATTTTTCTAAAGAAACTAAATCATCATAATTTTCTTCAAAAAAAATAGTTACTGTAAATTCTTGATCTTCAACAATAGGATAATATGCCATGTGAGAATGTAGCCAACCAAAGATAAGAATAATTGGAATAAACGTAAAAAACATAGGCTTTAATGAATGCATCATATATTTCATATTAGTATCCATAACTTTTTTTTGAACTTTAAGCATTTTATCAGGTTTATCTTTTAATTCTTTCATCTGTTTTTGAAGTGTTTTAATTTCGTCTTTTAAATCTTTCATCAAACTTTGATCGGTAAATTTTTTATAAGCTAAAGTTGTAAGTAGTGCTATTAAAAAAGAAATAATAACTAAAGATAATAATGGCTCTAATACTAATAAAGGAGAAAAAATAGGATCTAAAATTGAATTAAAAATTGTTAATACCATTTATCTAATAAAACCTCTTTTTAAAAAAATAAAAATAAATTATTTTTCCATAAATTTACGCATTGCAGGATGCATATCCATCATATGTTGTTTTGCAATTTCTTCATAAATCTTATAAATAATCATAACAGCAAGCAAAATACCAGTACCCATTGATAATGCACCCAAAATATCTGCAAAACTTGCAATAAAACCAATAGCAATACCACCCATTATTGTTAAAGGGCCAATATACCGTTTAAGTAATCTTTCTAAAACCCTTTGATCTTTTCTAAATCCAGGAATTTGTAAGCCCGAAGACATCATATTTTTAGCTTGAGATTTTGCATCCATTCCTGCTGTTTGAACCCAAAAATATGAAAAAACTACACAACCAATTATCATTGCAAGCATATAAGTAATAGATTGTAAATAAGGGGTTATACCAATATTAAAAAAACCACCACTTTGAATAATTAAACCAATTAATCCTGTATGATCACCTGGTGCATGAAGCCATGACACAAAACCAGTATTATTTTCAGGATTTCCTAAAAAACCATATCCTTTACTTACAAGCATCTGTGCTAATAACTGTAAATTAGCAAATAAAGCTGCAACCAAAATTACTGGAAGTACGCTAGTATATAAAAAATTTAAAGGCCATCTAACACCATGTCCCCTAACTCTGCCAAAAGACAAAGGTATTTCAACTTTCATTGCCTGTAAATATACTGCTATTGCAAAAATTACTAAAGTTGAAATAATTAAACCTAAAGATTGACCTGCAATTGCTAAATCCGCAGCAAAAATTGCTTCAAAAAATCTAATTACAGCACCAACAGAATAATCACTTCCTTCTAATTTTATCCAAGAAAAAGCTTTTACAAAAATTTCTTTAGAAACACCACCTGCAATAAATAAACTAATTCCAGAACCAATACCCCACTTTTGAACAACTTCATCCATTAAAATTATTAAAAAGCCACCTAAAATTAATTGAAATATTAAAACCCATCTTAAATTAGGTGATTCAGCACCAAGTGCCCCAAGCATTACAAAAATAAAAGATTCAAATATAACAAAAAATATAGCAAGTAATTTTTGAACACCTTGAAAAAAACTTTTCCCTTCAGCACTTGTCAAATCAAATTTCCAAATTCCAGAACCATTTAATAATTGTAAAACAATAGATGCTGTAACAATTGGTCCTATACCTAAAGATACAAGTGAACCAAATTCAGCAGCTAAAATCATTGATAAATATTCAAATTGTTCTAAAAATGATGCACCAAGTCCAAATAATGGTACAATACCTAAAATAAAAAAAGCAACAAGCATAATTATTGTCCATTTAGCTTTTTCTTTAAAAGGTAATTTTTTTTGTGTAGGTGAAGAAACAGATGGTAAATTATTTATTAATACATTTAACAATGACATTTTTAAACCTTTTTTCAAATAAACTTTTTATTATAAATTGAAATTAAAAAACAATTTATATATTTTTTTATTTTTAATTTACTTTGTAATAAATAAGATTGTATTAAAAAAATATAATATAATAAATTTTAATAAAATTTAATATTTATTTTTCTTCTTGATTTTCTTCTTTTAATATAGTGACTTTTCCACCAGCTTCTTCGATTGCTTTAATTGCTTTAGGTGTTGCAAATTTACAAAAAACATTATATTTTTTAGTAGCTTTTCCTTTAGCAATTAATTTATCCACACCAAGCTTAGTTAAATCAACTTTTATAAAATCGTCAGTTTTTATAAATTTTCCTTTATTTAATAAAGAATTACAACTCAATTCTAAATAATTAACATTAACAGAAATAATAAATTTTCTTCTCTTAGTAGTAAACCCATATTTACCAAAATATTTTTTATCTTTTAAAATACTTGGTTTTTTAACATCTCCTCGCTTACCAGTACCAGCCATACCCTTACCGCCTCTATTGCCAGCACCTCTATGCTTTTTCATTGAACCATAACCATGAGTTTTAGATCCACGAAATTTAACATTTTTCTTTCTTCTATTTATCATTTTAAAAACCTAAAGCATTTTTTTTATTAAATCATTAATTTTTTCACCACGATATCCTAAAGCACCGCCTTCAACAACATTTTTCTTAATACCTTTTCGTTCAAATCCACCTCTTGGAGGATGTAGTCTAAAAAATTTTTTTACATTTCCATCTTTATCTTTTTCAGAACGTTTTTCTAATAATTCTTTATAGGTGTCTAAATCAATCTCGCCCCAAGTTAAATAATCTTTAGCTTTATTAATCATTCCTAAATTATCTTTGGTATTAACAACAATTGCACAATAATTTTTTCTATGAAGATTTAAATAAATTATTGAGTCTTTAATATCTTTTCTAACTTTACAAAGACCTCTAATAAGAATAACTGCAATCTTTTTTGAAGTATCAGATTTTTTGATATCTTCTGTACTTGAATTTTTAATTATTTTTTCTTTATCCATCTTAGATCTCTACAGTTTTTTTTATTTTTCCTTCAACAATATTTAATCTTTTTTTATCAATTTCATTAACTTTCATTTTTGTTAATTTTGATAATGCATCAATGCATGCATAAATATGATTTAATTTAGTACTTGATTTATAACCAATTGTTTTAGACCAAATATCTTTAATTCCAGCTAATTTTAAAATTTTTGCAATTTCTTTTTCAGCACAAATACCAGTTCCTTTTGGTGCAGGAATCAAAACAATTTTTACAGAACCACATTTTCCATCAACTTTATATGGAATAGTATGTGGCATACCACAGTTACACTCCCATGAAGAGCATGCTCTACGTATTTTTATTAAATTTAATTTACATTGTCTAAATGCTTTTTCTCTTGCAGGTACTGTTTCTTTAGCTTTACCATACCCAAAACCAAAATAACCATCATAATTACCACAAACCGCAAAAGTTGAAAATTGAGGTTTATTTCCTTCTTTAGTCTTTTTTTGAGTTTGTCTAAAAACTCTTCGCTGACCTCCACCAAATTTTCCTTTTGACTGACCAATTGCAAGTAATTCAATATCCATATTAGGCAAAAGCATATCTGTAATTTCAGGTTCAAGTAATTTAATACCTGAATCTAATATACTATCAATATCCACAATCTCTCCTAATTTAACTTTCAGTCCCATTTGTGTTTTAGGAGTCCATGCATCTGATACTTCTTTTGCTTTAATTTTTTTTACATTTTCAATTTCTTCAACTTCTTTAACATCATCATCTTCACTTTCAGTCTTATCTTCTTCACTTACAACTTTTACAATTTCATCTATATCTTCAATTGTATCGTCGTCTACTTCATTTTCTTTTTCTTCTTTATTTTCTCCTTTATTTTCTCTTTTTTCATTTATTTCTTCTTGATTATCATCTTTAATTTCTGCTAAATTAGTTTTTTTTGATTTTTGTCCTTGATTTTCTTCTTGACTAGTATCCAAATCAATCTTTTCTAGATTTTCATCATTTATTTTTTCTTGCTCAATTGATTCTTCTTTATTCTTAACCATTTTTTATAACTCCTTTTATAATTATAAATTCATAATTTTTTGTTTAACATCTTCAAAGATTTTTGATAAATCTTCTACTTTTAAGCTATTTTTATCATAATTTAAAAAAACATTTGAATATTTGTCTTTATCTTTTTTAACAGTTTCACTAAAAGAAACAATATGTTCTCCTTTTATTCTTTCTTCTTTTGGAAAGCATTTTTCTGAATATGGAACACTAACTCCTGAATCAACAATACCTTTAATAACTGAAAATAAACTATTCCCATGCGATTTAGATTGCATACCAATGTCAATTATTGCTTTATCATGTTTTTTAGATAATGCCATTTTTCCAGCAAGTAAACCAGTTAAATATGCTGCAGGAATCGATTTTTTTGAAAAATTCCAACCATATTTTTTTAAATTAACTGATGAAACTGAAAAAATAATTTTATCTCCATCTGTTTTATAATCAACTAATTGAACAATAAACTGTTTATTGGTTTTTCTAATAACAAAACGTAATTTCCGTGAAACAAGATAAGTTAATCTTTGTTTATAGTTTGTTTTGCCTTCTCTTTTTCTTCGATAATCTTTACGTTTTATTTTATTATTAACCATTTTATTAACCTACTTATTCTTTTTTTAAAAATAAATTATGCTCATTTAAATATAATTTTATGTGTCTTTTACTTCTAAAAAAACCACCTTTACACTTTAAATAAAGTTGCCTATAAACTAAATTATCAATTAATTGTAAATCTTTTAATGATTTTATAAATTTTCTCTGTAAACGTATTTTAGCCATCCATGTCTCTTTTTTAGGTGTTCTTGCGGTAGCTTTTCCTTTTCTACTACCATGTCCTTTTCGCTGCCCCTTTGCTTTTTGCCTTTTTATAAAATTAGCACGAACCCGACTAACACCTTTTTTTTGTTTTTTTACAACAACAGCTTCACTAATCAATGACTTAATATCTGATCTAGTGATAGCTTCTTTAATGCTTTCAAGTTCATCAACATCAAAAACAACACGTTTTTTTGAACATTTCAAAACGGATGATGCAATTCTTTTTTGAAAATCAAGATTTTTCATTTACATAACACCTTAAATATTTTTATCTTTATTAATCAATAACTTATCTTTTTCTTTTTTCTCTTCTTGTTTTTTTTCTTTTTCGTCTTTTGCTATATCATCTAATGACTTCTTATTACCTTGTGGTTTTTCTTCATTTTCTTTTTGTTTTTTTTCTTCTTCCTTTTTTACAGCAACTTTTTCTTTTTCTTTTTGTTTAATTTCTTTTTCTTTAGATAATTTATTTTTAATTTCTTTATTTTGAATAATTAATTCTTCAAAACTTGAAAGTTTTTCTTCTGCATTTTTATAATTTAATACACTTAGTTTTAACTTCAATGCTTCTTTTAAAATATCAATTTTTTTTCTTAATCCAACTGTTGATGAAATATTGATTGCACAAATTTTATTATCAACATTTTCTAAATCTTTAATTTTAAAAACATTAACAATTTTATAACCATCTCTAGTAAGGCCCCTTGCTAATTTAGGTGATTTATAGCCTTTTGAAACAGATCTACAATATCCTCTTTTACTAACTCGCATCTTACTATCTGAGCCCTTTGGTTTTCTCCAAGAAGATGAAAGTTTACTTTTTTTATGAGAGTCTTGCCTTCTAAAATTTGGCTTTTTCTTTTTCAATGCATTTCTAATTTCAACAGCTTTATTCATTATTATCACTCTATTTTTTTATCATTTTTTTCAACGATATAAATACCATCCTGAAATATTCGTTTATCAAATTTTGTTCTTTTTGTCAATTTTTCAATTGAACCTGCTGTTTGACCTGCTAATTCTTTATCAACAGATTCTATAGTTATAAAATCACCATCAAGTTTTAAATTAACTTTTTCATTTACAGTCAAAGTTCTTGGAATTTTTTCTCCAATAAAATTTTTTATTGATAAAACATTGTTATTATATGACACATTCATTGGAAAATGTCCTGAACAAATTTTAAGTTTATAATGGTGTCCTTCTAAAAGACCTTTTATCATATTATTTATATGTGCTCTAAATGTTCCAACCAATGCCTTTTCTTTTTTTGTCAACTTATTAGTTGTTAAAACAATCTTATTATTTTCTACTTTTAAATCTAAAATAGGGGAAACAAATTTTTTTTGAATTTCGTTTTTTTCAGTTTTTACAGTTAACATGTTACCATCTTTAACTGCAACAATACCTTCTGGCAATTCAATTTCTTCTCTAAAATCCAAAATTTTCATTTTTAATAACAATAAGCAATAAGCTTACCCCCAATTCCTAGTTCTTTAGCTTTTTTATGAATCATAATTCCTTTTGAAGTTGATACGATTAGTATTCCAAAATCAGATGCAGGTAAATATCTTTTTTCAAATTTTTCAAAATTATCTTTTTTTACTGCAAATTTAGGTGAGACAACACCACATTTATTTATCTTACCAATTAAATTAACTTTCAACATATCTCCTCTACCATCTTCAACAATATCAAAACTACCAACATATAATTCTTCGTTTAAAATTTTATAAACATTTTTTATTGTTGTTGAAATAGGTTTAATTAATACTTCACTTCTTCCAATTTTATCACAATTTAAAGTATGTGATAATGCTGATGCCAAAGGATTATTTAATGTCATTTTTTAATCACCGTTTCATTTCTAATAATATTTTTTAAAACCAAGTTTTGTTGCAATTTCTCTAAAACATTGCCTACAATAATTTAAACCATATTTGCTAATATGGCCCCTAATTCTTCCACATCGCCTACATCTTTTAAGGGATACACCAGTGCTTCTTTTATTTGGTGCATTATGTTTTTTATATTTAGCAAGCTTATGCGGTTTTGTTTTTAAACATTTAAACTCTTTTTTATAATCACTATAAGTCATTTTAATCAACAATCTCCACATTAAATTCTTTTTTCATGAATTCAATTGCTTCATCTTTACTAATTCTATGTTTTATTGGAATTTTTTTACTTTTTAGTCTTCTTTTTAAAATTCTATATCCAGGTCTTGAAAGTGTTATTGAAATCTGAAAACCCATAATTCCAATATCCGGATTATATTTAATTCCAGGAATATTTATATATTCATGTATTCCAAAGGAAATATTACCATTATTGTCAAAATTATTTCTTTTTATCTTATTATCTATTGCTTCTATAAACTTTTTTATTAAATTTTTTTTATTATCGTTTCTTATTGTTATTTTACAACCAATTGGAAGACCAGGTCTTAGTCCCCATGTAGGAATTCTTTTATAAGTTTTTGTTGAAACAGGTTTTAGCCCTGTAATATATTCAATAAGTTTAATTCCTTTTTCAAGCTTATCAGAATCTTTCCCTGCACCTACATTTAATGTAAGCTTTTCAATTCTGATTTCTTTCATTTTATTTACCATTTTAATCAATTAATTTTTATTGAAGATTTTTTTTTGCCTAATACAAATGCATTTAATTTTGAATTTTTTTTATCTACATTTACTATTTCTTCACCTAATTTAAAAACAAAATTTTCTTCATTAACCTCTTTGACAATTGCAGACTCCCCTTTATGTTTTCCACTTATAAAAAACACAAAAGCATCTTTTTGTAATGAAAATTTATCAACTATTTTTTTAGCTAAATAATCATATAAAATAACATCACCAGTTTTATATTCATCTTTATCAACATTTAAAACAAAACCATTTGAAAAATTAAGTTGAATTTTGCCACCTTTAACAACAGTTTTATTTTTTATCCATAAAGGCAATAATTTTGAATCATCTAAAGTAGTTTCAAAAGCAAATAATTTTCCTTTTGTACTTAATAAAATTCTATAATACGAACTAGTTTCTGGAATTGAAACAACATCCATAAGACCAACAGACGCCTTATATGATTTAATTTTTTTCCCATTTAATAAAACTTCTTTATTAGTTAAAACATATTTTAACTCCTTTGCTGTTTTTACTTTTTTAAGATAATCTCTAAACAAAACCAATAAAGGAATTGATAACTTAAAAGAAAACCCACATTGTCTTGGTTTTATAATAAATTTAGTAGTTTTTCTTTTAATATTCCAAGTACTTGGTGCTGCTATTCTTTTAATGTGATTTTTAACCATTTTTTTTATTACACCTAAATGTTTTTTTATATCATATATCTAATTTCAAATTTTTATTCAAATTATTTTTTTTTAGTATTTTCAGTTTTTTTATCATTTTCATTTGATGAATTATTTTCTTTTGTTTCTTTTATTTCTTTTGTGTCTTTTCTTTCTTTTGTTTCTTTTATTTTTTCAACTGTTTTTTGTTCTGTCTTTTTTTCATCTTTTTTTTCAAATTTATCTTCTTTTTTTGCATCTTTTCTAAAGGAATTAATTTTACTAAATCTTTTTTTATCATCTAAATAAAGTTCAGTAATCATTACATTTGAATAATGAATTGGATAAATTGTTTTTGTACCATCTTTTTTTATTATTTCACAACAATCAACAATTAATTTATAATTTTTAATATCAACTTTTTCAATTTTTCCAGTTTTTCCTTTAAACTGACCTCTCATGATTTTAACCTTATCATTTTTTCTAGGCCTAATTGAATTTTTATTATATTTTTTCTTAAGCTCTTTTGAAAGCATTGAAGATAAAATCTTTCCTCTAATATGTATTGAAGCATTATAAAGATATTTTCTTTGCTTATTTGCTTTCTTTGAACTTATCCAATCTTTTGAAAAATTTGATTTCATTTTTTATAACCATTCACTTTTATTTATTTTTATACAACAATATTTGCAAGTTTTGAAATTGCAGGCCACCTTACTGTAGATTCTTTTGAAACAACACCTTTAATTGCTGTTCCTTGTGGATTTCCTTTATCGTCTTTTACAACAACAACTGCATTATCTTCAAACTTAATTCTTTTACCATTAACCCTTCTATATTCTTTTTTTTGTCTTACAACAACAGCAAGTACTACTTTTTTTTTCATATCTGGCTTGCCTTTTTTTACACTGCCCATAATCAAATCTCCAACACCAGCACTAGCAAGTTTTCCCTTTACTGTATTTACTTTTCTTACATTAGTAATTTTAATAACTTTAGCACCACTATTATCACAAACATCAACCATACTTCCAACTGGGAGACTTTTTGTAACACTTGATTTGACAGATTGCATATTTATACACCTAATTTTTCAATAACAACAAAACACTTAGTTTTGCTAATTTTTCTAGTTTCCATAATTTTTACAATATCCCCTTCTTTTGCAGATATACAAACAGGGTTGTGTGCTTTAACTTTAGTTCTAGTTTTATAATATCTTTCATATTTTTTATCATAAGCTTGTCCTGTCCATTCAACAGTTACACATTTTGGAATTTTTGATTTAATTACTTTTCCAACAAAACATCTACCTCTAACATTTTGTTGTCCATGAAATGGACAATGGGTATCTTTAACACATTCTTCTTTTGGAGCATTTATTAAAACCCCAATGTTTTTTGTTTTTTTAATCAATATAATTCACCTAATTTTAATTCTATCTTGTGGTTTTTTTAAAATTTTTAAACCATCAATTTTTATCTTATTATCAACAAACATAAATTCCGTACCTTTTTTTAAAATAATTCTTTTTTTATTGTTTTCTTTTATTTTGAAAGTGTTTTTTGTTTCATCAATCACAATTCCATTAATGCCCATGTAATTTTTATTTTTTGAATTTTCTATTTTTACTTTTTTTCCAATATATTCTTTTTTTAAATAATTCATCTTCTAAATGATTTTTTGAATTTGTCTTCTTGTATATTAATTGATTCTGGTGCAAAACCAAAATTTACTAATGTCTCTCGGACATTTTGTTTATGATTTCCCTGCAATTCAATTTTTCCATCCTTTACAGTTCCACCACACGCAAATTTGTTTTTTAATTTTTTAGTCATATCTTTAATATCTATTTCTTTTGAATTCATTCCTTCAATTACTGTATATACCTTACCAAATTTTTTTTTTATATTATAAACTTCAATTTTTTGAGCTTCTTTTGCGATTTCTTCACAAACACAAAGCTCTTTTGGTAGTCCACAAGTTGTGCATATTTCACTCATGCTTTAAAACTCCCCTCTCCTTGAACACAGTCAATAACCGTGATCTTACTAATTTTAGTTGCTTGATTTTCCCAGGACTTTTCATTTGTGTTTTTGTTGCTGCTTGGGAATTCAATTTAACTAATTCTAACGAAAGTTCATCTAATTTTAATTTTAAGTCTTTATCTGATAAAGCCCGAATATCATTTATTTTCATTTTAATTTATTTTTTATTTTCTAAAACTGCTTTTTTAGACACTTTTTTTGTGACCTTTTTTTTTGATTTTTTCACAGTTTTTTTTGTTTTTTTTTGTTCTTTTTTTTTTAAATCATCTGTTTTTTTAGATTCTTCTTTTGAATTATTTTTATTTTCATCATTGTCTAATTCTTCAATAATAGTTTGTGGTTCATCTAAAATTTGAACATCATCAGGTAGCTTAATATCTGAACTCATTATTCTTACTTGAATTCCAATAGCGCCTGTTTTCAAATTTGCAACATAATATGCTTTTTTAACACCATTTATTGCAACGTCCCCGCATTTTTTTAAATATCCTTTATAAAATCTCCATCTTTTCGCTCGTGAACTTGGAACTTTTCCTGAAATTAAAATCTCAATTCCAAGTGCTCCACCATTAATTGAATTTTCAAGAGATTTATGACCAATACTTTTAAACCTTCCAGCACCAAATTTTTCCAAATATGTAGCAATATTTTCAGCAACAATATTTGCATCTTGACGAATATCTTTTACTTCATCAATTTCAATTTGTGGATTGTCTAAATTAAATCTTTTTTTTAATAAACTTGTAAGTTTTTTTATTGATTGCCCCTTTCGTCCAACAATTAATCCAGGTCTTGATGCACTAACAATAATCTTTTCTCCAAGAGGAGTTATTTGTAATTTTGTTTTACTCAAACCAACTCCTTTAAGACCATCTTTTACATAACTTTGAATTTCAAATTCTTTTATTTTTTGCTGAACAATTTTTTTATGAATCATTTTTTTATAAATCCTCAAGCATTATTTTTTTGATTTTTTTCTTCATCAACTTTCTTTTTATTATCGTCTGAATTAATATTTTTATCTTTTTGAATATTTAAATTATCAGTTTTATTAACATTATTCTTTGTATTTTTAACTTCCGTAGCAGTTTTTTGAGTATTTTTATTTTTTTCATTTAATTGAATATTTTCTTTTTTATTTTCTTTTTTATTTTCTTTTTTATTTTCTTTTTTATTGTCTGCTTCTTTTATTGATTTTTCTTCTTGTGTTGCTTTTACCTTTTTGTCTTCTTTTTTCCCTTGTTGTTTTTTCTCTAACTTTTTTTCTTGTAAAACAATTTCAATATGTGTTTTTTTAAACCTAATTCTTCTAATTCTTCCATAATGCCACTGCTGAGATGCTTTATGTGCATTAATATGTGCAATTACTAAATTTTCAGTATCAAGACCTTTATTTTTTGCATTAGATTCGCATGAATTTAAAAGTTTTAAAAAAACACCACATGCCTTGCATGCAAACCTTCCTTGTATATTCATGCCTTTTTTATGCCCAACTCCATCAGTAAATCTTCTAAATGGTATTGGTTTAATTAAAGCTATTGAATCAGTCAATATTTTTTTTGCAACATTTAATTTTTTTCCTCGAAGATGTGCTGAAATTTCAATACTTTGCTTTGTTGATGCAGGCATTGAAATACCTACAACTCTAGCCATCCTTTCTTCATCATATTTTTGAAACGAATATTTGTGTTTTGCCATTTTTTTACTTATTTAACTGAAACATTTGAACTTGATTTTGTAGCTCCAACTCCAGGAGATGAATGCAATATCCTTTTTCGTGTAAATGCAAATTCACCAAGACAATGACCAATCATTTCTGGTTGAATTAATAATTGTTGATATTCTTTTCCTTTATGTACAAAGATTGTTTTTCCAACCATTAAAGGAACAATAACAATATCTCTACAATGTGTTTTAATATTATCCTTTTTTTTATTTAATTTAGCAAAAAACCTTTTCTGTTCGTCTGTATTTCCTCTAAGCAATGTTCTTCTTTTTCTTGAATCTACATATTTTGCAAATTCTTCTATACTTATTTTTTGAAGTTCATCAAGAGTTTTTCCACAATACATAAATTCTTTTTTTGCCATTTTATAACCTTTTATATTTTACTAATGATACAATCATTTAATTTTTTTTAATCCTACCCATCTTTTTACCAGTTCTACTAGGTCTAATTTTTCCAACTTTAGCACCAGCAGGTGCATGTTTTCTTGCAATGGTAGGTCTTCCTTTTTTACTTGATCTTGAATTTCCAAATGGATGGTCTACTGCATTCATTTTTACACCTTCAGTTCTTGGCCAAAGTTTATTTTTTACACGCATTTTAAAAAATTTTGCGCCAGCTTTAACAAACGGTTTTTCAAGTCTTCCACCACCAGCAACAACGCCTATAACAGCCCTACATAACGGTGAAAATTCTTTTTTCTTTTTTGATGGCATAATAATTACAACTTTTTTTGAATTTTTTGCCATAATTTTTGCAAAACAACCAGATCCCCTAACAAATTTTCCACCATCTCCTGGTTTTGATTCAATATTAAAAATGAATGATCCTTCAGGTATATCCTTTAAACACAAAGTATTTCCAACAGCTATATCCTTACTATTTGAAACAACACTATCTCCAATTCTAACACCTATTGGTGCAATTGATCTAACTTTTGTCCCATCATAATCAACCTCAATTAATGGGGAACTGTGTGTTCTTGAATGCATAATATCAATAATTTTTCCATTAATTATTCCATCATGTAACTTAATTAATTTAGGTTTAGAATCAAACCTATGTGAAGGTGATTTATATCTTGAAGTTCCACTTCCTCTTCTTTGTGAAATAATTCGTTTACCCATCGTTAATCATTTTTATTTTTTTATTATAAATTTTACATAATTCCTAATTTTGTTGCAAGATCGATTGCAGGTGTTTCATCTGCAAACCTAACATATGCTTTCTTTATACCATCTTTTGTTATCAAAGTATTTACCTTCAAAACTTTCATTTTATATTTTTTTTCCATGTCTTCTTTTATTTCTTTTTTGTTTGATTTTCTATTCACAACAAAAACCAAACTATTTTCAGATTCCATCAACCTTATTGATTTTTCTGTAGACAATGGATAAAGTATAACATTACTCATTTAAAGCACCTGCTTTTTGTGATTTTTTCATTTTTATATTTGTAAATAAATTATCTTCTGAAAGTTTTTTAATTGAATCTTCAGTAAAAACACACAACCTTCCAATAGTTGTATTTGGAGCAAGTGCTTTTGCATTTAACTTGTTCACTAAAATTACTTCAACACCCATAATATTTCTTGCAGATTTAATTAAAGGACAATCCTTTGAAACAACTAATAAAGGGCCTTTTTTAACTTTATATTTTCTGCCCCTCATCTTTCCTTTTCCTGCCCTTATCTTTTTAACAGCAATTCTTGATAATTCTGATGTTAAACCAACATTTTTTAATGTCTCTAAAACTTCTTTTGTTTTATTTAATTTTTCAAATTTATTTTCTATAACAAATGGATAATTTTCTGGAACAATGTGGCCTCGATTTTCAACCAATTTTTTTTGAATACATGCGGACAATGCAGATCTAATTGCAAGTCTTCTTTCTTTTAAATTTATTTTTTTAGTCCAAATCTTTATTGATTTTGGAGGATGTGCACGTCTTCCTTTAACAGTTCCAGGAGCAAAAGCACCAACCCAATTCATTTGTGTTCCTCTTCTGCTTAAAATTTTTCTTGGAACTCTTGAAATACCTTGGCCGTAACTTCCCCTATATTTTTTTCTTCTTCTTGAAAGTTCTGCAGATGCTCTTTTTCCAGCATCAGGTTTTGCACCATAAGGTTGTCTTTTGTTTGCATTAATTGCTAAAACCGCTTTTTTAATTAAATCTTCCCTAACCATTTCATTGAATTGATTAGGTAAATCAATTTTTTTTAATTCTTTATTTGATAAATCTATTAATGGAATTTTCATTTTATCTTCCTTGTTTTGATTCTAAACTAATATCTAAAATTTTTGGTGCTTCTTCTGAAATTTTTCTATTTTTTCTAATCGGAAAGCAAAATTTTAATAATCTTTTTTTGCTTCCACCAACTGAACCTTTAACTAAAATATAATCCGACTTAACAACACCAAATCTAATAAAACCGCCTTTTGGATTTATTTTTTTTACATCATTTTCAATAGCAAATATTTGTTTATTATATTCTGTTCGCATATGGTAACCCATCTGACCTGCTTTTGCAACCCTATACATCATATGGCCAGCTGATATCCAACCACCACTTATACTTCCAGGGCCCCTTTTAGTTTTTTCAGATTTATGAGATCTAATTGAAACACCAAATCTTTTAACTGGGCCTTGAAAACCTTTTCCTTTAGTAATTGTATGAAAATCAACTAATTGACCTGCCGAAAAAATATCATTAATACTTATAGTTTTATTAATATTAGATTTTACATATTCTAATGCAATATCGTTTGAACCAGTAATTGTTAATTCAAATAAACTTGGTTTTTTAGTCCCAATATTTGTAAATTTTGGTTGAGTATAAACAATAACACGTAATTCATCAAAATCTTCTACTTTAACATCTTCTAATTTGTTTAAATCTTTTTTTGGTAAAACAACACTTCTTTGTAATTCTTTATCGTTTGTTTTAATTAATACTTCATTAACAATTTTTAAACCGCCATAAACTTTTTTATAAAATCTTACGGAATAAATTTTTAATGGAGGACATTCAATAATTGAAACAGGCACACTTATTTTTTCTCCTTTTGTTTTTGAAAATTTACGAGTATCTTCAATTAATACATGAGTCATACCAACTTTATATCCTGCAAATCCAGATAATTTTGCATCTTTTAATTTAGCCCATGACCTAATTTTAGCTAGTGGTTTTTTAGCTCGTTTTCTTGGCCAATATTGCATTGACCCTGATCTTGGTTTGTGTGATTTTGGCATTTTTATCTTTTAATTTAAAACAAAGCATTTTTTAAAAATAATCCAGAACGAGCTCTTATTAGAACCTCGTACTGAAAAACTCTTTTCCAGGCTTGGTTTTTTATCAATCAAATTTAATAATTTTTTTCAAATTTTTCTTTAAATAATTGATATTTTTTTTAAGAAAATCGATTTATTTATAAAAGTTGTGTTTTTAAATAAAAAATTATTAAAAATTTTATATTTTTTAGCACACCTTCATTTTAAATATCACTATCAAATAAAAATTAAAATATTACAATGATAAATATATTTATATATAAATAATATATAATAATATACAATAAATATATTTTTTTATAAATAACACCATCAAAATTTATAAAATTTATAAAAATTTCACAAAATAATTTATATATTTATTTATATCAAATTATAATATTTAAATTAATATTATTCCTAAAAATTTAAAAATAAGTTTACAATACTTAAAAAAATGATAACTAAAGATGTACAAACAAAAAGTATAATTGATTATTGTTGCTACTATTTTCTTTAAATTAAATAACTGTTTTAAATATTTATTGTTATAAAATTACTTTAAATTTTTAATATAAAATTAATTTACAAAAATTATAGAGGAAATAAAAAATGATATATAATAATATAATTGAAATGATTGGAAATACTCCTTTAATAAAATTAAACAAAATAAATCCATACAAAAATGTCAATATTTATGCAAAATTAGAAGGACTAAATCCTGGTGGGAGCATAAAAGATAGAATTGCACTTGAAATGATAAATAATGCAATAAATGAAAAAAAATTAACAAAAGACAAAACGATAATTGAACCAACATCTGGAAATACTGGAATTGGTATTGCTATGGTTGGCGCAGTATTAGGATATAATGTTGAAATTGTAATGAGTGAAGCTGTAAGTATTGAAAGACGAAAAGTATTAGAAGCTTTAGGTGCAAAAATAATTCTTTCCCCAAAAGATGAAGGAACAGATGGTGCTATTAAATTATGTAAATACTTAGTTAAAAAACATCCAGAAAAATATTTCATGCCAGATCAATTCAATAATAAAAATAACTACCTAGCACATTATAAAACAACAGCAAATGAAATAATAAAAGACTTACCAAACATTGACATGTTTATATGTGCACTTGGAACTTCTGGAACAATTATTGGATGCTCTAAAAAATTAAAAGAATACAATAAAAAAATAAAAACAATTGCAGTTGAGCCAACAATTGGTCATAAAATACAAGGTCTAAAAAATATGAATGAAGCAATTGTCCCTGGAATTTATGATGAAAATTTATATGATGAAAAAATTACAGTAATTGATGAAGATGCATACAATTATGCACGACAAATAATGAAAATTGAGGGAATATTTGTTGGAATGAGCTCAGGTGCCGCGCTTTTTGGCGCATTAAAAAAAGCAAAAGAATTTAATAAAGGATGTAAAGATAAAGAATTAAACATAGTAATAATATTTCCAGATAGAGCAGAAAAATATTTAAGTACCAAATTAATAGAAGGTGATAAAATGAGCTTTAAACTATTTAATACTTTAACTAGAAAAAAACAAGAATTTATAACATTAGAAAAAAACAAAGTTAAAATGTATACATGTGGTCCAACAGTATATAATTATGCCCACATTGGAAACTTTAGAAGCTATATTTTTTCAGATTTACTAAAAAGATATCTTTTATTTAAAGGATATGAAGTAATACATGTAATGAATATAACAGATGTTGATGATAAAACAATAAAAGGCTCAATAAATGAAAATAAAACACTAACAGAATTTACAAACTTTTATACAAATGAATTTTTTAAAGATTTTAAATCCTTAAATATTTTAAAACCAGAATTTATTCCAAAAGCAACAGATACAATTAATGAAATGGTAGAATTTGTAAAAAAACTTTTAGATAAAGGTTATGCTTATAAAAGTGAAGATGGTAGCATTTATTTTGATATTTCTAAATTCAAAAAATATGGTGAAATGGCAAATATTAACTTAAATAATTTAAAAAAAGGTGCAAGAATTTGCCATGATAATTATGAAAAAGAAAATGCATCAGATTTTGTATTATGGAAAGCCTATAAAAAAGAAGAAGACAAAGATGTATTTTGGGAAACTGAAATTGGAAAGGGCAGGCCAGGATGGCATTTAGAATGCTCTACAATGTCTATGAAATATCTAGGAGAATGTATTGACATTCACACAGGAGGAATTGACTTAGTATTCCCACATCACCAAAATGAAGTTGCACAATCTGAAGCACTAACTAAAAAAACCTTTGTAAATTACTGGATACATTGTAATCATTTAATAGTTGATGGTAAAAAAATGTCTAAAAGCCTTGGTAATTTTTATACAATCAGAGATTTATTAAAAAAAGGTTTTAGTGAAAAAGCAATAAGATATTTATTAATCTCAACTCATTACAGACAACAATTAAATTTAACAATCAAAAGTTTAAACGCTGCAGAAAACACAATTAATAGATTAAATGAATTTATCTTAAGACTAAATGATATTGAAAATAATAATAAAAATAATAATAAAGGAATTGACATTTTAATAAATGAATTAAATGAACATTTCATCAAAGCAATGGATGATGATTTAAACACACCAGAAGCAATAGCATCATTGTTTGAATTTATAAAAAAAATAAATAAATTAATTGATGAAAATCGAATTTCAAAAGAAAATGCAAATAAAATTAAAGACGAATTAAATAAGTTAGATACAATTTTAGGAATCCTTGATTATAAAGAAGAACAAATACCAAAAGAAATAATAGATTTAGCAGAAGAAAGGTTAATTGCAAGAAATGAAAAAAACTGGGAATTATCAGACAAATTACGAGAAAAAATAGAACAAAAAGGATATAGCATAAAAGACATTAAAAATAATTATAGAATTATTAAAAAAAATAATTAAAATTTATCTACTTTTTTTGATAAATTTTAATAAAATTATCTTTTTCTAGTAGGTTTTTTTTTAACTACTTTTTTTTTCACTGGCTTTTTCTTTGCTACTTTTTTAGCAGTTTTTTTTTTAACTGGTGCTTTTGCTGTTTTTTTCTTCTTTTTTCCGCCCCTATTCATTAAAACTTGAGAAATATCTCCATCTTTATCAACAAAATAAAGATATCCTTCTTCTTTTTTAATACCTACTTTTGCAACTTTTTTAGTTCTTGCCATTTTTTGTTAATTCACCCCAAAAATTGTTTATTTAGTATATTTATGAACTATGAAGTATTTAAATTTATTGATTTTTTCGAGGTTTTATGACTCACAGTCACCTGGTTCAAAAATAATTTTATCATCCGATTCAACCAAACAATAATTTACAACATAATCCCCACCAGTATAAATTAATGGAATATTACAACTTTCTTCTTTATATTTTCCTTTCTTTCCTTTAAATCCACTAAATTTAATATCCTTAGTATTTTCAGAAGTTAATGGTAAACAAATTCCATGATCAAAACAATCTGCAGTATGTGAATTTAATTCTAATTTACATAAACAAATACAAGGAAACTCTAAAGGGCATTTTAAATAATCACGTCGAATAGAAAAATCTGCAGATTTTACTTTTGTACTTAATAGTTTTGTTCCAAACCAATAATTTTGACATTCTCCAGTTAATGTACGTTGATATTTATTAAATCCCAAAATAACATAATCTTTTTTAACAAATCCAAAAAAATTAACATCTGTTTGTTGATTTTCAAGTAAATTTCTCAAATTATAAAAATTATCCATTTGTAATCTATCTTCTTTAGTAAATGTTAAAATTAAACTAGAAATAATAGAATAAATAAAAACAATTGCAATAACTGCAATAATTATTCCAACCAGTGTTTCTAAACTAATATTTAATGAAGCCTTTTTTTTCATTTTTTATTCATTTAATTTAGCACAATTATATTCTTTTCCGTTTTCTGTAATAACATCATCTCGAAATCCATTACCTGTTGTATCAAGTGTTGCATCATTTGTCATACATTTAGCTTTTAAAATAGCTTCATTTTCAACAACTTCAACTCCACCAAAAACATTAGATACAATATCAGTTGTTAAAATAACATAACTTAATAAAAAAACTAATGCAATAACAATTGAAACCAATAAATAATTAACTTCTCCTTTTTTCTTTAAAAACATTTACTAATCACCCGGTGCTATTGAACTTTTACTAACGCAGCAAACTTCATTATCATCAATAACAAATGCAACTCTTCCATTTTCCTCTTCACAATCATCTTTATCTTTTGGCTCTCCAAGTAAATTTTCACATTTTTGTAATTGATCTGAAAATAAACCAAATCTACCAGTAAACACAAGTAAAACAACAAGTAAAACTGCAAGAGCAATTACAGCAACAACAATCGTATTCAAACCAATTTCAATACCTTTTTTATTTAACATTTAAAGCACCTCATAAATTTACGTTAGGTTTGAATTGAATCTGATGAACCACTATTTTCTTCAAGTTCAGGAGATTTTGATTTTAAACTAACGCAACATTCTTTCCCATCACTTATTTCAACAACCCTGCCATCACATTCACTTCCAGTCATTTCAACACCGCCAATATTTTCACATTCTTGTAATTGACCTGAAAATATACCAAATCTACCAGTAAAAACTAATAAAACAACTAGCATTACAGCAAGAGCAATTACAGCAACAACAATTGTATTCAAACCAATTTCAATACCTTTTTTATTTAACATCTAAAGCACCTCATAAATTTTAAGTAATTAAACCATCATATTTTTCCATTACATTTGCATAATAATTATTTGATGCACTACATGATTCTGGTTTTTTTTCGCAAATAATAGAGTTTCCATCTTTTGTTATATGTCCAATACCATCATGATATGCTTGAATTACTGTACGAACATCATATGGTTTTTTATAATATTTTAAATAATCCTCAATAATCCTAATATAATAAGCACCAAACTGAAGTTGCATTTTTACATCTTCCCTATTCCAACTTAAAAAATAATCATTATAAATTTTATTTTCAACATCATTTTCATTATTTATATCTTTCATCTTTTCAGGAAACAATTGTTTTAAAGTTGTTTTATGTTTATCATAAACATCAATAGTTGCCAAAGGAAACATCTGCATGACACCATGAGCACCACTTCCTTTTAAATTTTTATTATATTGAAAATCTCCACTTTCATGTGCACCAATAGCTAAAAGAAGATAATAATTAACATTTGCATTTTTTGCAGCATTATAAACATCAATTAAATAAACCTTACCTTTCATCCCATATTCATTAGGAACATTATCCTTTGGATTAAATTCAATAGAAATTTTAGATAAATCTAAATTTGAATTAGGTAATCTTATAGAACCATCTTTTGAAACAATAAAAATAGAATCTTTTTCTCCACACATTTTAACAAAAATTTTATCAAGACCTAAATTACAACCTGCTTCAGAAATTTTATTAGTTATTGAAAATTTAGAAAAAACATACATGATAAAAATAAATAAAATAAATAAAGCTAATAAAATAAGCACCATTTCAAAAGTTACTGCACCTTTTCTTTTATTTTTAATTATCATTTTTT
>CAZQHZ010000002.1:12340-16757 GCA_964593285.1 uncultured Methanosarcinales archaeon | reverse complement strand
TTCTTTTTCATCTTGTTCATTTATTTCTTCTTCTAGTTCACAAAGTATAGAATAATAATTTTCACTATTCTTATCACAATTTAAAATACCTTGGTCAAATAACATTTTAATACTACAGTCTACATAATTAAATAATTTACTTAATAAATCTAATTTATCTGCTGATTTTTCTTTAATATCTATAAGACTTTCTTTTAAATAATTATATTTTATTTCATTCATTTGAATATAAAATCCATTATCTTCTTCTTTTTTTAAACATTCATCCATACTTTTAGCAATATGAACACTATCTGTTTTTGAGTAAGATAAATCCATATCAATAAGCTGATTTACATTAATTGAAGGATCTTTAGATTTTTCTAATAAATCTTCATAAACACAAAGACTTATTTTTTCTAACAAATAATTTTCATCCTCATAAAAAGCTAAATTAAAATATTTATTTTTTTTATCTTCAAATTCATCGGCATCTAAATTAAATTGACTTGAACAGTCATCTCTTGCATTAACTATTGAATTAGGATAATGTTGTTTTGCTGGATCTAATTTATCACACATTTTTTGGTATCCTTCCTTGCAACCAATTTCATAAACTCTATCAAGTATTGAATATTTAGTAAAAATAGATATAGAAATAAATAAAACTAATAAAGCCAATATCATACCAACTAAAAATTTAACTTCCATGGCTTTTTTTTTAAACATTTTAAAACCAACTCTTAAGCCAATCTAAAAATTCAAAATTATGTCCACTTATAGTTGTTATTATTATTACTAAAATTAATAATAATGCTAAAGCAATAACCATTTTTACAAGCCAAAAAGGCATTTCTGCAAATTTATTTAACTTCATTTTAACAAATTATTAATTTTATTATATTTAAATTTATCTTGTATCAAAAATTCCAGGCATATAAGTACAATTTAATTCAGATAAAAAATTTTCTTCATATGGTATTAATATAATACAAGAACTCCAATCAGCACCAACGCTAGGATTTATTTCATAACCAATACCCGCACCAGCAACACCTAATACAATAATACCAACACCACCGGTTAATGCTCCAAATTTAACTGCTAAAACACCACCAATTACCCCACCAGCACCAGCACCTTTCATCCCAGCCCATATTCTATGTAAATATCCCTCCCTTGAATAAACAAACATAATTGCATAATCTTGATTAGTATCTATATTAAAATCAAAATCATGTTCAATCATTATCTTATCATCAAAATATTTACTTACAGTGTTGTAACATTGTAAATATTCTAAATATGTTGTATCTTCAAAAGATGGATTTGTAATTTTTTTTTCAGATAAATAATCTAAAAAATTATCAATTTCACCAATATTTTTAGAATCATCTTCAAATTCAATTACATCTGTAATAATACAATAAGTTTCAGTCTTTCTACCTGAAACAAAATCAAGCTGTCCCATATGCATCATATCCCAAGAATCATACATTAAATTAGCAATTTCTTTTTTTACATCTTCTTTATCACCAGTAGTTATTTTTTTTACATTAATTTTACAAGGAACATTTCCAGAATCACTACCAGAACCAAATCCACCAAAAAAATTTAAAAAATCATTATTTTTAATATTAGATAATGAAGCCATATATAATGCTTGCTTACACTCATTTTTATGTTTTTTATCATAAAATGTCTCAAACAAATCAGTATAAAAAATAAATAAAATAAATAATACAAATAAAACTAAAACTAACGATACAATTATTTTATTTAATTCACCTTTTTTTTTCATTTTATAGTATCACAAAAATAAGCATTATAATCTGTATTTGTAATTGAAACAAAAAAATATTCAAATGCATTTATTGAAATAACATTATAAGTAATCAAAAAATTAAAAGTATTGCTATCATCAATAAATAAAGGAAAATCTTTTAAATCAATAACATCAGGATCAATAAGATCAGGATCAAAAAACATATAATCATTTTCTTCTGAATTCGCAATTTTTACTTTTTCCTGAATTAAATCATATTCTAAATAATCATAATAATAAACATCTTTCCCATATTTTGTAAATTTATTTTTTTTTAAAAATTGTTTAAATTCTAAAAGATTAAAATCAATATTATCAACATGATTTATAATATCGCTACAAATAATACAACCTTGTGCTTTTGTAGCTCTACCCTCAACTAATCCTTTAAAAAAATTGTACTTACCTTCTCCAAGTTTATACCAGCAACCAGCCATTTCATCTGCAAGCAATTCATAGTATTCATTTTTTAATAACTTATCATCACCATCATAATTAAACCTTTTATAAAATTCTTTTTTTTCAATATCAACAATATCTCTAGATGAATAATACATTTTATAACCATTTTCATAAAAATGAACTACTTTTCTTGGACATTTTAATTGAAACAATTCCAATCCAACAAATTTGGCTTTAACGTTTGCAGCAGCAGTAGTTCTACAAATTTCATCATCTACAACTTTTTCACCTATAGATATAAAAGACCTCATAAAAAAAAGTATTGCAACTAAAACTATAACAATTAAAATTATCTGTATCAAAGATGTCATTTGTGATTTTTTATTCATTTTTAACCTAAAATTTAATTTGATAAAATACCCGAAAGATTAGTTACTGCTAAAAATAATAAAACTGCAATAAAAACAATAACAATCACAGTAATTAATTGAGTTAAACTAAATTCAAATGAAGCGTTTTTATCCATATAATAAAAAAATAGAAATTAAAATATATAAATATTTTGATTAATTAGATTTTACTAATAATAATCAAAAACATAAATAATTAATAAAATTATACTAAATAATATTAGTAACTTCACTTCGCTTCAACACAACAAACACCATCCTTTTCATTATCACTATTTATATAAGGACCAATTGATGTTCCACCTTCATTAACACACTCTGCTGCAGATGGTTTTTGATCTCCTCCTTTATCTGTGCAATCATCCAATCCTTGAGTAAAAATACCCATTCTTCCAGCTACAATAATTATTAACACAACCAAAATAGTTAATGCAATTGCAGCAATAACTATAGTATTTAAAGACATTTCAACTGCTTTTTTGTCAAACATTTAATTCCACACAACATTTAAGAGATGGATCTATTTCATTACCATCATAGCAATTACCACTTATTTCACTATATCCTTCATCACAATAACTTTGCATACATTCACCTTTACATTTATTTAAGTCCATTGTAAAAACTCCCATTCGTCCAAGCAAAATTACAGATAAAATAACTAAAACTAAAACAACTAATGCAGCAATAACTACAACATTTAAAGACATTCCTTGAGCTTTTTTAATCATTTTTATAACACCTTTATGTTTTCTTATTTTTATTATTTATAAATTTTTTGGATTAACTACCACATCCACCAATACATAAAACAATAGAGATTGTACCTTGATTTGTCAAAGGTAATGCAACAATTCCAACTTCAGCATCATCTTTTTGTTCAAAATCTGAATTTGTAAAACGAATTAAACGATCATCTGGTGTATTATAATCACCTCCGGCTTTTGTAACAATAAATTCATAATTTTTATTCCATTCATCCATTGTTTTATCTAAAATTTCTTTAAAAACTTGTTTTGAAAAAACTAAAGAATTTTCTCCACCAGTACAAGTAATAAAATAAGTTCCTGTTACATTTGCTCTTGCTGCATCTATTATTAAATTTCTAACTCTTGGTTTTGCAGAAGTACAATCAGTATCTGTATTAATCATTGAAATAATAATACTTGTTGCTAAATTTACATCATGAATTTCATCTAAATTAACTTCACTTTCATTTGAATTAGATGTAAACATAAAAATAAGTATAAAGGTAATTATTAAAACTATAATTAATAAACCAACAATTTCAATTTGTGCATTTTTTCTAGTCATTACCGATACACCCCAATTGTAATATAGCCAAAATTATTCATCTTCGATGATGCATTATATATATTAACAGGTAACCTTACAATATTAAAATTATCAGTTTCACCACTTGAATAAATTTGATGATTAAAAGTTGTTGGATAAGTTTGTGTTACATTAATAAATGAATTATACAATAGTTTTGAATAATAACCAACATTATCTTTTGAATAATCAACAAATGATTCAAATTTATGCAAATCAATACAATCAAATTCAACATAAACTCCATCAATTGTACATTGAATTTCTGGAAGGTTTTGAAGTCTATTAGAAATTTCAATCAATCTAATTTCACTTGATTCATAATCTCTATCTTTACTATTTTGAATTTTATAATTTGTATAAAAAATAATACCAAAAATTAACATAAAAAAAAATATAATTAGAACAAAAATAGATTCAAGCATTTTCATTTGTGATTTTTTTAATTTTATAATTTTCATTTTTT
>CAZQHZ010000002.1:0-12240 GCA_964593285.1 uncultured Methanosarcinales archaeon | reverse complement strand
AGTTATTTTCAATGCACTAATTCTACTATTTCTATCAAAACTACTATGTAAATCAATTTCGTTAACAGGTGCTGCATTTAAAAAAATAAATCTTGTTGATAATTCTCCTGAATATTCATAACTTTCTAAATTATCAAATTCAACGTAATCAAAATTTGTAAAATTATTTTGATCTAACCTTTCTTTTAAAAATTCTGTAAAATCTTGAGAAATCACACTACTACCCGACATTGGGAAAGTATCATAAACTAAAACATACTTTTGATTAATTGTAGATAAATATAATACACTTGTTGCTTTAAATGGAGTAAACCAATCTAATGACCACGTAATTAACTGATCATCTTTCATAAAACTACTAGAAAAAATAGGTTCAATATCCATCCATGCAGGTGGTGAGATACTACTTTTTTTAAAATCAAATATAGTATCACACCCTTTTTTTTCACAAGTTTCTGGAAAACACATAACTTCAATCTCATTTTTTGGTAAATCTAATAATATATTTGAATTTGCACTCATCTGCCCAGCACTAATTATTGCAGATAACCTAACTAAAATATCACTAGCAAGTGCATCTTCTTGAGAACTTTTATATTTACCAGCAACATTTACAAAAAATAATAAAATAACAGAACCTGCAATTAAAATAAAAATCCAACTAAATTGTATTTCAACAACTGCTTTTTTATTTTTTTTTCTCATTTTTAAAAATATTATAAATTTAAGAAGGTTCTGAAATTTTAACTTTGTTCCCAAGACTTTGTAATCTGACCTTAATTTTACCATTAGTAACATCAAAACATAAATAATCTTCATCTGCAATTTCTAAATCTGGTAAATAAATAGGGATATTTCCAAGTGGGAAAAATAATACATTTATTCCTTGATCTTTTCCAAGCTCACAAAGTATTGGATTATAATCATCTTTTAAACTATCACAAATATCTCCACCACTATAACTCTCTCCAAAAAAACAAACAACACTAACCTCATTTGGTATGGTAAAAGTTTTAACAGCCCGGCTTCCATACCTTGTTTTTATTGAATCAAAAGAATTCTCTAAATCAATTTTAACCCGTGAAACATTAATATCTTCACCTAAAGCCATCAAACTTAAAAGCCATTTAACACCCATAAATAACAAAAAAGCAATTACAAATAAAGTAAAAATGTAAATAAATGCTTGAGATGCTGTATCCGCTTTTTTAAAAATTTTCATTTTAATCTTTTTTTTAATTTCTCAGTTTCTTCAGTTTTTCCAAAACTATCACTAATTTTATCATACAATGATTTTTTTCTAACATTTAAATCTTTTAAATTTGGTTTTTCTTTTGGTTTTGATTTTTGCATTAATTCAGCTTGTTTTTTTATTTGTTCATTTCTATCCTTTCTAATTAAATTAACCATTTCTTTAGTACTTTTTACATCCATATATTTTGAATCATCAATTTTTACATTAATTGGTTTATTAATTTTTTGGGGTTTTATAAATTTTGCTGAATATGAATCATTAAAATCCTGCCTTGGTTTAAACTTTCCAATATCACTATTAAAACCATAATCTTTAAATGAATTATTTTGATAAGAATTCTCTTTTTTTGAATTTTTATTAAATATTTTATTTTTTAAAAAATTGTTTTTTAAAATTTCGTTTTTTAAGTTTAAAAAATAACTTTTTATTTTATTTATATAACTATCTATAACGAACCTATATTTAGATGGAAATTTATCATAAAATGCATAATATAAAGTTATTAATAAAGCAATTAATAAAATAATAATTAATAAAATTATTAAAATAATAAACCATAAACTAGATTTATCTTTTGATGGTTCTAGTTCATCAGATCTTTTTATATTTTCTTTATATGCTTCTAAATTAGTTAATCTTGGATTATCGTTATTTGGCAATAGTGCATCGTCTGGATCATTTGGATTTAATCCATGCATTTCTTCCCAATCATCAGGAATTTTATCACAATCACTATCTAGTAAGTTTTCACCATCTTCATTAACATAACAAACATCACCAGAATCTTCAGGACATGGTTCACATGGTCCTCCGCAATCAGTTCCTTCCTCACAATCTCTTACACCATATTCATCAATATGACAATTTATATATTCATCATCACATGCTGCATAAAGACATTTTTTATCTAACGGATGACAAAATTCAGTAATACAATCAGCATCTTTTTTACAACTTTTACCTTCAGTACATGAATCACATACTTTTCCACCACAATCAACTGCAGTTTCATCCTGATTTTTTATTTCATCATCACAGCTAGGCATAGCACATTTTTCTTCAAAACAAACACCAGACATACAATCAGAATTTAAAATACATGACTGATTAAATCCACATTCTTCGCACGGCCCGCCACAATCAATATCTGTTTCACCATGATCTGAATTCAATTCACCATTACTACATAAATCAGGTTGAGTTTCATTTGTACCATTTGTTTGACTTTCAAAATCTACTAAAATACTAGAATAACCCATATCACTCCAAAGCCCAACTTCACTTTTTGCTTTAACATTAAAATAATATGAAATTTTATCAGATAAATTTAATCCAGTAACCATTTCATCAGTCCTAATAGTAGTTGTCCAATTAAAAACATCATGAGCGCCAGGTGATTTACCTATTGAATAATTATATAATACAATATCTGTAATACTTTTATTTACGGACCATTTTGCACTTAAATAATCTTTTTTATTGGTTTTTGAATCTGTTTCTACAAGCGGCGTACTTGGTTTTTTTGTATCAACAATTATCTTAAAATCTTGTGAAGACAATCCATCATTATTTAAGCAACTCACAGAAAAATCATTTTTTCCATCTAATACATTAAAAGTTGTGTGTGAAATAAAATCATAATTAGTTAATTCTTCCATCTCTCGCTCTTCATTACCTTTTTGTTTAAGTTTACACCACAAACTTAATTTAGAGGTTCTAACACTAACTTTAAAAGAATTATTCGCTGTTGGACTTTTTGGAGAAACTAAATGAATACCGGGATCTTTTGAACTATCAATTTCAAAATAAATTTTTTCTTTTTTTGATCTTTTTAATGCTTCATTTTCACATTGTACATAAAATGTATAACCTTTATTATCTTCTAAATCAGTAATAGACAATACATTTGTAGTATTAAATAACCCATCATCAAAACCATCAAATTTATTCATATTATCAAATGAAACAGTTTTTGAAGTAGTATATTTACATCTAACTAAAACATCAGACTTAACTGTTATGTTAGTTTGAAATGGTCGCTCAACAATAGTTAAAGGAATTAAACCAAAAACTGAATTATCTATAGAAAGATCAATTTTTGGAACTTTTGTATTATAAGATAAATAAAAAGATTTTTCATCAATTAAATTTTCACCATCAAATTTACAATAAATAAAAATCTCTTGTTTTAAATTTTCAGAAAAATGCTCCCAATTCAAAAATATTGTGTGTTGGTTGTTTGTTTCATTAAATTTATCCATAGGTTTTGCAGAATTATAACCTCCATCGATTAGTGAATATCTACAATCTGCACCTTTATAAGTTTCAATTAATAGATCAAATTGTTTAGAATCTGATACACCAAATAAAGGTTCTAATAAATAAATTTTATCTCCAAAATAATCAATATAAGAGATATAATACGAATAAATATTTGAAAAACTATTAGATCTATCCCTAGCTCTAAGTTCAATAGTATTAATACCACCTTTTTTTAAAACTATTTCTTGCTCAAAATTTGGATTTGCTCCGATATTTAAATATGAATTTTGAGTACCGTTGTGTTTAACAATTAGGTCTAATTTATTATTTAATAAATTTACATCAGATACATCTGGATCCATTACAATACCAGATAATAAAAATTTATCATCTGTTAAATTCAACTCATGAACTCTAAGAGGATCATCACTTTGGTCATAATTTTTTAATGTGTCCATTACACTAATAATTGGATCATCCACATCTACGTTATCCATATCATAACATTTTCTAGTTTCAGTTAATCCGCCCATACCATCAATAACATTTTCTTTAGAATTAAAACATACAACTAAATTATTAAAAGATGTAACATTAAAATTTATAGCCTTATTTTTTGATACTTTTATGTTAGGATTACAATAACCTTGATTACTAAGACAATAAAATGAAGAATTACATCCAAAACCAAATCTAGGTGAATCAGTACAATTTAAAAACAAACTATTATTAAGTGAACTTGGAGTATGTGCTGCAAAATAATTAAATAAATTATCATTAGAATCTACAATATTAGTTGTTGGAGATGAATTATCATATACAAATAATATTTTATCTTTACTTATTTGATTATTTTTTTTACATGCAACATGGATATGATATGTTTTACTTTCTGTAGGATTAAAAGTATCAACACAATCATAGTATGTTTCAGAATCAATAACACCTTCTTGACAATTAAAATTATTATCCATATCATCAAAATCAATATCTTCAAAAGACCATCTGCATTCAGAAATACGTGTTTTTAAATTTAAATCAACTTCCTCTAAATCTAAAACCCCTGTAGGTAAAACTTCAAAGATAGATTGATCAAATAATATTCTAACTGTTTTTTCCTCAGTAATTTGATTTCCTAATTCATCTATACATGAAATTGCATATTGATAAAAACCATCATCCAAATCATAAAACCTAGATTGAAAATAATCCCCATATGAATTTTCTAAATTAGATAGTTCTTCAGTTTCAGATTTAAAAAATATATCTGAACAAAATAAATTTTCTGGTGAAATAATCTCAAATAAAACCGCACCACTATCTTCATATAAATAAGTATGTGCATTTAATGTAATTTCTGGTCCATTTTTAACAATATTAACTTCAAATTTTTTAACTACTTCTAAATTATTTGCATTATCTACTGCATAAAAATATACATTATGTTTTCCATCATCAACACTTTCATAAAACCAACCATTGTTATTTTCCATAAAATTAGGTCGCTTATTTGGATAACAAGGATCTTCATTTTGTTTAGTAACACAGAAGAAAACATCATAATCATTAACTCCTGAATTTTGTTTACCAAATCCTGCTAAATCCGATACATGAAAAGAAATATTTAAATTTCTCATTTTATCTGGAGAAACAATTGTTGTTTTTGGTGGCGTATAATCTATAAAACCTAAAGGATCTAAACTTTCATCAAAATTTGCATCTTTATAGCATTTATCACCTTCACTTCTAGTACTATCCCATCTGCAAAGACCAATTCCACCAACATCAGCACTTCTTGTAATTATCTCGTTAGTTCCAGAAATTCTTTTTCCTTCAGAATTATAAGAAATATCCATATCTAAATTACTACCTCCAGTACAATGCGTTTGTGTTAAAAAATCATTACATTCCATCCCATATGAATCAATACATAAACCATCGCTTGACCTATAAACACAATCACCAAATAATTCACATTTTTCATAATTACATAAACCAAAAACTTCATTAAATTCATTACTATTACATAATTCACATCTATTATGAAGTGGATTTTTTTCTCTACAAATTCCTTGATTTAATTCTTCATCAACAAAAACCCATTCACAATTCCTTGAAAGACATTTATTGTTAAAATCATTTAAATTTTGTTCTTCACATGCAAATTTACTTCTATAATCATAACAACTTCGAACATCAAAACAACTTCTAAAATAATCAACTGAAGAAGAAGAAAAATCATAAAAACAACTATCTAAATTCTTACATAAAACTTCATTTAAGTCTTTATCAAGCGTTTTTGATTTATCAAAATATGCAAAAACATTAAATGGATCACCACAATTATCACAATCATCTGTAATAAGACAAGTAGTTTGCCCACCTGAATTTGGACCTTTACACATATATCCTTCTCCCTTATTTGTGCAATCTTCAGAAATAATCAACTGGCCTTTACTATCACAAATTGCTCTTTTAGTTAACCTTGATTTAAATTCATTATTTTCATCAACACAAAAATTTGTATGTGGTGTTCCCATACAAGTTTTATCTATACCGTCAATACATTTAATGTCTGAATTTTTAACTTCATTTGGATAAATTGCAGAAACATAATAACAATATGGTGTATCATAATTTATGGCTGAATCTTCATATATTTTTTCACTAGTTGATTTAATTTGTTCAAAATTTTCAATTGATGAACAAGATTCACCTTCACACTTATACAAATAAAAATCAATTTCACAATTAAGTGACCATTCAATTTTTAATTTATCTTTATTTCCAATTAAAGTTATATTTTTAAGTATTGGACTTGGCAAAGGATCTAATAATAAACAATTACAAGCCCCACAAGTATCTTTAACTCCATCCTCATTACAGTCTTGCAAAGGCCCATTGTAACAGCATTTCCAATTTTCATCATTATGATCAAAATACCCCCTGTCCATACAATTTGAATAATCATCTTCTGAATTTGCACAAACCACATCATGACAAAATCTATCTTGACAATTGATTAAATCATTTTGATTATCATCTTCTGGAGTATCACATATTTCTAATTCCATACCACAATCAGCCCGTGGTTCACACACAGCACTTAAAGTATTATCTATCCTACATCTTTTAAATAAAGGACATCCTTCATCATTAGTTGTACCACAAGGAATATCTGAACTACACTCTGCAGAGCTACAAGGAGAATTAGTACATCCAATCCCATCACAACAATATTTTTCACTTCCACAAACACTTCCAAAACAATTACAATTAGAAACTAAAAATTCATCAATCGGACAAGATGAAAATAAATCACATTCACCATCACAATCAAAATCCTCACATGGATCGCACACTTCTTCATCCTCAATATAAACACATTCACTATTTATACATTCATACCCAACATCACACTCAGGATAACACCCACTAACACCTTCATCTTCAATTTCACAAATTTCCATGCAATTGTTTGAATTAGTTATTGTACTATCAAAACTACCATCAAATTCATCGCATCTACTATTAGACATAATATCTGAAAAATCTATTTCATTTTGAGTATAACAACAACACCCTTGCATACATTTAGGTAAATCATTAACCCCTGCATTATTACAAGTTTCATTTACAGAAGGTGTGCCTTCTTCACCCAAACACTTTATTTTATAAATCTCATCACAATCAGTTTCTGAAGAATCAAGACAACACTTAACAGAACAATATTCTTCATATATATCATTTTTTTCTTCAAAAAAATAATTTTCAACACATTCTTCCCGTGTTTCAATAAAATTTCCTTCATCATAATAATTTACATTTTCAGGACAACACAAATCTCTTGAAATTTTTGAATCACTACACAATAATGAAGCAGGACTAACAAAAGGATTTGCACAATATCCTTGGCTACTTTCTGAATAAGCAAAGGAAGTTACAAAAATAACTAACATTAAACAAAAAATAAAACAAAAAATACTTTTTTTTTTATTAAAAAAATTAAACCTCATTTTTTTTATTTTTAAAACATATGTAAACTATTTTATTTATTATTAAAACTTAAATATTACATTTATATATTTTGTGATTAAAATCCTAAAATAATAACAAAATATAAATTTTATTAATCCTCACATACCAAAATACATTCACCATCTTCAAATTTACAGCAAATTAAAATTTTTAAAATTTGAAAATCACATAAATTTTCTTCATCGCAAACTTGAACTTTTAAATTATGGGCCCCAATATCTTTTTTTGTTGGAGTATAACCAGCTTTCCTTTTAGTTTCTACAAATTCAATTGATTGTGTGAAATTTTTAGGTCGCTCATTAATTCTTGAAACAGCTTCATCAAAAAGATCATTTAAGCAACTATCTAAATTAACATAAATATCATCACGCTTATATTCACAATACCATTTTTTATAAATGTCATTATAATCTTCTTTCCACATATTATAACTATACCTAGATTTCATAATTCCATCATATCCATGATAATCAGAATCTGGATCATAGCCTTTTGGATCAATAACAATTCGCTCACCAACAACACCAACTATATCAAAACCCTCATAAGTTTTAGAATCATTATATATTAAATCAAGTGCAGGTCTTCTATTTTGGATTGCCAAATAAAAAGTATATGGTGCCCCTTGTAAAGTTACTTTTTTATCTTCAATAACTAAAACATTATCGTAGTTTCCTCTTTTTGGACAATTTTTATTTTCATTTTTTAAACAAGGATTAATAATTCGTGAAACACTAATCCCATCTTTTAAACAATAACTATTAGTACCCTTCCATTTTCGACAATCATTTAATCGCTCAGCATGCCTTACTATATCAAAAAAAACATTATTAACATCATGTTCTATTAACTTTTCAGCTAATTCATGAATTAATTTTAATCTATTCTGTATATTAACAGTAAAATCATCTACTTTAATAAAAGTATTTTCATCTAATTTTAATCTAACTGGAAAAAAAACATCCACAATTAATTCTTCATTAGTAAATTTAACATCAGTTTTAACTAAATTTTCATCTAATTCAAAATTTTCAACATTACTAAAAATAGAATAATCAATACATTCAAGTGTTTTATTTGTGATGTATAAATTTAAATAATCTTGAATACTATTTTTCAAATTTTTTGAGCCATAACTAGTGCAAAAATAAATAATTCCTGGAGTATCCTTTGCATTTGGACCTGTAGGATTGCACAAAGGATTTAAAGGTCCAGGTTCTGGATAATTTCCAAAAATATTTTTATAATCTGAATTTATTAATTTTGGATTTTCTATTAATTTTTCAAAACCATATGGATAAAATGGTGGTTCTAACTCATTAATTGATCTAACAATACCATAACTTACATTAAAAACACCAAATTCATCTTTAACTGGCAAAATAAACTCGCCATAACTAAACAAATTAGGACCTAAATATGTCAAAGCACCATTAACCTGGTAATCATAAATCACACCACCTTGCCTTCCAACTAAAAATAAAGCTTCAATTGCACTACTTTCAATACAACTTTCCACATGAGATTTAAAATTTGATTCTATTTGATTAATATTAAATGGCTGATTTGAATTAATAACTACTTTATCCAAATTAAAAGATAAAACTAAAATAAAAACAATAATTATTGCTAATATTAAAAATATTGTAATTTGACTTTTTTTATAACTCATTTTAAAAACAAATAAATTAATTAGCCCTCATTTTTGAAGTTAAATCAAGCCAATAAGCTGGATTATCAATTGAAGTTCTCGCAAGAACATATGTATCATCATTTAATTCATGGCAAGAGATTCCAAAATTTCTAGCACTTTTTGCAAAATCTACGTGATTGCAAACATTACTAAAACCACTATATCTAACATATATATAGTTCATAAGTTTTGGAGGAGATGGTTTCCATTCATCATACCTTTTATCAATTAATCCTAAAATTTCTTGATTTTCTTTTTTAGAATAATAAAATCTTGAAAAATCCGTTGGGTTTTTAAAATTATAATGATAAACTTCTTTATTTGAAATTGAATCAATTAAACTATTAATTTTTTCATCTTCACTATCTAAAATATCAACATAAGAATCAATTGAAAAAATATTACTTTGTGAAATTCCATCTTTTGAATAAATAATTGTAGATAATTTTTTATTTATCCATATTGAATTATTAATACAATTAACATAATTTCCGTGTTTTGAACCATCAACATCAGAATTTAAAGCATTACAAAATTCATCTTCTAAATTATCACTATCAATTACATAATTTAAAAAACCATTTGATGGATCGAATAAAAATTGATCGAGTGCATCTTCATCTTCTTTTTCTGGATTAAAAGAAAAACCCATGATTCTTTTTTCATCATATTCAATTACACAAACACTATTAATTGGATATCTTGTATTTTCTAAATCTATTGGATAATTTACTGAATTATCAAATTTATCACAAAATAAGACAAAATCATTTTCTTGCGCCATTAAAATTAATTGAATAGCAACTAATTTGGTTCTAGTAATCCATTGTGAAGAAACAGCACTATCTCCTTCATAATTTGCAAGACAATAATTATCATTTGAATAAAAATTTTCATTTATTGTACAATCCATTGAAACCTCATCATCATCTGCATCACACACATAATTATATGGATAATTTGAATTTTGATTACAATAACATGAAAAGTTCATATTACAAAATCCAGGATCAGAATAATCTTTAAAATGATTTAATTTTACATCTGAATTTATCCAATCACCCTCATGACAAACATAATATTCATGATTACCATTATATTCATCACCATGATATTTATCAAAATAATTCCAATTATCTCCATCAAATGAATAAACCTCATCTTCATCAACGCATTGGCTTCCATTCCAGCACCTATTAAAAAAACAACACTCCCTTGGATATTCAAAATCTTGTGGGTGAGGTAAACTACTTTCATGTAACTGTGATAAAACCAAATCAACATCTTGATTTGCTGAATAATCTGAAAAATCAAATCCTAAAAAGGATGATGCATCATAAGAATCATACCAAGAGTCATTAGTATATCCACATATTGCTAAATCATCACTAGTTGTTCCAAAAACATGACATTTATCTACATGCTCAAAATCTTCATAAATTTGATTTTGTGAATCCCTATTACAAAAATATAATTTACCATCTAATGAATAAACTTCATTTTGATTTGCATCTGATTTTGTAATTGTATTATTTTCAACAATGTTTCCTTGAAAACATGCCCTATTACTAGTATCATATTGAGAACAATAACTATTAAATTGTTCTAAAAACAAAGGAGTTATGAAATTATTTTCAGGACTCATCTGATGAATAATTTCCTTTGCATCACAATGATTTATTTCATCATCGTATGTAGAATCATCCAGCCCACAGCATCTTGAACCAGTCCAGTTATAACCTAAAAAAAGTTCACAATATACTTCATTTTGATTTGCTGCATCATTTTCACTAAGCCATTCATAATTATCATTTTCATTATAACAAACTAAAACATTATCATCATCACCAGTCCATTTTCCAACGTCTGTTTTTAAATTACCTCTACCAGCAAAAAAATGTGAATAGCTAGGGTCACCATATAAATATTGCTCATAATCTTCATCTGCTTCTAAAAAAGGATCATATGAAACTCTTGAAATTTCATCATTTTCATATAATTCTAAATCATTATCAAAAAGCCATATATAATCATCACCACAGCATCGTCTTCCATCAAATCCTGCTTCATCAGTCCAATTTCCTCCAATTACTTCACAATCGCTTTGATTATCATCCCAATCAATAGTATGTATCAATTCATTTGTTGTAGAAGAATGCGTAACAAATTTAGTTTTACCTTTATCTGGAACTCTTCCTTTAGTTTCAACAGTTGTAAAAATACTACATTCTCCTTCATATCTATGTAAATATGGCCTGTAAGATTGTGGAGTAGATAAAACTTGAAAAAAAGTATATGGTTCCTCATCATCTTCACTAGTAAATGAACCTATGCAACAATCAAATTTAACCCGGCTTCCATCAGATTGATAATTTTCCAATCTAGAACCAAAATTACAACAATATTCACTATTAGCTATATCCATCCAATCATATGTGAAACATTCTCCTTGATCTTCTGGTCCTCTCCAGCCCCAAAGCCCAACTTTTCCCATGTGCCTACAAGAATTTTTATTACTACATCTATAATCAAAACAAACATCTTTTGTAAGAGAATTATGGTAATAAGATCTTCCGTCTGGCAAAGGACTTACATTAATTTTTGAATCAACTACAATATCACTATTTCTATTTTCATCATAACAAGAAATCCAAGTACTTATTTTAACATACTCATCCAATGAATCTATTAATGACTCTTCAGGATCAACCGGATTTACAGTTCCAGGAGATGGAGGGTTTGAAATTACAAAAAAAACTAAAACAAATAAAAAAATAATCAAAAATAAATAAAAAACCCTATTTTTTAACATTACTTATACCTCTTTTATAAAAAAAATTATCATAATATGTTATATATTACTTTATTTTTATAAATTATATATATAAAAGTTTCGTTTTTAAAATTAAAAATTTAAAAAACAGACAACTTTTTGACAAAAAATTTAAATTAATAAAAAAATCTAATAAAAATGGAAACAAAAATAATAATT
>CAZQHZ010000001.1:0-116998 GCA_964593285.1 uncultured Methanosarcinales archaeon | reverse complement strand
AAATTTATTAAATTACAACAATTTTAATTAACTATTTTAAAATAACTTTTTGCTTTATCAGATTCAATTTTATGGTCAACTAAAGGCAAGGGATAATTTTTAATTTTTTCTTTTGTTTTAAATAAATCATGTATTTGTTTTGATGAAATATCTTTTAATTGTGGAATCCATTTTTTTATATATAAACAATCCTTATCAAATTTTTTTTGCTGAAGCCATGGATTAAATATTCTAAAATAAGGCGCAGGATCACATCCAGTAGATGAAGCCCACTGCCAATTACCATTATTAACACAAGGATCATAATCAATTAATTTCTGTGCAAAATATTTCTCACCATAGCGCCAATCAACATGTAAATCTTTAACTAAAAAAGATGCAGTAATCATTCTTAAACGATTGTGCATAAATCCTGTTTTATTTAATTCATTCATTCCAGCATCAATTATTGGAAAACCAGTTTTTGCATTTTTCCATGCATTAAATTTATTGATATTGTTTTCCCATTTTATTTTATCATATTTTTGATAAAATGAATTACCAAAAATATGTGGATAATTGTATGCAATAGAAATAAAAAAATCCCTAAAATATAATTGCCTAATTAAGGGATGATTTAAATTTAAAAATTTAGCAATTGTATGATAAACTTCTCTAATAGATACAGTTCCATATTTTAAATGAGCTGATAAATGACTGGTTTTTTCTAAAATAGGAAAATTTCTAGTTTTTTCATAGTCAATTAAATTTTCTAAATTATTTAAAAGTGAAATTGCTTTTTTTCTGCCAGAAAAAATTTTTGAATTACTATGTAATTTATTATCTAAATTAAACTTTTCTTTTAGTTTTTCTAAAATTTTTTCATCTTCAATAGATAATTTATTCGAATAAAATTTATTTGAAATATTTTTTATAAATTTATTACTTTTTTCACAATTAAATATATCTTCAAATTTAAAATTTAAAAATATATCATAATTTGGTTTTTTTACAATAAAAGTCTTTGCTTTATTATAAAAATGTGTAAATACTTTGTAATTATCATTATTATTTGTTTTTATAAATTCAATTTCATTTAAACATATATCAAAATAACTATTAAAAGAAACTTTTTTTTTATCACATAAATTTTTTATTATTTTATCTCTATTAATTGAAAAAGGAGTATAATCTTTGTTTAAAAAAACTGCATCTATTAATAATTCATCAATTATTTTTGAAATTATTTTATCAGGTTTACCATAACAAAAATAAATTTTAGAATTAAATTTTTTTAAATTCTCATTCATCTCAATTAAAGATTCAATTAAGAAAGATAGTGAAAATTTACTTAAATATTCATTATTTTTTATTTGCTGTTCATCAAAAATAAAACATAAAATTACTTTATTTGAATTTTTTAGGGCATAATTTAGTGCACTATTGTCAAATAATCGTAAATCTCTCCTAAAAATAAATAAACTTTTATCATACATAATAATAATAACGATAATATATTAAATTAATAAATATTTAGAATTTAAAGTTAAAAAAAATAAAAAAATAAAATTTATTTTTTATTAGGCTTTTGCCAGTTATAACTTCTCATTTTTGAACTATTTCCAAAACCACAAGAACTACATACTTTATGCTTCATATGATAGGTCATTTTACCACATCTTCTGCAAGCTATATGTAACTTTTTCCCTGATTTTTTCCCCATTGATGCTGTTCCAGTACCCATTTATATACACCTATTTAATAAATTTTAAAAAATATTTATGCAGATGGTGAAAGTAAAGTGATTGTATCTCCTCTAATGAATAAAACACCCATTTTTCTTTTAACTTCACCGTCTATACGCTCTTCTGCATCATCTATTACAACATTAATATGAATATCAAAAGCTTTTAAATTACCTACGTATTGTTTGCCATTTTTTAATTCCACGATAACTCTTTTATTTCTTGCATTATTTAATGCATCTAGTGGTCTTGATGAATCCATTTTTATACCTCCTAAAAATTAAAACATAATTTATTTTAAATATTTTTTTAGATTTTATACCTTTATTTAAAGTTTTTGTATTTGTTTTGTTTTTTTAATTATTTTTAGACATTAAATACTTGTTAAACTTTTCAAATGCAAGTTTTCTGTGCGATATTTTGTTTTTTTCAAATTTACTCATTTGAGAAAATGTTATTTTATGATCGTTTGGCTTGAAAATTCGATCCCAGTCAAAACCATTATTTTTTTTTGGATAAACTATTTTTCCAAAACATTCCCCTTTAAATAAATGAAATTTCTCATCTTCATCAATAAAACCAACAAGACAAACAGCTCTAGCCAAACCTTTACAATTTAAGTTTGCAATTTTATAAATTTGATTTAAACTTAAATTTTTTATAAATTCTTTAATGTATGGGCCTGGCAGATTATTCAATGATTCAAAATAAAGACTTGTATCTTCAACAAATAAAGGCTTTTTTAAAATTTTATGTGCAGAAAATGCTTTATTTTCAACAATTTCTTCTGAATTTCCTTGAATTTCATTTATATCTAAATTTTTATTTTTTATAACAAAATTTGGTAAAAGTAATTTCACTTCTTCTAATTTGTATAAATTACCGGTTATAAAAATTAAATTTTTGTTTTTTTTACTATTTAACATTTTAAAAAATAAAAAACAAATTATCTTTAAAAAGTTATCTTTAAAAAAATTATCAAAATTATAGAAATATTTTTATATAAGTTTGATATTAGTAAATATATGAATCATGAAAAAAATCATTTTTATTTATCAAGTCTACTTATAATGATTGGATTTTTTTGCTTATTTGTTTTAGTTATAACACCAACTAATGATACAAAAATGTCTGCTATGGTAACTAAAGATACAAATCAGAATGTTTTTTGTGAATTTAATACTCCGTTAGGTGAATGTTCTATTGAAAGTATAGGTAATAAATGTGTTATGTCAAAACATGGTCCAAGACTTGAAATGGCAAAAGAATGTTATGAAAATTATTATTAAATTTTTTATTATTTCTAAAAACAGTTAAATTTTTAAATAAAAAATTTTTCAAAATTAAGATGGAAAATAAATGTAAAACATGCGGTGGATGTTGTAATCATATTGCAATTGAAATTGACAAACCTGAATCAAAAGATGATTTTCACGATATTTATTGGTATGTACTTCACAATAACGTTAATGTGTTTGTAACTGAAGATGAAGAAAACGATAATGAAGAAACATGGTTTGTTGAATTTATAAGCAATTGTTCAAAATTAGATGAAAACAATTTATGTAGTATTTATTCAAAAAGACCAAAAATTTGTTCTGAATATGACCCTGAGAATTGTACTAGAAGTGATGGTGAAAGTGAAGAAATTTATAGATTTAATAATGCAGAAGAATTTTTGAAATTTTTAAAAGATAAAAAACAAATTGTCTTATAATTTTTAGCTTTTTTTTATAATATCTTTTTTAAGTTTTTTTAATTCTTCATTAAAAATTTCTTGTGGGAATAATTTATGAAGAGAATTTACTCTAATTTGTCTCATTTTTAAACCATCATGCATTGTAGAACTACCTTTCACTAAACTTTGAAAATAAGAAGATAAATCTTGTAATTGAACCTCTACAATAAAATCTGTCGGATGATTTTTAAAATAATCTATTTTTGATTTTAAAAAGTTGAAACCTTCTTTGTTATTTTTTACAAATGACATAATTTTTTCAAAATCGCTAATGTATGGATTTGGTAATGTAACATCATAAACTGCTTTCCAGACAAAATAGTCATTTGAAGAAAATTCAGATAATTTTTTTTTACCAAATTTACTTAATGCATTTTTTTCTTTTTTTCTAGTTGAAATTCCACCTAAAAATCTTTCTAAATCTTCAACAAATTGCATCGCATTATCTTCTGTTTCAACAATTAATTTTACACCCAAAATATCTCTTACATGAAGTGGAAATTCAATATTTTTTCTAATTACTTTTTCAATAAAAGAACTATAACTTAAATCACCATTTCGTCTAAATTTATTACGTGTTTCATAATTTAAAACAATATTTCCAAACATTGTTTTTGATGGAAATAGTATCACAGTTTGCATTTGATTAATTGATTTTCCTAAATTTTGTCGTTTAATTAAATCAATTTCATAATTTTTTGTTGCCTTTTTTTTATTTTGAGTATAAACTACTCTATCTTCTTCATCTAACCATAAATAATATTTTTTTTCTTTCATTCTGGCCATTCCAAGACCTGATTTGAATAATTTTTTTACTTTATCTAATCCAAAATCATAATTATCAACATTAAAACTTCTCCTAATTCTAAGTATTAATTCAATTAAACCAATTTTTCGCATAATTTCAAATTTAATTTTTTTAGATTTTGTTTTTTTATATAACAAAAAAAGAGAATAAAAATCATGACATTCAGTTACTAATTTATCTTCTTTGTAAATTTCAATAATTTCTTGTGGAAATTTTGTTGCTTTTAATAAATCATCAATTACTGATGAAACAATAAAAGAATACCGTTTTAGAGTTTTTAAATTTTCATTAAATGATTTATAACTATCAATATAATTTAATTTTAAATTTATATAGCTATTTAATCTATGTTTTATTACATTTAAAGGTTCTTTACTTTTTAATAATTCAAAAAAAATAATTTCTGAATTTTCAGTATTATCTAATAATTCTGGATTAAAATAATGAAATTTTTGTCTAAATAATTTGATATCTTTTGGTTGTTTTTCATAAATTTTATCAATTAAAATTAAAATACCTAAATTTTCGGCAGTTATTTTAGAATTTGCTCTCAAATAATCCTTAATTGTTTCATTATAATTTATTGTACACATTTTTTTCTCCAAAAATTATTAAATAAATGCATTTATATATTTTGGAAAAGAATTAGTATTTTAAAATATTTAGTTTAAAATTAGCAAGATTTATATAATAGTTTAATTTTATGAAATGATTAAGATAGGTGGTAGTATAAATGGAAGAGTCTAAAAATAAAGAAGAATATGCAGTTGTATTAGATTTTTTGCCAAATGGATATCCATTTGATAGAAAACCTGCACATCAAAAAACACCAATTGCACAAGTTATTGGCATGGATAAATTCACTTTATTAGAAGTAACTCCAAAAAAAGGTGTTTTTTTCCAGCCATACGATGAAATTTACATTGGAAACGGAAAAAGAGATAAAGTACACCATATAATTGGAAAACTTCCACTAACACGACTTACTGGAACTGCAAAAAAAGAGTTAGAATTTGTTATAAATGAAATTATTTCAAAAAATGAAAAAAATTTTATATTTTTTTACAATAAAGCAAATCCTTTAAGTACTAGAATGCATCAACTTGAATTACTACCAGGTGTTGGGAAAAAACATATGTGGCAAATTTTAGAAGAGCGAAAAGAAAAAGATTTTGAAAGTTTTAGCGATATTAAAAAAAGAGTAAGACTTTTACCTGAACCAAAAAAAGCTATAATTAAAAGAATAATGTTAGAGCTACAGGGCAAGGAAAAATATAATCTTTTTGTTGATTCACAAAAATAATTTTTTTTATATAGTTTTTTTTTATCTAATTTTTCTACTAAAAATTAAAGAATTTTTATATAAAGTTTTAAGATAAATTATTAAAAATTTTGGCGTTAAAATGAAGATAAAAGACATAGATACATTTTATGATACTCAAGAGAAAATTGATGTTCTTGATAGTACTGGTAAAAAATTTGGTGTAGAAAATAGAGATATAATACATAAACAAGGTTTATGGCATAGATCTGTACATGTATTGATATTTAATAAAAAAAAATGAACTAATACTCCAGAAGCGAAATTCTAATAGAGAAATTAGTCCTAATTTTTGGACAATATCAGCATCAGGTCATGTAAAATCAGGACAAAAACCTATTGATGCAGCAATCTTAGAAACTTTTGAAGAATTAGGAGTATATTTAGAAAAAAATCAATTAATATATTTATGTGAATATAAAAAAGAGAAAAAATATAAAAATTTCATTGATAGAGAATTTAATCCTATTTATATTGCATATGTTGATATAGAAGATTTTAAACCTAACAATGAAGTTGATGAAATAATGTCTATAAGTCTTAAAAAACTTAAAGAAAAAATAAAAAATAATGAAATTAATTTTAAACCAGATAGAGAAGAATATCACAAAATACTATTTAGCATAAAACCATAAATTAAATAATTGATGTTATTATTTTTTAAGTAATAATTTATTCTCAATTAAATTTATGTTTTCTTTGTATATATGAGCAGTTGTTGAATAAAATATAATACTTCCAATTTCAACACCAATTTTATCTGCAGTATATTCTTGTAATAAATTTATTTGATAAAGTGTTGCTGGAAAGCCTACGAAAAAATCATTATTTCTAATAATTGCTGTAACATTCATTTTATTATCAACTATTTTAAATGTACATAATAAAAGACCTGGCTGATCGGTTGTAGTGTTAATATCAACATTTGGATCCCAAAATATTACAATACCACGCCTTGTAAAATTATCTTTTTTTAACAATGGAATGATGTAATCGTCAATTTGATTGATTTTATTTGAAAAATTAAATAATCGCTGTCCATAAGTAAAATCATATGATGGATTTTTATCTTTTGATAAAATAATGTTTTTTATTTCATCAATTGATGGATATACCCAATAATCAGATTCACTCAAAAATCGTATTGGATAATTTATATCATCAACAGGATTTGTAATAATTAAATTAAAATTTAAAACTTGTCTAAAATCTCTTTTTGTATCGTTATAATCTGTACCATTATCAATAATATACCTTAATGATTTTTTCCATGCATCTATTACATTTGATGAAACTATTTCAGCCATTTTTTTACTCCTAATTAAAAAACGATGTTAATTTTTTTTCTTTATTTTGTATTTTTGAAAAGTCAAAACAAAAAAAAGGAAGATTGTATAAATTAATTAATGAGTCAATTTCTCTAATTATTTCTAGAGATGATGTTTTTTTTGATCTAAATATTCTAACTCTATCTCCACCATCAAAAATTTTAAAAATTTCTTCTTTAGTTTTCAAATAATTTTTTATTTCATCCTTATAAATATCATTACTATCTTCAATTTTTATATTTAGATAATCTTTAGTTGATAATTCTTTTGAAAATGTTGAAAATGCACATGAAAACGCAACATTAAATTTAGTTGGCATCCCACATGCTATATATATTGCTTCTTGTGTTAATGAAAAATCTAAAACTTCCTTTTTAGTACTTTTAATTAAATCAATTACAAATTCTTGATTTAATGAAGGGTTTTTCCAACCATAATTCCAAAACCTAATATAATTTCTTGCAATTGAAAAAAATTCTTGTTGCATTTGATTATTTAAATTAATAATATTTCTAAAATATTCATTAGACCTAGACCTTTGAGCAGAATTTGCAATAAATAATGTTTTTAAAATGTTGTTTATTAATTTTCTAAAATTATCCATCTTACCATCAATTTCAAAAAATCTTTTAACATCAACATTAATAGTTGATGAACAACAAACAACACCACGGCTTTTATTTAAAAAATTAGTACAATAATTATTCCATGACTTTTTTGTAAAAGTATAAGGGCCGGCTTTACCGATCATAAATGGCTGCGAAATCAAATCTTTATTTTTTATATATAAACTTAAATTTAATTCTTTAAATTTATTAATTACATAAATAAAGAAATTGTAATATAATTGAATATCTTTTATTCGTGAATCAAAGATAATGTTTATTTCTTTTGGTTTTAATAAACAATAATAATCGATAAATTTTAAAATAGCATTTTCATTAGTAATATTTTTCATGTCAATAACAATTGTTATTTGTTTTGAATAATTAATACATTCTATATGTATTTTTTTTAAAAAATCATTTAATTGCTCTAAATAATTATTTTCAATTAATTTTTCAAAATCATTTAAGCAAATAACATCATTAACATTAGAAAAACATTCAGTTATAACTTGTTTTAATTCATCTAAATCAAATTTTTCAGATTGTAAAAGTAATGCATTAACTCTTGAAATCCAAGTTTGGGGCTCATATTTAAAAATAATTTTTTCTTTTTCATATCCTTCAATTGGAAATGCATTCATAATCGGTTTTAAAATATGTATATTTTTTCTTTTTTTCTTAAAAATTAATTCTTCTCCTTCATTTAAATTTAAAACAAAATATTTCTCCCCTTTATTTCCTGATTTTGAATTAACAATCAATTCTTCATCTACTAATTTATTTAAATGATATAAAATATTTCTATGTAATTTTGCATTATTTATTTTTGCATTTGTTAAATTTATTTTATCTTTAAAATCATGATAATTTACTTTTGATAAATCTTGATATGTTTCTTTAAAACAATTTAATGCAATCTGTTTTGTTGAAAACTCTTTATGGGGATTGTCTTTAAAAAGTTTTAAAATACTATATTCTGATTTATGCATATTTTTATGTATAGATAATATTTTATATAAATGTTTAGTTTTGGTTCAGTATTTTGTCACTACTTTTTAGCTTATTTATAAATGGTTCAGATTTTTTCTGAACAAAACAATTATTTTTGGTTTGTAAAATTTATATTTCAGTAATGCTTTGAAACAACATAATAGATAAAACATTTTGGGGGTGGGATAAAATGTTATCTAAAAAAGAAATTGTGATTGTAACACAACTAAGAAATGGTGCAAGACAAAATTTAACAAAGATTTCTAAACGGACAAACATACCAATTTCAACAATTTTTGACAAACTAAAAAAACTTGAAGAAAGAAATATAGTAAAACACACATCACTAATTGATTTTGAACAATTAGGATATAATACACGAGCAACAATTATGCTAAAGTCTGGTAAAAACGAAAGATATGAATTAGAAAAATATTTGTTAAAACATGAAAAAATAAATTCTGTTTTTAAAATAACAAACGGTTTTGATTTTTTCATAGAAGGAATATTTAGAACAATAAAAGAACTTGAAGATTTTTTAGAATTAGTAGAAGATAGGTTTAATGTTAAAAAAAAGAATGTATTTTTTATTATAAAAGAAATTAAAAGAGAAAATTTTATGACAAATAATGAATTAATTAAATTTGAACTTTTAAGTTGAAAAATTAAACCCAAAATATAAATATATTAAAAAAAAACTTTTATTATGGTAATTAAAAGCATAAATCCAACTAATAAAAAATTAATAGAAATACATTCAGAAAATACAAATGAAGAGATTATTAATATTATAAAAAGATCAAAAGAAGCATTTAAAAAGTGGTCTAATTTAGATAAAAATAAAAGAATTTTTATAATTAACGAACTAAAAAAAAATTTTATTAGTAACAAAGATAAAATAATTAATACTATAAATTTAGACTGTGGTTTTGAAAAAGCAGAAATTGAAGGTGTATTTTATGATATAATTGATGCATTTGATTATTATATTGAAGAATATACAAAATTAAATAAAGTAAAATTTTCATTAAATCAAGAAGTATTTCCTCAATCAAATTGTGATATTACTTATCATCCTTATGGTGTTATTTTACAAATTGGTGTATGGAATTACCCTTTTTGGCAAACAATGATTAGTGCAATTCCAGCATTACTTACAGGAAATGTTATTATTTTTAAACCTTCTGAAAAATCAACAATTGTTGGAAAATTGATACACAAAATAATAAATTCTTCAAAAAATATGCCAAAAAATGTTTTCAATATTGTAATTGGTGGGAAAAAACAAGGTGAATTTTTAGTAAAACAAGAAGATATTGATTATATTGTTTATACAGGAAACATAAAAACAGGCAAAAAAATTCAAAAAAATTCAGATTTAAAACCAACTTTACTAGAATTATCTGGAAATGATGCTACAATTATTTCTAATGATTGTAATGTTAAACAAACAATAAATGGAGTTATTTCTGGATCATTTTTACATTCTGGAGAAGTTTGCTGTAAAATTAAAAGAATTTATTTAACAAATAAAAAATTAATTCCAAAATTGATTAAAAAAACAAATCAAATTAAAAATAAAGTTACACCAATCATTGATAAAAAACAACTTTTAAAAATTGATTTGCAAGTTAAAAAAACAATTAAAGAAGGTGCAAAATTATTATCTGGCGGGAAAATAATGAAAAAAGACGGATTTTATTATGAACCAACAATATTGCTTCTTGATAATAATAATTATACAAGTATAAAAGAAGAAATTTTTGGACCTGTTGTTTCAATAATTATTACAAAATCAGATAAAGAATCAATTATTTATTCTAATTCTACAAAATATGGACTTGGTGCTAGTATTTGGACCAAAGATATTAAAAAAGCTAAAGAATATGCAAATCAATTAGATGTAGGAATTATATGGGTAAATGATTCAAATATCCCATTAGTTGGTGGAGAATATTTTCAAGGATGGAAAAATTCAAGCATTCCTTCATCCTCTTCAAGATTAATGAAATTTGTAAAATCAAAAACACAAATATATCATAATTCTACTAATAATCGAGATTGGTGGTGGAATTAATTATTTGATTTGAATACATTTTTGCAAGATTATTATTTTTTATGATTAATATAAAATGGTTTAATATAACTACTTAATGGTAACATTTAAATATGAGTTGGGACTATCAAATTATTTATTAAAATGACATACAATAAAGTAAAAGGTGTAAGAATTATTGCATGTAACCCTGATTTTGTAAATCACGACCATAAAGTTCAATCAACATATATTGATGATATTGTTAAAATACCCTATGAAATTGATGATGGGCAAAATGTTTATCAAACAAAAATTATGGGAAATAAAAAAAGCAGTTATGTTAAAAATGGTAACTATTGTTTGATAAATGGAAATAAACATAACTTTCAAGAAAAATATACTGCTAACTTTGATTTTAAAGATTATGAATTTTTATTGATAGATTCTGAAGTTGATCCAACAAATTTTTATATTGCACTTAAAAAAGATTCAAAAAATCAAATAATAAATGAAAAAATGGTTCACTACCCAGATTTTACAAAATTAATGAGAAAAATAACTAATTTTTAATTTCTAACTCTTGTTGTTGGTAATCTTGTATCTTCTTGCTCTTCAATATGTGCTGGTGCATTTCTTTGTTGTGTACATTTAAAGCAATTAGCATCAGGGTAGCCTAAATAAATTAAAAAATCCTCTTTTTTAATTTCATCATCTTGATAAATTCTAAAAGTTTTTGTTTCAGGATCTGATGTTAATTTATCATCTCCTTCATTTTCTTTTTCAATTGCAGTAATTCTAACTTGATACATTGCATCCTCGTCTAAATATTTTAAATCTCGCTCTTCTAAACTTAAATACAATTCATAATAATTATCTAAATTAGTACTTCTTCCACTAAATTCTACAGTAAAATCAGAACATTGTTTTTGTTGAATTTCATCACTATTAATTATCTCAAAAGTACAAACTATATCTTTATTATTTTGCCCAGTGCCAGTTACCTTAATTTTAATAGTTTCAATATCATTATTATCGTCTATTGCAATAAAACCAAGTGGGAAAACACCCTCTTTTGGAAAATGAGTACCGGTTGGTTGAATTATTTGAACAACTGGTTTTTGATTTAAATTCTTATCAGCACTACCTGTAAATACCCTATATTCAGTATTTGTTTTTTGAGATTTACCTGTATCATATAAAATAGGAGTATCACCACCACCGCTACCTGAATCACTTAAAACATCAATTTCCATCCGTCTAGACTCAGATGAACCAGCCCTTGTCTCTTCATCAGTTTCTGGCTCATATATTTTAATTGGTATTGTTTTATCACCCTCTATAAAAAAATTAATATTTGCTTTTTTATCCTTATCTGTAGGTTTAATATTCCAAGCTTCAATTTTAGTAATTTTTTTTTCATTACACTTTTCAACTTCTATTTCATCATTTTTGTTTGACTCTTCAATTTCTATATTTTGATTACTACCATCACAAAAAAATTTAATTGCGCCACTTTCAACATTACTTACTCTAAATTTTTGCTCATCAAATTGAAAATTTATACCATCATTAATTGTTTTAACCTGAGATTCTTCATCTTCTGTTAATTGTAAACCTTGATTTCCTATTTTATCAACTAATAGTAATAATCTATTACCTCCAAAGTCTTTTGATGCATGAACATTTTCTGATGCTGGGATTTGATACTGAAATTCATCATTATTTGCGTTTATATGTATATAAAAATCTTCATCAAACTGATTTCTAATTTCAGCAAACACAAAAATCAAATTATCTTTATGATAAATATAAGTTTTACTTGGCATAAGTGTTGTTCCACCGCCAAACGGCTTTAATTCAACAACGCCTTTTCGATTGTTAAAATTAACATTTGTTGGACATTGTATTCCATCAGTTAATGAAAAATGACAATTAAATGCTAAATCTCCTTTTTTCCAGATTTTTTTAGTTATTGTATTAGTTTTTTGTTCACCACCAACACTATAACTTAATCTTACTGAAACTTTATTATACCAAAATAAAGCAGAGTTATCAATATGCAGTAAATTTTCATTTAATGCAGGACTATTAAAAGTTAATTGCCGTGTAGTTATTTGCTCATTTGCAACATCTGGTGCACAATATTCACCACCTTCAAAATCAGGGTCGCATTCTAAAAATAATTCTAATTTTGTATCTCCACCTGGAACTACACCTAAATAAATATTATATCCAATAGACATCTCACCAGTAAAAGGATCGTATCCATAAGGTCTTGATTCTGCATCAATATTTACGATAGGTTCAACATCAAAATGTTCCACATAGTTATCAAAAACTCCTTCAATCATACTCCAATCTTGAGTTATTCCTGCAACGCACGCTTTATGAATCAACTGATCAGTTGACAAACCCATTCTTTCATCTACAACACCAGAATATCTATCAGATAATCCTTCTTGTATTTGTGCAGAATTATCTTTGTAATTATCAATAAGTCCACGTTCACTAACACCACGAGTACTTTTTGTTTCAAGAGCTTTCATAAAATATTTTAAAGCTTCAACTAATAAATCGCATACAAATTGTGCAAGTAGTCTTTCACAAAAACCTGCAGTAGTTTCACCAATTAATGCTTGCTCTAAACATTTTTTTGCGCCAGTTAATATTTTTAAATAATTTTCTAAATGTTTCCATAGTGCTGGAAAACATACACATTGAAGCGAAGACCAAAGTCCTCCTGCAGGATTAATATTATCGTATCCTTGCTCTCCACCAAATAAACCAAAACCTTTTGGACATTTTGAATTATCAAATTGGGGACATTCTGCATTATAGCATCCTGGAATATTACTAGATTTAGGCTTACCATCTTCTGCATATTCACTATCATGCAACGTTTCATCAAGAGAATTTCCAACACATTTTGATGCCCTAACTTCTTCAATATATGAACTATCAAAAATTCCAGGTTCATTTCTTGAAACCCTATCTTTTCTAGAAATTATTAATGTTGATTCCTGCCCTCGTGGACAGCGCCTAAGTGCATCATCAAATGCCCTATCTAAATCTATATAAAAATTATATTCACTACCATCGCTATCAACATGTGATTCGTGAGGTAAACTATCTTTTGGTCTGCCATTTCTATCAACTGCAATAAACTGTAAATTTACATTTGTAATTTCTGTTTTATCATCTGATGGAAGATTTACTTCAAAATCCGGTGGAATAATTGTTTTATAAGCACCTTCACCATCAATATTTTTTTCTTTTATCCAATCATCAAAAGGTTTTACTGTTTGTCCCTTATTTCGTGAATCATCTACATATTCATTATATTTTTCACGCCATTTATTATTTGTTTTTAATTGATCTTGATATTCTTTTTCTTCTAAAATTTCTTCTTCACCATTATGTATTGCGGTGAATTGTCCAAATGGAGAAAAATCCTCACATTTTGGGGGTGCTACAGGACATAAAACCCTATCGCACATTTTATAAACTTTTTCCATATCTCGCTCTTGCTGACTACAACCACCCTCAACTGATTGAGATTTATCTTTTGTAAAACTACTAATATAATTCCATGCAATCAAAGCACCACATGCAAGTAAACCATAAGTTGATGCTTGTTTTGCAACATCTCTGAAATCTTCTGTAAATTCAATAATATCATCCAAGGCTTTTATTGTCTTATTAATCATTTTTGGAGATAACCATTTTGAATGGTCAATTGGTTTTTGAATATCAAAAGAAATTAAAGGATATAATTCACACTCACCAGCGCCCTGTCCTGGAATGTCATAAACTATATTAATTCCAAGTGCTGCAACTAAATTATCTGGTAATTCATCTATATCACCAGTGTATTTATTAATATTAATTGGTGCATATACAAATAATGAATTAGATGATGAATCATAATTTGTAGCTTTTGGATTTCCTATTCTAATTAATTCATTACTACTTTTTAAATCTTTAATATTTCCAACAACACCACTACCAATTTCTGCTTTATCTTTAAACATTGTAACAGAATTTATAACAGGAGCTTTCCCACCACCAACATATTCTATTGGAAACATGGCACTTGCTTGAATTTCACCAGATCTCATATCATCAACATAAATATTAAAAGGATATGTTTCAACATTACCTACCTTAAATTCATAGCACCCTGGTTTATATTCTAATCTTTTTAAATAATCCCTAGAATTTCCAGCTTCATCTTTAACAACAATATGTAAATTATTAATACTTCCTGTAACATCACTTGTTTCTGTATCTGTCATTAAAAGAGGAATTGCAACTTCAAAATCACCATTTTTATCGGATTTTGTTGATTGAGAAACACCAAGAGCTGCAGCTAATGGGCTTACCTGCATTGAAATTTTATCTGAATTTAAATAATCTTCACAATTTGTAAAACCAAGTTCAACTGAAACACTATCACAACTACTATATTCTGCTAAATTTATAACAGTAACTTTAGAATTTGGTTTAGTTTTTCCAACAATTCGATAAATACTAAAATGAGTTTCTGTAAATTCATTTTCAAATTCAATTTCAGGAGCTTCTCTATCAACAGTAATTGTGTGTTTAAAAGTATTTTCATTACTAGCACCATCAGTTGCAACAACTTTTATTTTAAATTCTCCAGTTCTTCCAAGATTAAATGAATGATTAAAATTTTCTTTAGTTAATTCATTAATTCCATGCTGGGAGACATTATCCAAATAAAAATCAACTGATGCACCAATTTCACCAGTGCCAATAATATCTATAGAATTTTTATTTGTAAGTTTTGGCAAATCATTTATTTGTAATTTTGGTGGAACAATATCTAATGTAACATAAATTGTTTCTTCATTTTTATTATTTTCATTATCCCATGAAACAACTTTAATTAAATTTCTACCTCTAACCCCATTATTTGTAACTGCAGAATTTAATTTAACTTCATAATTAAAATTTGTTTTTTCTAAAACTTTTTGTATTTGTGGCTCATCTAAGTCATTTACAAAAATATATATTTTTGAGCCAATAAGTGACTTTCCAGAAACATTAAAATTTATATTGTTAGTTACTTCCTCAAAAGAATTTAATGTTAAAAATTTTTCGCCATTATCGCCATTTGTATCATCAGAAGGTTCATTTTCTGGTTCTATTACTGCTCCTTCATCTGTAGTAAATGAAAAATAATTTGATTCTTTATTATTTGAAATTACTTTAAAATAATATTTTGTGTTTTCATCTAAATCATTTAAGATTAATTCATGATTTTTTAATAAATTATCACCATAAACATCACTATCTAAATTATGCGTTAATCCATAACTAACTCTTGAATTTGCATTAATATTTGTATTCCAGCTAATTTTTGCATTACTTTTTGAAATAATTTCTATTTTTATATTAGAAATTATAACATTTTCGCCGTCAATATTCTTATCGGTTTTAAAAAATTTATTTTCAGAATATATCCCATCAGCATGAACTTTATAATTGTATCTTGTATCTGGCTTTAAATTTTCAAGCAAAATTGAATGCTCGGTTTTTTTTGCTTGTTCATTAACATCCCTGTTAAAACTCATATCTTGGCTGTAGTTTAAATTACTTTCAACTTCTCTAGTTGTTTCCCATCTAATCAATGCACTAGTATTTGAAATTTCAGTTGCTTGAAGAAAACTAATTTCAACAGGTATTAAATCTGTTTTAAAAGATAATTCATTTGAAAAAGAAGATTTTCTATCAGATTCATCTATAGCTAAAACTTTTATTTTATAATTTTTATCATATTCTAAATTATCTAAAATTATTTCATTTGAACTAATTTTTTCATAAAAATTTCCATCTAAATAAACTTCATAAAAATTAGCTTTATTAATACTATTCCATGTAATTTTAAATTTATTTGCTTCAATTTTTTCATAATCTAAATTTTCTGGTGCATTTAACAATGTTGTAAAATCAAAAAAACCAATTTCTGATGGATTGTTATCTGGTGCCTCTGCTTTAACTTTATAATAATATTTTGTTCCAGAATTTAATGACTCTAAATTTACATGATGATTTGTACTGCTACCATCTAGCGAAGGTTTTGTAATTAAATTATTTGTACTAATGCCATATTCTAAAAAACCAGAGCTTTCAATATCTGTAGACCACATAATTTTGGCACTATCTGAAGTTACATCAACTGCATTAATAGAGTCTGAATTAATCGTTAAAGCAAAGGTAAACGGCATAAAAGATATTAAGAAAATTAAAAATAAACTAATTATTTTTAGCAAAAATTGCTTATTGCTAATTTTTTTGTTTATTTTCTTGTTATTCATTAATAAAACCTCGGTGGATAATTAATTGATGATTCAATTGAAGATTCATATAATTTAAATAAATCTTCTGGTGAATAAGTTACAGTATCTGGTAATTTTCTATATACATTAAACATTACATTGTCATAAAGTAATAAATCATTAACATCTGGTGTCCAATTTAAATTTGCTCCACCAACTAAATAATTTCCTTTTGTTAAAATAATTTCTAATTCATATTCAATATCCCCAATTAATAACTCTAAATCATTAAACTTTGTTCCATTTTTTGGAAAATATAAAATTTGTTCAAATTTTAATTCGTTATTTGAAATAGTAATAATTGCATTTTCATCATCTTTTAATTTTCTATCATCAATTAAATTAAAAGATTCTTCAAATACTTTTAAATTAAAATCAAATTCTTTTAATTGATACATTTCAACAGTAACTTGTTCTCCATTGGTATTTGAATTTACTGTTTGATAAACAAATGCAGGGTGATATCCTTCTTTTTCTGCAATAACAATTCCATTTTCACAATCTGGAAAAAATGTATCAACGTGAGGCAAAGAATTTTGCATAATTATATTATCAACTAAAACATGAGATGTATTACCAATATGGCATCTAGACTCAACACATTGATAATTTATTGATACATTATCTAAAACCCCTCTTGGATAACCATGATACCAATCAACACCATAAACCTTTAATGTATTTTCCCGTTTATTTACAACACGTGGATTTGCATGCATTAAATTATTTGAATCAAGATAATAATTAGTAACTTCTTGTGTTATATCGCAATATGGGTCATCTAAATTAGTTTCCATCGAATCAATATCCCATGGCTCAACTTCAAAATTTCTATTAGGTTGATTTTGCTTCATTAATACAGGTGTTGAAAAATAGAAAAAGTCATCAATTTGATTATCCCCAAATAATTGAAAAACAACAGGATAATTTGTATTATATCGAACATTATAAACTTGCATGCAAACACTAAAAATATTTAATGCTTTAAATTCATGAGGTTTTACTACACCATTTTTTGATGGAAGAGCTTTAAAATCCATCTCCCAATTAGGATTATATAAAACATTCACTTTATAATCATTATATTTATTATTTGTAAAATCAACTTTGTATATTTTATCATAATAAAGCATCCCTGATTCTTGATAATTTGTATTTAAAAATTGTAAATATTTTAAATTATGCATAATTAATTTTTGAGTATATTCTTTCATTTCACTTTCATAAAGATAATTTGGTTTACAGCTTAATTCTAAGCCACTATATGGTAAATAATCTGATGCTGCAATCATTTCATCAGTATAAAATTCTAAAAAGAATTCAGTATTTTCATAATCATTAAGATCGGATGCAAGAAAATATAATTCACCTAAATTAGAATTTAAATGGGTTTTATATTCTTCAATATATTGTATTTCATCGCTTCCTTTAGTTTCAATTTTTATTGGAAAAAAACTATCAATTGAAACCTTTGAATCTGTTATTTTAACAGTTGTTTTTGGCAATTCATCAAAAACTATATCAAATCTATTTAAAAATGGTTTATAAAAATTCAAACATCCAAATAAATTATCATCTATATAATTTGCAAGTTCTGTTTCCATTTGCACTATTGATGGCTTATAATTTGACCCATCATAATACCAATTAGGCACCTTAAATCCACCTATTTCAACATAAGCATTTCTATTAATAAGCCTTTCTGGAATATTTATATATCCACCTTGCATTTTTTGTAAAAATATACCTCTAGCTGCAATATCCTCATAGCAAGCTTCAGTATAAACAACTATATTTGAAACACTTTGAGTTTTACTAACACCTGGTAATTGATCATTAAAATACAAAAATAATACAATAAATGAAATAATAATTATCCCAAATATAATAAAAATTGAAATTTGACTTTTTTTACTTCTCATTTTTATAATCTAAAACAATTTGATTAAAATAATTTTTAAAATATGTTATAATAAATAAAAAAAATAAAATAATAAACAACAAAAGTGGTATTCTAATATAATGATGCAATCCCAATATTGAAATAGATATTATATTAAAAATAATCATTAATATAAATAATATAATTAAAAATAATAAATATATAGGTATAAAATAATGCATTTTTTTAAATGAAATAATGAAAGCCTTTTTTACATTTGACAAAAAATTTTTTTTATCTAAATATAATCTAAAAATGAATGCAAAATAAAAATAGACAATTATTGTTATTAATGAAATTAAACTTGCTAAAGATTCTAAATAAATTTCAAAATTGAAAAACAAATACATAAAAAAAGATATTCCAATTATTAAAATTCCTAATATAAAAAATAATAACATGAATAAAAATAATAAAATCAAACTAAGTAAAATGTAATATAAAAAATACTTAAAATAATTTTTTTTATAATTTCTTTTGTTTGTAAGTGAAAACCATTTTAAGCTTTTTGTTAAAAAAAATACGATTATAAAACTTATTATAATTATAAATAATAAAATTTTAAAAAACTGTATATCTTTTAGTATTTCATCCATTCTTTCTTTATCTACTTCATCTGGATTTTCAAGTAATTTACTCATCAATACTTCTGCATCAGAAACTAAGTTAACATTTGGAACTAAAATTAATTGAACAAATACAAATAATAGTAAAAAAAATGATAAATAGAATAAAAAATCAAAAAAAACTGCTTTAAAAAAATTTTTTTTTAATTTTAAACTATTATTAAAATATTTTAAATGATTATTAAAGTATAATTGAAATTTATTTAACCTCTTTTTTACCATACATAAAACCCCTTTTTTTATATTAAAAAAAATTAATATTTATAAATTTTAGCAACTAGTTGAACCTGTTTTTCCTTCAGTTATAAAACCATCTCCATTAGCCAAACTAAAACATTCATTTTTTGAATTTGTAAAATCAATACAAACTTTATCAAATCTACAAAAATCACCTTTACTACAATCAAAAACCATATTATGCCCCATGCTACCTGCAAATACTGTTTCAACATAAGATCTTTTTTCTAGAGAACCTTGTTGATACCACCCTAAAGAGCCTTCTGTTTCTATTGATTTTTGCATTGAATTTTCATTAGTACATGAATTATATAAATATAATTTCCAATCTTCACTTTTATCTCCAATTAATTTTAATGACACAGCATACCTGTATAAATTTTCAGTTAATTCATTTTTTTCACCAGTTATAACAACTGTTCTCATATCTTCTAGTATTTGCCTTTCCATTTCAGATTTAAACTGTGTTCTTTTTTCTGGTTCAAAATCAAAAGCTCCAGGGATTAATCCACCAGCTTTACTTTTTGATTTTGTTGTATCTGCATATAAACTATCTCCGCAAATAGCTGCTGGGATACCATAAGTATATTGACCAAGCCAGTTGTCAAAATGAGTATTCATTGCATTTTTTAATCTGCCTAAAAAATTTGATGCCATTTTATTTTTATATTCAGCTTTTGCTCTATCATCAGCAAGAAAACCTGCTTTATCATTCATTTCTTTAATTGGTTCTAAATTTTCATTAACCTTTTTTATTTCTCCTTCAATTTCTTCAATCTCTTCAAGAGATAATAAATTTCCTTCTGAATCTTTATAATTTCTATCTGGTACGAATTCATTTTTTCCAGCAATACCAACTTGAAATTCACCAACATATTCATCATCAGCATCATAAACACGATGCCCACCATTACCTTTATATTCTATTTTACCATTAAAATTTTTTGTATTTATATTTTCACCAGAAATTCTCATGTTACCATCTTTTACATTTAATATGGGATCAAAATCATCCCCTCGTTCTGACCAATAATTACCCAATTGGTTTAGAAATGAAGGATTTTCACCTGTATCCAACTCCATAGCAATTTCTGAACCCCTAAATCCAACATTCCCAACACCATCATAAACTAATTCTACTTCTTTTTCTCCATGTTTAAATGTTGTTGTTTTAGTATGATCTGGAGCACGAGAAGAAACATCATCTGCTTTTGAATTTTTACCACCCGTTTCTGTACTATCTTTTTCTAGCAGTTTTTCTAAAAGTTTTTTGTTTTGTTCTGAAGTTCCTGTATATTCTTCATCATCACCATCTGAAACTTCTAATTCAGAATAAAGTTCAGCTCTTTTTGTATCCCTATCAGGTAAATTTTCACCTTTCATAGCATAATATTGATATAAATTTGTAGGTGTATAATCTTTTGAATAAACTATATAGTTATCATTTAAAGTTTTATATTCAATATTATCCGAAGGATAAGTGTGCTTATTATCACATGATAAAGCACCCTCATCTTGAACACAATAATCATACTCATTAAAAAAACCCTCATTTGCATATAGAAAATTTAAATTCAAAAAAAGAATTAAGATTAGTAAACTTAAACTTTTTAATGCAAGTTTTTTGATGATTGTTTTTTTAACCATTTTTGTATTATTTTATTTATTTTATTTTATTTTATTTTATTTTATTTTATTTTAATTATTATTAAATTTATAAGTTTTATTTTATCATAGGTCTTTTTCAATGTCTTTTTTCTTTTCTTCATCATCATCTGAACTAAATTCACTAAACATATCTGGAATTGCGGTTATTTTTTCATAAGTTTCTGAAACAAGCATTAGCCATTCTAGTATTGCTAAAATTTTTGTAATACCACAAGGTGTTGTATATTTCATTCCACTAGTACCGCCACCTTCTACATTACATGCATCTTTAAGTTTTTCATCTATTGTATCAAATACCATACCAACAACTAAATTCCTGATTAATGCAGCGATTGTATCTGTAAAAAATAAATGTCTAACAATTTCACTACAAACTCTTGTAGATTTAAAATCTTCACATTCAGACCTACCATAACCTCGTGTTTCAGCAATATTTAAACAAATATTATAATTAACTAAAATTTCTCGATAAATAACTAAATTTAATCTAATCCCCTCAATGCAAGGTGGCATACAAATTACTGCAACAGGTAGTGATCTAAAAGGGTCAAATTCTAATTTAGACACAATATTATCTTTTGAAAAAGCTGTTGAAAAAAACTTTGTTGCTTTTGATTCTTCATCTTCACCTGTACCACCCTCTCCTTGTTTCGGTTCAATGGTAATATATTCGTTCGTATCAACCTTTACTTCACTACTTCCTGATTCATCACCGCCTATTTTACCAGCAACATTTTTTGCAAAACCTTGCCACATCCTATTACATTCTGTACATAAAAATAAATCACACCAAAAACCAACACTTGCATAACTTTTACTAGAACCAAATGTTCCTTCACCACTGCCATACCATAAACCATTTAATCTATCCATAATATTTTTAGAAGCATCTGTTGCACCTTGCGTTGGTGTAAATACAGTAGAAATACCTTCTAAAATCATAGTAATTCCATTTAAAATTTCTTTTATTGCATTAAAAATTTTACATATAGTTTTAAAAATTTTTAATTTATCAATCCACTCAATAATTGTGTCTAATTTATCAATCATATCTTCACTTTCTCTAATATCATCAATACTTTTAAGTGCGGGATCTAAAAATAAACTTTCAGAAAATCTTATATCAAATGTTGCATTAACCAATTCATTTTCAGAATAAATATTACCAAATTGTGATGTAGCTTGAACTACTTGCCCTTCACATGTAAATTTAAATGAATTTTTACCCTTTATATCTTTTTTATCAAATTGTGGAATCTTAAATAATAGTATTTTAGATTTTTTACTATCTAAATTAGATTGTGATAAAATTTCAATAGCACCAGTTGAATTAAAACTAGTGCTACAACTTGTAAAATGAAAATTATGAACATAAGGATTTCCTGATTTTGAAACAAGTGTAGCTGTAGCCCTAACAATAGTTCCTTGATCTGACATCCATAAAAAATTAGGATTTAAATCAATTTTACTAGTTTCAGATTCTTCTGCCCAAAAATCTACTTTTCTATCATCAAATGAAACAACATTAATTCCAGTAACTTTTTCTTTTAATAAAATATTTCCAGCATTATCATTAACTTTTAAATCTACAAAAAATTTTTCCCCAGAATCTAAATCTCCAGAATACTCCCACTTACACTCATAAATAAAATCTTCTAATTCATCACAGCTACTTGCACTAATTAAATTTGCATTTGAATCAAAATCACTAAAATTTAAATATGCATTATCTGCACTAAGTCCAGAATGCTCTTCCTTAATTAAAGCTACAACTTCCAATACATCATCAACTGTTGCAACTTCTAAATTTGAAGCATAAGGTGAAATTGAGATATTAATTACTTCTGGAGTTTTTCCATCATAAATAAATGAATTTTTTTTGGATTTTAAAGATGATATATTTGCACTTAATTTTGCATCGTTAGTCAATTCTGTTAAAAAAATATCTATTTCATCACCATCATTTAAATTATCAAAATTATAATCTAAATCACAGTGCCATAAACTTTCTTTTAAATTACATTCACTAGCTTTTATAGATTCACCATTAGCTCCAAAATATGCATTTGCATTAAACATTGCAGAGTCTGTTTCAGTTACTTTTGCAGTAATTATTGTGTTTGTTGGATTAACATACTCATCATTTGATGAAACAACGCCTTCTAAAATTGGAGGTGTTGTATCTAGTGGTAAATTAAATGAAAATGAACTTTCAACAATATTTTTAGAGTCATCTTCTGCATAAAACATTATACTTGAATCTTTAATATCTTTAATTAAAATATCTTTAAAAACACAATTATAACCAAATTCATCGATTGGCTCACAATTAGTTGCAAAAACTAATTCGTTTGAATATTTTGGATTTAAATTTGATAAATTAGCTTTTATGCTTTCTGGATTAATTCCTGAAAGTTCATCACTAACATTAATTTCAATATGTGCTTTTATACCATCATTTGAAGAAAAAGTTAAAACATTTCCATTTAAATCTTTTATAACAAACGAATTTTGTGAAAATTTAGGCTTGCTAAAATCAACTAAAACATTATCACAATTAGAATTATACAAACCCATTTTATCATATACATCAATACATAATTTTACATCACCTTGATTTAATGAAGATTTAGTTAAACTAAAATTTCCACTATAACTACAACCACTAACATCAGTTTTTGTTTCTAATGTTTTATTATCTGTTCTTAAAACTATTTTTTCAAGGCCAATACAATTACTACCACATCCTGAACATGAATGATCAGCAACACTAAATTCAATGTCTTGCGTTTTTGTTGAAATTGTTTTTGGTATATCAAGTTTTGTAAATTTTGGTGGCATGCCATCAACATAAAAATCTTTAGAAGAACTAGTAACTGTCATTAAATTATCATCATACAAATTAATTTTTAATGAATATTTTTTTGAATCTAAATTAAAATCATCATCACTATATGTACATATATAAAATCCATCGGTGTCAGTATCACAAGAACTAAATCTTTGTGCTGTTGATGAATCTACTTGAAATCTAACATTATCTTCAGTTAATGTAAAATATTCATTATCATCACCTTCAATATTTTCATATAAGCTAACTTTAGCACTCATATGTAAAGTATCATTTTCATGTCTTAATACATCTTCAATATTATCTTTTCCATGTATAGTTATATCTTCAATTTGTCCAACTAATGATGCAAAAGCAAAAGAAATATTAAATTGAAGTGAAATAATTAAAAATATCAAAAACAATGATACTTTTTTTTTAAAATTTTCGCTAGCCATTTAACTAAACTCCGCAGTTAATAAATTATCATGAGTATTTGAACAAATTTCTGCTTCATTTGATGCTGTCCCTATTTTTTCTACATATTTTGGAATTCCAAAATCAAATGTATAAAATTTTATTTCATTTGAATTATATAAATCAATTGACTTAACCTCAAATGTAAAATTTGAACCACCAGACATTACCATTGGAAGTTCTATATCTTCATCTGGATAATAAATTGTTTCTTTTCCATCAACAATTCCTTTATCTATTGTTTTTGATTGACTATTTCTTTTAATCATCATTTCCCCTGGATATTTTTCATTTCGCATTAACATAACTTCACCTTCATAAATTCCAGGAACAAGTGAAATTGTAGATTCATTTTGTGTTGTATAATAAATATATGGCGACGAAGATATTTCATGGCCGTCTTGGCTTTCAATCATTTCAATTCTAATCATTGCATGCTCATTATTTTCAATTGGCATTGGAGTGAAATTAGGTAAACATCCTAAATTTTTCCCTTCTATATCTAAAACATCATCATTTACTATAAATTTATTTAAAGAAACGTTTAAATCAACTAATTCTAATAAATTAAAATCAAAACTATATTCTTCATCTTCTCTAATATCTCCAACTAATTCAATATAATCTGAATAACCATCACGTTTTAATTCTATCACACCACCACCAATACATGGAGGAAATTTTTCAAATAAAATCCCAGAAGAATTAGTTTTTCCAATAATACAATTTTCAGCAAATCTTTTACTACCATTAATATTTCCATCTCCATCATAATCATATACAAAATTTGGACCGCATCTAAATAAAACCAATACATCGTCAATTGGTTTATTTAATCTGTCAGTAACTTTAATTGTGACATTATCACTAATTCTTTGCTTTAAATTACATTGGTATGAAACAACATCTTCTATTGGGCTTTCATCATCAGTCATATAGTTAACTCTTGGAAAATTATTCCTTATTACTGAAAGAATTGGGAATTGAAATAAATAACCTTTTTTATCATCAATTATTGAATCTTGATCATATAATGTAAATAACACAGGAAATGCTGAGCTATAATATGTTCTATATTCAAAAAAGCAATATTTTGAAAAAATTAAATCAACTTCTAAATTTCTTGGCTCTAAAAAATTTACACCTAAATCAAAATATAAAGGAAATTGTTCCATGAAAGATAAATGTGTTAATATAGAAGAATAATCATTTTCTGAAACTTGATGTTTAAATTTTTCCATAACTCCTTTTGCAATTTCTAATTCTTCATCTTCAAACTCACTCTCATCTATTTTGTAATCAAAATATTCACCATTAACTAAAGTAATAAATGGAATGTTTGATGCTAAAACTTCTCTAAATTTATCTTCAACATCAGTTTTTGACCAAAAGACATAATCGCTACAAGAGTCCATATCAAAATGATACATTGGTGGCAGATAATCTTTATCAACTCTTGAATAAATACTAATTAAATCTAAAACAACATTTTCAATAAATGCATTTTCAGATTGATAAAGCGTTATTTCTTTTGCATATTCATAAATTTTTTTTAAATTAACTAAAACATCAGCAGTGTAATCTCTATAATTTGTTACTGTGCCATCTTGCATAATAATATCAACTGAATAATCTAGTTTTCCAATAACTTTAGAATTAGTGAATAAAACTTCAGTTTTTATTGGAGATTTTTCAATAACTTCAATTTGTCTATCACTAAAAGTTTTAAAGCCATTAAAACAATTTTCAATATTTTCATTAACATAATTTTCAATTTGAGATTGTATTGAAGAATCATCATCTGAAGTTTTATATAAAGGTGGTATATTTAAATGGTTTAATCCTGATTTATCTTGATCAAACCAATATACTAACTCTAATGAATTAAACAAATTCAAAGAATTTGATTCCAATGGATTATCAACTGGATTAAAACCATGTGCTAAATGATAATCAATAAATCCACCCCCTTCGCCAATTTTAACAACAGCTTCCTGTAATGTAGTAAATAAACATTCTTCAACAAAAATAACAAAATCATCCGATTTTTGCGAAGGTGTTACATTTGGTGTATCTTTAGAAAAAATTAGTACCAAAAAAAATATTATAAATAAAATAATTAAACCTATAATAAGAAATATAGTAATTTGCGATTTTTTCTTAAAAAAACTAATAAAATCCATTTTACAATAATTATTATATATAATATTAAAATTTAGTATATTATTTATTTAAATAACTTTCGATTTTATTTTTTAATTATTTAGCTAAAAAAACAAAAACAATAAAAGCATAACCATTTAACCATTAATTAATAGTAATAATATAAATTAAATAAATAAAAATGAAACAAAATATAGTTAAAAAAATAGTAATTAATCCATTATTAATAACTTTACTTAATACAAATATAGTATTTGGGAATTTAGAAAATAAAATTTTTAATTCAACTAATGATAGTAATATAACTAAAAACCATACTCAAAAAAATACAATATTAGATAATTTTTTATTAAATAATTTACAATTAAATAAAATATCAAAAGAATATAATAAATATAAAACAATTGATAAGATATTGATAAATGATGAAATTCAAGAATTAATTAAATTTAATATTCCTTATTCATATACTGAAATGATTCTTTCATATAAAAATGATTTAAATAAACATTATTTTAAAAGTATAACTGAAATAATTATTGCATACAATGAAGGATTAAAAAAAGAAGACATTAATAATTTTTTAAAATTTAAAGATTCAAAAAATAATTATTTATTTTCATCAAGTGAAATAATAGTTGCAACTATTAAAGATATACCTTTTGATAAAATAGAATCATATTATTCAATAAACGAAACAATAAAACAAGACAGTTTTTATGGAATAGACATAATTGATGCAATCGAAAATAATATTGATGAAATTTACATTAAAAATGTTTTTAATTTAGAAAAAAAATATGAAAATTTAAACATAAATGGACGTATTATAAATCAATTATTTATTAATGATATAACAATTAATGATTTAAATTTTCATTTAAATAAAGCTTATAAAAATAAAAAAGAAATTTCAAATCAAATATTGTTTGATTTAATAAATGATGAAACTAAAACAGATGTTTTAAAAAATTTTACAACACAAAATAAAACACATGATAGTTTAGAAATTGAAAAAATAAATTCATCTAACATGTTTAGCGATAAAAATCAAATTCTAAAATATATAAGCAATGGTGGAAGTTATAAAAAATTAGAAGAGTTTTTAAAATCAACACCTTCAGAATTATTATTATATATGACTGGAGATAAAATTTTACGATACCAAAATTTAAACATTGAAAAAATAAATAATTTGAATTTAACAAACAATAATAAACCAAACGCACTAATTATATACCCTTTAGATGACTATAATAATGCATTTTATAATAATAAAAACGAATTAATTTCAAAAATAAAAGAAGAATATAATACAAAAATGATTGTAGCTCAAAGAAAAGAAGAAATATATTCAACACTAAAAAATTCAAAAGATTTATCATTATTAATTTTAGCAGGGCATGGACAAAAAAAATATATAAATTTAGACAATAATAATTTTGATAATAATAAAATTGATAATTTTAAAATAACTACAAACGATTATGAATTATTTGATTATCTTGATATGAAAAATAATGGAAAAATATTTTTATTTTCTTGTAATACTGGAATGAAAAAAGAAAAAGGAAAAAATCTTGCAAATTTTTTTATAGAAAATACAAATAATGTGGTGTATTCTTCAAAAAAAGAATTTTCACTAAATCAATTAAAAATAGATTCAATATATCCTTTTAGAGTAATGATAAGAGATGGATTTGATAATTTAACATATACCAATGAATAAGAACTAAATTCTTAAAAAACTAAAGAAACATTTAAATAGTATTTATAAGATAAAAAAAAACATGTATGATATAATAACTTTTGGTTCTGCAACTATTGATGCATTTGCAAAAACTAAAACTGAAACTATTTCAATAAAAAATAATAATTCAACAGAAGAATTTATTGCATATTTAAATGGATCAAAAATTTTAATTGAAGAACTTGATTTTCAAATAGGTGGTGGTGGCACTAATACTGCTGTTGGTTTTTCAAGATTAGGTTTAAATACTGCTTTTTGTGGTGTAATTGGAAAATGCAAACATAAACATCAAATAATTGAACAATTAGAAAAAGAAAAAATTGATTTTATTGGTATTGAAAAAGAAGGTCAAACCGGTTACTCTATAATTTTAGATAGCTATGTTGATGATAGAACCATTTTAACATATAAAGGTGTTAATGATTTATTAGAATATAAAAAAATTGATAAAACAAAATTAAAAGCAAAATATTTCTATTTTAGTTCATTAATGGGTAAATCGTTTGAAACTTTTGTTAAATTAACAAAATATGCTAAAAAAAATAAAATTAAAGTTGCATTTAATCCAAGTAGTTATATTGCAAAAAAAGGTATCACATATTTAAAAGTGCCACTAAAAAATTCAGACATTTTAATTTTTAACTTAGAAGAAGCAAGATTATTAACTAAAGAAAAAGATTTAGAAATAACAAAATTAATAAAAAAAATATCTTCATATGGACCAAAAATAGTTATAATAACTAATGGTAAAAATGGAACTTATGTATTTGATAAAAAATCTGAAAAAATTTATTTTGGACCTTCAAAAAAAATGAAAGTAAAAGAAACTACAGGTGCAGGTGATGCTTTTTCATCTGGCTTTGTTAGTGGAATGATTTTAAAAAATGATGTTAAATTTTCATTAAATTTAGGAATTGCAAATGCACAATCGGTAATTAAAAAGATTGGTGCAAAAAATAATTTATTAACTTTAAAAAAAGCAATGAATGAAATTAAAAAAAATGAAAAAATTGTTGTTTTAAGATGAAATTTGGAAATTGGCAAAAAGGAGCTTTATATGGTTTTATTTTTGTTTTAATAATATCATTAATATATACTGCGATTTTAATTTTCCATGATTATTATTTATCAACTAAAGGGATTGATCATATGTGTTTTAGTTTTACTGAAAACACAAAATGTTCTTTTAGTGAAGCCGTAGTTTCTCGAATTAAATTCATGTTTATGTTAATTATTAGTTTTGGTGGCGTTGCTTTTTTGTTTGGTGGAATTATCGGATATATTACAAATAAAATAAAAATTTCTGAATAATTTTTAAAATAAATAAAAAATTTTTAAAAAAATTCATTTAATTATTATAAATAAATAAAGATTTCTAAAATAAATGAAAGACAAACATTTATTGGTTGCATCAACTACAACTGCAATTATTGGAATAATTGTATTGTTTATAATAATGCAAAATTCACAAATTCCAACAAAAAATATTGCTTTAATAAATGATAATGATTTAGATAAACAAATTAGAATTGAAGGTAGCATTAAATCAATTCAAAATAATGAAAAAATCACAATCCTAAAAGTAGAAACAATCCAGGAAATTGAAGTTGTAATTTTTGATGAAATTGATATTGAAAAAAATAGCAATGTTGAAGTTATTGGGATAATTAATCGATATAATAAAAGATATCAAATAAATGCAGAAAGTGTAAAATATATTTAATATAAACAAATATTCAAAAAAATTTATAACTTATAGATAAAACTTTAAAAAATATGGATAAAATTGAATTACTAGCACCAACAGGAAATATTAACTGTTTGAGAGCTGCAGTAAATAATGGTGCTGATAGTATTTATATTGGACTTGAAAAATTTAATGCAAGAATTAATGCGGATAATTTTAAAATAAATCAATTAGATGATATTGTTAAATATTGTCATTTGAAAAATGTTAAACTATATGTTGCATTAAATACTTTAATAAAAAATAATGAAATTAATGAATTTTTTAATTACTTAAATTTGATAAATAAAGCAAAAGCTGATGCAATTATTATAACTAATCAAAGTTTTATTCCATTAATAAAAAAATATTTTCCAAATTTAAAAATACATTTATCAACACAATGTGGATTATTTAATACATATTCAATTCTTGAAAAGGTTGATAGAATTATTCTTCCAAGAGAATTATTAAAAAATGAAATAGAAAAATTTTCAAAAAAATTTGAAACAGAAATTTTTGTTCATGGAGCTTTATGTATTTCATTATCTGGAAAATGCTTATTTTCTTCAATAATTGGAAAAAGATCGGGCAATAGAGGACTTTGTGCACAGCCTTGTAGAAAGATGTATAATGATAAATATTCGCTTAGCACAAAAGATTTATGTTTAATTGAAGAAATTCCCTTATTAATAAATCTTGGAATTAAATGTTTAAAAATTGAAGGTAGAATGAAAAATGAATTTTATGTACAAGAAGTAACTATTGCTTATAGAAAAGCAATTGATAATTATTATAGAAACATAACAAAAAATTATAAAGATGAAATTGAAAAACTAAAACAAATTTTTAATAGAAATTTTACAAAAGGATTTATGTTTGAAAACAATATAATTTCAAATGAATTACCCGGAAATAGAGGAATTATTATTGGAAAAGTAAAAAATGGAAAAATAAAAATTAATAAGAATTTAAAAATTGGTGATTTTGTTTCAATTATTAAAAATAATAAATTAGTTAGGTTTAAAATTAATGCAATAAAAATTAATGAAAATTCTGTTAATTTTGCTAAAAAAAATGATGAAATAACTATTAATGATAATATTTTTTTAGAAAATCAAAATATATATCAAACATGCATTAGAGAGAAAAAATTAAATTTAGGAGAAGAAATTACATTTAGAAAATCACCAAATGAAAATATTAACAAAATTAATTACATAAAAGAAATTGATAAAAATTTTTCTTATCAAAAACAAGATAAAAAAAATAAATTTTACATTAAAGTTAGTTCTCTAAAAGATGGAATTAACGCAGATAAAAAAAAGCCTGATGTAATTTATTTTGATATACTAAATAAGGATTTTTCAACATTAAATGAAAAAATAAAAAATTCAAAAATTTATGGTTTCATTAATGGTCCATTAAATGATGAAGAAATTAAAAAAATATTTTCTTTAATTAAAAATTATAAATTACATGGTATTTTAACAAAAGATTTAGGTTTAATGAATTATATAAATAAAAAAAAATTAAATTTAGATATCCATTTAGATTATTCAATTAATGCATTTAATGATATTGATATAAATTTTTATAAAACAAAATTTAATGCAACACCAATAATTTCAATGGAATTATCGTTTAATGAAATAAAACAAATAAAAAACAAAGGTTTTTTAGTATATATTCATGGAAATATAAGTTTGATGAAAATAAAAAATGAATTTAAAGAAAATATATTAACAGATTATGAAAACAGAAAATTTAAATTAATTAAAGAAAATAATTACTATAATTTAATTAATAATAAAAAACTTGGTTTATTTAATTTAATAAAAAAATACAATGAAAATAACATTAATAACTTTTATTTAGAATCAAATGAAAATTCAGGTAAATTATTATCTATATATAAAAATATTTTAGAAAAAAAATTTAATGATAAAAAAATTAAAAAAGGATATACTACAGGTTGGTTTGATAAAGGAGTTATTTAGATGGAAAAAATAAAAATTGGCTATGATAAATATCAAAAAAAAGAAATTTATAAAATAAAACCAACAAAAAATGAGCATTGTTTAGAATTTTTTAATAGTGAAGATGTTATTGTTGGGAATTTTTTATCTAATATTGCAATAGGTTTTATTTATAATTGGAAAACTGATAAACCACCAAAAATAATTAAAGATTTTTTTTTAAAAATATCAAATTATGCATATTTAACTGGTTACTGGAAAACCACAAATGGCACAAAATATGTCTTTTCTAATATTTTAAAAAATCCTAATGTAAATAAACTAGTTTTATTTGTATTTGATAATAAAGACAATGGGCATTTATTAGTTGATGCAATAACTAATTTTTGGAAATTTGGTGTTGATGAAAACAATATAATTATAAATTCAAAAGCACAAAATCCTAAATTTTCACAAGTTACAAAAACAGCAATTAAAAGAATTAGAAAACAATGTGATTTAGTTGTTTATAAAAATATTAATCCTAATAAAAATTTAAAAGAAGCAGAAGAATTAATTAAATCATTAATTCAAGAACCAAATAATGCAAAAAAAGTTTTAGACAAGTTTGGATTTTATTCTAATGTTATTAAGAATAATTTATTATATGATGATGGTGCAAGATTTTTTAATCAATATAATTTAGATTTATCAAATACTACAAAAAAGGTAAAATTTATTCAAAAATATTCAAAATTACCTATTGGCCAAAAAGTTAATGCAGAAAATCTAAAAGATGCACTTGAAATGATTACTGCATTTATTTATGAAAATGGAGTTATGTTTAAAGATCAACGAAATATAATTACAATGGAATCTAGAAGTTTTAGCGTTGTAATAAAAGATGCACTAAAAGTAATTCCAAAAGAATTTTCAAAAGAATATATTGAAAATTATGTTGATGAATTTATGAATGGAAAAAACGAAAATGATTTTATTTATACATATCATGATAGAATTTTTAAAAAATGGGGAAATCAAGTAAAAAAAGCAATAAATGTTTTAAAAAAGGATAAGAATACAAGACGCTGTATTATAAGTTTATGGGATCCAATAAATGATTTAGAAAATGAAAATCCACCATGTTTAAATTTTATTTGGCTGGTAATTAGAGATAATAAACTTGAAATGCATGTTGTTTTTAGAAGCCACCATCTTGCAACAATTACAAAGGATGGTAAATTAATTGAAGGTGAAGGAGCGTTTGTTTTAAATTTATATGCACTTGCAACCCTGCAAAAATATATTGCAAATAAAATTAATAAAAAAAGAGGACATATTGTGCTAACAGATTTTTCTGGACATTTATATATGAGTGAAGTTTAAAAAATAAATACTTCTTTTAATATTTAATTTAAATTATAAATAATTAAAAAGTTAATATTTTTTAAATTATGTTAATTATCTTTTATATTCTGTATTTTGAATACATTTATTAATTAATATAAAAGATTAATTTAAATAGCTTACATTAAATTATCTAATATGCAAATAAAATAATTTTTATAAAAAATTTTTAATTTAAAAAATAACCTTAAAAAAATATGAGAATTTTATAAAATAAATGCTATCTAAAATTTTCTAAATTATATGATATAGTAATTTACTAAAAAATATTATTTTATTTTTGTAAATTACTAGAAATCTTTTTTATATAATAAACTATTGTTTATATATTGAGGTGAAAATTAAAATGAGTATATACAATAAAAAAAAAATTTCTATGATTGGAAGAATATCTTTTATTGTTGGATTAGTATTAGCTATAGTTATTGCACTATTTAGTGCAACAGTTGTACCTGTTTGGTCAATTTATACTATTGCAATATTGGGTATTTTAGTGGGTTTAATAAACATTGCAACCAGTGAAGTAAAAACATTCTTAATTGGAGCTATTGCTTTTTTATTAAGTTTTCAAGCATTAAGTTCAATTCTTAATAATTTAGCTTTTGGATGGACTGCAATACCGACATTTTTTAGTCTATTAAATGTTTTTATAGCACCAGCTACAGCAATAGTTGCAATAAAAGCAATTTTAACAGTTGCAAGAAGATAAACGTTGAAATAAAAAATGATTAACGCAAAAGATATGAAAGAGAGCTTAATTGTAATTTGTACTAAGAAAGAAGAAATAGTTTCAAAAGTGATAGGTAGGCTTAAAAAAAATAATGCTAGTGAAGTGTATATTGAAGAGTTACAAGGAAACCTATCACATTTTTTATTATTAAATTCAAGACCAAGTGCTAATAAAACAAAAATAAAACAGTTTATAATACCAGTATCAAAAGTAAATCTTGATGATAATTTAATTGTAATTACACAAAAATTTATTGATAGTAATTCAATTATTCTTCCAGTCTTTGATAAAGATAATTTAATTAAATTTGTTGATGTGTATGAATTATTCAATTTATTAAAAGATAATCCTAAATTAAAACTTAAAATAAATGATATCGTTGATAGATTAGTAACAATAAAACAGAGTGCAACTTTAGGAGAAGTTATTCATTTTATGAACATTAATAAAGTTAGAGAAGTATATGTTGAAAATAAAGGAGAAATAATAGGAACTATATCAACTATAAACCTTTTAAAAAATTTTATACTAAAACATATAACTGAAAGACAACATGGAGAAGTACCAAATACACCTATAAAAACTCATCAGACAGAATTAAAAGATATAAAAAAACTAAGTATTGAAAATTTTATTGAACCTAATATAAACAAAATAAAAAAAGATGCAAAATTTAATGAAGTTTTAAAATTATTTTCAAAAACAAAGTCTTATAATCTTTTAGTCAAAAATTCATCAAATAAAAATATAGGTATAATTAACCTTAAACAAACATTAAAATCTATAATTGAAATATTTAAAATCAAACAAAGTAATATTTTTTATAAAGGATTAAAAGAACTCAATTTAGATGAAACAATGACCAAAAATATTCAAAACACAGTAGAAAACTATGCTGAAAAATTACAATATTATTTTAAAAATATTTTCAAAATTAATATACACATAAAAGAACATCAAAAAGAAGGAAATAAAAGCAGATTTCAAGTTTTTAGTAAATTAAGTTATCCAGGAGCTATAATAACCTCAGAAGATGATGATTGGGAAATTATGATAGCAATTAGAAAATCATTTGAAAAATTAAAAAATCAACTTGAAAGTAAATATAAAAACAAATAAGTAATGTAAAAAATTAACTTAAAAATTAATTTTTTATTAATTATATTAAAATGAGGAATCAAAATGCCTTATAAAAAAGAATCAGATTTGCCAAAATTAGTAAAAAATAATTTACCAATAGATGCTCAAAAAATATACAAAGAAGCTTATAATAACGCATGGGAACAATATAAAAATCCAGAAGATAGAAAAGGAAACGCTTCTAGAGAAGAAGTTGCACATAAAGTTGCTTGGTCAGCAGTTAAACAAAAATATACTAAACAAGGAAATAATTGGGTAAAAAAATAAATTTTAACAATTAAAATAATCGTGGTTTACAATTTATTTTGTTTAAATCTTGTAATTTACTAAATAACCCTTTTATAGTTAAACAACATATGTTATATCATTACATATTATTTAATATTTTTAGTGAGGTGAAAAAAATGAAAAATATAATCAAACCATTTATTGTGGTTTTTGCTTTATTATCAGTTTTGCCATTAACCATGGCACAACCAGATATAACAAATGAAGTTGAACAAGAAATAGATGTAAAGGAAATAATGCCTTTTGAAACAAATCCTGGTGCAGAAATGAGGTTGTTACAACTCGAAAGAGCAATACACATGAATATAATAAAAGGTGAAACAGTGCTTGAATATATTGAGGAAGAAGTTACTCAACCAACCATTGACGAACTAGAAGCAATTCTTATAAGTTTAATAGATTTAAAAGAGGAAGTATCAACATATGAAATAGCAGAAAGAGAAGAAAATATTGAAGCATTTATGAGTTTTAAACAAGAAGCATCAGCACTAACTAAAGAATTTAGAGATACTGCTAGAATAATTGTGGATGGAGATGAAGTTTTAGTAGTTAGGAATGTGGCAGATGAACGAGCACAAGAATCTATTGTAGCTACAAGATATCAAGAAAACATAAATGAAAAAGCTATGGCACACAACGAAGAAACAGTCAGAAGAAACTTACAAGCTCAAGGAATTGTTAGCGAAAACTTAGTTGAAAGAATAAGAAACAAAGAAATAGAACCTCAAGAAATAAGAGGAGAGGTCATGAATTTAGTAAGAGAAGTTAGAGATGAACAAGCTAATGAAGTATTAGCAAACATGCGAGATGAAGCAACAAAACAAGAAACGAATGCAAAAGAAAATGTCAATAGAATAAAAGAAGAAGTTTTAGAAGATATAACAGAGAAAGCAAGAAAGAGAATAAAAGAAGTAAAGGATAGATTACCTGATGATGTAAAACAAAACATTAGTGAAAGAATAAAAGGTTTAGATAAAAAAATACCAAATAGAGGTGGCTTACAATGAAATATTTCATAGTAATATTATTAATATCCTTTTTAGCCCTTATAGCTTGCGAAACAAATGAGGTATCCGAAGACTCAATAATAGATGATTTTATAGATGACGAAGAAGTAATAGAAGAGGAAGAGATTTTACCAGAAATAGTAGAAGAAGATGAAAAATTAGATACTGGTGAGATGATTTAAAAAATATTTTTTTTATTAATTGTAATTAATACTAAATTTAGGGATAAAAATGGTAATAGGACAAATAATAAGTATACTAGCAATAATATGTATGATATGGGTAATTTATGATGTGCTTTTACATAATAAAAATTTATCAAATGGGATGAAAATTTTTTGGATAGTTTTAGCACTATTTTTTAGTATCATCACTGCAATTTTTTATTATTTTTTCGGTAGAAATTCAAATAATGACTTATTTAAAAGATAATTTCAAAGTTGATAAAAGTCTAAACTTTTAATGCTGAGATTTTTAAAAAAAATTAACAGAAAATACTTTTAATATAGTAATTAAAAAAACTTTTTATTTATGTATGTATTTACTATTGATGATTCTATTACTTGACTAAATTTTTTGCATTACACATCTTTATTTTTTTAGTAAATAATTTTTAAAATAAATCATACATTTTATTACATTAATTTATCTTTCATTGATTCTTTCATATTTACCCATATAAGATGCACTTTCAATTATTTTATCTTGCATTTTTTTCTCTATCTCTTTTCTGCTTGCTCCTTCTTTAAACAATAACTTTCCTTGTATTGCATATAGATGGAAATAATATCTATGTGTTCCACTAGGAGGGCAAGGTCCTGAATAATTAGTTTTCTTAAAATCATTTTCTCCTTCGATTCCAGGTATTGTGTTTTCAAGAATAATATTTGTTTGTGCTGGTATATTAAATACTACCCAGTGTGTAAATGTATTATTTGGTGCATCTGGGTCATCAAATATTAATACAAATGTATCTGCACTTTTAGGGGCATTATTTATTATTATTTTAGGGTTTATATTTTCACCATCACAAGTATATTTTTTTGGTATTACTTCTCCATTTTTATAAGCAGGTATTGTAATTTTTAATTTTTTTGAATTATACATTTTTTTCACCTCTATTTATTAATTTCTCTATTTTAATATTCTACGATATAAAAGATATTTCTAGTAAAAAATAATTAAAACCTTTTGCAAGTTGTAAATTACTTTAATGGTACAAAAGAAAATCCATGCCATATTTCACGACTTTTTTTTGTTATCCGTTGTATAGTATTATTTACTGGAATTAGCATAATTCCTTCTTTTGATAATTGATCAATTAATATTTCAGGAACAGTTGTTGCTGCTGCCGAGACTAGTATTCTATCATATGGTGCTTTTTCTGGTAAGCCTTTAATGTCTTTTTTTGCTTTTATAATTTCTGCATTTTTAAAGTTGTATTTTTTTAGATTTTTTGATCCAAATTTTACAAGTTCATCTAATAATTCAACACCTACAACATATCCTCTCTTGCCTATTATATGTGCAATTAATGCTGTTGTCCATCCGCTTCCACTTCCAACATCTAATACTTTCATTCCTTCTTTTATGTCTAATTTGTCGAGCATAAATGCAACAGTATATGGCTGACTTATTGTTTGTCCTCCTGCAATTGGAAATGGCATATCCATTTCAGATTCTCCTTCTAGCATGAAATCTTTTCTATTTATTGCGTTAAATGCTTCAGCCACTCTAGGATTTAATGCAACACCATTATTTTGTAAATATTTTATAAATTCTTTTTTCATAATTATCACCTTTTTTTAAACTATTTTTTTAATATTTTTTCAAATTCTTCTTCATATATAATCTTAATATTGTTTATTTTTGCATCATCTAATTTTGATCCAGGTTTTTTTCCAACGATTAAATAATCTGTATTTTTACTAATGTTTTCTGTTACATGCCCTCCTCTTTTTTCTATTTCTTCCTTTGCTTCTTTTCTTGAATAATTTCGCAAAATACCAGTTATTACAAATTTCTTTTTTTTTAATTTTTGAGTTTTTAAAATTTTAAATTCCTTTGGTTTAATTTCGTTTTCTCTTAATTTTTTTATGACATTTCTATTTTTTTTATTTTGAAAAAAATTTAACACACTCTTTGTTATTTCATCTCCTATTTCTTCTATTTTTTTAAGCTCTCTCTTTGATGCTTTCATTAATCTACCAAAGGACTTAAAATTATGGGCAAGTACTTTTGCATTTTTAAGACCAACTAATCTTATACCAAGTGCATATATGAATCTATCTAGATTTGGATTTTTTGAATTCTGTATTTGTTCGTATAATTTTTTTGCAGATTTATTTTTAAATCCTTCTAATTTTAAAAAATCCTTTTTTTTAAGTTCATATAGATCAGATATTTTTGTAACTAATGATTTATCTACCAACTGAATAATTATTTTTTCTCCAAGACCTCTTATATTCATAGCTTCAGTTGATGCAAAATGTTGTATTCTACCTTTTAATTGTGCATCACATGATAAGCTATTTGGGCATATTACATATGCTCCTTGTTTAATTGTATTTGATTTACAGACAGGACACTTTTTTGGAAGTTTAAATTTTTTTTTGCTTTTATTAATTTTTTTTACTAATTCATCTACTCTTGGTATAACATCTCCAGCTCTTAAAATTTTTACTTTATCTCCTTTTTTAAATCCTTTCTGTTGAATATAATCTTGGTTGTGAAGAGTTGCTTTAGATATTGTAACTCCTCCAACATTTACAGGATTTAAAAGTGCTATTGGTGTTAAGATTCCTGTTCTTCCAACTTGAACTACTATATCTTTTAATGTTGTTATTTCTTTCTTTGGTGGAAATTTCCATGCAATTGCCCATCTTGGATTTTTCTCTCTCCTTCCAAGTTTTTCACGTTCTTTATATTCATCTACTTTTATTACAATTCCATCTATTTCATAGTTTAAATCATCTCTAATTTTTTCAAAATTATTATAATATCTTATTATTTTTTCAATTATTTTTTCATAGGATTTTATAATTTTATTTTTTGAGCTTACATTAAAATTTAATTTTTTTAAATATTGTAATGCTTCATTTTGGTTTTTTATTTTTTGGTTTTTTATTTTTATTATTTCATAAAATATTGCTTTAAATGGAATGTTTTCAACATTTTTAGAATTTAATTGCCTCATTAGGCCAACTGCTGCATTTCTTGGATTTGAAAATTCTTTTTTATTGTTTTGAATTCTTTTTTTATTTAACATTTGAAAGTCTTTTTTATTAATAAAAACTTCTCCTCTAATTGATAAAAAATTAATAGAATCATTAGCTAACTTCTTTGGAATTGTTTTAATAGTTTTAATATTTCTTGATATATCTTCTCCTATAAATCCATCCCCTCTAGTTGCACCATATGCAAACACTCCATTTTTATATATTATTTCTATAGAAAATCCATCAAATTTTGGTTCTAAAATATAATTAGTATTTGTTGTATTTTTTTTAACGAATTTAAGAAAGTCTTTTATATCTTCTTTTTTTGCTGTAGCCTGTAAACTTAAAAGAGGTTTTGTGTGTTTTATTTTTTTAAAAGTAGTTTTTGGTTCTTTACCTATTTTTTTTGTTGGAGAGTTTTTTGATTTTAATTGAGGGAATTTTTTTTCTAAATTTTCAAGTCTTTCAAATAATTGATCATAAGTATTATCTGATATTTTTGGCTTATTTTTTTTATAATATAGTTCATCATGATAATTTATTGCATCCTCAAGTGCTTTCATTTCTTTTTTTGCTTCTTTTTCATTTAAACTATTTATAGAGTTAAATTTAATTATAGAATTTTTACTTTTCAACTTTTTTTTTAATTCTTCATACTTCATTTTTTAAAACCTTTTTTAATTGGCTAAATGATTTTGTGTTAACTACATCACTTTTTTTCAATTGGCCACGTCTTGCTTGTCCTATTCCAAATCTTATAAAATTTAAATTTGATTTTGTATGAGAATCTGTATTGATTATGAATTTTACTCCTTTTTTTTTTGCTCTATATATAAAATCGTCATTAAGATCTAGTCTTTGTGGTTGTGAATTAATTTCTATTAATTTATTATTATCTGCTGCAACTTGAAAAATTTTGTTATAATCTGCATTATAAGGTTCTCTTTTTTTAATCATTCTTCCCGTAAGATGCCCTAGTGCATGTAGATTTTCATTTTTGAGTGCTTTTATTATTCTTTTTGTCATATCTTTTTTTGGCATTTTGAAATTTTGATGAATGCTTCCAATTACAAAATCAAGTTTTTTTAGTATTTTATCTGAATAATCTAATTTTCCATCTTTTAATATATCTACTTCAGCACCTTTTAATACTTCTATACTTATATTTTTTTTAATTTTATCAATTTCCTTCCATTGCTCTTTAAGTTTTTTTTCACTAAGTCCTCCTGCAATTTTTCTTGATTTTGAATGATCAGTTATTGCTATATATCGATAGCCCTTTTTTTTTGCATTATCTACTATATCTTTAATAGTATCTAAACCATCGCTATAAGTAGTATGTATATGTAAATCTCCTTTAATGTCACTGTGTCTGATAAGTTTAGGAATTTTATTATTTTTAGCTAATTCTATTTCTCCTCGGTTTTCTCTAATTTCTGGAGGGATGTATTGTAGACCCAATTTTTTATATAATTCTTTTTCATTTTTTAATGAAATTTTTTTATTATCTTTTTTTTTAAATAATCCATATTCAGATAATTTATATCCCTCGCTTAAAGCAATTTTTCTTAATTCAATGTTATGTGCTTTACTTCCGGTAAAATATTGAAGTGCCGCTATATAGCTTTCTTTTGGAATAATCCTTAAATCAACTTGAATATTATCTTCATTTAATATTATTGAACTTTTTGTTTGTCCTTTACTTATGACCTTTTTTATATCTTTAAAATTTGTGAAAGCATTAATTAATTTATCAGCATTTATTTTTATAGCTAAAATATCAATATCACCTATAGTTTCTTTCATTCTTCTAATAGATCCAGCATAATTAATTGTTTTTATGTTTGTTTCTTTTTTTAGATAGTTTATGATTTCATTACATATCCTCGTTGCTTGATCTAATAACATTCTCCCTTTTTTCTTTTTATGAAGATTTAATGATTGTTGTATATTTTTTTCTGTTACTTCTCCAAAGCCTTCTAAATTTCTTATTTGTTTATTTTTAACTGCATTTTCAAGATCTTTTTTAGATTTAATATTTAGTTTTCGTAGAAGAAATCTTATTTTTTTTGGCCCTAAACCTTCAAGTGTTGAAATATCCATTATTTCTTTAGGATATTTTTTTCTCATATCTTTAAGTTTCTTAATTTGATTAGTTTTCAAATATTCTTCTATGTGTTTAGATATATTTTCCCCTACACCCTTTATTTTTTGCAAACCTTTGATACCTTTTTTTTTATATACTTCATTTATATCCATATAATAGTTATTAATATTTCTAGAAGCTTTCCTATAAGCTTGAGGTTTCCATTCAACACCTTCTAATTCTAAAAGTATAGCCATTTCATCAAAAAGCTTTGCAATATTTTTGTTGGTTTTCATTTTATTTTTTTAAAAAAATAAAAAATCATTTTATGTTTAAGCGGTTTTTTTTTGAACTTTCAATTTCAATTTTTGGAAGATTTATTTTTAATATTCCTTCGTTATATTCTGCTTTAGCTTTTTGTGAATCAACATTTTCAGGTAATAAAAATTTTTTATAAAATCCTAAAAAATCTCGCTTATAAGAATAACTTTCTTTTTTATCTTTTTCCTTGATTTCTTGTTTTTTTTCTGCTTTAACTTTCAGTGTATTATCATCTACTTCTACATCTATATCCTCTTTATTCATTCCAGGCATTTCTATTTCTGCAATTATTTTGGTATCTGTTTCATGAATATTAGAAATAGGTTTTCTATAGTTTTCTGGTGTTATATTTCCTTTTTTTAATAAATTACTAGCTCCAAGATACTCTTCTAAATAACTATTTTCAAACAACATATCTATTTGATTTTGTAATGACATTATTTCCTTCCAAATAGATTTACTTGTTTCTTTCATAAAAAATCACCTTAATAATAATATAGCTATTTATTTTATAAAAAGCATTCCTAGTATTATACAAAAGAATACTATAAAAAAAATGTAAATTACAAAAATATCAAAAAAATAATTAAGTTTATTTCTAATTTATTTTTAAGAATCAGTAAATTACAACATATTTTTATTTAATTTTTGTAATTTACTAGAAATAATTTTTATATTTTAACAAAATGTATTATTACCAATATATTTTTTTGTGGGGTGAAAAAAATGAGAAGAATAAGAAAAGGCGTAGAATTTGAAATAACTCCAGAAGTTGTTGATCCTGGAGAGAGATGGCTTACTTTAACTTTAAAAAATATAAGCCAAAATACATTAAAAAATTTAGATATACATTTAAATTCTGTTGATACATTAGGTTTAGAAATTAGGGACTTTGCTAAATATATACCTTTGTTGCTACCAGATGATGAAGTAAATCTTTATTTTAGAATAAATGTGCATTTTTCAACACAAGTTTATGTATCAATGGTTGGTAATAAGGACGATGAACTGTTTTACTGGGAAACACCTGATATGTTAATAAATGTATCTACTCAAGTAGCAGAAATTATTAGTTTGTTTGCTACAAGAAATCCTAGATCAATAATAGGAGATACAATAAAATGCGATGTTTTAATATCCGCTAAAGAAGCTACTGAAGATTTAGATTTAGAAACTTGGATTGAGGCTCCTGATGGGGAAATAGAAGAGGTAGAATTAATATCTCTAGATACGTTAGCTCCAAACGAATTAAAGGAGCGTACATTTGAGTTTATCCCTAAAATGAAAGGTATTTATACAGTTAAAGCACAGCTTTTTAGAGGTATTAGAAGGTTGAGTTCAAAAACTGATTATGTATATATTAAAGAAATATAATCAATTTTTTTTATTTTTTAAAAATATTTGTAGGTGATTATTATGACTATTTCACATATTAGTAGTGTAGAAAAAGGAGTTCATGATTTTAATATTTGGATTAAAGAAATAAAATATGAACTTAAATGTACTTATAACCAGGCTTACATTGCCCTTTATGGAACTATGCATACTCTTAGAGATAGATTAACTATTGAAAATCTCACCCATTTGGGTGCTCAGCTTCCACTAATTATTAAAGGAATTTATTATAATAATTGGACTCCTAAAGATAATCCTAAAAAATTAGATAAAATGACATTTATTAGTAGGGTGCATTCATATTTTAATAATGATCCTAAAATTAATCCAGAAAATGTTATACAAACAATATTTTATGTCATGCAAAAACATATTGATCAAGGAGAAATAAATAATATAAAAGCAACACTACCACCTGAAATTGAGAATTTATTTGATTTTGCAGCTCAAAAAAAAACTTGAATTTGTTATTAAAGATTAATGTTACATAAATAATTAATATAAATAAACTATGATACGAGGTGATTAAAATAGAAGTTGAAACAAAAATACAACACGTTGTACCATCTGATGGGAGATGGGGTGTTAGAGCCGAAAATAGCGAACAACCATCTAAAATATTTGATTTAAAAATGAATGCTATAGCACATGCTTTTGATATAACTCAAAAATATGAAAACGGCAAGGTTATAGTTCATCGTGAAGATGGCAGTTTTCAAAATGTAAATGTTACAAAAGAAACATCTAAATTGATGACTATTTTAAAATCTTAATTTTTGCGTAAAATGATTTTTTACGCGTTAAAAACGGAGGGGATATTATGACAAATAAAAATACATTAGATTGGATAACGTTAGTTTTAGTAATAGTTGGTGGATTAAATTGGGGTCTTGTAGGATTTTTTAATTTTGATTTTGTTGAAGCAATCTTTGGAACAATACCTACATTACAAAATATTGTATATGTACTTGTCGGACTTTCAGCTATATATATGATTTATTTTGCAGTAAATAAATAAAAAATTATTTTGGAGGTATAAAATGAAAATATATTTTATTATTTTTTTATTTTTGTTTGTTTTATTGGCTGGGTGTGCTACTCAAAATATTGAAGATATAAAAAGTGAAGAGTATATTGGTGAAAGAGTAAGTGTTAGAGGTATAGTAGAAGGATCTGTAGACATTGGAGATTTTTCAGGTTATTTAATTGTTGATGATGATGAAAAAATAGGTGTAGTTTCTGATGATATTCCTGATGAAGGTGAAGAAGTGCTTGTTCGAGGTACTTTAATGAGAGATACAATTTTTGGTTATTATATAAGAGAATAATTTTTATTTTTTATTAATTTTATCAATTATTTTATCAAAATCTAATTCGTTCTTATTAAGAGCATAATCTATACTACTTAATTTATTTTTTCCCATATAATTTTCAGAATAAGTTGTATAGGACCAGACAATATTTATTTTTTTAGAAAATTTGGATTCTATTTTACTTGAAAACAGTTCTCGATCTTTTATATCTTTAAATCCAAGAATTGCAATATATGAAACATCTGTAGAAGGCAATCTTATAAGTTTTAAAACAAAAGGTAAATCTTTGAGTTTTTCTGTAATTTCATGTTCTTTAAATTCTTCCCACATATAGGGCAAAATTTCTATTCCAATTATATACATTATATTTAAGCCAATTTTTTTAAAATTAATTATTGGACAGTACCCCTCAATTATTCCTAAACTTTCTAATCTGTTTCTTATTTGATATACTGCTTGTTGAGAAATAGAATTACTTTCTGCAATTTTTGTATCATTCATCCTACTATCACAAATTAATTTCTTGAGAACTTTTTTTTCATTTTCAGTAAGTTTTATTGGATTTTCCATATTATTTTTATGAAAGTATATTTAAAGTATAAAAAATTTACTATAAAATGTAAGTATAAAGTCTATATTTGAAAAAAGACAATATCATAAGGTCAGAACTTTGTTATAACAAGAAATATAGTTCGCTTGCGAGGGGTTGGTTTATAATCTCGTAAGATTATAAACTTTTGAACGCTAGTGATAGAACTCCATACGAGAACCCAGAACCTTTAATAAAATCATAAAAAGTTTTGAAGATATTGCTTTTTTTTATACCTGACTTTATACTTACTATAAAATTAATCAAAACCAAATTTTTTAAAACATATTTTAGCCAATTTTTAAATATATTAAAAATTATCACATAAAAGTAAAATAAAATTAATAACAAGCAAGGACGTATTGTGCTAAGAGATTTTTCTGGACATTTGTATATTAGTGAAGTTTAAAAAATTAAAGAAAAAAATTAAAAAAATTAAATACAATTGATATTTTTTTTTCTTTTAAATAAACAATTATTAAATCTAAAAAATAAATCAAAATAAAATATAATTGCAATTAAAATAATTAAAAGCACAAAAATATATAAAATAATGCTTGGTAGAAAAGTACTATAAACAAAACTTCCAAGTACACCAAATGCAACAATTGGGCAAATAAGCCCCCATAAAGTTACATAATATTCATTCTTAAAATAATACTTTAAAAAAAATTCTTTTAAAATTGCAAGTCCAAAAAATAAATACCACATTTCAAAAGCAAAAGCACCTAAAGTGACAATCATAAAATATGGACCAAGTGAATAATTAAACTGATGCTCAAGGTAATGTCCAAATCTAAATGCACTTATTGCAAACAAGGTCACAATTGGTATTACCATTAAAAAAGATGGTAAAAATTGTCTTTGTGGAAGCCCAACTTGATTAAAATGGCTTTTAAAAATTGAAATAATTTTTACTATGAATAAAAAAATACCCATTGAAAGTGAAATTAAAGACATAAATGCTGCTAGATGCGCTATATTACTATTTTTAGCCATAGCAGCAATTCCAGTTCCAACAACACTAAGCATTGATAATGCAAATGGATGTAAAAGCCAGCCAAAACTTATTTTATCAACATCAAAACCTTGAATAAATGAAATTTTAAGCAATTTTATATCAAGCCTTAAAAGCAAAATAAACAAAAAGATCCAAAATAAAAAAGCAGGAAACATTAATAATTGTAAATTTTCTGCAAACCATGGTATAAAGAAACGTATAGGCCCAATAAATACATTCATAGTCATTAATATTGATATAAAGGGAACTAAAATACCTGCATTTTTTAGCGGATTGTTAACAAAAGAATTGTATTCTTTAGTTTTTAACCAAAAAAATAATTTTATAAAAAAGACAACAGATAAAACTATATGTATTAATGAAAAAATAATCATAATAGATTCAAGTAAACGAAAAAATGATTCTTGCAGTAAAGAATTAGATCCATGCATTAAATGCTTAATTGCAATTAAACCATCTCCCGTGAAAAATGTATATTGCAAAAATGCAAAAGGCATTACAGCAATCCCACCTGCACCAAGTGATGCTAAAAAAATTAATGGTGTAAAATTATCTAAGTTAAACAATTTATTTTTTGATTCCATACAAGAATTGAAAAATCAAATTATTTTTAAATAAATTGGAGTACTGAAAAAAACAACTAAAAAAATGAAAAACCAATATTTACCATTTTAATAATTCAGATTCTACCATTTTTGTCCATTTAGAAACAATATCAAATATTAAATTGCGTAAATAATCTAGTGATTTTATTTTATAAATAAATACATACCCACCATTTTTAAGATTAAGTTGTTTTCTAAATAAAACATCTTTATCTGTTAATTTTTTTAAAGAACGCTGGCATGCTGAAATATGTAAATTCAAATGCGAAGATAAATCCTCTGCATTAACCCAATCATCATTTTGATCAAAAAAATATTTAAAAATTTTATAATCAGTCTTATTTAAAGACAAACTACATTTAATAACATCATCTATCTTAAAATTTTTACATGCAAACTTAATCATGAAATATTAGTAAAATTCAAATATTAAATAATTTTCTAAAAATTATAGCCACACAGCATTAATAAATCAAATTATTTGTATATCATTATTGTTATTATTATTATTATTATTATTATTATTATTATTATTATTATTATTATTGTTGTTGTTGTTATTATTATTATTATTATTATTATTGTAGGCGTTATGTGAATTGTTTCCTCTTAAAACATCCTTTTATCTATTGTAAATTTATAGCATTTTCAATAGCATTTTCAAAATTTTATATAAATTTTATAGATATATATAATTATATTAAAAAATTCTCAATGCAACCTAATAATTATTAAAATAAAATAAATTTTAATCTATATTTTAATACTAAAATAGTAATTAATTTACTCATTAAATTTTGGACAGTAAAATTTGTATCCACAAAACTTACAATTGTTTTCATCATCTGTAACATTAAATCCATTTTCATAATCATGAACAATGTTATTACAATATTCAATTAATTCTTTCTTTAATTCATTTAAATTAAAATTACTTTTAGAATTACCACCAATTTTTGCTTTAACTTCATTATCAATTACATCCATCACTATTGGTTTATCAAGCCTTAACATGTCTAAAGTTAATCTTTTTACATTATATCCTTTTTCTTTTAAAGCTATTGCATAAAAACCTAGTTGTAATGCCCTTTTATCAGGGGAGATTTGATTTTTATTAGTTTTATAATCTATTATCTCAATTCCATCCTCTAAATAATCAATTCTATCAATTACCCCATTAAATTTGAAATTATCGATATTAAAATTAATTTTAACTTCAGTTTCTGAACTATCTTGTATCTTGTCTTTATTTCTATGCCAAAATACTTCTAATAAAACTTGTGCATCATTTAAATTAACATATTTAAATTCACCAACATTTAATTCTTTTGCTAATTTTAAATATTCATCTAAACTAGATAATTTTTTATTAACACCAATTTCTAAAACTTTATGGATAAATGAACCAATAGTACTACCACCGCCTGTTTCATCAAAATCATTTCTTTGTGGCATTGAATAAATTTTTGATAATTCATATTTTTTTGGACAATCTAAATACAAAGATATTGCAGATGGACTAAAAGATGTATTTTCAAAATTAAATTTAATGTTTCTAGAAAGTTCATTAATATTATTTTTTAATTCAATGTATTTTTTTATCCGATTATTAATATCTTCAACTGAATCTGTATCAAGAGAATTAATTATTTGATTTTTTAATTTTGAAAGTTCAATATCTTGTATAGATTGATGAGAAAAATACATGCATAATTCTTGGTTATCTTCGATAAATTCAATATTTTCATTTTCTTTAAAATTGATTTCATCTAAAAATAATGAATTTGTTGTTGAATCTTCTTCTCCTTTGTAGTCTTTTGCATATGTTAATATTAATTGATTTTCAGCTCTAGTAAATGCAACATAACACAGTCGCCTTTCTTCTAATAATAAAAATTCCTTTTCATACTTTTTTATTTTTTTTGCAATTTCTGTTTCATTTAATCCTTCTTGTTTCCATTTAACAATTTTATTTTTAATATCTAAAAGTAAATGTTTTGGAATTAATGGCTCATTACCTGTTCTTGAAATAGGAAATCTATCTTTTGCTAAATTAGATAAAATAACTGTATCAAATTCAAGACCTTTACATGAATGAATTGTCATTAATCTTACTGCATCTACATGCTCAATTTTTGAAGCATCTATATTTACATCTAAATTGTCAATAATTTCAAGATAATCAATAAATTTTGAAATATCTTTTTCATGCATTAAATAAAATTTTTCAGAAATTTCATAAAATTTTTTTAAATTAAGCATTTTTTCAATATTTTCAATTGACCTATCATAACTAAATGCACGATTTAAACCAGTAATTTCGTAAATATCAAGAATTAATTCAGGCAAGGGTTTGTTTGTATTTTGCGATAATTTTTGTAAATTATTTACAATTTTTGAAACTATTTTTTTTGTATCACTTGTTAAATCTAATTTTTCAATCGATGTTAATAATAATTTATCTATGCTTTCTTGTTCATAAATTTGAAGATTATAATTATTTTTTTTTAAAAATCTACCAATTTTGATTGAATCTTTTAATGAAATTGTATTATGATAATGAAATATATACCACCATGCTTGCTCTCCTGTTGCAGTTCTATTTAGAGTATTATTAATCATGGATAAATATGCAATTGTTGTTTTAATTTCTGGTTTTTGCATTAAGTTTGTTTTTCCTGCAGAAATTGAGGGGATTTTTTTTAAATCTAAAATTTCTTTTATAACTTTTGCCTGCTTGTGAGTTCTATGAAGTATGCAAATTTTATTTAATGGAATTTTATTTTTAATTTTTTCTTCAACTAAATCCCCAATAACCCTAGCTTCCTCATATTGATTTTTTAATGCAATAACTTTAACTTTATTTCCAGAAATATTTTCAAAATGCTCAACAAAAACACATTCTTTTTCATCTTCATAATTATTTTTGATTAAATCATAAGAAATATTTAAAACAGTATTTTTTGATCTTCTGCTTTTATCAAGTTTAAATATACATGAATTATCTGCATCAAAAGATTTTTTAAAATTATCAAAACTTTCTTTATATGAACCTCTAAAACCATATATAGATTGATTACGATCACCAACAACAGTAATATTTTTATGGTCTGCAATAAACTCAAGTAATTTAAATTGTAATTTATTTGTATCTTGAAATTCATCAACAAAAACATATTTAAAATCTGTTTTTATATTAAATTCATTAAATATTTTTAATGCTAATTCATTTAAATCAGAAAAATCAAGAAGATTTTTTTCTTTTTTTAATTTATTATACTTATCCCAAACACTAACAAATTCTAAAAATTTTTTATATTCACTATATTTTGAAATAAAATCAGAATATTCTTTTTTTTGTTCTTTTTGCTCTTTTTGTTCTTCTTTATTTAATAAATAAAAAGTTTGTAAAAACAATTTCGCTTTTTTTTCATATTCGTCTAAATTTTCAATCTCAAAAGTTTTTTTTATTTCATTTAAATGTTTTTTAATATCATCTAAACTAATACCAAAATCTTTTGCAGTCATGATTGTATTAATAAAACGATTAGCCCAATAAGGCAGGACATTTAAATATTTATGAATCATAATTTTTGCATCATCTGCTAGTAAAATTTCAAAATTAGAATCAATATCAATTAAGTTACCATGTTCTTTTATAATATCTGAACAAAATCCATGAAATGTTTTAACTGTTACATTAGTTGTTGTTTTTAATTCTTCACGCATACCAATTTTTAATGAATTTGTTGCTTCATTTGAAAAAGTTAAACATAAAATATCTTCAGGTTTGTATTTTTTTAATTCATTTACTAAGTAATTTGCTTTTTTTTTAATAGTATAACTTTTTCCAGTACCAGCCCCAGCTAAAATAATACATGGGCCGTTTATTTTTTTTATTGCTTTTTCTTGATCATTATTCATTTTATTAGTTTACATTCCTCATAACAATTCTTTTTTGCTGTTTTTTTTCAGAATAGTTATATGGTACATATATTTTTTGTTTTGTTTTTGGATCCATTGAAGTATAATACATACAGGTAGATGTTGTTAGTGGAGTTGGAGTGAATACTTGAACAAACTCACAATTATCAAAATTTTTTATAAATTTAGATAATTCTTTTGAATTTTCTAAATTACATCCAGGGTGCGATACCATAAAATAAAATGATAATTTTTTGTCAATTTTTAATTTATTAAATCTATCAATAAATTTTTTTAAATTACCTTTATCCTTATTCATTAATTTTAAAACATTTTTATTAATATGTTCTGGTGCAACTTTTAATGTGTCATAAATATGATGTTTTGATAATTCTTTTAAATATTCATCACTTACTAAATCATATCTAATTCCACTTCTAATAAAAATATTTTTTACACCATCAATTTTTCTTGCAAGCCTTAAAAGTTTTATCAATTGACTATTACTTCTATCTAATTTTAAACAATCAATGCAACTATTATTACATTTATTACAATCCATTCCATACATATTAGCAGAAGGCCCACCTAAATCATCAATATTACCTCTAAAAAAATGATGTTTTGTGATTGTTTTAATCTCATCTAAAATTGAATTGATACTTCTTGAAATTATTCTACTTCCTAAACTAGCTTTTATTGAACAAAAATTACACTCACCAATACAGCCTCTATGAGTTACAATGCTAAATTGAAATCCTCGAAGGTTTTTTGGAACTTCCCTTGAAAAATCTAATGCATAATATTCATCTAAATCTTTTGTTGTATATACTGGAGCTATAAATTGTAAAACATATCTATTATCTATTTTTTGAGCTAAATTTTCATTAATTGAAATCATATTATGCATATCACAAAATTTTTCTTTAGAATTATTAACTTCATTAAATGATGGCATCAATTTAAAATTATCAACTACTTCCTTTGAAATAATACAGGTACCTGGTATTTTAAATAAATCTTTTTTATTTTTAATTCTATTTGCTATTTCTAGAATTTGTTTTTCAGAATAACCATATGATAAAATATCTGCTCTTGAATCAAATAAGATTGGTTTTCTTAATTTATTATCCCAGTAATCATAATGGACAAATCTTCTTAAAGTTGCTTCAACTCCACCAATTACAATTAAACTATCTTTAAAATTCTTTCGAACCCAATTAGAATATACAATTATTGCTCTATTTGGTACATCATCTGTATAATCTAAATTCTCATCTAGTTTTCTTAATTTTTTTAGTGGTGTATAATTTCTAACCATACTATCAATGCTTCCAGAACTAATTGCAAAAAACAATTTGGGCTTTCCTAATTGTTTTATATCATCCTCAGTTTTTGGCATTTCAATTATTCCTATGGTATATCCATTCTTTTCTAGATATCTCTTTAAAATAGCAATGCCACTTAGTGGATGATCAAAAAACACTTCACCTACTATAAATATAATATCATATTGCATAATAAAATAGAAAAATTAAGAAGTATTTATATTGTTATTTGTTTAAATAAACAAAAAAAGCATAAATAAACCGCAAAGTTAAAATAATCTATTATCTTTCTTTATTTATGGCTAATGGTTTTTTTATTATGGTTGATGGGCTTGATGGTAGTGGTAAAGGTACAGTAATTAATGCACTAAAAGAATATCTTGAAAGCCAGGATAAAAAAGTATTTGATTTACGAAAATATTGGCAAAAACATAATGAAATTCCAGAACTTAAAGAAATTGAAAAATATGATGTTATTTGTAGTAGTGAACCAACATTTTATGGAGTTGGAAAAGTTATTCGAGAAGAAATTATTAGAAATAATGAAAGACAATATTCTGGAATTAGTACAGCACAAGCATTTTCTTTAGATAGAGAAATTTTGTATAGAAAATTATTAATTCCTGCAAAAAAAGCAGGGAAAATTATTATTCAAGAACGAGGAATTACTACATCACTAGTATATCAACCTGTGCAAAATGAACGAATATTATTAAATGATATTATTAATTTACCTGGAAATAAACTAGCAATAAAAAATGCACCAGATATTTTAGTTATTATAAAAGTAGAACCTGAAGTTGTAATTGAAAGATTAATGAAGCGAGAAAAAAAAGACAATGCAATTTTTGAAAATTTAATGTTTCAAAAAAAAGTTCAACACAGATTTGAAAGTGACTGGCTTAAAAAATTATTTAGCCACTATAATTCAAAATTAATATTTTTAAACACAAACCCCCCAACAACAACTGATGATACAAAAAAAAAAATAATAAAAATATGGAATGACCATGTAAAAATATAATCACTTATTCTTTTGATTTATATCCACAAGAAGAACAATACATTATTTTATCTCCATTTAATAAAACCTTTAAATCCAAGGTTTTTTTGTTGCATTTTGGACAAATTTTCATTTCACTCACTATAAATCACCTCTATTTTGTTTTTTTTAATTTTTTTAAATACCACATTTATAAATATTTGTATAGTAAAACCTATATTACTTACCACATATTTTTAGAAGAATTATAATAAATTTACAATTTTTAACAAATCACTATGTATTTTACCATTGGAAATAACTAAATCTGTATTTTTTAACTGCCATGGTTTATTGTCAAATGTTGTAACAATGCATCCAGCTTCCTTTGAGACCAAAATAGTTGCAGCAACATCCCAAGGAGAAATATTAAAAGTAACATACCCATCAGCCCTAGAACTTGCAATTAAACCCCCTTCAATTGCAGCACTTCCAATTTTTCGTAAATCTTTAACTTTTGGATATAACTTGTAATATAAATTTGCAATATTTTTATTGTCCTTTGAACCGCCCTCGCATGTTACAATATAAGATTTATCTAAATTTGAAATTTTAGAAGCTTTTAATTTTTCACCATTTAATGTAGAACCTTTATCTTTTTCTGCAACATACAATTCATTTAAAGATGGAGCATAAATTACACCTATAATTAATTCATTTTTATGCATTAACGCAATTGATACAGAATAAAAAGGATTTTGATTAGCAAAATTACCACTACCATCCATTGAGTCAACTATCCATAAATAGTCACTTTTTTTATCAATTAAACCAGTTTCTTCAGTTAAGATACTATGATTTTTAAAATTTTTTTCAATTTCATTAATAATAATTTTATCAGCTTCTTTATCATATTTAGTTACAATTTCTTTAGACATTCCTCGCTCTTTTAAAATTAGTAAATCTTGTTTAAAGTTTTTTAATAAATAATCTCCTGCAAGTTTTGAAATTTTTATAGCTTCATTTAACATAATTTGCTTAAAAAAATAATATTATTTAAAGTTAATTGTTAAAAATAATAAAAAAGTTTTATAAATTAAGAGAATATCCATATATTTAAAATGCCTCACCAATGTGTTAGATGTGGAACTGTATATGATGATGGATCAAAAGCAATTTTGAGTGGATGTAGCTGTGGTGCTAAATTATTCTTTTTTGTTAAAAAAAAAAATATTGAAGAAGCAAAAGAAGCTGTTGAAAATTTAACCACTAAAGATAAAAAACAAATCGAAAAAGATGTTTTGGATATAGTTGGTGTAAAAGAAGAAAATGATAATGCAGTTATTTTAGATTTTGAAAGCATTAGAATTTTAAAACCAGGTAAATTTGAAGTTGATTTAGTTTCTTTATTTAAAAAAGATAAACCTCTTGTTTACAAATTAGAAGAAGGTAAATATGTAATTGACTTAGCACAAAGCTTTCTTAAAAAAGAATAATTAAGATTTACTTGCAATTTCTATAACATCTCGATGTTTTAATTTATGATCTTTTCCAACGACCATTTTTGTTTTAACATCTATTGCTTTAATAAATCCTTTACCTAAATCTGTATGTAATTTAAATGCAAAATCAAGAGCAGTTGTATTTTTTGGCATTAAAAAACAATCTGGTAAAACATTACCATGTTGATCTTCCATCTTACCAACGCCTCCTGGAAATATTGCCATATATTCAAGTAAATCAAAAACTGCCGAATTTAATGTATTGATAACACCAGTGCTACCATAAACATCCAAAACATTTTTTTGAATAAAATCTAATGCTTTTAATTGCTTTTCATTTAATTTTTCTGGTGCAATAATTTTAAAATTATTCTCTCCTGGGACATAATTAATTAAATTTGCTTTTGATGCCTGTCTTAAAACTAATTCAGATTCAGCACTACATGGAATGATTAATCTATCATTAAACTTTTTCTTTAATTCTTCATAGTTTTTTTTACCAGTTTCTGTATCTACTTTATTTGCTGCAATAACCATAGGTTTTGTTAATTTTCGAAGATGTGATGCTAATTTTGCCAATTCATCTTCAGTCCATGAGATTGGTTTTTCAATATTATAATTTAATTTCCTTAATGATTCTTTAATCATATCTTCACTAACTCCTAACCCAGATAATTGTTTTGCTAAAACTTTGTGTGTATCTAAACTTTCTTGCTGTATTTGTCTTGCTAATTTTTCCCAACCTTTTTTTAGTATTCCAAGGTACCACATATCTAATTCAACCTCTAAGAATAAAATGTCTTTTTCAGGATTATATGAACCTGGAGTTACAGATTCTCCTCTTTCATTGGTGCTCCCAGAACAGTCTATTACATGAATTAAACAATTAGCTTGCCTTAAATCATCTAAGAATTGATTACCCATGCCTTTTCCTTCATGAGCTCCAGGAACTAAACCTGCAACATCTATTACATCAACTGCAATAAATCTATATTTACCAGTACAATATCCTTCCCTTGGATTACATTGTTTATTAAATTCCTTGCAAACACAATCAATTTTCACAAAACCAACACCTTTATTTGGATTAATAGTTGCAAAAGGATAATTTGCAATTTCAATATCAGCTAAGGTTAATGACTTAAAAAATGTACTTTTTCCAACATTTGCTTTTCCAACAACACCAATTAACATAATAAATACACCTAAATTTTTGAAAATAAATGGTTATTTATAACATTTTCTTAAAAAAATATTTAAATATCATCTTATCTAAAGTAAAAATAATGAAAAATAAAGATCAATTTTTTTTAATTTCAAAATATATTAATTTAATATCTTTTTCTACATTCATATTATTTATTACAACATTATTTATATTTTTTTATCTAACAGATAAATTTTTTGAAGGTATTTTTTTTACAACTATATTAATTATATCAATTTTTATAATTAACAAATTGTATATAAAAAAATATAAAAATATAATTCTTTTTGAAATAATTTTTACACTTTTATTGATATTTTATACAATAATCTTTTTTAATTTAAATTTTGGATTAATACTTTTACTTTTACTTGTCCATTCATATTTATATGTAAAAATAACAAAAAAACATGATATAAAAACAATATTTCTAACACTTTTTATCAGTATTATTTTTTCTTATACCCTGCTTATTAGTATAATTAATACTTCACTTTATCATGAATTAATAAATCAAATTATTTCTTTTTTATCTATTAATAATGTAATTATTTTTAATATAATTTTAATAATACTTTATATTTTATTTTCAATTGTTTTACTTAGTATTATCAATAAAAAATTAGATTTCTTTTTAAATTATTTACAATCAATTTCTCTTTTATTATTTACTATTTTTATAATTTCATTTGTCTTTTTATTTAATTATCTTACTGGTGAATACTATAATAATTTAATCGTATTTTTTATCTTACTTTCAAAATATATATTAATTGATTCTTTACATAAAAAAAACAAAATATTTTTAGGAAAATTTGTTGGTATCATATGTATAATTATTACAATTATTACAATTTTTATTTTTGAAACTTATTTTTTATTTTTATTATTTTTAATCGCTTTTTTAAATTCAGTTTTTTATTATTTTAATTCAAAAAATAAAGATAATTTAAGATATATTTTCCTTAATTACTTTATAAGTATAATTTTTGCACTTACAATTACTTTATTTTTTATAATTTTTTATAATTATTTTATAGAAACATTCAATTTAATTAGTTTATTAATAATATTAATAGTTCCAACATTACTCATTTTTTTTACATCATACTTAATAATATCAATATATTTAATCAAAAAAACAACAAAATTTAATTATAATAGATATTTAAAATACCACCATTTTCCATTTACACTTTTTTATTTATTCTTCAAAAAAACTAAAAATATAAAAAAAGCAATTCTTAATAGAACCATATTTTATACAATAATATCATATATTATTATTTTACTATATTTTATTTTAAGTAAATATATAAATGTAAAAAATTTTCTTTTCTAAAATAAAATTAATTTTTTATTAATTAGAGGTATTAAATGGAACATACAAAAATAATAGATGTATTAAAATTACAAGAAGAAAAAGAAAATATTATTCTTAAAGGTTGGCTTAAAACTAAAAGAATTTCAAAAAATGTTGGATTTATTTCTTTAAATGATGGAACAACTATTGACTCTATACAGATAGTTTTAGAAAAAGAAATGGAGAATTTTGAAGAAATAACTAAAAATTTAACTATTGGAACTTCTTTAAAGATGGTAGGAAAATTAGTTAAATCTCCTGGAAGCGGTCAAACATTTGAGATAAATGCAAAAAAAATAGAAATTTTAGCTACATCTTGTGAATCGTTTCCTCTTCAAAAAAAAAAACTTCCATTAGAATACTTAAGAGAGTATGCTCATCTTAGAAATAGAACAACAACTTTTCAATCAGTATTTCGAATCAAAAGCAAACTTTCATTTGCAATACATAAATTTTTTCAAGAAAAAGGATTTGAATATATTCAAACACCAATAATTACAGGAAATGACTGCGAGGGTGCTGGAGAAATGTTTAAAGTTACAACATTAAATTTTAATAACATTCCAAAGAATAATAACAAAGTTGATTATTCAAAAGATTTTTTTGGAAAGGAAACTAATTTAACAGTTTCGGGTCAAATTACTGTTGAACCATTTATATTTAGCCACAACCAAGTTTATACATTTGGTCCAACATTTAGAGCAGAAAATTCAAATACTAGTAGACATGTATCAGAATTTTGGATGATTGAACCTGAAATGGCGTTTTACACAATTAACGAACTAATGGATTTAGAAGAAGAATTTATTAAATTTTTAATTGATTATATAAAAAAAAAATGTTTTAAGGAATTAGAATTTCTAAATAATAAAATTGACTCAAACTTAATTGAATCATTAGAACATATTAGAAATAATACATTTGAAAGGCTAACTTATAAAGATGCTATTAAAATACTTAAAAAAGCACAAGATGATGAAAAGATAAATTTTGAAATATCTCCATCAATGGATGTTGAAATAGGATCTGAACATGAAAAATATCTAACAGAAAAACATTTTAAAAAACCAATAATTTTATATAATTTTCCAAAAAAATTTAAAGCATTTTATATGTATTTAAATGATGATAATGAAACTGTACGAGGTACTGATGTTTTAGTTGCAAATATTGGAGAGATTATTGGTGGCTCTGAGAGAGAGTGGAGAATGGATTTTTTAATGAAGCGAGTAAAAGAATTTAAATTAAATGAAGAAGAGTATAACTGGTATTTAGATACTAGAAGATTTGGCTCAATCCCACATTCAGGTTTTGGTCTTGGTCTTGAACGACTAATTATGCTTTTTACAGGGATGAAAAATATAAGAGATACAATAGCATATCCAAGAACACCAAAAAATTGTAAATATTAAATTAAAAAATTATTTTATTTCATCAATTTCTTTATTTAAAATTATCATTTCACTAACCTTTGAAATTGCACCATTTAAAATAGAAATTTCTTTTCCAAAAATTCCTTTTTTTACAATTAATTCAACTAAAGTATTTGAATTATTTTTCCTTATAACTTTTTTTACTCGCCCAACTATTAACCCATTTTTATCGATAACTTGTTTACCTAATAAACTAATTGATAAATTAACATTTAACATAATTGATTTTTCATTTATTGATTCAATATATTTTTTATCTAAATAAATTGTCTTAAATCCTTTTTTAAAAATAATTCCAATTAAATTAAAATCTTTAATTATTACATCTTTAACTTTTGAAATAACTTCAGCATCTTTTGATAAAATTCTTTTACCAATGATTTGTTTTAATTTAAATTCATCTTTTATATTAGCATCATTTTCAACTATTAGTTCATATTTTTCTTTCATTTTAATATTACCTCAAATTTTGTTTTTATTATGTTTTTTAATTTAAAATTTTTTCATAAAAGTTTATAAAAAAAAGGATTTTATATAATCAAAAAAATAAACAAATGCTAAAATTCCAAAATATTTAATTAATTGACCACTAAAAGCTAAAATAAATAATCTTGTTCTATTATATCTAAAAACTCCTAAAATGAATGTAATTTGCTGCGAGCCAAAACCAATGATATTAAAAACTAAAATTGCAATACCACCATGTTTATTAATTATGGCTTTTAATTTGTAAAATTGTTTAACTGAAATTAATTTTTTTGCAAAATTTGAAAATTTATTTCCTAAAATATAATTTATTGAATATGATATAACTGCACCAGTTAGTGCAACAATAATTAAAATAAATGGATTATTCAAAGGTTTATTAACTGCTAGTAAAAACATCGGTTCAATTGGAATTGTTAAAAAAAAAAGTCCTCCAAAAAAAGTAATATAAAACATTCCAAGATAACTAATATTACTAATTGCGGTATTATATTTTACATGATTAAATACAGAAATTAAAAAATCATCGATAAAACCCAGATAATTTCTTCCAATGAAATAATATATATATATAACTAATAAAATTGAAATTAAAATAATTAAATTAAATAAAAGATTTCGCTTTTTTTCTAAAAGACCATAATCATAAAAGGAAGATTCAAGATTAATAATTTTATCACCCATTTTTTTTATTGATATTATTTAATTTAAATAATTAACTATTTTTTTATAAAATGTTTAAAATTAATTAATTTATATTTAAGTGCATTATTTTTTGAACATTTACTTATACAACTAAAACAATTTATGCATTGTAAACTATTCACATAATTTTTTTTAGAAATTAAAATATTTTTTCTTTTTATTTAATTCAACCTATAATTTTTGAAATAAATAAATTTATAAACTATTTTATTTTTTTATTATATAAATAGATAATAAGGGGGTAATAAAAAAATGGTAGTAAAAGAAATTAGTGAAAATGAATTTGAAAAGGAAGCACTAGAATCAAATATGCCTGTAATTGTTGATTTTTTTGCTAATTGGTGTGGTCCTTGTGTTATGTTAAAGCCTATTTTTAAAGAAGTTAGTGATGAATTTACTGATAAAATGAAATTTTTAACAATCAATACAGATAATGCTAAAAATATTTCAAGTAAATATTCAATTGATGGAATTCCATGTTTAATTGTTTTTAATAATGGGGCTGAAGTTGATAGAATTGTTGGATACCTTGAAAAAGAAGAGCTTATAGAAGCAATTAATTCAATTTTAAATAAAATTTAATATTTTTATTTTTAAAAATGAAAACTAAAGAAGAATTAAAAGAATATTTAGAAAATTATGCTACTAAAAATAATTTTGTTTTAAATCCAAATGAGAAGGTACGAGAAATAATTATTTTTGGTCTTTTTAAAAATAAAGAATTATATGGTGAAATATATTGTCCATGTAGAAAAAGAACAGGAAATAAAGAAGAAGATAAAAAAATAATTTGCCCGTGTATTTATCATAAAGATGAAATATTAAAAGATGGTAGATGCCATTGTATGTTATTTTTTTCAAAAAATTAATTTTTTTATTTTAAGACTTCATTAGTTTTTAGATACCACATATATAAATCAAGTTCTGCAGCACTCATTTTTAATTTATTTGCAATGTTTAAAATTTGTTTTTCTAATTCAAAATATGTTTTTTTATTAGATAAATTACTTGGCTTTTCTTTAATTATTTTATTTTCAATCATTAAATTTATAATGTGCCTATCTAAAATTGCAAAATTAAAAAAACCAACATTTCGAAGAAAATGTGAAGCTTCCTTATATCCAAGACCTTTAATATTTTTTACAATAAAATCTCTCAAAACTATTTCATCATCTTTTTTAATAATTTCATTTATTATTTGCTTTATATTAATAAATTCACGTGCACATATAATATAATTAGTTTTATTATTATGAAACCTGTGTTTATTTTTTATAATGCACTTTTTAATTTTATTTTCTGAAAAATTACAAAAACCAATCGCTTTTAAATCATTTTGAATATTAATTGCAGTTTTTGCTTTTGAATTTGCAGTTAAAATACAAAAACATAATTCAGAAAACCATTCATTAGAATTTTTATTTTTAAAACTTGAAAATTCTTTTAGTTTTTTATCTACTCTTAATTTAATTTGTGTTTTTTTTAAATTTTTAATTTTAGTTATTAAATCCATTTTAATTAAAAATAAAAAATAAAAATTTATTTATTTGCCCATAAACCATGTAAATTGCAATATTCTCTAGCTTTTAAGTTAGAAGTATCATCAACTACAAATTTTGCAACAGGTTTTTCATTTGGCTTTAGATATCTTGATTTTATGATAGCACCATTTTGCAATAATTCTATTAATCTGATATAATGCTCATCATTCATTGGATGCTCTACTTCTCCAACAGTTACAGTTACAATATTATCATTAATCTCAACTACTGGAACATGTTTTTCAACTGCAGCATCAACTGTATTTGCAGTTAATTTTACCATATCCTTACCACAGCAAACTAAGCTTCCTTGTTTTGCAATAAATAATTCAACAACATTTCCACAAATATTGCACTTAAAAATATCATTTTCTTCATTCATTTTAATTCACCTATAATCTTTGTTTTGACAAATCCAAATGGTCATCTTCAACATAAATTAATGCTAAAAAGATTTCTTTTACTCTTTCATTTTCACAAACTTTTGCTGCATCTTTATAAAAATTAATTGCTCGCTGTTCTCGTCTATTAGATTCATTTAAAATTTCAATATAATCATTAGATACATCAATTGACTTAATTTCAATTGAATCTAGTTTTAAAATTTTCTTAAAAATGGATGCATGTTCTGCTTCGATTTTGCCAAGTGCTTTAAATAAATTTTTTGCTTCACTATTTTCCATTTTTTTTGATGCAGAAAAATAAAATTCAGTATTACTAATTTCAACATCTAATGCTTTTTTTACATTTTCTAAATCAACTTCATTTAATGTAACATCATAATTTACATTTGCATCTTTATATTCTTTAATATTTTCACCCAAAACCCCGCAGAAAGGACAGTTTGTTGGCGCATTATCCCCAATATATGAATCCCCACAAATAACACATCTAAATAATTTTACCATTTTTAAAAACCTTTATTTATTATAAAAAAATTAAAAAAATAAAATTTATTTACAGCAACTACAATCATCCTCAAAACACATACATTCAGGTTCATAATATTCTTTTGGATGTTTGCACGAAGGACACTCTTCTGGTGGCTCTGTTGATTTGTAAATATAACCACATTTAGAACATTTCCATCTAATTTCACTATCTCTTTTAAAGACCTTTCCTTCTTCAACTAACTTTAATAAATTTTTAAATCGTGCTTCATGTTCCTCTTCTACTTTTGCAATTTGTTTAAATAATTTTGCTGCCTTTTCATTTCCTTCTTCTTCTGCTTCTTTTTGAAACTTTGGATACATGTCTTTGTGTTCATAATTTTCTCCATTAATTGCTTCTTTTAAATTCTTTTTAGTATCTCCCAAGACACCAAGTAATTTAAACTCATCTTTTGCATGTTGCATTTCATTTATTGCAGTTTCTTCAAAAATTTTTGCAATATACAAATATCCTTCTTTTTTTGCAACTTTAGCAAAATAATCATATTTGTTTCTAGCTTGGCTTTCTCCTGCAAATGCAGTTTTTAAATTTTCTATTGTTTTTTCCATTTTTACACCTCGTTGTTTTAAATTAACCCTCAAAACTCCAGTCCTCTTGTAATGCAAAAAAGTTTACTGGGTTTTTTATGAATTTTAAGGATTTTTCAAGCATTAAATAATGACTTTTTTCTTGCTCTACTAAAAATAATAAAAAATCTTTAATTTCATTATTATTTGTTTCATTTGCTTTAGTTTTATAAAAATCAAATCCTGATTTTTCTAAATCTAATGCTTTTTCATAAACTTTTATTTCATTTTCAGTAAATTCAATTCCTTCTTTAAATTCATCAATAGTCATATTAAAAAAATCTTTTACTTCATTTTTATTAAAACCAAAATTAATACTTAAATCATTTTCTTTAATATATTTTTCAATAGCCATTATGTGGTTTAATTCTTCATTTGCTAAAAATAAAAATATTTTTTTTACAAACGGATTAAAAGAACTATCTCCTGCTTCTTTATATAACTTGTAACCTTTTTTTTCAAATTCTAAAGCTTTAACAAAAATATCTTCTTTTTCATTCATTTAAAACACCTTTTATTTTTTCTAAAATCATTTACAATAACCACAACTTATACAATGGCTACATTTATTTTGAGCATAATTTTCCTTATATAAATTGTATGTATTAGTACTATAATAATTTTGATTATGGTTATAAAAAAACATTTTCAATTCTCTTTTTGACATTTATTACAAATACCTTTAACTATAATATTTATACAATTTATTTCTAAATTAAAATTTGATAATTTTTTTTTAATAAAACTATTTATTTCATTATTATGTAAATCAATAATACAATTGCAATTATTGCAGACAAAATGTAAATGATTTGATAAATCTGCATCAAATCTATATTCTTTATTTATTTCTAATTTTAAAATTTTACCTTCGTTTGCTAATGTATGTAAATTTCGATAAACAGTTGCAAGAGTAATTGTTGGAATAATTTTTTTTAATGCATTAAAAATATCTTCTGCTCGTGGATGCGTTTTTGTAGATTTTAATAATTCATATACTTTTTGTTTTTGAAAAGTTAAACGCTTACATTTACATTTATTTAAATTTGATTTTAATAAGTTATTAATAATAGCCATTATTAATTAGAAACTATTATTAATATAAAAAGTTTTTTATTTAAAATTTAAAAACCAAATATTTAAATATACTAAATACTATAATAAACTACAAAAATGGTAAATTTTAAATTTAAAGATTTATTTTTTAATAAATTACATAAAATTGATCTCAAATTAGATAATATAAGTAAAAAATTATCATTTTATGCAATTAATCCAATAAATGTTGAAACTGAAAAAAAAAAATTTTTTGAAAATATTAATTACAATCCAATTTTTAAATATAGTGAATATAAAGAAAATTTAAAAGAAATTCGAAATGAATTAAAAGAAATTAAAACAAATAATACTATAATTGGAAAAATATTAGAAGAAATTAAACAAAATTACATTGATAAAACATATCTACTACAATATAGAAAAGATAATGTTAAATTTACTAAATATTCAAAAAAAATTTATGGTTCGCCAAATAAAAAATTATTAAATGAAGCAAAAAAATTTATGCATATTAAATTTAAAAAAGAAACAGAAATATATACATCAAAACAAGTTGTTAATAAATTTAAATTTGCTTTTTTAAAATATGGATTTCCTTGGAATGTAAAGGAAAAAGAAATGGTTTCAAAAGCTGCTGTTAATACAAATAAAATGACAATTTATATTAAAAAAGATATGAAATTTTCTGAGAATTTTCTAAAGCGATTAATAGTACATGAAATAGGAACACATGTTGCAAGATTTGAAAACGGAAAAATGCAACCCTATTTATTTTTTAAAAGAGGACTTTTAGGATATTTAAAAACAGAAGAAGGACTTGCTGTTTATAATGAAGAAATTAATGATTGTTTGAATGATTATATTTTAAAAATATATGCTGGAAGAGTTATTGCAATAGATTTTGCATTAAAATATTCATTTAGAGAAACTTATGAAAATTTAAGAAAATATTTTAATAAAGATACGGCTTTTAGATTAACATTAAGAGCTAAACGCGGCCTTGGTGATACAACTAAAGCTGGTGCTTGTACTAAGGATATAAATTATCTTAAAGGATATATTTTAATAAAAAAATTCATAAAAAATGGAAATAATTTAAATAAATTATATTATGGTAAAATTGGAATTGAACATGTAGAATTAATTGAAAAAATACCAAATCTTTTTAATCCAAAAATTTTACCTATTTTTAGACATTTAAACTACATAACAGAACATTTTTCACGGTTATTAAAAAGCATAGTAGATTTTCCTTTGATTTCAATAAAAAATATTAACAATAAATTAACTCATAATAAATCCACCAAAAACAATCCCTAAAACATTGGATGCAATTAAATAAACAACGTGCGAACCGATAAAATACATAGGAATATATTTTACTCCTGATTTTATATCACCTTTTTCTATAATTGAAACAATCATTGAAGAAAAAATTGCAATAATACTTAATGCAATAAATGAAAACCAATTAAAAACTTCTTTAGTGATTGTAATTTCACTTACACTAAAACCTACTGCATCAGTTGAACCCATTGAAAATGCTAAAACATTAACAACGCTTTTAATAATTTCAAATAAATTTTGCGATAATGCAAATAAAACTGGAGAAATTAAAATAACAATTATTGATATAAATAATACATAACTATATACAGAAGTTCTAATTTCTTGTTTTAATTCCATTGTATTTTTTAAATTAAAAGCAATCTTATCAATAATATCAGAAACTGCACCTCCTTCTTTTAATTGATTGATAATTAATTCCATTGAACGCTTAAGCATTGGTGAGTCATATTTTTTAGAAAACTCTTCAAGTGCTAATTCAATATCATTTCCAGTCATTACTTTTTTTGCAGTTATTGCAATTTCATCTGCTAAAATACCAAATTCAGGTTTTATTGACATAAATAATGCATTATCAAAAGACATACCAGATTTTAAATTAGCTGATAAATTATCAAAAAAATAAGGTAATATTTCTTCTAATTTTTTAGTTCTATTATAAATTATTAAATCAATAAAAAAATAAACAATCACTATAAAAAAACCTATAATTAAAAAATTTAGTAAAACAATCGAACTAAAAGTTATTAAAAAATTTAAAAAAATATTAGTAATATTTTCAAGTCCAACAAACTGATCTAATAACAATTTAATATATAGAAAATAAAAAGAAATTGAAAAAATTAAAGAAAAATAAAATAAAATTCCAAAAAAAGAATAAGGTTCATTTACAATACCTGCTTTAAATAAATATTTTCGCAAATTTGGTCTAATTTTATCTGGAATAAAAGATTTTCCAAATTCATATGCAAATAAAAATTTCATTATATATTCACCGTTAATCTTGTATTTTTAAAGACAGCAATAAATATAAATTGTAAAATAATAATCAAAATACAAATCGCATAAAATAATTGCTTTGCTCCTTGATCATCTGTTAATAAACCAATTAGTGCACCAATAACTACAACAATTGCTGTTCCAATAGCCGGAACAACAATTGCAAGCATTAAATAAAACAAACTTAAAGAATTTAATTTTTTTGTATAAATTCGTATATCATTTATTTGTTCTTTTGTTATTTCATTAAGTGTTCTATCAAGTGATTCACCAACATCAATTCCTATTTTTAATGAATTGTTTATTTGAAATAAAATTCTTTTCATTTTATCAGATGGTGAATAAATCATTGCATTTTCTAGGGCTTTTTCAATACTTTTACCCATATTGATATCATCAGTTATTTCTTTAAAATATTTTCCACAAACACCATAACCATTAGAAACTTCAATTAAACAATTAAGTAGTGGTTTACCTGATTTTAACTTAATTTGTAAAAATCTTCCTGCAAATAATATTTCTTTGTCTAATTCTCTTTGTCTTTTTTTTATTGTAACAATTGGTGAATTTATAATTATAAAAAAAATAATGAAGAAAGAAACAATAAAAATAGGTATTAATACTAATAAATTTTTATTAAGCGTGCTTAAAATAAAAAAAGAAATAATTAGAGAAAATGTAGAAAAAAATAATCCAACATTTACTGATTTTTTAATAAAATCTTCTGGTTTTTGATTTAATTTAGCCTTTTTTATATTAGATTCTAAATCTGGAAACATAGGTTTAATTAAATTAATTAAATCAACAATAAAAATCACCCTTAATTTTATTCAAATTTGAATTTATCACGATAAAAATTAGACATTACTTGTCCTATTTTTTCTAATGAATTAATGTTTTTTTCAACAATCCATTTTAAAATATTTTCTCGTTTTTTTAATTCTTCATTTATTTTATTATCATCAAAACCAGCATATAATTCAAGTAATTTATTTATTACTTTAAAATCATTAACTTTTTTTATTTTATCTTCCAAAATATTATACCTATAAAGTATATTTACTTCACCATCGGGCAATACTTCTGCTAATTCAAATAATTTTCTAGTATTATTTCTTCTATTCCTATTTTGAACAGCAATTAAATTTACTGCTGAAGCTAATGCTTTTGGTAAATCGATTGGTGGATTTGTAAGTCTTTGAATAACTTCTCTTGCAGTATTTGCATGAAATGTTCCATAAACACTATGGCCTGTGTGCATTGCTTCAAATAAAACTTCTGCTTCTTTTTTTCGTCTAATTTCACCCATTATAATTCTATCAGGTCTCATCCTAAGTGAATTGATAACTAAATCAAGCATAGAAACTTCACCTTTTCCTTCGGGATTAGATTGTCGAGTTGCTAATGGAACCCAGTGTAATTGTGGTGGCAATTTTAATTCTCTTGTATCTTCAATAGATATAATTCGTTGATTTGATGCAAAAAAACCAGCAACCGTATTTAACATAGAAGTTTTACCAGAACCAGTACCACCTGCAATTATTATTGAAAATTCATATTGAATACATAACCATAAAATTGCAGCAGTTTTATAATCTAATGTATTTGATTTAATCATTCTTGTGATGGTCCATGGGATTGATGAAAATTTTCTAATAGTTAATGTATTTCCAAAACTAGAAACTGGATGAAGCGTTGCATTTACTCTATCTCCTGACAATAAATGTGCATCCATTAATGGATTTAAATTGGTAATTTCTTTAATTGCATCTCTTGCAATAATTGTTGCAAAATGTCTAATTCTTGATTCTGTTGGAATTAAGATATTTGTTTTCATCCAACCAAATTTTACATGATAAATCCATACAGGCTCTTTTGCATTATTTATAACAACTTCTTCAATTAAATTATCTTTAAGCAAAATTTCAATATATCCAAGACCCAAATTTTGTTCAATAACATAATTCATAAGCATATCTTGTGTTTTATTATCTAAACTTGGAAAATATTTTTTAAGTAAAACTATTAATTCTTTTCTAAACAAATCTTTTAATTTATCTAATCCTTTTGAATCAGAAATTTCAGAAGTATTGATATTAACTTTTGAGATAAATTCTTCTCTAATTTTTTCTAAAATAATTTTAGTATTTTTAGTCATATTAACAATATTTACTTCATAGATAGGTATAGAATCTTCATCTCTAAAAAATATATTTACATCGACTAACACATTATTAACATTCAATTTATAAGAATCAAGCCATTCATTAGCTGTTAATTTATCTTTCTCAATTAATTGAAATTCTATATTATTATTTTTTGACATCAAAACCCCTTAATTATTTATATTTTTTTGTGAATCTAAATTAATGGCTTTCTTTTCTGAATCTAAATTTGTAGGTTTTTTTACTAAATGCTCATTATTTAAATTTAAAGTCTGTGAAATGATTGTATTTACTATATTTGAATTTTCTTCAGAAAGTGCAGCTGTTCTAAATAATTTTAAAATATCATTGTATATTATTGCTTTTTGATATAAATGTCCTTCTGGTAAATCATTAAATAATTTATTAATATGCTCAAAAGTTTTCAATGGAAATTTATTTCCACTTTTTATATATTCATATGCTTTTTTAATTACATTTAAAAGATAATCTTTTTTTTCAATAAATATTTGTTCAGATTTTTTTTGTATTAAAACAGAATAAGAAACATAAAATGCAGTTAATTGATTATTTAATGCTTTTTTTTCTTCAATTAAAATATCAGGAATATCTTTAATTAAGTTTTTTGTTTGTAAATAAATTTTATTAGCTTCACTAATATTTCCTTCATTTAATTTAGTTTGAGCATCAACAATTAAATTTTGAATAAGATTTATTTTTTTATATAAATCTTGTTTAATTAAATCAATTTTTGAAATTAAATCTGAATTAATCTTAATTAATTCATTAAAAATAAATCTATTTTCATTTAATTGTTTTTTTGTTAAATCGTGATATTTATGTTTTAAATTTATTAAATTATTAAGTGCTGTAAAAAAATCTTTTTGGGCAACTACATGTTTTAAATTATCTAATTCACTAAACAATTCATCATTGTTTTTTAATTTCCCTGAAGAACCTGCCTTCATTCCTTGTTTTGAAATTTCTAAATCTAAAAAATCATCTATATCCATTTTTAATCCTCTTTTAAAATACTAAAATATTTTAACCATAATTCATCAACTTTTTCATCAGGAATTAATTTTTCCTTGCATTTTTTAAAAAATTTTTCTTTTATATTAAATTGATTTTCATTTAGATATTTTTTCCACATTTCTTTTATTTTTAATTCAGAAATTTGTTTTAATCTAGCTTTTCTAAAAAACATTTCTTTTATATCTTCCTCGGCATCATTACTTTTATTTAATTCTAAATCTTTATCATAATTTAAATAAATATACTGGGTGGTAAATTTATATTCTGTGCCTAGAATTTTCTCTTCAACTAAAAAATCAGTCCATGCTTGAACTATTTTTTCACTTAAATTTAATAATTTTGAAGCTTCAGATACAGTTATTTTTTCTTTTTGTCTAACTAATTTAATAAATTTATCAACATCAGTTTTTAAAATATCAGTTTCCATTTTTATTTTAGATGTTTTTATATATAAAAAGATTTATAACTAACATATAGTAGTATAATAATAATAATAATAATAATAATAAATAATTTATTATTATATAAAATCATCAATTTTACAAATTTCTTGATCTACATCATTAGAAATATTATATAAATCTATAAAATTTACATCTAAATTAAAACCTATTGCTATACTTTGATTACTGATTCCAGTAATATTATATACTTCATAATCTTCAAGTGAATCTGGAGCATCTGCACATGAATTTACTCTATTAGCTGAATAATAATCCACAAAAGAAAAATTTAAAGGACTGTTATAATTTGGATTTGAATTTATTATTTTTTGAGCAAAAGTTGTATTTATAAATGATTGTATCCCACAACAATTAGAGTTTGTTGTTTTATTCTCAAATCTCATGATAAAACTTGGACTATCAGGAATGTGTCTATATTCACGTTCTTCTATAAGCCTTAAAACATCATCTATTGTATCAAATTTATTTAACTTTGTTTTTTTTATTGAATGATTATAATTAAAATTTCGTAAATACACTGGATCTCTAAATCCAGTTATAGATATTGAATAATTAAATAAATCATTTATATTGTATGAAATATTTAATAAAGATGCATTTATTGAAATATTAGCTAAAATATTTACTTTCCATGGTTCATACTGAATTATATCAATTGAATGAATTGTAGTATTAGATTTTATTCCAAATAAACTTTTTGCTTCATTATCTAAATCATTTACATAGCTTGAAATATTTTGAGAAATATTTATTTCATTTCCATCAATATTTATCGAGCCATCAATCATTAAATTAGAAAAATTAGCTTGAAAATTATCTATTACACCATTATTATCATCAACATAATCTAGCATTTCTTCAAGTGAATTTATAGAATTTATAATTAAAACATCTTTTATAAAATTTTCTTTTAATTCTTTTGTATAAGAATGTAAAATATTAAATTCTGTTTCAATTAAAAATTCAGGCCTATTAAAACTGATATTTGAAACACCCATAAATGTAATTAAAAATAAAGAAACTAAAGAAATGCTAACTATTGTAAAAAAAATTGATTTTTTATTTTTTATTAACGCCATGCCCATACCTCAAAACCATATGGACCAAATATTTCATTATTTTCATAAATTCCATATACTATTTTTTTTGATGGTATCAATTGAGTTGAATTATAAAATGGAATATCTTTAGTAGTATTAAAAACAACAGTATTATTTATTTTAACTATATAATAATAATTTTCAGAAATTAATAAATCTGTAATTTGATTAAAAGAATTATTAATTAAATTTAGACAGTAATCACAATCTTTTTCTTCAGATCTATAATAAAATTCAGACATTTGGGTTAGTAAAGAATTTTGAATATTAGTTATATTGCCATTTTTATGTAAATCACCATTAAAACCAAAATAATTATTATTGCTTTGATAAATTTTTGTATTTGATAAAATATCCATTATATTAGTTGAAAAATAAGAAGATTGATGAGTTGAATAAACATTAAAATAATATGAAAAAACAATTATTAACCCCAAAAGTAAAACAAATATAGATAAACCTACATCAAATATAAAAAAATACCCTCTTTTTTTGAATTTTTTTATTAATTTCATTATTACTAAATATTATAAACAAATTTTTAGAAATTTTTATTCAATTTCTCTAATTTTACCACACTCAAATTTTGTTGTACCATTATTAAAAGAAACATCTTTACAGCCAATTCCATATTTGTAATGAGTAATGTTTCTAAAAGGTATTATTTTATCATTTGAATCAACTAAAAAGATACAAAAATCATTTCTAACTTGAAAATAATCTTTTAAATCTGAACAATCTAGGGGTAATAGAAATTCTAAATCATCATTATCTAAGAAACCTTTATCAAAAACCAAATCAGATTTTATTTTTTCAACTGTAAAAATTATATTTTTTGATCGTGTTTGATCTATATCAGTAAATGCAAATAGAGAATAAAATAAAACTATAACACTTAAAAAAATTAAAATAGCTATGTATGTTTCAGTTGACATTGCTTGTGCTTTTTTAAAATCTACTAAACAATATTTAGAATTGTTTTTTTTAACCATTTATTAACCCCTTTTTTAAAGTATATTATAATTTTATATCAATTTAACTTATTTAAATAATTTTCGAAAAAATTATAGAGTTATAAGAATAAAAACATTTTTAAATAATTTGTGAATTTTTAACTTTATGCGGGGATGCCGGAGTGGTCAAACGGGACAGGCTTAGGTATTTTAGGTGTGATGAGTAAAATTACAATGAAATAAAGACACCTGTTAGCTTAGTGCTTACGTGGGTTCGAGTCCTACTCCCCGCAGTTTTTAATTTTTTCAAATAAATTTATATATTCTATTTTTTTTTATTTTAATATGGATGAAATGTTAAATGAATTAGACAATTATTTGACTAATACCAAAGATAAAACGAATGAAATTTATAATTCATATAAAATAGATAAAAATAATTTTTTTAAAACAAAAAAAGAATGTTTTAATAATCAAATTTGTTTTGTAGATGGAGGAAGTAGTGTTTTAATTGATTCTCCTTCATTTTCCTTAGGTTTTATTAAATCTGCATCAATTATTTATAAAAATAAAAAAATAAAAAAAATAATAACAAATCAATTTTTTGTTTTTGCATATACTTTTTTTGAAAATGAAAAAATTTATTATAAAACAAAATATTTCAAATATAATCAAAATTCTCAATTAATTGATGAAATTATTATTAATTCAAAAGATAAAAATTTTTCAATTAACAATGAACCATTTAGCATTTCAAAAATGATTGATTTATCAAGAAGAATCTTAGAAATTAAAACTTCTATTGAATCTATAAATTATTTAAATGAAGGAGATATAATTTTACTTGATGGGACGCTTAAAACTTTATTTGATTTTGAGAAAAAAAAGTTGGATAAATTATATGAAATTGCAATTAAAAACAATATTTTAATAAGTAGTATTTTAAAAACTAATAATGCTATTACAAATAATGGAAATTGTCTTTTAGCATCAATTTCTAAAATTGCACCAGCAGAAATTTGGTATTATGATGATTTTATTGATTTAAAAAATGAAATGCAAAAATCAATTATTTATTTTTTAAAACTTCATAAATTATCAGATTATATTTTTACATTAGAAATTTATAAAGAACAAACAAAATTGTTAGATATAAAAAAAGTAGTTAGCTATTTTGCATATTACTCAAACGATGCTGTTTTCTTAGGCTACCCATATGGATTAATAAAAGCAGATAGTCTTGCAAGAATTAGCAATAATGAAACAGAAATGTTACTTACAACCATTTCTTCAAAAAATAAAAAATTATTTAATTTAATAAAACCATATATTAAATCTAATGATGCACATGGTGTTTTAGATAATATTAGTTTTTAAAAATATTAAGAAAACCCAACTAATAAAATTACTTAAAAATTATCAAGTAATGATTACTATTGAAGAATTAAACAATACTGATTTAATAAAACAGATAAGAATTAATTTTCCAACAGATGATTATTTGATTATTAGATCAGAAAAAATGATTAAAAAAATAACATTACCAATAGAAAACTAAATAAAGTGATTTTTTGTATATAGTTAAAATATTTCCATAATTATCTACGATATATTTAAATATTATTTATTATTTAATAATTCTTGTTTTTAAAATATAAGGTAAAAAAATTTAAATTTACTTTAATTAATGTACTTGGGTGAAAATTATGGCAAAAAATTATGATTTTAAAGAAATTGAAGAAAATACTACCAAATTTTGGAATGAAAATAAAATTATTGATAAGGTTAGAAATAAAAACAAAGATAAAAAAAAGTTTTACTTTTTAGATGGACCACCTTATACTTCTGGAAGAGTTCATATTGGAACTACTTGGAATAAATGTTTAAAAGATTTAATTTTAAGATATAAAAGAATGAAAGGATTTTGTGTATGGGATAGAGCTGGATATGATATGCATGGAATGCCAATTGAGCAAGCGACTATGAAAGAATTAAACATTGAATCTAGGGATGAAATTAAAAAAATTGGAATTTCTAAATTTATACAAGAATGTAAAAAAACAGCCTTAAAAAATATGAAATTAATGAATGAAGATTTTAAAAAAATGGGTGTTTGGATGGATTTTGATAATGCATACCAGCCTATTTCTAAAGAGTTTATTGAAGGTGAATGGTGGCTTATTAAAAAAGCCCATGAAAATAATAGATTATATAAAGGAGAGAAAACAATGACTTGGTGTTCTAATTGTGAAACATCATTAGCAAAACATGAACTAGAATATGAAAATATTAATGATAACTCTATTTTTTTAAAATTCAAAATTGAAGGCACAGAAAATGAATATTTAGTTATATGGACAACAACACCTTGGACAATACCTTTTAATTTAGGAGTTATGGTAAATCCAGATGAATTTTATGTAAAAGTTAAAATAAAAAATAGTAATGAAGAATTAATTCTTGCAAAAGATTTAGTAAAAGAAATTTTAAAAGAAAATTTAGAATTAGATTATGAAATACTTGAAGAATTTAAAGGAGAAAAATTAAAAGGATTAAAGTATATTCACCCATTAAATGATGAATTAAAACCAATTTATGATGAATTAAAAATAAAATCTCCAAAGATACATAGCGTTGTATTAAGCAAAGAATATGTAACTACAACTTCTGGTTCTGGATTAGTCCATATGGCTCCAGGGTGTGGGCCTGAAGATTATGAAGTAGGACACAAGGAAGGAATAAAACCATTTAATAATTTAACAAGGTCGGGTATATTTCCAAAAGAAATGAATGTGTTTAAAGGATATACTGCAAAGCTTGATGATGAAAAGTTTGTTGATTATTTTTCAAAAAAAAAAGACATGTTATTATTTAAACAAAAGATAAATCACGATTATGCACACTGCTGGAGGTGTAAAAAACCAATAATTTATCGAACAACAAAACAATGGTTTTTCAAAATTGAAGATTTAAAAGAAAATATGCGGGAAATAAACAAAGAAATAAATTGGATTCCAAAGTATGCAGGTTCTAAAAATTATGATTCTTGGCTTGAAAATTTAAGAGATAATGGAATTACAAGACAAATTTATTGGGGTACACCACTTCCAATTTGGGTATGTAATGAATGTAAAACATATGAAGTAATAGGGTCAGTTAATGAGCTTAAGGTTAAAGCAAACGAAATCCCACAAGATTTACATAAACCATGGATTGATGAAGTTAAATGGAATTGTAAATGTGGTGGTGAGATGATTAGAGAACCTGATGTATTAGATGTTTGGATTGATTCTGGCTCTGCGTCATGGAATTGTCTTAATTTTCCTCAAGAAAAAGAAAAATTTGAAAAAATGTTTCCTGCAGATTTTATTTTAGAAGGAATAGATCAAATTAGAGGATGGTTTAATTTATTATTTGTTGCATCAATGGTTAGCATGCAAAAACCTTCATTTAAAGCAGTTTATATGCATGGATTTGTTCAAGATTCTCTTGGTAGGAAAATGTCAAAATCACTTGGAAATTACATTTTACCAGAGGAAGTTATTGAAAAATATGGAGCAGACACATTAAGATATTATATGATTGGATCAACTAGTCCTGGAAATGATATTAATTATAATTTTGATGATATGAAATTAAAGCACAAAAATTTAGGAGTTTTATGGAATATTAAAAATTTAATTTTAAATTTTGCTCAAAATGAAAAAATTGAATTAAAAATTCCTGATAAAAATGATTTTGGAATTAGTGAAAAATTTATTTATTCAAAATTAAATTCATCAATTAAGGAAATTGAAGAAAAATTAGATAGGTATAAATTAAATGAAGCACCTTTAATTTTAGAGAAAGTATTCTTAGAACTATCAAGAAAATACATTCAGTTAAATAGAGATAAATTATCTATTGGAACAAAGAAAGAAAAAGAACTAGTCTTTAATGTTATATTTGATGTTTTATTTAAAACACTAAAATTATTTTCAATGGTTTGCCCATATATTAGTGAAGCAATTTATCAAGAATTTAAAGAAGAATTAAAGTTAGAAAAAAAAAGTATTCATGAATTTGAATTTGAAAAATATGATGAAGAACTTATTAATTTTGAACTTGAAGAAGAATTTGAAATTGCATTTGATGCAATTCAATCCATTTTATATGGAAGAGAAAAAATACAACTTGGACAAAGATGGCCATTAAAAGAATGCATAATTGTTTCAAATGAAAAAAAGATAATTTCTTCAATTGAGAAACTAAAAGAAATAATAATTAACCAAACAAATGTTAAAAATATTAAAACAACCAATAAATTTGAATTAGGACAAACAACAATTAAACCAAATGTGGCAGAAATTGGAAAAGAATTTGGTAGTAAAAAAGATACAATAATTGAAAGAATTATGTCTATGAATTTTGATTCACTACTTGAAAAAATAAAAAATGAAGGACAAAAAATGACAATTAACGGAGAAGAAATAACATTAAAAGAAAAACATATTCAAATAATTAAAAATTTACCAGAACATTTAATTGAAATAAAATTTAAATTTGGAAAAATATATATTGATAAAACTAGAAATAAAGAATTAGATTCAGAAGGTTTTGCAAGAGAGATTATGCGAAGAGTTCAAACTTTAAGGAAAAAACATGATTTAAAAAAAACAGATTTAATTAATTTAAGAATTAAAACAAACGATGAAGAACTTGAAAAAATGCTTTCAAAACATTCAGAAATAATTATGCAAAAAGTTGGGGCTAGTGCAATTGAAATTTTTATTGATGGAGTAAATCATAAAATTTTATCTAGTGAAAAAATTAAGGGAAAAGAAGTTGAAATCAGTATTAAAGAAGAATAAATATTTTTTTTATATTTCTTTTGAACCAATCGCTTTATCAGTTCTAACTTTCATTTCATAATCTAAAGATTTCATTAATAAAGAACTTTGGTCTGTATAGTTTAATTTTAATATAGGTGATTTAACTAAAGTTAATAAATATTCTTTATTATTTATTTTATCAACATGGTCATATTGCTCAGTAATAATTGGACCGAATAAATCATTTATTAATCTTGTTTCTTTTTCGTTTTTCTCATCTTTTTTATCCCTACAATAAATACCAAACAAATATGGTTGAACTGGTTTATTAATTAATGCAAAAATTAAATTTGCATTAACATCACTATAAATTTTAGTACCCCACCTATTAACTATTTGTCTATTTATTTCAAGAATACATGGAATTTGATTTTCTGAAATAATATCTGCTTTATCAAATGGCTCTTTGTGTAAATTTACAGATAAAGTTAAATATTTATTATTAGATCTAAGTTCTGTATATCTAATTTTTGATAAAACATCAAAATCAAGAGAAATATCACGCTCATTCATGCCTGCACCTATAATTTCTTCTAATTTTTTTGAATCTTCATAAATTGTTGGATTTGGTTTTTTATCTTCATCTAAATTTGACAATTTTGAACCAACAATAGTTTGACCTATTTCTTCGTTTATTAGTGATTCAAAATCAGGATGTTTAACGCTATATTTAAAAATTCCTAGGTCTAATTGTGCACCAGCTTTATTTTCATCACCATTACCATTAAATAAATTAGAAACTTTTGTTGCATTTACTTTTTGCCCAGGCTCTTCTGATCTAATACTCATTGCTAATTTATATTGGTCGTCATCATCTTGCTTTATTACTGCAGATGCCATTGCGATGTTTTTTGTTGATTTAAATCTAAACATACTATCTGCAACTTGACCTAAAATATCTGTTTGTGTTGGCTCAATTACACCTAAATAACAAAAAGTAACTAAATCTGCATAATGCATTCTAGCTTTTTTCATATGCATAATTCCAAATAAATCGGCAGTTTCATCATCTAATTTAGGATTATTTATTTCATAGATAAATCTTGAATTTAAATTTCCAGAACCAAATATTTTTCTTGCATTCTCATCATCTTCAGCCATATTTTTAAATTTTCTAGTATCAACTCTAAGTGCTTGATAACCTAAAGTGCACAATAACTCATCTTGAATTAAATCTTCTTTAACAAAATTTGTATCTAAAAATTCCTTTAAAAGAAGAGATGCTGTTGAATTGTACGCTGAATCAATAATTGAAGATGTATATTTTATGTTTGTATTTTTAAGATGGTGGTCTCGACAGATAATATCAACAATTTTTTTTTTATTATTTATAATATAATCATATAAATTAATTATTTCATTTGAATCTTGTTTTTTAAAATTTGGCAAAGAAAGTCGTTCATTAAATTGCGTGTCTGCAATAATTATTGCATCAATAGAATTTATATCATCTTCAAAAATATTTGCTGAATCAAAATAACTTATATTATATTTTTTTATCAATTCAGAGCAATCTAAGGGGGCATCAGAAACATTTAAAACAGGATAAATATTTAAATTTTCATTAAAAAATTTAGATATTTTTTCAAGAAAATTTACCGAAAATAATGAATCCGCATCTGGCTTTTTATGAGATGCTATAATTACATTGTTGTAATTTTTCATTTTTTCACGAAAACTTTTTGTTTGTTCTTTTAAACCATTTAAAACCATTTCAAAAACCCTCAAATTTTTCTAGTAAATAAGAAGCATTTAAAAAATTTTTTAATTTAATCATTATTAAATAATAAAAAAATTCTGTAAAATATAAATACTAGTTACATTTTTAATATAAAATGAGTTTTTATAATATTACACACAATATTAATCCAACATTATTAAATATTGGTAGTTTTGAAATTAGATATTATGGTTTATTTTATATTATTGGTTTTATCATTGCATATTTCTTATTGAATTACTTGGTAAAAGTTAAACATATAAAACTTACAAAAGATGATATTTTAGATTATTTATTATATCTTGGACTTGGAATGATTATTGGATCAAGATTATTTTATTTCATTTTTTATAATCCTTCGATAATTTTAAATGACCCATTATCCATTTTAAAAATATGGCAAGGTGGAATGAGTTTTCATGGTGGTTTTATTGGAGCAGTTTTTTTTGGATATATTTTTTCTGTTAAAAAAAAAATTAAATTTTATAAGCTTGCAGATATTACTATAATTCCACTAACTTTAGCATTAGCACTTGGAAGAATTGGTAATTTTATTAATGGAGAGTTATATGGTAGAATGTATGAAGGTATTTTTTGTATAGATTATTCAAAAAGTAGTTATGTTAATAATGTTGAAGGATGTAGATTTCCTTCGCAAATTTTTGAATCAATAAAAAATATATTAATTTTTATTCCATTATTTTATTTAGCTACCAAGAAAAAATTAAAAGATGGAATTATTTTTTGGCTATTTGTAATTTTTTATGGAGCATTACGCTTTTTAATAGAATTTATTAGACAACCCGATGAACAAATAGGTTATATATTAAATTATTTTACAATGGGACAAATTTTATGTATTATTATGATTATAATAGGATTTGTAATGTTATATAAAATAAATAAACAAAAATAGAATTATATTTTTTTAATTTTTTCAAATTTATCATTATTTAATAAATTTTCTAATTTTTTTTCTTCTCTATCAAAATCATCAAATATTTTTTTATCTTCAAGTGAAAATTGATTATTTTCTATTATACTACAATTTTTTTTATTTTCAATAAAACTAAAAAAACAAATAACTGTTGATAAAATTAAAGATAATATAAAATTTAAAATAATTAAAATTGCTGGATTTGATAAAACAAAAAAATCTTTTAACAAATAAAATAATCCAACAAAAATGAAAATAGCAATTAATGCTGAAAAAACAGGTATGATTTTTAAACTAGATTCACTTTTTATTTTTAAAAATATGAAATAAGAAAATGTTATAGCTAAAATAGATGGCAGAAAACTCAAAAAAACAATAAAAATTTCAGTATTTGTTTTAATAACTAAAAAAAAAATTATAAACAAAATAGCAATTATTGAAAAAAAATAATTTAATAACAAAGGTAATTTAAATTTGAATTTTTTTTCTTTTTTAAAAGTTTTTTTAAAATTAGATTTTAAATTACTAGTATCCAATAAATCTTTTGCAGTGATTAAATTTTTTTTATTTTGTTTTGAATTATTCATTTTTAAAACAATATCATCTATTAGATATTTATCATGCCCATAATTAATCAATGCTTTTTTTATAGCAGAAATACTATATCCTTGTTCTAATTCTTTTAAAATAAAATCAGTAATTAGCTCTTCTAAATAAAGTTTTATTTCTTTTGATAATTTTGTTTTTGATGTATTTTTGTTTTTTTTTATATTCAAATTTTTAAAATCAATTTCATTTTTTATTTCATTAATTAAAGAACTAGAATATCCATAATTAATTAATATAGTCTTAATATCATTAAATTCATAACCTTGATTTAATTGAAATATTATATAATCTATTAAATGTTTTTTTATATATTTCTCATTATTATTAAAAAGCATATTTATTTTAAGAAACAATTAAATATAAATATGTTTTGCTTTTGTGTAATTTATAAAAATAAAAACGATAAATATTTAAATAGCTTATTTTTTCTAAGCAACATGAAAGGAACAATAATGAATTTTAGATCTTCAGTAAAAAGACAAAAAGATAATCAAATGATTGTAATGGTTGAAAATATTGATAGTAAAGAGAAAACTTCACAAATAGTTGGAAAAGAAGTTTTATACACAACCGAGGGTGGCAAAGAAATCAAAGGAAAAATAACTTTTGCACATGGAAATAAAGGTGCTGTAAGAGTTCTTTTTGAAAGAGGAATGCCAGGACAATCAATTTCTAAAAAAGTAGATATTATCTAATTTTAAATTTTTTCTATAAATTTTTTAATTATAGTTATAACTATATAAAAAAGTAACATTTAAATAATAGTTAGTACTACCAAGTAACAAAACATACTTATGAGGTGCTAAAATGTATACAACAAAAAATGCTGTTAAAAAATCTTTTAAAAAAGTTAAATTTGATATTTTAAGTTTAAAAAGTCAAATAAAAACATTAAATGAAAAAATAAACAATTTAAACAAACCAACTGTTAAAACTAATAAAAAAGTAACTACAAAAAATAAAATTATTTCATCAAAAACTGGGAAAAAGGTTCATAAAGAAACTTGTGCTTTTGCAAAAAATATCATGCCAAAAAATAAAATATATTTTAAAACAAAAGAACAAGCATACAACAAAGGATATAAACCTTGCATGTGTATGCTATCTTAAATTTTTTTATTTTCAAAAATATTTATAATAATTAATTATTATTTTAATAATGGCTAAAATAAATTTTTCTAATGTATGGAAAAAATATCCAACCAAGAAAAACATCATGGTTTCAGATTTTGTTAATTATTGTTTATATGATATTTAAAAAAATAATTTTAAAAATTTTTTAGATGTTGGATGTGGTAATGGTCTTGGCTCAACAATTCCATTAATTAAATTAGGTTTTAATGCTTCATCATTTGATTTTACAAATGAAGCAATAAAAGCTACAAAAGAAAATTTAAAAAAAAATAGTCTTAAAGCTTCTATTAAAAAAGCTAATATGTACAATAAATTTCCTTATAATAATAAATATTTTGATTTTATTATTTGTTTTCAAGCAATATTTCATGGAAGACTTGAACAAATTATGCTTACCTTAAGTGAAATTAAAAGAATTTTAAAAAAAGATGGAATGTTTTTTGCAACATTTCTTCGCTATGAAGATATTTATTTTGATAAAAATAAAAAATTACATTATTTTTGGGTATATTCTGGTGGTAAAAAATTTAAATCATGGTTAAAGCAAGATAAATCACAACCACATTTATTTTATTATCTATCAAAAGATTTTGAATATATGGTGCCTCACTATTATTTTTCAAAGAATGAGTTAAAAATTATTTTAAGTCAATTTTTTAGAGATGTTAAAATTAAATTAGTTAAAAAAAGTGATTTATCATACTTTTATTTAGCATATGGCAAAATATAAATTTTATTCATAATTCCAGATTTTATCTCCAACATAATGAATATTTTTTAAAACTTTCCCAGTAGTCATTTCTTTTAATTTATCAGAATTAAATAAAGCCAAACAAACAGCCAAAGGCTTTTTATTATTTTCATCAACTACTATTACAATATCTTTTTCATTAATACCATCATCAATATCAACAATTCCTGGTCTCATAATATCAGCACCAGATGTAACAAATTTTACAGCACCCATATCAACAGCAATTCTTTTAATTGGCAAATTATTATTTTTTAAAATAAATTTTAATGAAGGAATTATTAAATCATTATAATATAAAAAAACAACTTCATTATCTAATAAAACTAATTTAAAATCATCAGTTTTTACAACTTCTACATTATCTTTTTTATTAAAATTAAAAAAAGAAGAATAATTAGAATTAATCAAATCATTTAATTCTTTAATTTCTGATTTTCTAAGTTGTTTTTTATTCATTATTTAATTTTTTAAATGCATAATTAATATAAAAAATTATTCATTTTCTAATTCACAATTTCATCTAAATTTTGATCGTTTTTATTAAAATAACCTTCTGCATTAAGTCTTTGTAAAATATTAGTACCAACATCACTTGCAACATTATTCGTTTTTAACACTTCAATTACTTGGTCTTGACTTAAATTATTTTTATCTACAAGTTCTTTTACTTTATTAAATAACTCTTCATTTAAATTTTCATTTGTAGGATTTTCTTTTTCATGTTTTTGTTCCAAAATTTTTCGTAATTTATTGTTAAAATCAGAGGGCATTGTTTTATTTTCATGCATAAATTTTAAAGCATTATCTATTTTTTTTTGAGCATCTAGATTTTCATCTGCATATGCAACTAAATCTTCAGGAGTAATTTGTTTGTTTAAAATTCCATTAATAATTTTTTGTTCATTTAACTCGTCATTTTTGTTTGTTTGTTCTTTTAATTCATTTTTTAAATAATCTGTTGAAGCATTTCCATTTTGTTTAGTGCAATTTGGATCCATAAAATAAGGTATATGATTATAAAACTGACCAATTATTTCAGGATTTAATTTTTCCTTAGCTATATAAATATCCAACAACTTTAATGTATTTTCATAATCTAAAACTTTATAATTAATAAATTTTTTAAGATCTGTTTTACTATCTAAAAAATTGACAATTTCATCTAAATGCTCTTCTTTTATTCCATGTCTTGAAGCTTTTTGAAGATCATTTTTTGTTTTCTCTGTGTGCCCATGGATTTCTTGAGAATAAAGTTGAATAATGTGATCAAAATTAAAATGAGATTTTTTTAATATTTCTTTTATATCACCACTATCCTTTCCAGTATAAAATTTTAATGCAAAATTTGAATCATCAACACCTAATTCTTCTTTTGCATGCTTCGTATAAGTTTTTATCATTGAATCTACATATTTACTTAAAACATCATCTTTATTTTTATTTTGTAAATTTATGTATCCATCTTTATCTCTTAAATGAGATATACCTGAATAAATTGCTTCTTTGTGAATTAAATTCCTAGATGATAATATTTTTTCGATTTTTTCTTGCTTGTTAGAATAATTTTTAATAAAATCAGGTGCATTACTTAAATGATTATAATTTGAATTTTCCATTTTTTATATATTATAATTTAATAAATATTTAAATATTATCAAAAAACATATATTTTTTTGAAGTAGTAACAAAAATTTTTAATCAAAAAGACAAAAATTATATAAATGATTGTTTAATAAGATATTTATATATTTAAAAATTTATGTGGTGAAAAAATGGATAATGAAAATGAACAAAATGTTAATTTAGAAAATTTATCAGATGATGCAAAAAAAAAACTTGAAAAAATAAAAAAAACACTTGAAAAATTTAAAGATGATTTATTAAAAAAATTTGAAGATTATTTGACAGGTGTCGCGCTACTTCCACCACCAAAACCAGAAGACAATCAAGAAGTAAATAAAGATCAAATTAATGTTCTTTTATTGTTTGATGATTCAGATAGTCAAAAATTATCAAAAGAAGAATTAAAAGAAAATATTGAAAAAGTTGTTAAAAAAATATCACATAAAACTGATAAAAATATTCAACCACAAGTATTAATTCATTCAGAATTATGGCAAAGTTGTTATGATTCTAAATACGAGATATTACAAATGATTGCAATTTCTGCACCAATTTATGATAAAGGATTACTTGGTGGAATAAAAATTTCAGAAATCCACAAATCAATGGTCTTAAAAAAATTTGAAAAATATATCATTAGTTATGTTTTAACTGGAAGTTTAGTTAGAGGAGAAGCTACAGAAACTTCTGATGTTGATGTTATGATCATTATCGATGATACAGACGTTAAAAAGATGACACGAGGTGAATTAAAAGATAAACTTCGTGCAATAATTATTGGAATGGGAATGGAAGCTGGATCAATTACAGGTATTTTAAATAAATTAAATATTCAAGTTTATATTTTAACAGACTTTTGGGATAATTTAAAAGAAGCAAATCCAGTTATTTTCACACTACTTAGAGATGGAATTCCTTTATATGATAGAGGAATTTTCATGCCTTGGAAACAATTATTAAACATGGGTAAAATAAAACCTTCAAAAGAAGCAATAGATATGTTTATGACATCTGGTGACCAAATTTTAAAAAGAATAGATCATAAAATTAAAGAAATTGGAATGGAAGATATTTTTTATGCAATTTTATCGCCAAGTCAAGCGGCATTAATGTTATATGGTCTTCCACCACCAGCACCAAGAGAAACAGCAAAATTAATGAAAGAGATATTTGTAAAAAAAGAAAAAATATTTGAAGAAAAATATGTAAAAATTTTAAGTGATGTTATAAATGTTCGAAAAGAATTAGAACATGGAACCCTTGAAAGTATTTCAGGTAAAAAAATTGATCAAATGGTTAGTGATGCTCAAAAATATTTAAAGAGGATTGAAAAATTATTTGAGCAAATCCAAGGAAAAACAGAAAAGGAAGGAATAAAAGATATATATGATGATGTAATTACTATAACTACCGATGCTATTAAAAAACATTGTAATACTACAAAAATTTCTGAACAAAAAATACTTGATGAATTTAATAATGAACTTATATGCAAAGGAAAAATTCCAAGAAAATACCTGCGAATGCTAAAAGACGTAATAAATGCAAAAAAAGCTTTTGATAAAGATAAAATTACAAAAACAGAAGTACAAAAAGCAAAAAAACAAGGTATTGAATACATGAAATTTTTAGTTGAACATATGCAAAGAACAGATTCAATTAATTATGAAAGATCAAAAATTAAAATAAAACATGGTGAAAAATTTGGTGAAATTGTTTTAATTGAAAAAAATGCATATGTTATAAAAGATGTTGAAAACCAAAAAGAAGGAATTTTAAAAGCAAAATTAACAAAAACAGGAAAACTTGAAAATCCTAAAGAAATAAAAATTGAAGAATTTTTAGAAAAAATAAAAGAAATAAAAACACCACAAAAAATAACACTTAAACAAGAGACATTTGATGATATTAAAAAAATATTTGGAAAAGATGCTGAAGTTTTAATTTCTTATTAATTTTTTAATTTTCTAAATATTTTTATATTTCTTATTCTTTTTTATTGCTATGAATTATTATGATGAAATTTCAGAAGGTTATGAAGAACTTCATAGAGAAGAGCAAGAAAAAAAGATTGCTTTAATTAAACAATACCTAAAAATATCAAAAAATGATAAATTATTAGATGTTGGATGTGGCACTGGAATTACTACAATTCCATGGAATTGTATTAGATTTGGAATTGATCCTGCAAAAAAATTATTAGAAAGAGCGCATCCTGGACCTACATATAAATTAGGACAAGCTGAAAAAATTCCGTTTAAAGATAATTTTTTTGATATAGTTGTTTCAATTACTGCTATACAAAATTTTTCTAATATAAAAAAAGGTTTAGTTGAAATTAAAAGAGTTGGAAAAGAAAACTTTGTATTAACTTTCTTAAAAAAATCACCAAAAAAAGAATTGATATTGGGGTTAATTAAAGAAATTTTTAATGAAAGAAATTTTAAAATAATTGAAGAAGAAAAAGACATAATTGTTTTAATATTGACAAAAAATAAAATAAACCTTAAATTAATATTTTAAATACATATCATTATAATAAAAATACTTTTCAAAAAAATTGAAAAAATATGCTTTTTTTGAATTGATAAATAAATATTTTTAAAATAATCGAAAATTATTCTACATTTCATTAGTTTAATTTATTAAATTGTTTTGTTTATATTTTTAAAAAAATAGAAAACTTTATATATTATTGGACAATATTTGTTACATATGGAACAAATAAGTTACAATATATTACAAGAATTATTTAAAAGAAATAACCATATTAGATCATTATCTAACATATTAAATATTAATCATATGACCATATCTCGAAAAATAAAAGAATTAGAAAACCAAAATATAGTTGATTTCAAAAAAGAAGGTAAAAATAAAGTATATTTTATAAAAGATTCAATTGAAGCTAAAGAAAAATTAATGATGATGGAACATTATAAATTAATAAATTTAATAAAAAATAATCCAAGATTAAGAAAAATTATTAATGAAATCAAAAAATTAAATTTAGAAATTGCAATAATTTTTGGTTCATATACAAAAAATACTAATACAAATGATAGCGACATCGATTTATATATTAATGAAAGCAAATATAAAAAAAAATTAAGTTTATTAGACACAAAATTAAGTATAAAAACAGGTGAATTTGATAAAAATAATTTATTAATTAAAGAAATTATAAAAAATCATGTAATAATTAAAGGAGTTGAAAAATTTTATGAATCAATTCATTAAAAAATTAATAATAGAAAATAAAATAAAATTAGTTGAACCAAGCCTTGAAATTTGTGAATCATATTTAGATAAATCATCAAAATCTTTAACATCATCAAAAACACTTTATAAAATTGGTAATTTTGATGATGCTACTGCTTTAACTTATTATTCGATGTATTATTCTCTTTTAGCTTTATTATTTAAATGTGGTATTAAAAGTCAAAATCATACTGGTTCAATAATATTATTAAAAGAATTATTTGATTTTGAGAATAAAGAAATTAAAGAATCAAAAAAAGAAAGATTAGATAAACAATATTATATTGATTTTAAATCTACTAAAGAAGATGTAAAAATAGGAATTGATATTGCTGAAAAATTTAATATAAAAATTCTTGAAAAAATAGATTTAATTAGAATAGAAGAGATAAATAATATAAGAAATAATTTTATAAAGAGATATTTAATGAAGGAAAATTAAAAATAATTGAAGAAGAAAAAGATATAATTTTTTTGATATTAACAAAAGATAAACTAAACTATAACAAAATATAAAAATAACAATCATTAATTTATATTAAAAGATGAGAAAAAAAGAAGAAATTAAATTAAAAGATGAAAAAGTTCCTTTTTTAAAATCTGTTTTAATATTCATAAAAATATTTTTTCTTTCATTATATCCAGATAACTATCATAAATTTACTGATAAAAGAATAAAAGATATAGCAAAATATTTTTTTTCATTAATTCTTTTAATTTTTTTATTGATAAATATTTTATTAATTGTAAAATCCTTTTTATTTATTAATTCTTTAGATGATAGATTAAATTATTTTAATAATCTAAGCATAGATATTAACATGAATTTAACTGAAGATATTTATTTATTAAATGATAATGTTAAAATTACACAACAAGGAAATTATTCAGGTGAATTTATGTTTATTAGTAATGAAAAAATTGCATTTAAAAAAAAAGAGTGCCTTATAATTCCAGCTCTTTGTATTTTTAATAATAAACATAAAGAAATTAAAACAAATGAATTAAAAGATATATTAAATTTTAAAGATGAAATTAATAGTTTAATTATTTTTTTAACTATTGTTTTTATACCAATTATTAGCATATTTATTACTTTTTTTATTTTAATTAAAGTAATTTTATTAATATTATTAATTTTTATTTTAATTAAAATATTATCTTTGCTAACAAAATTTAAAATTACAAACAAAAAATTATTATTTATAGTTATTTATGCATCTACAATGTATTTAATAATAGAACCTTTTAATTTATTAATTATTAATACATATTATATTCATTTAGGATTATTTATTATTTATACCATAATTGGTTTGTTTTTAATAGGTGAAAAAAGACATAGATTTTAGAATAAAATTTTTCAACTTAAAAATTTACTAAAATTATTTAACACACAAAATTCCGAAATTTCTGCAATAAAAAAATCAAAAAGCTTATAAGAAAGAATTAATTATCATTTTTTAATGGCAGAACCAAAAATTAATGAAAAAAAATGGAATAAATCGTTTGAACAAGAAATTACACAAAAATGGCGTGATGACAAAGAAAATAAAGTTGATATTAATTCAGATAAAGAATTTTATATTATAGATACCCCGCCACCATATATTAATGCACCAATCCATATAGGTCATGCAGCTACTTATGTAATGCAAGATATGTTTGCAAGATTTAATAGAATGCTTGGAAAACAAGTTATTTTTCCACTAGGTCTTGATAGAAATGGTCTTCCAATTGAAGTTGCTGCTGAAAAAAAATTTAAAGTAAAATTACATGAAATTAAAAGAGAAAAAGCTATTGAATATTGTAAAGAAATTTTAAAAGAAACAAGTCTTGAATCAATTAAAAGCTTTCAAGATTTAGGATGTTCTTTTAACTCATGGGAATTTGAAACAGGAGAATTAGGAGAAGCATATATGACTGATTCTATTAAATATAGAACACTAACTCAAGATACATTTATTGATATTTGGAATAAAAATTTAGTTTATTTTGATAAAAGAATAAATAATTATTCACCAGGGCTAAAAACAACCATTGCAGATTCTGAAATTGAATATGCAGAATTAAAATCACAATTTGTAAATGTTAAATGGAAAGTAAAAGAAACAAATGAAGAAATAATTATTGGAACTACAAGACCTGAGTTAATTGCAAGCTGTGGTATGGTTATATATAACCCAGAAGATGAAAGATATAAACATTTAAAAGGAAAACATGCAATACTTCCAATTTACAATAAAGTAGTTCCAATTAAACCACATACTGATGCTAAGATTGATAAAGGAACAGGTTTAGTTATGATGTGTTCTGCAGGAGATAATACAGACATTAGGTTTTTTAGAGAACAAAATATAAAACCAATTATTTCTATTGACATAAATGGTAAAATGAATGAAAATGCAGGTTTTCTAGAAGGTCAATATGTAAAAAATGCAAGAAATACAATGATTGAAGAATTAGAAAAACTTAATTTAGTTGAATCAATAAAAGAGTGTATGCACAGAACTCCAATATGTGAGAGAAGTAAAGCACCAATAGAATTCATTGAAATGGAAGAATTGTATGTAAAACAAATTGAATTTAAAGATGATATTAGAAAAATTGCAGATGAAATGAATTTTTATGACCCTAAATCAAAACATATTTTACTTGATTGGATTAATGAAATTAATATTGATTGGCCAGTTTCTAGAAGAAGATTTTATTCAACAGAAATACCTTTATGGCATTGTAAAAATTGTAATCATACAGTGTGCGCTCCAAATAAAGGAAAATACTGGCAGCCTTGGAGAGATGAATGTCCTATAACAAAATGTCCAAAATGTAATTCAAATGAATGGATTGGAGAAGAAAGAGTCTTTGATACATGGTTTGATTCATCAATTTCACCTTTTTTTAATTTAAAATATTCAGAAAATAAAGAATTTTTCAGCAAAGTAAAACAATGTTCACTTAGACCTCAAGGTAAAGAAATTGTTAGAACTTGGCTTTATTATAGTTTACTTAGAGCATATCATTTAATACAAAAACCAATTTTCAAAGATGTATGGATACATCATCATGTTGTTGATGAAAAAGGAAATAAATTTTCAAAATCTTTAGGTAATGGGATAGACCCACAAGTTATAATTAAAGAACATGGTGCTGAAGCTTTTAGATTATGGGCAGTACTTGAAGGAAATATTCATGAAATTGATTTACGATGTAGTCTTGAGAGAATGAAAGGGCATTCTAAAACTTTAACAAAAATTTGGAATGTTGCACGATTTATTTCAACATTTCAATACACTAATGATACAGAAAAAGATTATGAATTGTTTGAAATTGATAAATGGATTTTAAATGAAACTGATAAATTAATAAAATTATCAAAAAAATGCTATAAAAAATATGATTTTAATAATCCAGCAAAAGCAATAAGACATTTTATTGTTGAAATATTTGCATCACACTACCTTGAATTAGTAAAATCAAGAGCTTATAATGAAGATAATTTATTTAAAAAAGAAAATCAAAATGCAGCAATTTATACATTAAATAAAGTGTTAAAAACTATGTTAAAATTATGGGCACCTGTTTTACCTATATTAACTTATAAATTATATAATGCATTATATAATGAAAATATTCATAAAATAAATTTTCCAAAAAAAACAGAAATTAAACCAAATAAAATAAATACAGAAACAATAATTGATGCTAATTCATTAATTTGGAAATTTAAAAAAGATAATCAATTATCATTAAAATCTGAATTATCAAAAGCTAAAGTAAAAGAAGAATTAAAAGAAATAGAAAAAGATTTTTTGATAACACACAAAATTAAAGAAATTGAGTATGGTAATCAATATTCTTTTGAGAAATAAATTATAAAAAATTACAATTAAATTATTTTTCATAAATTGTAAATTTCTCACCATTAATTACATGACTTTCAACTTCTTTTAAATTAGATGGGAAAAATTCCCAGCCATGAACAATTAACTTACCCTTTAACTCATTTAATAATTTATTATTTAAATTACTTCGATAAAAAGGTTTATCAGGGCTTATATAAATTAAATCATAAGAACTCATGTCATGTTCTAAAAAATCTTTTTTTAAGATTTTTGTTTTATTTAAAAATTCATCCCCTAATTTTCGTCTAAAATCAAGAGCATTAAAAACTAATTCATCATCATATTCAATTCCATGACTTATAACATTAAATAAAGATGCAAGTAAAACCATCCTTCCATCACCAGAACCGATATCTAAAAAATTTTTATAATTATTTAACTTAATTTTTTGAAAAAATGAAAAAGCATCATCAATTGGAGTAACGCCCCAGTAGCCAATACCTGTATCTTTTAGTGGCAAGCGATTATTTTTTTCTAAAAATTTATGAAATTCATCATAAATTGTTTTTATTTTATTATAATTTTCAATCATTTTTATTCAAAGGGTACCTCGCTCCAAAGCCTCCAATCATTTGATGGAACGTATGAGCCAAAAGCAAAATAAGGTGATTGAATATGATTACCATAAAATCCTGAAACATCACCAAATGCAGGTGTTGGGGCACTTATACCATAATCTGAAAAAGAAATTGGTGAATTAAAAGCCTCCCATGTTTTTGTAAGCATTCTTCCAGGACCAAATAAAGCTTCTTCTCCATGTGCTTCTGAATTTATTGAACCTTTAAAACCTTTTTCTTTCAATTTTTCCATAGCTTTTACAACAGGTAAATTTCCTTGTCCTGCAGGTAAATGATGATGTCCCCCGCCTATTGCATCTACTAAATGAATATTACCAATTATATCTTTTTCATGCATTTTATCAATCATTTTCAAATACCATTCATCAAACCTTTTTTTCCTCTGCTCAGTTGTTTCACCATGAAGTGGCTGGAAATGCTTCCACCACATACCAGCATGCTGTGTGTCTAAAGTTGCTTTTATGTGTTCTTTTGCTTTTTTTTCAGCTTCTTTTTCATTAATACCTTGATAATATGGATTATTAATCATCTTTATATTACCATTTTCATCAACACTACCATTTGGATCTTCAATTTTTTTATTTGTTAAAAATTTTATCATTCTATTTCTTGCATCTTCTACTAATTCTATTAATTCTTCAGGATGACTTCCATAACCCATTTCTGGAAAAATATTTTCTGGTGCAACAAAAACAGAATCTTTTACATCTTTTCTACTGCTTTCCTCCATTGCATAAAGTCCAAGTTCTGCATATGAATTCAATGATTTTTCTTTTGCATAATTTTCAACAGACATGATATTTTTTATTGTTTCTTGTGTCTCTTTTGCAGATGTTTCATATGATGAATTCATATCCATTGAATAATCTCGTTTTTTTAAAAATTTATCATATCTATCTTTTAAAATTTCTCTAATTGGCGTATTATTTTTTATTTTTTTCATATCTTCATCATTTAAATCTATATATTTTTGACTGCTTAAATAACTAATTTTTTGTTCTTCACTTAAATTATCTATATTATTTTTTTCAACAAATTCTATGTCTTTATCAATTTGCTCTAATAATGCATTAGTTTGCGTAACATCTTCATTTCGATAGTTTGCCCAACCTTGATTTTGCATTATTTGATTGTGTAATTTTGATTCAATAAACATTTGTGCAGCTGTTTTTTTAGGTTTTCCATTCTTTAAAAAATTTTTATTATATTCATCTGCTAATTTTCTATAATACTCAAAATCTCGTCTTTCAACTTTAACACCTGTTTTATCTTCATTTAATAGTGGAACACGTTTATCGTATTCATCATGAGCAATTGGATTGCCATCTCTATCAACAAAAATATGATCATTACCTTCAAGTGTTTTATAAACTGGTTCATATACAACTTGATTTTTTTTAACATCTGTTATTAATTTACCTGTTCTTTTATCAACTAAATAATGAACTTGCTGCTCTTTTTCTGATGGATAACTTAAAAATTCGTGGACTTTATCTTCACCATCACCAATTTCTCGATTCCACTGTGCTTCACTCATATCTCGCTGAAATTCACCTGTGTGTACAACAACAGCTTTTCCACCAACATCAGCTGCAAATTTAATCGCTTTTTTTATTTCATCAATACTACTTGCCCGTATTTCATCACTAAAATTATTTTGTCTTTGATCAAACCCTGATAAATTTCCAATTTGTGTTGGTGCGTGAACTGAACTAAAATTAATTTGATTAGCTCTTGCAACTTCTCTTAAAGCTTGCCGTGCTTCATTACCATAACTTTCAGCACCAACATTTTCAGCACCACCGCCCATGCCCAATTGAAGTTCAATTTGACTAGTTCCTTTTTTAATTGCATCCATAGAAGTTTTAATTAGTGTTCCAAATCTACTTCCTTCAGTTACTGTTTGTCCGATATCTTTAATTCCAATTTTTGATTCTATTTTTTGTTCTGGTGGTTGATTATCAAAATAATTATTTGAATTATTTCCAATTGTTTTATATTTATCCATATAATTCATATGTTAATTATATATTATCTTATTTATAAAATTTTTGATATCACAATTTAAAAAAATAAAAAATATTTAGTTTATATTTTCGATTTTTTAGAAAATATTTTAATAAATAGATATTAAAATTACGAAAAATATATAAACCAGCTAAATCATAAAAACACTATATCTTGTGGTTTAAAAAAAACAAAAACACCATATGTTGTAATTATGGATTGGTGATGAAAAACGGAAAAAGGTGATATATAAAATGAAATGCCCATATTGTAATACAAATGAAATAAAAGTTATAGATAAAAGAAACACTTCTGATGAAGATAGCACTAGAAGAAGAAGAGAATGTTTAAAATGCGGTAAACGATTTACAACATATGAAAGAATTGAGATTATTAACCTTAATGTTATTAAAAAAAATGGTGAAAGAGAACCGTTTAATCGAGAAAAATTAAAATCTGGAATTTTAAAAGCCTGCGAAAAAAGATCTGTTGATGAAAAAATTATTGATGAATTAGTTGAAAAAATTGAAGCAAAATCTAGAACTTTAGATGAAAATGAAATAGAAACTAAAAAATTAGGTAAGATGATTATTAATGAATTAAAAAAATTAGATCATATTTCCTATTTAAGATTTGCATCAGTATTTAAAGGGTTTTCTAGTATTGAAGCATTTCAAAAAGAGATTGAAAATTTAAAAGACAAACCTTTACCTAAAACAAAATTAAAAGTAAATAAGGTTAAAAAAAGAGATAATTCAATTGTTGATTTTGATGGAGAAAAGATAGTTGAAGCTATTTGGAAAGCTGCAAAATCTGTTGGTGGAAAAGATAAAGAATTGTCAGCAGAACTTGGGCAAAAAGTAGTTCAATTGGTAAATGAAAAATATGATGATAAAAATATTCCAACAGTTGAAAATGTTCAAGATTTAGTTGAAAAAGTTTTAACAGAAGAAGGACACTATACAACTGTTAAAAGTTATATTTTATATAGGCAACAACAAATAAAACTTAGAGCAACAAAAAATACAATGATTGAAATTGAATCAACAGTTAAAGAATATTTAGATAAAGCAACATGGAAAGTTAATGAAAATAGTAATGAACAATTTTCATTTTCTGGTTTATTATTATATACATCTGGAAAAATAATTTCAAATTATATACTCAATTATATATACACACCAGCAATATCTACAGCACATAAAGAAGGATATATGCATATACATGACTTAACTAATGGTGTTATCGGGTATTGTGCTGGATGGTCTTTGAAAAATTTATTATTGAAAGGATTTGGTGGAGTTCCTGGAAAAGTTGATTGCAAAGGTGCAAAACATATGGGAACAATAGTTCATCAAATGGTTAATTACATAGGTTGCTTACAAATGGAATTTGCAGGAGCACAAGCATTTTCAAGTGTTGATACATTGCTTGCACCATTTGTTAGAGAAGATAAAATGACTTATAAAGAAGTTAAACAATGTATGCAGCAATTAGTATTTTCATTAAATATACCATCAAGATGGGGTTCACAATATCCATTCTCAAATTTAACATTTGATTGGGTTGTCCCTGAAGATATGAAAAATGAAAAAGCAATTATTGGTGGAAAGCGTGTAGATTATAAATATGGCGATTTACAAAAAGAAATGGACATAATAAATAAAGCATTTTTAGAAGTTATGCTTGAAGGAGATGCTACTGGAAGAATTTTTTCATTTCCAATTCCAACATATAATTTAACAAAAAATTTTGATTGGGATAGTGAAAATGCAAAAATATTGTTTGAAGTTACAGCAAAGTATGGAACACCATATTTTCAAAATTATATTGGATCAAATTTAGATCCAAAATCTATCAGAGCAATGTGCTGTAGACTTAATTTAAACCAATTTGATTTAATGAAAAGACCAGGAAGCATGTGGGGACCTGGAGATAGTACTGGATCAATTGGTGTTGTAACAATTAATCTTAATAGGTTGGCATTTGAAGCAAAATCAAAAGAAGAGTTTTTTGATAAAATAAAACAATATATGTTACTTGCAAAAGATTCTCTTGAAATAAAAAGAAAAATGATAGATCTAAATCTTGAAAAAGGATTAATGCCATATACTAAAAGATATCTTGGAACTTTTAATAATCATTTTTCAACCATTGGACTTTGTGGAATGAATGAAGCTGCAATGAATTTGATTGATAAAGATATTTCAACTAGTGAAGGAAAAAATTTAGCAATTGAAACACTACAATTCATGAGAGATATGTGTTTAGAATTTCAAAATGAAACAAGTAATTTATATAATTTAGAAGCAACACCTGCAGAATCAACAAGTTATAGATTTGCTTTACTTGATAAAAAGATGTATCCAAAAATTAAAACATCAGGAGAGGATGAACCATATTTGACAAATTCAACTCAGCTTCCAGTTGGCCATTCTGATAACTTAATTGAAGCAATTGAACACCAAGATGAAATACAACATTTATATACTGGCGGTACAATTTTTCATACATTTTTGGGTGAAAAAGTAAGTTCTGGTGAATCTTGTAAAAAATTGATTCAAAAGATTGCATATAACACAAGACTTCCATATTTTTCAATAACACCAACATTTAGTATTTGCGATGAACATGGTTATATTAAAGGAGAAAAGCATGATTGTCCAACATGTAATAAACCAACAGAAGTTTTTTCAAGAATTGTTGGTTACTATAGACCTGTTCAAAATTGGAATAAAGGGAAAAAAGAAGAATTTAGTGAAAGACTTGTTTTTGATGAAAACAATATTGAAAAAAGTTGTTTTAAAAAAGAACTACTGGCTAATGTTAGTAAAAAATAATTTTTTTTATTTTTTTCAATAATTTTTTATATAAAAAGTTCTAATCAAATTCATAAAATAAATAAATGGAGATGTGATAAAAATGTTTGATAAATTTTTATTTTTTATGACACCTATGTGTCCAAATTGTGGAGAGATTCATGAATGGCTAAAAGAAAATCCAAAACTTTTAGCTAAAGGAGAAGAAGTAGATGCAACAACTAAAGAAGGTCTAGAAAAAGCAAAGCAGTATGAAGTAAGTGGAGTTCCAACAATTGTATTTTTAAAAAATGGTGAAAAAATAGCTTCAGTTACAGACATTGAAGAATTTCAAAATTTTGTTAAAAATAAAAATTTAGATGAATTTTAAAATGCTTCCAATTAAAGGCATACAAAAGACTTCACTAATAGATTACCCACCATACACATCTTGTGTTATTTTCATTGGAGGTTGTAATTTTAGATGTGGATATTGCCATAATTTTAATTTAGTATTAAAATATAAAGAAATTAAAACAATTGATGAAAAAGAGATAATTGACTATTTAATTTCAAAAAAAAAGTGGATTGATGCTGTTGTTATAACAGGTGGTGAACCAACACTATACCCTGAATTAATTGATTTTTTTCGTGAAATAAAAAAATTAAATCTAAAAATAAAACTTGATACAAATGGTAGTAATCCAAAACTTTTATGGGATATGCTTGATGAAAAATTAATTGATTATATAGCAATGGATATCAAAGGACCAATGAATTCATATGAAAAAATAACTATTACAACAGTTGATATTGAAAAAATAAAAAAATCAATTTCTTTAATTAAAAATTCTAATATTGATTATGAATTTAGAACAACAGTTATTCCAAAATTATTAACAAAAGAAGATTTAATAACTATTAGCAAAGAATTAAAAGGTGCAAAAAGGTATGTGATGCAACAATTTTGTAATAAAGGAAGCGTTTTAGATTTATCTTTTATGAATGAAAAAATATACACTAAAAAAGAATTAGAAGAAATTGAAGAATTAATAAGGCCTAATTTTGATGAAATAATAATTAGAGGATAAAATTATTTTTTTGTAATTGGGTTTGTATCAACTTTTCCATTAACAATTTTCATCATGGTTTTACATTTTGGATAATTATTGCAACCTAAAAACTCACCATAAAATCCTTTTCTTAAAACCATTTTTCCTTTATTACAAACAGGACATGTCATATTTTCTTCAGGATAATTAGATTTAATATCTTCTCCATTTTCACCATTTGTTTTAGAGGAACAATTTGGATTAATGCAAAATTGTTGAGGGGCTTTTCTTGGTTGCTGTATAGAAATTAAACTATAGTTGCATTTTTCACAAACTTTATCTGTTGATTTTAAATTTCCTTTATTTGGAATGTTAAATGTTGTTTTACAATCAGGATATTTATTACATGCCAAAAACCTTCCAAATTTACTTTTTTTAATCATAATTTTGCCATCTTCACAATTAGGACAATCACCAATAGTTGCCTGTGCATTTATTGATTCAATATTTGCTTGTTTTAAATCATTACCTATTTCTTTTTCTTTTTTCTTAAAATCAGTCAAAGTTTCTGTTAAAATTTTTTTTGCTTTTTCTAAAACTTTTTCTTTTTTTGTTTCCTTATTACGTATATTTTCCATTTCTTCTTCAAATTCACGAGTTAATTGTTCATCTAAAATTGTTGGAGAATATTTTTCTAAAGTATTGCAAGTTTTAAAACCCAAATCTGTTACAGTAATTGATTTATCATTAACATAGCCTCTTGAAAATAAATTATCAATAATTGTTGCCCTAGTTGATTTTGTTCCAAGGTTTCTTTTTTCAAGTTCTTTAATAATTGATGCTGGAGTATATCTTTTTGGAGGCTGCGTTTCTTTATCGTGCTTTTTTATCTTTTTTACTTTAATAAAATCTTTAACACTGCAGCTTGGCATTGTTTGCTCTTCCATTTTTACAAAATGTGCATAAAATTCATGCCACCCTTTAAATGTTGTTCTTGTTCCTTTTGAAATAAATTTTTCAGAATTTACATCTATACTTATTTTTACAGTTTCTCTGATTGCAGGTTCTGCAAATGTAGCTAAAAATCGTCTTACAATTAAATCATATAATTTTGCTTTCCTTCCATCTAAATCATCAACATTACCTGTTGGATAAATTGCAGGATGTGCTGGATCTGTTTTTTTACCATTATTTGGATTTAATGTTTTTTTAGATAATAATTTTTTAGCTAATTCTTTATAATTTGGATTGTTTGAAAGTAAAGATAAAATTTTAGAAAAGCCAATTTCTTTTGGTAATTGCTGAGATGAAGTTCTAGGATATGAAATAACTCCTGCAATATATAATTCTTGAGCGATTTCTAAAGTATTTTTTGGTGGAATTTTTAATGTTCTATAAGCTTCTGTTTGAAGGGTTGTTAAATCAAAAGGAAATGGTGGTTGCTGTTTAAATGAAGATTTATTAACATCACTTACAAATCCATCATTATTTTTTGTTTTTTCAATAATTTCAAATGCTTTTTTTTCATCAAAAATTTTATCTAATTCATGAAATGCAATAATTTCATTTTCTTTTAAATTTCCAATAAGTTCTATTTCAAAATAAGGGACAGGCTTAAAATCTGAAATTTCCTTTTCTTTATCACAAAGCATTTTTAATGCAGGACCTTGAACCCTTCCAGAAGATAAAATTTTAAAAGAACCGGCTTTTTTAACAGCCGAAGTTAATGCCCTAGATAAATTAATACCATAATACCAATCAAGTTCATGACGAGTTAAACCTGCATTTACCTGACCCCATACTAATTGATTCATTTTATTTTTATAAGCATTAATTATTTCATCTTTTGTTAAAGTTGAAAATTTCATTCTATTTGCATTATCTTTTTTACAAATATGTTTTACAACATTATAACCAATAACTTCACCTTCAATATCAAAATCTGTTGCAACAGTAATTTCATTTGCATCTTTTGCTAATTTTTTAAGTGCTGTAACATACTTTGAAGTAAAAGCAGAAGCTTTATTTACTTTACTTGATGCAACCCATTTTACATCAAATGAAGGATAATTCCACCCTTTTTTAATTTCAGCAACAGTATATAAATGACCAACTGCTGATGCAACGACGATATCTTTATTAGAATGAGTAATTTCATAATATGGAACACCATTAATATTTTTCTTAATTGGCTTTCCATTAGCTAAAAAAGATGCAATTTTTAATGATGCTTGAGGTTTTTCAGTAATTATTAATTCATAAGCCATTTAATTAAAGAATTTTTAAATTGTTTTTATATTTATTGATTTTGAAATCTAAAGGATATAATTTTTAAAAAATTATAAAACAAAGAAAAAATGCGTCGGCCGGGATTCGAACCCGGATCAAAGGCTCTCTTCGCGCCTGGCAAATAACCAGCGAATCTTTAATTCTAGCGTGTGGAAGGCCTCTATCCTAGCCGTTAGACTACCGACGCTTAATTTTATTGGTTTTTTAAACTATTTATAAATATTTTGGATTTTTATTTATGATAAGGAATATTTTTTTTTATTGTAAATGCACGATATAGTTGCTCAATAAAAAATAATTTAATTAATTGATGTGGGAAAGTTAATTTTGAAAAAGATATTTTATATTTTGCTTTATTAATTAACTCATCTGAAAAACCATGAAAATTTCCGATCACAAAATAAATTTCTTCTTCTTTATTCTTATAAATAAAATCACTAAAGTCTTTTGAATTGTATTCTTTTCCTGTCAAATCAAGTAATACAAAAAATTTTCCATTAACTAAATCTAATATTTTTTCTGAATGAATTGTTTTTGATTTATTAACATTTTCAATTTTTTCTTCTTTTAATTCAATTAAATTAAAATTACAAAACTTTTTTATTCGCTTTAAATATTCATTAAATCCATCTTTTACATAATCGTTTTTAAATTTACCAATTGTAACTAAGATTATTTTCATAAGTTTTTGTATTTAAAACTTATTTATTAAGTTATTTAAAACCAAAATAATTATAAATGACAAATAATAACATTTCTAAATGAATGAAATAAAGTTAAATGATATTGTTAATTTTTTAAACACTTATCTAGAAAATGATAAATTTATTGATAGTTCTTATAATGGTTTACAATTTGAAGGCAAAAAAACAATTAAAAAAATAGCATTTGCTGTAGATTCTGGAATTGAAATATTTAATAAAGCAATAAAAGAAAATGCAGATATGCTTATTGTTCACCATGGTTTATTCTGGCAAGGAAATGATCAAAAAATAATTAACACAAAAAAAAAACGATTAGAAATTTTATTTAAAAATAATTTATCATTATATGCATCACATCTACCATTAGACAAACATAAAGTTGTTGGAAATAATGCACAATTATTAAAATTATTAGATGCTAAAATAATTGATGAATTTGCAAATTATAAAAATCAAAGTATTTCATGGATTGGTAAATTAAAAAATTCAAAAACAATAACTGAAATATCAAAAATATTAGATAAAAAATTAGATAAAAAATGTAAAATTTTAAATTTTGGAAAAGAAAAAATAAAAACAATTGCCGTATGCTCTGGTGGTGGAAGTATTAATCAATTAATTGAAGCAATTAATTATAATGTTGATTTATTTTTAACTGGAGAAGAATCTGAAATTTATCATGAAGCAAAAGATTCAAACATAAATGTTATATTTTCTGGACATAATGCAACAGAAACGCTTGGAGTTAGAGCACTTGCAAAAATTATTGAAAAAAAATTTAAAATAAATACAATTTTTATTAATCATCCAACAAATTTATAAATTAAATTTAAATAAGTGGTAAATTATTCTTTTTCCACAAAATTAGTCCACCTTCTAAATTATAAACATTATTAAAACCAAGTTCATTCATAATATTCATTGTAGATTTAGATCTTTTACTACTTTTGCAATAAACAATATATTTTTTATCTTTGTTTAATTTTGAAATTTCTTCAATAAAATGTTTAGAATTAAAATCTATATTTATAGAATTATTAATTTTTTCATTTACATATTCATCTTTTGTTCTAACATCAATAAATAAAAAATCATTATTATTTAACAGATTAAAAGCATCTTTAACATTTATATTTTTATTAAAATTATAATTTAAATAAAAATTATCATCTGCTGTTTTTTCATCATTAAAATTTAAAATACTAAATCCAGTAGTTTTTGGATTAAAAATAATTAAAAATACACCAAATAAAAAAAATATTGAAAAAATAAATATTATTTGTATACTTTTCATTTTTAAATCTTTAAATAAACAAATTAATTTATTAATATATACATATTACTCAACTGGTAAATTGTTATTTTTCCATAAAATAATTCCACCATCTAAATTATAAACTTCATTAAAATTTAATTTATTCATAATCTCCATTGCAGATCTACTTCTCTGACCACTTCTACAATAGACAATATATTTGTGATTTTTATTTAATTTTAAAATATCTTTTTGAAAATCTTTAGAAAAAAGATCTATATTAATTGAATTTTTTATCTTTTCTAAATTATGTTCGTTTTTTGTTCGAACATCAATTAAAATTATATCCTCTGAATTGATTAAATCATAAGCATCTTTTGCAGAAATTTCTTCTTTAATTTTATTCATAATTTGTGTTATTAGTAATTATTTAAAAAAGTTATTAAAATTAAACATAAAACTTTATATTCATTTTACTATTTTTGTTATAATTGAGCAAGCTTTACATATCTGTTTTGAAGAAGGTTCACTGCAAAGTTTACATAAAGAAATATTTGCGGTAGAATCACTTTTAGATTTATTATTTATTATTTTTTCTTTTATTGATTGCTGAAAATGAACAATATTATATTTAATTGAAGGATATTTTAGTTCAAATTTATTTAGCATTTCTTTAAAATCATTTCTAAAAGAATCTTTTGAATATGGACATTTATCATAATTAATTGAAAAATTTTTTATTTTACTATATTTTCTTATGTCTTCTTCAGTTATAAAAAAAAGTGGTTTTACTTTTTTTATAAATTTATTACAATCAACAATTCCTGGAATTGGTCCTTGTCTTAGGGCTAATTTAAAATCATTTCTAAAAACATTCATAATAAATGCTTGAGATTCATCATCTAGATTATGTCCTGTAACTACACAGTCAAAATTTAATTCTCTTGTATACTTGTTTAATAAATACCTTTTTAAAATTCCACAAATCATACAATAAGAATAATTTATGTCTTGTTTTTTTAAAATTGATTTTATAGTTTTTAATGAAATTTTAAATTCATTTTTTAAAGAATATATATGCAATGGAACATTTAAATTTTCACAAAATATTTTTATATTTTCTAAATTAGTTTTTGTATATTTACCAATAGAAACATCAATAGTAATTGCTTCAATATTAAAACCAAGTTGTTTTAAAATATACAAACAAGTAGTTGAATCCTTACCACCAGAAACTGCAACAACAATTTTTTCTTTTTTTGAAAATAATTTATATTTTCTAATTGTATTTCTAACTTTTTTTTCAATTAAAATTAGAAATTTTTTATTTGATAAATTTTCTTTCATTCTATTTTATTTAAAAATTAAATTATAAATATGCAACATTATTTTTATTTTTTTCTTTTAATAATGCAGCTGCAAAACCATAACCAAAAGAATAAAAATTATCATTTACAACGCCTATTAAAAGATCCATAAATGTTGGTGGTTTTTGCATTTCTACAGTTTTTGACTCAATATTTAATTTTTTTTCAATATATTCTATAGCTTCTTTTTTGCCACCAAAATCATCGATTAAATTTAATTTTTTTGCATCAACACCGCTCCAAAATAACCCATTAGCTAGTTTTTCTGCATCATTTTTTTCCATATTTCTATTTTGTGCTATTTCATCAACAAAAACATCATGCAATACCAATAATTGTTCTTTAATTAGGTTTATTTCTTCTTCATTCATTTCTCTAAAAGGCGTTCCAATATCTTTATATTCACCAGTTACAATTCTCCTATAACTAATATTATACCTATCTATAAACCCTTCAAATCCAAGATGTGATGAAGTAACACCAATACTTCCAACAATCGACATTTTATTTGCAAAAATATAATCACAAGAAGATGCAATCCAGTAAGCACCACTTGCTCCAACTTCACGAATAACCGCAACAGTTGTTTTATCTGTTTTTTTAATAGCATTTGCAATTTCATCTGTTGCAACAGCACTTCCGCCAGGAGAATTAACCATAAAAATAATAGCATTAATATTTTTATTTTTATCTGCTTGTTCGATTAAATCAACCAATTTTTTTGAAGAAGCTTCAGTACTAAATAATGCACCGCTACTATCTCCAACAATCATTCCATTAACATCAATTAATGCAATATTACCTGTTTTAAAAGATGAGCTAGAACCTCCTGAAAATAAACCAAATACTGCTAAGAATATAATCAATATAAAAAATATAATTATAAATAAACCAAATCCAAGCATTACAAATAGTAAAATTTTTCCAATATTAGATTTTTTTTCTGTTTTTTTTTTGTTTTCCATAATAGTAAACACCTTTTTTAAAAATTATTTCTTATAAATCATAGTTAATTTAAATATTTTCTGTTTGTTTTAAATAATATTAATTAAATTTCATTATTTATTTTTTCAATAAATGAATTAAAATCACTTTTTTTGATTACAACCCCTGCAGCATTTTCATGTCCGCCACCATAACCATCTAACCCCACCATACATTTTTCTATTAGCTTTGGTAAATTAATTTTTGATGAGCGCATACTGCATTTCATTTCATTATTTTTTTGTCGTGCAATGATTATTATTTTATCAGGATATAAATATAATAATTCGTTTGCAATATCTCCAGTAAACGACATTTTATCTTGACTATATGTAAAAAGTATAATCTTTTCTTGTATATTTTTTTTAGCAATATTTAATAATTCAATATAGTCTTTGTTTATTTTTTCATATTTTTTATAGATATATTTTCCTTGCGGAGTTTCTTGATTTAAAATTTCATTATAATTTTTTAGTCTTGAGATTATTTTAACATATTTCATTGCATCTTTATAATTACCTTTTAAAACAAAAGAAAATATTTTACTTATAAAACCTATTTTGCTATTAAATAGAGCTTCATCTGGTTTTGTTACATCTTGTGGTAATAATTCAGCACAATTACTAAAATATTTATCGATAATCTCTTTTTTTGGTAAAAACCAATCTCCAACCATACCACATAAAGATATCCATTCATCTTGGTCTACAACAAAATAACATATATATGAAACTGGAGGATTATTTTTTGTATCATGAACCCTTGGATTAAAATATTTTACTTTTTCTCTTTTATAAGGTCCGTGATGATCTATCCAAATAATTGGAATATTTATTTTATCAATAAATTCTTCACTAATATCTGCAATATCTAAAACAAAAATTTTATCAGGTCTATATTCATTTACTTTTTTTATAAATTTTTCATCAATTATTGGATTACTTTTAACTATTATTCCATTTCCTTCCTTTTTATAACGATATAATAATAAAAAAGAACAAAGTCCATCTGGATCATCATGAAAAAAGAATAAAGGATTTTTGCATTCATCTAATTCTTTTTGTATTTCTCTATATTCATTTTCTTTTAATGCATCCATTTTAAAAAAAGTTTTGCTAGTTATATATAAATATTTTCAATTGTAAATTTTTAAAAAAATTTGTTTTACTATATAATAAAAAAATGATAGTATTTAAATATTATATCTACTTATTATACTTATAAAATGATACTTTTTAACTAAATTTATTAAAAATGAAAAAAATTAATCTAAAAAAAGAAATTACTTTTATTTTTCTATTTACTACTATATATATTCTTTTATCCAATGCAAAATCAATTAGTTCAAATCCTTTTATGCATGAAATATTATTAACATCTGGAATCATTATTCCACTACTTGCAGGAATTATATTAAATTCAAGGATTGCTTTTTTTGTTGCAATAATTGGTGGATTTGTAAATTATTTTTTTATAACAAATGAAATTGATAGATTATTAGTTATAATTCCAAATGTTTTTGTTGGTGTTATAGCAGGTTTAATTAAATGTAAATTTCCATCAATTATAGTGGCATTATTAATAATTCCTGCAAATTTTATTAAATATTTATTATTTAATTACTTTGGTGTGGTTAATGTTTTTTTATTTGATAAATTTGATTTTTTAAAAGCTTTTATTTATGAAAATTTTATTCAATTTATAACAATAATTATTATCATTTCAATTTATAGAATAATAATTTTAGATAAAAAGAAAACTACATGTAACTAAAAATGGGACTTACAACCAATATAAAAGTTTGGAAGATTTTAATATTTATATTTGTTCTATTAAGTATTTTTTTTTATATTATATTTTATTTTAAAACTATTTTTTTAACTATTTTACTTGGGATTGTTTTAATAATTTTAACACAGGAATTAAAAACAGATTTTAATAAAAGACTTAAAAAATATAATTTTAATAATTTTTTTAAAAAAATTGTAGGTTATTTTTTCATTGGTTTTTGGATATTTATATTAATATTTTTATTTGGAATGTCAATAAATGAATTTATACACGTTTTTCAAAATATTGAAAGTAATGTTTTAACTAATGCCTATAATAATCATTTTGCTGAATTTATTCCAGATATTTTAAAAGAAAACTTATTTGAATTTGAAAATATTAGAGAAGTTGAAAAAATACTTTTTTCATACACCACAACAATTATTTCTCAATTATCAATATTTATTTTTAATTCGCTTTTAATTATACCAATAATGTTTTATTTTTTTTTTAAGAGAAAAGATGAGATATACAAAAATATAGAATCTTTAATTCCAGATAAATTCCATAAAGGAGTTGTTAGAGTTTCAAAAGAAGTTGCAAACAAACTTTATAATTTTTTAACTGCAAAAGTTATTGAGAGCATTTTTATTGCAGTAATTTGTTGTTTTGGATTTTATGTATTTGGATTGAAAGGATGGTTAATACTTGGAATTATTGCTGGTTTTTTTAATATAATACCATATTTTGGACCTATAATTGGATCAATTCCTGCAATAATTGTTGGATATTTAGATGATCCAACATTTGTAATTTATGTTCTAATAACAATAATTATTGCACAATTAGTTGATAATTTTTATTTAATTCCGTTTATGATAACAGGTAAGGTAAATGTTAATCCATTTATTGGAGTTATATTAATTTTAGCTGGAGCAAAGTTATTTGGTGTTTTTGGTATGATTTTTTCAATCCCAATTTATTTAATTTATAAAATAATATTAAGAGAAGCATATATTGAAATAATTAAATTTTACAAAATAAAAAATTAATATATTTTTTAAAAAAACAAAAACTTTAAATTAAATAAATAATTGGAATGAAATAGATGAAACATAATTTAAAAATAACTATATTTTTAGCATTAATTTTTTTTTTATCACAATTAATAGGTTTAATAATAATTTCACAATATATAGATATTGAAAAATCTTCAAGTGAAGGAAAAACAATAGTTAAACAAAAAGCATATAACTTTACTGGAGTTAAACCACCAGAACTTGAACCTGAAGAAGAAAAATATATGTGGATTTTTATTTCTGTTGCAATACTTCTTGGAACAGTAATTGTTTTAGTAATTATAAGATTTAAAAAACACAATATTTGGAAATTTTGGTTTTTACTTAGCATTACTGTTTGTTTATTTTTTGCTTTTGCTCAATTTATTAATAATTTATTAACATTTTTTAATATAGATGGATCTTTAATTTTATTTAATTTAACAATACTTGGATTTCCTTTAACTCTTTCTGGAATTGCAACAATTTTATTAGTAATTGCATTAGCATATTATAAAATATATAAAAAAAACATAATTATTCATAATTTTACTGAATTGTTTGTTTATGGTGGACTTGCTGCTTTAATTGTTCCAGCTATTGCTGTTGAAGCGGCAATTATTTTATTGATAATTATTTCATTATATGACATGATTGCTGTTTGGAAAACGAAACACATGGTCGTAATGGCAAAATTTCAAACACAAAACAAATTATTTGCAGGACTTTTAATGCCATATGATAAAAAGACAGGCAATTTAAATTTATCAAAAATTAAAGAAATAAAATCAAAAAATAATATAGTCAATAATCAAATCAAATCAAAAAAAATAATTAATAATTATGATGATAATAATAATAATAATAATAATAATAATACAAAAACTGCAATTTTAGGAGGCGGAGATATTGCATTTCCTTTAATATTTGCAGGAACTGTAATGAAAACAACAGGATCTTTTCTAAATCCAATAATTATTGCATTTACAACAACAATTGCCTTATTTTTGCTTTTAACATATGGCAAAAAAAATAAATTCTATCCTGCAATGCCATTTATTAGTGCTGGATGTTTTCTTGGATATGCAATAGTACTTATAATTTAACCAAGTTGAAATAAAAATATTTATAAATAACTCATTAAAACAAATATCTATTATGATTTTAATAGAACAATTTAATGAGTTGCATTCAGAAGATGCATCAAAATTAATCAAAGAAAATTTAATTCATATAAATTCAAAAGATACCCCTAAATTTGCAATAAATGAATTATTTAATGTATATACACCTAATAATTTAATCGAAATGGCAAAACATAGAAAATTTTTTGTTCTAAAAAAAGAAGAAAAAATAATTGGAACAATTGCTGTTGATTTAAATAATATTACAACATTATTTATAGATTTAAATTTTCAAAATAAAGGGTATGGCAGTATTTTACTAGAACATGCAGAAAAGATAATAAAAACACAAAATTATAGCCATATAAAATTAAATTCTAGTATTAGTGCAATTAATTTTTTTGATAAAAAAGGATATAAAATAATATCTAATGTAGAAATGGAGGGGCAAACTGTAAGTTACTTAATGTCTAAAGCCTTTTAAATATTATTTTTTAAATTCTAATAAATCATTAATTTTGGTATTTTTTAATTTTTTTTTTGAAATTTCTATTATATATTTTGCAGGATTTTTAGGTTTATAATAACTAAAAGGTTTAAAATTTTTTTTAATTTCTACAATTTTATAATTTTTATCAACAAATAATACATCAATTGTAAAAAAAACAAAAAACATGTGTAATGGAATTATTTGTTCTTTTTTAAAAAAAAATAGTAAATCTTTTTTTTTTGAAAACATTAAACCTATTGCTTTCAATAAAATACTATTATATTTTATACAATTATTAGAAATTATATAGTTTTTTGTTTTATTTATTATTTTCATTTCTCAATTACTATGTTTATATTATATTTTTTAAAGTTTTATTGATTCAAATAAAATTGAAGCATAACTAACACTATTTTCATGATCATTTGTTAATTTTGCAGAAGTATAATAATTTAATAGTTCTATTCTATTAATTGACTCATATTTTAAAATTTCAAGTAATAAAGAGATACTATTTTTACCACAAATAGTTATGTCTGTTTCATCAATATAATTTAAAAAACCTTTTGTATCTAGTGTTTTAATGAATTCAATTGCATCCATATCTAATTTTAAAAGATTTTTTTCTATATCTTTATTGAAAGGAATATAATTAAAATGATAACCATAATGAGTAAAATCTGAACTTGCAATAAAACAAACATTTAATTTTGATTTATTTATAACTTTATTTATGGAAGTTGCAATTTTTTTTATTTCATCTAAACTTGCTTTATATGAGATTGAAATTGGTAATATATTTAATTTATCACCATATAAATATTGCAGGAAAGGTAATTGAACTTCAATTGAATGTTCATCTATAAATGCATCTTCATCTATTTTAAAAAATTCATGATTTGATAATTCATCAGCTATTTTTTGATTTGTTTTAACTAAACCAATTGGTGTTTGCCAATTTTTTTTAGATAAACTAATAAAATCTTTTTCAGCACATGAGTGGCTAAATCCAATAATTACAAATAAATCATAAACGCCTGATTCTTTCAATTTAAAATAACCACAAGAAGCATTCATCCCTGAAAATACATAACCTGCATGAGGCACGATTAATCCTTTTACTGTTTGAAAATTTTCATTTTCAGGTAATTTTTGAGCTCCAAGTTCATGTAAAAAACAATCTTTTAATTGATTTACAAGTGTTTTTTTATCTACAGGATAAAATTTTCCTGCAAAATATGGTTTTCTAACATCCATATAAAAATAATATAGACTAATGATATTTAATATTTTTGGAAAAATTAAAATAAATATAATTTAAATTTTAAAAAGTTAATTAGAAAAAACCCTATTATAATTAATAAAACTCATATACATATTAAAACCACTAACCATTTTCCAAACATCATAATTTTGTTTTTCACTAGAATAATTAATTAAATTATCTGTTTTTTTAAAAACACTATTAACAATTAATTTTTCTTCAAATTTTTTTCTTTTATCATAACCCATAACTTCACTTTGATAAACAACAATTTCATTTGAATTAGAATTATTATCATTTTGAAAAGAACCATTATTTGCTTTACCACCATAATTTAAATAATTTGAGATAAAATTATTATAAATACTTGTATGATTTAAATAAAAATTATTATTTAGATTAGATAAATCTAAATTATAAATATTTTTTTTTAAAATTAAATCCTCATTTAGAAATTTTTTTTCTAAAGAATTATCTTTGATAATATCATCTACTAGTAAATTAATAGAATTTTTTTTATCTTTTAATTTTATTTTTTTAATAATATTTTTTTGATTATTGATATTTTTATTAGAAGAATTATTTTTTTTAAAATTATTTATTTTTTTTAAAAAAGGAATTGGAAAACATAATTTTTGAAAACCAAAATCATTAGATGTTTTATTTTTATTAATCTTAAAACTTATTTTTTGATTAAAAGCATAATTAAATTTATCATTATTAATAATTTTATTAAAATTTTTAATTATACATTCAATATTTTTATCAATTAACATTTTAAAAAATAAATTAAAAAATTAATACCTATAATGATTTGGTTTATATGGGCCTTCTTTTTTAACACCAATATACTCTGCTTGTTTTTCTGTTAAAGTTGTTAATTTACAGCCAAGTTTATCTAAATGTAATCGTGCAACTTCTTCATCTAATTCTTTTGAAAGCATCATAACACTTATTTTATGATTGTTTTGCCATAAATCTAATTGTGCTAAAACTTGATTTGTAAAAGAATTTGACATAACAAAACTAGGGTGACCTGTTGCACAACCAAGATTTACTAATCGACCTTCAGCTAAAATAAAAATTTCATTGCCTTTTGGAAAAATGTATTTATCAACACCTTCTTTAATATTTATTTTTTTAACATCTTCTCTTTTATTTAGTGGTGAAACTTCTATTTCATTATCAAAATGACCAATGTTACAAACAATTGCTTGATCTTTCATTTTTTCAATATGTTCTTTAGTAATTACATGGTAATTTCCTGTCGCTGTTACATAAATATTTCCTTCACCTAATGTATCTTCAATTGTTTTTACTTCAAAGCCTTCCATTAAAGCTTGAAGTGCACAAATTGGATCAATTTCTGTGATAATAACTCGTGCACCCTGTCCACGTAAGCTTTGAGCACATCCTTTTCCAACATCTCCATAACCACAAACAACAGCAACTTTTCCTGAAATCATAACATCTGTTGCTCTTTTAATTCCATCAAGTAAACTTTCCCTGCACCCATATAAATTATCAAATTTTGATTTTGTAACAGAATCATTTACATTAATTGCTGGAAATAATAATTTATTTTCTTCAAATAATTGATATAATCTATGAACACCAGTTGTTGTCTCTTCTGATACACCTTTAATTTCTTTTGAAATATTAGTCCATAAATTTTTATTTTCTTGATATGTTGATTTTAAAATATTTATCAATTCAACAAAGTCTTCTCCTTCATCACCATAGTCATTTTCTAGCAATTCTGGATTTTTTTCAATTTCAGCACCTTTATGAATCATAAGCGTTGCATCTCCTCCATCATCTACAATTAAATCAGGACCCATGCCATCTGGAAAAGTAAGTGCTTTTTTAGTACACCACCAATATTCTTTTAAAGTTTCACCTTTCCATGCAAACACAGGAATTTTTGCTTTTGCAATTGCTGCTGCAGCATGGTCTTGTGTTGAAAAGATATTACATGAAGCCCACCTAACATCTGCACCAAGTAAAACCAATGTTTCAATTAAAACAGCAGTTTGAATAGTCATATGTAAACTTCCAGTAATTTTTGCACCCTTTAATGGTTTTTCTTCACCATATTTTTCTCTTAATGCAATTAAACCTGGCATTTCTTTTTCTGCAATTTCAATTTCTTTTCGTCCAAATTCTGCTAAATTTAAATCTTTAACTTTATAATCATTAAATTCCATTTTTTTCCCTCATTTTTTATTTTATACTAAAAATTTATAATAATTTAAAATACTTACTATTTTTTAATTATCATTTAATTTGTTTATCAAATTTGAATTTATTTCTTTTAAATTTGAAATTATAATATCTGCATCTTTTAAATAATTTGAATCTGTTGAATTAGTTATTGCAATTGTTTTCATTTTTGCTTTTTTTGCAGCAATAATTCCATTAATTGAATCTTCAACAACAACACAACTTTCAGGTTCAATATTTAATAATTCACTACATTTTAAAAAGATATCTGGATTTGGTTTTGCTAATTTTACATCATCTTGTGTTACAATTTTGTCAAATTCAAAATCCAGATTTGAACCAAGTGATAATTCTACATGTTTTAATTTTGAAGAAGTTGCAAGGCAAACAAAAAAACCTAATTTCTTTAAAAAAACTAGTGTTTTAAGTGTATTATCAAATAATTTGACACCTTTTTTTAATTTATTCATAGAAATTGCACGTTTCATTAATGCAATATTTGCTGGATTTATTGTTAAATTATATTTTTTAACTATATAATCAGCAATCATTGGAGTTGACATTCCATTTACTTCATTTATTAATGATTTATCAACTAAAATATTATATTTATCTAATGTTTCAATCCATGCTTCAATGTGTAAAGGTAATGAATCAACAAGTGTTCCATCCATATCAAAAAGAAATGCTTTAATCATAAAAATTTAAATTTTTAATTAATATTTAAATATTAGGTTTTTAATTATTCTTATATTTTTTTTCAAAATAAAATAGCATAAAAATAAAAATTGAACCAATTATCCCAAAAATAATGAAAAGTGGTATTTGGAAAATACCAATAAAATTTGTAGAAATTTTAATAAATGGTAATCTTAATGAACCAACCATTAAACCTATCAAAAAAAATAATGTATAATTATAAAAATTTTTAAGTAAAAGAGCAATAAATTTTGACCCAAAAATTAAACCCATCGCCATTCCTAAAATAAATATAAATATATCAATCAAATAATCAAGAAAATTATTTAATGCATTTAACATATAATTATATTGCCCAAAAATTAATAATAAAAAAGAACCAGAAACACCTGGAAGAAGCATTGCAAAAACTGCAAAGAAACCTGCAATAAATAAAATGTATAAATTATTATTTGTTTGTAATTCATTAATTCCAGTAATTAAAAATCCAATTAAAATTCCAAACATTAAAAAAAATAAAGATTTAAAATTAAATTTATTTTTAAATATTAAATAAATAGAAGATGTAAAAATTAATCCAAAAAAAAAACAATATATATATGCCGTATAATTATCTAAAAAATAAGGTATTATTTTTGAACCAATTAAAATTGCAAAAAAAATACCAAATGCTAGTGTAATTAAAAAAAAAGGATCCATTCTAAAAAATTCTTTTTTAAAAATTGCTTTATTTTTTTTATTTTTAAAATAAAATAAAAATGGAATTATCCATAAAATATTAAGATTTTTTAATGCAGCCATAAATCTTTCATAAATTCCAGTAATTAATGCGATAGTTCCGCCAGAAATACCAGGTATTATATCACAAAAACCCATAAATAATCCCTTTAAAAAAATTAAAAAAGATTCTTTAAAACTTAAAAAAAAATCGTTTTTGACCATTAAAATTATTTTTTTTAACAAAATATATAAAACTTTTGATAATATTAAATTAAAATGCTATATATTGTATCAACTCCCATTGGAAATTTAGAAGATATAACCTTTAGAGCTATTAGAATTTTAAGAGAAGTTGATTTTATTGTAAGTGAAGATACAAGAACCACTACAAAATTATTAAAATATTATCAAATACCAAAAAAACCTTTACTTAGTTTTAATGATTACAATTCTAAAAAAAAAATACCATTGATAATTGACTTAATTAAAAAAGAAAAAACTTGTGCTTTAGTTAGCGAAAAAGGAACACCTTGTATTTGTGATCCTGGCTACCAACTAATTAATGAGTGTTTAAACAACAACATACAAATTAGTCCAATTCCTGGTGCAACTGCAGTAATTAGTGCTCTTGTAACCTCTGGATTTAGCTCTGATCAATTTACTTTTATTGGATTTTTACCAAAATCAAAAAATAAAATTGAAAAAATTATCAAAAATGATGAATTAAATAAAAGAACATTAATTATTTATGAATCAATGTATAGAATTATTAAAACACTAAAAATATTAAATGAAATAATACCAGATAGAAAAATATGTATTGCAAGAGAGATAACTAAAAAATTTGAAGAATTTAATATTGATAAAGTAACAAAAATAACAGAGAATTATAAAAATCGAAAAAAGCAAGAAACAAAAGGAGAATATGTAATAATAATTGAAAAAAATACTACAAAAAAATAATTTAATAATTAATATCCAATATCTTTAAATTCTAATTCTAAATATTCACCTAATTTATTTCTTAGTATTTTTAAATTTTGAAATTCGTTTTCCTCCGTATTTATTTTAATAATAAGACCTTCGTCTTTTGTTATATCATCAAAATTATTTAGTTGAAATTGATATGCATTTTCAAAATCTGCATCAGATAAATTATTTTCATCTTCTTTTCGTTCATTTATTCTCTGTTTTATAATTTTACTAGAAGCAACAGTATGAATAATTATAAATTTTGCATTAAATTCTTCTGCTAATTTTTTGTAAGATAATCTATTTTCTTTTTTAATAAAGGTTGCATCAATTGAAACTTTTCCACCATGATTTAAAATATCTTTTGCCTTTTTATAAATATAATCATAAATTAATTGTCTTTTTTCTTCAGAATAATATTTTTGATAATATTTTTCATCTTTAACTGTATCTGGTTGAATATTTAATAATTTTTTTCTAATTGAATCGGTTCTTAAAATAGATGAATTAATCATATCTGATGCAAATTTAATCCATCTAGATTTACCTGTGCCAGAAAATCCACAATTTATTAAAACGGTTGGTTTTAAATCATTAAAAATACATGCATATCTATACGCTAAATGAAAATATTTTTTTGCATTTTCTATATAAATATTTTTTTCATCATTTGTTAAATTAGGATTATCACTCATGAATGCATTAACTTTTGCACGAACAAATGCTCTATAACACTTATAAAAATCAAGTAATGCATATAATAAATAATCAGAAGTTGAATCTACAAACTCACTTATTAAATATTTTGATAAATCTTTTTTATAATTAAAATCTAAATCCATAGACAAAAATGCAATATCACAGCAAATATCGCTATTTTTGAATTCTTCATTAAATTCAATACAATCAAAAATATTAATTTTTTCATTAATAAAAATATTCCCAGAATGCAAATCACCATGACACTCTTTTATTTTTCCATTTAAAATTCTACTATTAAATAAATCTTTTTTTGAATTAATGAATTTATTTGTAGCAGATTTTATAAAATTAAATTTTTCCATTTCAAATAAACTACTTATATATTTTTCTGTTTGCTCAAAATTTTGATTTGTTATAAATTTAATATTTTCAATACTACCATAAGAATTAATAGTATCATTAGTTTTGGCATTTTTATAAAAATTAGCTAAAATTGATGAAATTTTTTTAATATGTTTTTTTGTTAATTTATCTTTTTTTATATAATTAGACATTAAACTATCTTCAGGTAATCTAATCATTTTAACAGCATATTCAATAATTTCTTCATTTTCATTAAAATTTTGATCATCTTCATCTAAATCAACCATTAACTTTGATTCATCAATTTTAGTAAAATTATCTTTTTTTATAATTCGAACAACACCTAAATAAATATCACCAGAAAGACGCTTATTAAGCCTTAGTTCCTCAAAACAATAAAATCTTCTTTTTTTTAGAGTTGTAAAATCTAAAAAACCAAAGTTAACTGGCTTTTTTATTTTATAAACATAATTATCAGTTAAAAAAACATTAGAAATATGTGTTTGTTTAAATTCTACCTTTCTTGGTTTTTCTTCATATGAAGAAGAATTTAATAAAAAATCCATTAATTGTTTATCCATACAATTTAAAAAAGTTACAAATTTATAAATCTTTTTCAAATAAACTATTTTTTTTATAAGATATTAATTATCTAACAAGAATCAATTATTTTGGAAAAATCTATATCTGAATTATCATGACCTTTTACAATTTTATAACCTAAGTTTTTAAATTGATAAATAAAAGCATACAATTTTCCTTCTTTTACTGCAAAACATCTATTAGAAATTAAAACCATTTTTTCTTCTTCATTTACATAAATTGGAAAATTTTTACAAGTTTTTGGTCTAAGTCTTTTTTTATGTATAGTGCATTTAAATTCTACTAAACATGGACATGAACGGTTGTTTTTATTAAAATTTAAAGAAAACTTGTTTTCATCTAATTTAATTAATGTATTATTTTCAATAAATTCTTCAAATTTTTCATTAATAATTAATTTAGCTTCTTTTTCATTTAAAATTAAATAACCATTTCTACAACAATATGATTTACAATCATTATAACAATAATCACTAATGGATTTTCTAGCTTTTGCTGCAATTAATTCAACTTTAGTATTCACTTTGTAAAATATTTGTATCTTATATTTAAGGCTATCTTTTTTAAAACACAGTTAATTAACTTTTATATTCGAAAAACATTTATACAAGAAAGAGTAATTTTAAAAATAATGGAAT